>CAVUND010000010.1:0-32521 GCA_963742745.1 uncultured Actinomycetes bacterium
GAGTCGCGACACGCCTCGAGGTTGATTTGGAGCTCGAGGAGCCGCTCGGCTGTGCGGTTCACCGGTGATCACCCGGCGGGCGGGTTCTTGGTGCCCGTCGCGACGAAGCTCACGCAGTCGCCCTGGTTCTTGAAGGTGGCGGTGCCGTCAAAGCGCTTCCAACCTCCGTTCTGGCAGTCGACCTTGGTCAGCGGCAGTTCCTGCCCGTCGCACGCGGCCCCGATGCCGTCGCCGTCGGCGTCGAGCTGGTCGGGATTGGGGACGGTCTCGCAGTTGTCGTCGTCGTTGAGGACGTCGTCGTTGTCGAGATCCGGATCACATGCATCCCCGATGCCATCCCCGTCGCCGTCCGTCTGGCCGGAGTTCGGCGTGTCGGGGCAGTTGTCGTAGTCATCGGGAACGCCGTCGAGATCGCGGTCGGCGACCTCGTCATAGGTGACCGTGGCGACGAAGTCCAGGCCGCTGGGCCCGGCACGGCAGTTCGCGGGGTTGGCAACCTTGAAGGACAGCGTGTTGACCCCTGCCACGAAGGCGGCCGACGTGGGGAACGTGCTCGGCGAGCCCACGAAGCCAAAACATCCCGTTTGCTCATCGAACACGATGCCGTTGAGCGACAGCTCTGCCCGGTTGTCGGCCAGGACCTTGACCGACAACGCCGCGTTGGTCGCGCCTGCAGGCAGCGTGAACGTGATCTCGTATGTCGTCTCAAGCGTCGGGGGCGAGCCGCTCGCGCCGCCTGGCGAGTAGCTCACCCACTGGCTCCCGGCGATGGCGTGCGCCCAGTTGCTGTGCTTCGCCACGATGTTCGCCGGTCGCGGCTCCATCGTGCCCGTCGAGATAATCATTCTCACCCCTTTCGGCGCATCTCCCGCGCCGGACGAATGTCGAGGAGCCGATCATCTGTCCGGACCGAGCGCGTGTCACTGGGAAACACCCAGTTTCTGGTCTGTGTGACCAGACTCACATGCCAACGGTGCGCGTAGGAACGACGGTCTCATCTGGCCCCACTGCGACGGCTTGAACTGGCCCCACCTCGTCCGAGGGTCGGCTGACGCTTCGCTCTCATTGGAGCGCGGATCGGGGGCTGGCAGGAAGTGGGATCCAGAGTGCAACAGTTCGAGCAGATCCGTCGTGATCGTGAGGCGTCAAGCGGGCTGGATGAACACCCGCCTGCCGCGCCGAAAAAACCCCCGCTGCTTCATTCCCGCACGTAATGTGTCATCGGCACGAACGGCTGTCGGTCGCGCAAGGATCGGAGCGCGAGGATTCGTCTGGTGAGGAGCAGCTCAATGGCCCATTTTGGCATCGTGCATCAGTTCCCCGGGGGCAGCGAGGCGCAGTACGAGGCGTCGCGCGCGGCCGCACATCCCAGCAACGGCTCGTTGCCCGAAGGGCAGCTGTTTCACGCCGCGGGGCCCTCGGCCGATGGCTGGACGATCGTGGCGATTCACGAATCCAAGGAGAGCTGGGAGCAGTTCCGTGACGGCACGCTGATGCCCCTGCTGCAAGCCGGCATCGACGGTGGCTTCGACGGGCCGCCGCAGGAGACATCGTTCGAGGTCCACAACGAGCAGCGGGCGGAAGGCTGATCTATCTAGCGCCCGGCGCGGTAGTCGTGGCGAAGGCTGCGCAGGTTCGACGGGTGACGACCCGCCGTCCATGCTGCTGGGCTTAGCACGCGCCAGCCGCGGCAGGAGGGTCCCGTTGAGCGTTCGGCGGCTGTGGGACGAGCGAAGCGGGCGCTGACGGGCCGACTTGGGGCCATCAGAGAGGCCCCTGCCAGACGAAAGCAGAAGCGGCTCCGGCGCCGTAAGAGTCTCGCCATGGAGACTGCGGCCGCCCTCGATGCCATCGCGCGCGCCGACGCGCAGCTACCTGACTTCAACGACCCAAAGGTCCCCACCGCCGACGAGACTTTCGTGACCGCGGCGAAGTGCTCGATGCACCGCTGCACCCGCGGTAGCGGTGACATTTCCCCAATTGGCGTGGCGTGCTGGGTAGCGTCGCATCGATGGCGGCTCCGGTCCCGCCACTCACCCAGCGAACTCATGCACGCATTTGACGAGCGTGCCCGCGAGCTGGCGTCCCTCGCCGTCGAGAGACCGTACGATCTCGAACCGAATCGTCGGGTCGCCGCCGAAAAGCGGCGTCCTGACATGCCCGCATACACCCATATACACGCGAAGGAACGAAGCATGTCCCCGCTGCAATACGACGAGCCGATGCGTGCACGCCGGCATGACCGCGCGTTCTCAACGCCCGCGAAAGGTCGGATCGCCATTCTCGGGGCTCTGCTGGCCGTGGCCCTTACGCTGCTCACGGGCTCGGCCGCGGTCGCGGCCCCTGACGCGTGCGTCAGCGTGTGGGGCAAGACGGTCTTCCAGAACGGCCCGAGCACCTGCCAATCCGACGCCACCTCGCTCGCCATAGCGACGCAAGGCAGCAACGCCGTGGCCCAGAATCACAGCATCGCCGGTGCCCATGACCTCAGCGCGGCCTCGGCGTCGGACGGCAGCCGGGCCACCGCCTTCCACCTCTCTTCGGCCGCCGCGGTGGGCAATAGCAGCGCCAACGCCGTCAACACCAGTTCGGCCTTCGCGTCGGACGGCAGTACCGCCACCGCCCGCGACACCAGCATCGCGAATGCCGTCGGGAACAGTTCGGCCACCGCGAACAACTTCAGCTCCGCCGGCGCGACGGGCGGCAGTACGGCCAACGCGGACAACTTCAGCGCCGCCGCCGCGTCGGGCCGCAGTAGGGCCACCGCTGTCAAGTTCAGCTCCGCCACTGCGTCGGGCCGTAGCAGGGCAACCGCCATCAACAACAGCCAGGCCAGCGCGTTGAACCGCAGCAGGGCCAGGGCCACCAATCAGTGCAACGCGGTCGCCTCCAATGGCCAAACGGTCACGTGCTGACCAGCGGGTGCTCCTGACGGCTGGCTGTTTGGTTCGTGGCGCCGGTGAGGCCCGACACGGAAGGGATGGTCCCGGCCGGGCGCACGAGCCAGTAGGCCATGGCGCCGATGCCACAAGGTGTCGGCGGGCGCGGTGAGACGTTGTATGAGTCCCGATGACGGGTTCTTGACGGGACCGCGTTTGTCGCGAGCCGGCCGAGGGCTGTGTAGACGCGTGCGCCTAGCGCGGAGGTACCTCGCGTACGACGAGCTATCAGGTAGATGGGAGCGAGCCCGGTCGCTGTCGGCTCCTGCGGGTTGCGCGGGACGTGGGAGCCGGCGCTCTGGCGCGCGGACTTGCGATCTGAGAGGGTCAGCATGAGCGACATGAACCAGCGACCGTGAAGATCATCTACTTCGGGAGCGCGGGAACGGCTGATCCGACGCGCGCCTCGATCCCGCTACACCTTGCGGCCAATGGCTCGGTCGAGGTCGGGCAAGAGACGACGATCATCCTCGGCGGTGATGCAGCCGACTTGTTGATCGCCGACAACGCGCAGCGCATGGAGGGGATCGGGTTGCCGCCTGCGCGCGAGCTGTTGGCCAAGCTGCGCGAACATGAAGTCCCGGTCTTTGTCTGAAAGGGCTGCGCCGTCGCCCGTGGGGCGACCGACGAGGACCTGACCAAAGTCAATGGGAGCTGGATCAGCCCGCCCGACGTGGCACGGCTATTTGCCGCCAGCGATCGAGTCGTGACGTTCTGACGCGATTCGCTGGCCATCGGTTCCTGTCTGAATCACGAGCCGATCGAGCAGCCCGACAAGTGCCGGTCAGGGTTCGTCTGCAGCGAGTCTCGACGTGGATCGTCGACCCCGGCCGACGCGATGAACCTTCGTCAGCAGAGGGCCCTGACTGGCCCACGCGCATCGCTCGTTTCGCCAGCCGCCACAGCTCGTGACACCGCCTGCAGCTTGGCGCCGATGGGGGTCGCCCGGAAGGCCGGCCAGTTCGGAATGTCGGCGATGATGGCGCGCTGGGTCACCTTGGCCGGCGCGTCGGTACCGCTGGCGTAGGCTGAAATCCAAGCGCACGCCGCGCGCATCGATTCAACCCTCTCAACTCCTTCGGGTGAGATGCCTCCTCCCCAGGTGCTCCAATCAAACGGGGCGGCTCCGCTGGGTCGGGGAATCTGGGCTGAAACCAACGATGCACGCTGCAGAAGCCGCGCCCCAGACAGCCGCAGCGTGACGTATGCGTCCGCGGAGTCTCGCGACGGAAGCGCCGCTCGGCTCGCCAACGTACGCGAGGCGCTGAGCGCGTCTGACGCCGTCTGATCGCTGAAGCTGAGGCGCACACCGGTGTGGATGGCCGCGGCTGACGTCACGACGACGAGCACCAGCACTCCGAGAGGGATCGAAGTACGCATCACGCTCGCTCCCGGTCTGTCGGGGCGCATGGCATGGTCGGATCAGGTGCGCTCATTGGAATCTCCTCGCAGCAGGGACCACCCAGCCTGCTCCGGGCGAGCTACTGGGGATAGGCACCCAAGGTTCTGATCCGCGAGACCTCGCAGCCGCGTTAGCGTGCGCGACTTCCGTGTGTGCCGGTTGCCGTTCGGCTGCGGGACGAGCGAAGCGGGCGCTGACGCGGGCCGACTTGGGGCCATCAGAGGACCCTGCCAGACGAAGCAGAAGCGGCTCCGGCGCGGTAAGAGTCTCGCCATGGAGACTGCGGCCGCCCTCGATGCCATCGCGCGCGCCGACGCGCAGCTACCTGACTTCAACGACCCAAAGGTCCCCATCGCCGACGAGACTTTCGTGACCGCGGCGGAAGTGCTCGATGCACCGCTGCACCCGCGGTATGAGGCTCTGCTTCGGACGATCGGGGGCGGTGATGACAATGCGATCTGGGCACCCTCACGGGCGGCGACCTGTGGGCTCCCCATTCCATGCATGGACGTGGGCTCGTCAACGCCGCTCGCGAAGCCTGGCGCGAAGGCGTCCCACCCGACTTCCTCGCAATCAGCACGAACGGGTTCGGCGACTATTACGCGGTACGTCGCAGCGACGGATTGTGGGGCCCGTCCGTGTGGCTTCTCGATCACGAACTCGATTGGGAGGCTCGGCCCGTACATGACGACATCCTGGACTGGCTGTTCGCCGAGGCGGAGACGTCGGGGTAGACAGCCCTCGCAGTCGCGCGGACTTCTGCTTCAGCCGAAGCGATAGCGCCGGCGGGCCGCAGTCGCGGTCAGTCCCGCAGCGTCCCGTTGAGCGTTCGGCAGTGGGCCGAGCCGGCGGCATGCGGGGGCCGCCTCGCGCGGCTCTTCGCGTCCCGCTGAAGGACCGCCGCTGTCCTTGGTCCGTCGCGAGGATTCGCAGCGTTGATCGTGGATCCCAGACTGGTACCGTGGCGGGATGAGCAAGCAGATTGCCGTCCGCCTTCCCGAGGACATCGTGGAGTTCGTCGACGGGCTTATCAGGGACGGCAAAGCCGACAGCCGAGCGATCGTCGTTACCCGGGCACTGGAACGCGAGCGGCGGCGATCGATCGCAGCTCGCGACGCCGCCATCCTGTCGCGCGCTGGCGGCGCCGCTGAGATGGACAGCCTCGCCGGCCACGTGGCCCACGCACCGCTCGATCTCGAGTAATTGCGGCCGATTCATTCCGCCCAGCTCGACGAGCAGCGCCCGGTACTCATCCTCACCCGCGAGCTCGTGCGGCCTCACATGGCGCGCGTGACGGTCGTACCGATCACGACGACCGTGCGCGGCCTGTCGACCGAGGTCCCAGTCGGTTCTACCAACGGCTTGGACGCCGATGGCGTCATCAGCTGTGACAACATCGTGACGGTGCCAGCAAACGTGCTCGGGCCGCAGATCGGCGTCCTGTTGATCGATCAAGAGGCCGCGCTGAGTGCGGCGATCCACGCGGCGTTCGATTTGGACTGAGCTGTTCCACTCAGCCACCGGCTTGCGGCCGTCGGCGGCGCTGTCCCTGCAGGCGAAAGTAGTGCCGAGTGAGGTCGCGCGCGGGTGGGCCTGCGCGTCCCACAGGGGCGGCTGCACATGGCTGGGAACGGTGACAATGACCGCGTCGTCGACATCGGAACCACACACGAGCATTTCGACGTTGATTGCGCGGCGACATCGAGATCGAAAGCGAATACCGCGGCAAGACGTTGGTAGCGCACCGAACCGATCGCGCTTCCGCCATGGGGTGATGCGGTCGGTGCTGTCTTCGCGCCGGCCGCAGCGCTCGTAGCAGCGCACCGCTTGAGCGTTTTTGGCGTCCGCGAAGCCGCTCCGGTGCACCGCGCGCTCGGCGCCGGCGATCAGAGCGCTGCCGATGCCCAAGTCGCGGTTGCGTGGGTCGACCAGGATGACCCGCAGTCTGGCGATTTGCAGGCGGCACACGCGGGGTACCTGTCGCCTACCGGCGGCCGTCGTCAGCCGGCCCGGCCAGTGCGGAGGAGGAACGGGGCTGTGTATCACCAGGTGCTCGACCCGGTTGGCGGATCGCTCGGCTTGACGTCGATCTTCGCAGCGCTGCCGCTCGTGACGTTGTTCCTCCTGCTCGGCGGCCTTCGCATGCCCGCGCAATGGGCGTCGCTGATATCGCTCGGCGTGGGGATCGTGGTGGCGCTCGCGGTCTACTCCATGCCGGTGGGCCAAGCGCTCGATGCGGCGGCGTGGGGCGCGGCGTTCGGGCTGTTTCCGATCATGTGGATCGTCGTCAACGCGATCTGGATCTACCGCGTGACGGTCGACACCGGCCACTTCCAGGTTCTGCGGCGCTCGTTCGCCGCCATCAGCGACGACCAGCGCATCCAGGCGATCATCATCGCCTTCTGCTTCGGCGCGCTCATCGAGGCGCTCGCGGGGTTCGGTACGCCCGTGGCGATCACGTCGGTGATGTTGATCGCGCTGGGCTTGGAGCCACTCAAGGCGGCCGCGGTCGCCCTGGTGGCCAACACGGCGCCGGTCGCCTTCGGCGCGATCGCGACGCCGATCATCACGCTTGGCGAGGTCACCGACATCCCGGCCGACACCCTCGGCGAGTTGGTGGGCCGGCAGACGCCGGTGCTCGCGCTGGTCGTGCCGCTGATCCTCGTCGGCATGGTCGACGGCGTCCGTGGCATCCGCCAGACCTGGCCGGCGGCGGCGGTCGGCGGGTTGTCGTTCGGGGTCGCCCAGTTCGTCGCTTCGAACTACATCTCGATCGAACTGACGGACATCATCGCCGCGCTGGTCTCGGTAACCGCGATCGTGCTGCTCCTGCGCGTCTGGCGTCCGGCCGAGCCCCTGCTGGGCGAACGGGCCATGCCGGCGATCGCCGGCGCTGACGGGTATGACCCGGCGCTGGAACGCCGCCACGGCGTGCGCCCGGGCGGCGACTCCCGTGCCGACGTGGCCGCGGCGTACGCGCCCTACCTGCTGATCGTCGCGGTGTTCTCGATCGCGCAGATCGCCTCCGTCAAGGAGGCACTGGACAGCGTGACGTCGGAGTTCGCCTGGCCCGGGATCGACATCCAGAAGTCCGGCGGCGACGCGTACGACGCGACGTTCAAGTTCAATTGGCTCGGGGCGGCCGGCACGCTGCTGCTCGTGTCGGGCCTCGGAACGCTGGTCGTGCTGCGTGTCGGGATCGGCCGCGCGCTGCGGGTCTACGGCGCGACGCTGAACCAGCTCAAGTGGGCGATCCTGACGGTGGCAACCGTGCTCGCGCTCGCGTTCGTCATGAACACGTCGGGACAGACCGTCACGCTCGGGCTGTGGCTGGCGGGCGCGGGCGGCATCTTCGCCTTCCTGTCGGCGTTCATCGGCTGGCTGGGCGTGGCGGTGACCGGCTCGGACACGTCCTCGAACTCCCTGTTCGGCGCGCTCCAGGTCGCGGCGGCGAAGGACGCCGGCCTCTCGCCCGCTCTGATGGCCGCCGCCAACAGCTCCGGCGGCGTTCTTGGGAAGATGATCTCCCCACAGAACCTGGCCATCGGCGCGGCCGCGGTCGGGATGGCGGGGCGCGAGGGCGACATCTTCCGCGTCGTTGTCAAGTGGAGCCTGCTTCTGGTGGTCCTCATGGCCGTGCTCGTCTACCTGCAGTCGACGCCTGTCCTGAACTGGATGCTGCCGTGAGCTCAACGCGGGCCTCGTGGCAACCGGCCGCGGTGTGGCCTGACCGATAGTTTCCGCGCCGTGCTGGTCTGTACGCCGAAGTGCCGACTCCTGGGAGGCTGACGTCATGCGGAAACTGACCTTTGGCATGAACCTGAGCCTGGACGGCTACATCGCCGCGCCCGGCGACGACCTCGGCTGGAGCGTGCCGTCCGACGAGCTGTTTCAGTGGTGGTCTGACCGGGTGGGGGCGACGGGCCTGGCGCTGTACGGGCGCAAGCTGTGGGAGACGATGAGCTCCCACTGGCCGACCGCCGACCAGCAGCCCGGCGCCACACCGGCGCAGATCGAGTTCGCCCGCCGCTGGCTGGACATGCCGAAGGTGGTGTTCTCCTCGACGATCAGCACGGTCGACTGGAACACCCGCCTGGTCACCGGCGACGCCGTCACCGAGATCACCAGACTCAAGGCCGAGGATGGCGGCCCCATGGACATCGGCGGCGCCACACTCGCCGCAGCGGCCATGCGGGCCGGGCTGATCGACGAGTACGTGCTGGCCACCGCACCGGTCTTGGTCGGCGGCGGCACACCGTTCTTCACGGCCCTGGACAACCGGGTGAACCTGACCCTGGTGGAGACCCGGACGTTTCCCGACGGCGTGATCCTGACCCGGTACGAGACCTGAGGGATCCCTCGCCGGACTCCGGATCGTCGATCCGTCCGGTAGCCGTTGCGCCGTGGTACGCGTGAACTCCACGCCCGATCGGACGCTAGCCGCTCGAGCTGCAGGCGAGGCTGGTGACCATGGTCACAAGCACGAGAGAGGAGCCAGAGCTGTACAAGCGCGGCGCTGCGACGCGAGATCGCAGGCCGGCTGCCCGCTACACCACGCTCGCCGCCAGCGCCGCGAGCGCGCTGAGCACGAGCACCGCGAGCACCGCTCGCTCGTGGCGCTCGCCCTCCAGCCAGGCGAACGCCCGGCGGCCGGCGAGCTGACCGGCGAGCGCCGCGCCGAGCAGCACCCAGATCGCCGCGGGCACGATGAACGTGGCGGTCAGCAGCAGCGCCGGGAGCGCGAGCACGGACTGGACGATGAACACCGCGGCCAGCGTGTCGCGCATCGCCGCCGGCGAGGCGCCGCGTGCCAGCAGGTAGAACGCCAGCGGCGGGCCGCTGATGGAGTTGGCGGTCGCGAGGGCGCCGCTCGTGGCCCCGGCGGCAGGCGCCTGCCACCCGCGCGGGCGCGGCGCGGGCGCGTTGCCACCCCGGCCGGCGCCGCGCACGCGCACGGCGAACCCCGCCAGCACGGCCACCCCGACGATCGCCGACAGCGGACGCTCGGGCAGCTCACGCAGCGCCAGGGCACCGACCGCGAGCCCCGGCAGCGACCAGGCCGCGAGCCGGCGCGCTTCGCCCACCAGCACGGCCGGCCGGCGCCGCTCGGTCGCCAGCGTGAGCCCGTTGAGCAGCAGGGCGAGCGGCACGCCCGCGCTGACCGCTTCCTGCGGACCGAACACGGCGAACAGGACCGGCGCCGCGACGAGCGAGAAGCCGAAGCCGGTCGCGGACTGCAGCGCCGCGCCGAGGAAGACCGCCAGCGCCGCCAGCGCGACGGGCACAGCGCGCTCTAGATCTCCGCCGCCGCCGGCCCGACGAGCAGCGAGCGGCCGGTCATCTCCGGCGGCTGCGCGATCCCCAGCAGCGCGAGCGCCGTCGGGGCGATGTCGGCGAGGATCCCGCCGGCGTCGTCCAATGAGACGTCGTCGACCGTGACGACCAGCGGCACCGGGTTCAGCGAGTGGGCGGTGTTCGGCGAGCCATCGGGCTCGAGCATGTGGTCGGCGTTGCCGTGGTCGGCGGTGACGAGGCACACGCCGCCGGTCGAGCCGACGCACTCGACGATCCGCCCCAGGCAGGCGTCGACGGTCTCGATCGCGGCCACGGCCGCCGGGATGACACCCGTGTGGCCGACCATGTCGGGGTTGGCGAAGTTGATGATCGCGAAGCGGAAGTCCTCCTCGTGCCAGGCGGCCACGAAGGCCTCGGTCGCCTCGCGCGCGCTCATCTGCGGCTTGAGGTCATACGTCGGCACGTCGCGCGGCGACGGTGCGAGCTCGCGCCGCTCGCCGTCCTCCGGGCGCTCCTTGCCGCCGCCGAAGAAGTACGTCACGTGCGGGTACTTCTCGGTTTCGGCGACGTGCAGCTGGCGACCGCCGTGCGCGGCGATGACGCGCGGCAGCGTGACCGTCGGGCGCATCGGCCGGAAGATCACCGGGTGGTCGCCGAGCGTGCCGCCGTATTCGGTCAGCGTCGTGTAGCGCGTGGCCGGCGGCGCGTCGCGGCGGTCGATCTCGGGGCAGACCGGCTCGGCCAGCGCGCGCGAGAGCTCGCGCATCCGGTCGGGACGGAAGTTGAAGGCGATGACCGAGTCGCCGGGCCGGATCGTGCCCTCCGAGGCGCCGATGCGGGTCGGCGTGACGAACTCGTCGGTCTCGCCGCGCTCGTAGGCCGCGCGGGCCGCGGCGCTCGCGGTCGGCGCCTCGTGGTCGGCGATCCCGTGGACGAAGAGGTCGTACGCGCGCTGCACGCGCTCCCAGCGGTTGTCGCGGTCCATCGCGTAGAAGCGCCCGACGACGCCGGCGACGCGGCCCACGCCGGTCTGCACGCACCAGCCCTCGAGGCGCTCGAGGAACTCGGCCCCGCTGTGGGGCAGCGTGTCGCGCCCGTCGGTGAAGGCGTGGATCACGAGATCCTCGACGCCCTCCCCCGCCGCCGTGTGCAGCAGCGCGTGGAGGTGGTCGATGCTCGAGTGCACGCCGCCGTCGGAGACGAGCGTGAGCACGTGCACGCGCGGCGACGCCCGCAGCGCCTCGAGCAGCACCGGGTTGCCGCCGAAGCCGGGCAGCCGCGCGGCCTCGTCGATGAGCGTGAGGTCCTGCTTGACGATCGCGCCCGCGCCGAGGTTGAGGTGGCCGACCTCGGAGTTGCCCATCTGCCCGTCGGGCAGGCCGACGGCATCGCCGCAGGCGGTCAGCGTCGTGTGCGGGTAGCGCTCCCAGAGCGCGTCGAAGACCGGCGTGTCGGCGAGCGAGACCGCGTTGCCCGGACCATCCGGCGCCAGCCCCCAGCCATCGAGGACGACGAGGCAGACCGAGGTCGGGACCGCCGTCACGAGGCTAGCGCCGGTCTCGAAGCACTACGGGGACGCGGCGAGCTGCGCCGCGGCATCGACGATGCGCGCGAACGATTCGGGCTCGAGCGAGGCGCCGCCCACGAGCGCGCCGTCGACGTCGGGCAGCGCGAGCAGCTCGGGAGCGCCGTCGGGGTCCACCGAGCCGCCGTACAGGACACGCGTCAGCGGCGCCGCGACGGGTGCCTTGTCGGCGACGAGCGCGCGGATGAACGCGATCGCGTCCTGCGCCTGATCGGGCGTGGCGACCTTGCCGGTGCCGATCGCCCAGATCGGCTCGTAGGCGATCGTGACCTCGGCGATCTGCTCCTCGGTCAGCCGCTCGAGGCCCTCCTGGACCTGGTGGCGCAGCTTGCGCTCGGTGTCGCCGCGCTCGCGCTCCTCCTCGGTCTCGCCGACGCAGAGGATCGGCTTCAGGCCGGCGTCGAGGGCCTTGAGCACCTTCGCCGCCAGCGCCTTGTCGGTCTCGTTGCAGTGCTCGCGCCGCTCGGAGTGGCCGAGCACCACGCCGTGGACGTCGATCTCGGTCAGCATCGGCGCTGAGATCTCGCCGGTGTACGCGCCGTGGTCGGCCTCGTGCATGTTCTGCGCGAAGACCTCCACGCGCGAGCCGCGCGTCGAGTCGACCATCGCCTGCAGCGCGGTGAACGGCACGCAGATCGCGACGTCGACGCCGTCGGCGGCGTACACGCGCGGAAGCAGGCCCTGGATGTAGTCCTCGGCCTCCTGCACCGTCTTGTGCATCTTCCAGTTGCCGGCGATGAACGGGATGCGCGTCACTACTCGAGGACCTCGAGGCCGGGCAGGGTCTTGCCCTCCAGCAGCTGCAGCGAGGCACCGCCGCCCGTCGACATGTGCGTGATCTGGTCGTCGAGGCCGAACTGTGCGAGCGCCGCGGCGGAGTCTCCCCCGCCGACGACGGTGACCGCGTCCGTCGCCGCGACCGCCTCGGCGACCGCACGCGTGCCGGCGGCGAACGGCGCCAGCTCGAAGGCGCCCATCGGGCCGTTCCAGAACACGGTGCCGGCCGACGTGATCTCGGCGGCGTACAGCTCGGCGGTCTTCGGGCCGATGTCGAGGCCCATGAGATCCTCGGGCACGTCGATCTCGTCGGACGTGACCGGCTCGGCGTCGGCCGAGAACTCCTTGCCCAGCACGTGGTCGACCGGCAGGCGCAGCTTGCCCTCGCCCTGCTCGAGCGCGCGACCCGCGGGCTCGACGCCCTCGGCCTCGCACAGCGAGCCGCCGACCTCGTGGCCCTGGGATTTGAAGAACGGGTAGCTCATCGCGCCGCCGATGAGGATCGTGTCGGCGACCTCCAGGAACGCGTCGATCACGCCGATCTTGTCGGTCACCTTCGCGCCGCCGACGATCGCCACGAGCGGGCGGCCGGGGTCCGCGAGGATCCCCGTCAGCGTCTCGACCTCGCGCTGTAGCAGGCGGCCCGCGGCGGAGTTGGCGACGTGCTCGACGACGCCGACCGTCGAGGCGTGCGCGCGGTGCGCGGCCCCGAACGCGTCGTTGACGTAGAAGTCGGCCAGCGCTCCGAGACGCTTGGACAGCTCCAGATCGTTCTTCGTCTCGCCCGGCTCGAAGCGGATGTTCTCGAGCATCACGACGTCGCCGTCGGGGACGCCGTCGAGGTCGGTCGCCAGCGCGACCTCCGTACCGATCAGGTCCGCCAGGTACGCGGCCACCGGCGCCAGCGAGAACTCCGGCTCGCGGTCCTTCGGCCGGCCGAGGTGCGAGACGAGCAGCAGCCGCGCGCCCTGCTCGCGCAGCTCCTCGATCGTCGGCAGGGCGGCGCGAATCCGGGCGTCGTCGGTGACCTCGCCGTCCTTCAGCGGGACGTTGAAGTCGACGCGGACGAGGCCGCGCTGACCGGAGACGTCGCCGAGGTCGTCGAGCGTCCGCACGGTGACCTAGAGCACCTTCTGGATCACGTCGACGCAGCGGTTGGAGTAGCCCCACTCGTTGTCGTACCAGGAGACGACCTTCACGAGCGTGCCCTCCATGACCGAGGTCAGCAGGCCGTCGACGATCGACGAGTGCGGGTTGCCGACGATGTCGCTGGAGACGATCGGGTCCTCGGTGTACTGCAGGATGCCGGCGAGGTCGCCCTCGGCCGCGGCGGCGAAGGCGCCGTTGACCTCCTCGACGCTCGTCTCCTTGCCGGCCACGAACGTGAGGTCGACAACGGATCCCGTCGGGACCGGGGCGCGAATGGCGAACCCGTGCAGCTTGCCGTTGAGCTCGGGCAGCACGAGGCCGACGGCCTTGGCGGCGCCGGTCGACGTCGGCACGAGGTTGATCGCGGCGGCGCGCGCGCGGCGCAGGTCCTTGTGCGGGCCGTCCTGCAGGTTCTGGTCGGCCGTGTAGGCGTGGATCGTCGTCATCAGGCCATGCTCGATGCCGACCGCCTCGTGGACGACCTTCGCGAACGGCGCGAGGCAGTTCGTCGTGCACGACGCCGCGGAGATGACGTCGTGCGAGTCGCGGTTGTACCGGTCGAAGTTCACGCCGGGGACGACGGTGATGTCCTCGTCGGTCGCGGGCGCGGAGATGATGACCTTCTTCGCGCCGGCCTCGAGGTGCTTGGCGGCATCCTCGCGCTTCGTGAAGAGGCCGGTCGACTCGAGCACAACGTCGACGCCGAGATCGCCCCAGCCGAGCTTGGCGGGATCCGTCTCGTGCAGGACGAGGATCTCGTTGCCGTCGACGACGAAGCCGTCGTCGGAGAGCTCGACGGTTCCCGGGTAGGGGCCGAGGATCGAGTCGTAGCGCAGCAGGTGCGCCAGCGTGTCGTTGTCGGTGAGGTCGTTGACGGCGACCCACTCGATATCTGCTTGTGCCGCCTGGGCGGCGCGGAACACGTTGCGGCCGATGCGGCCGAAGCCGTTGATGCCAACACGTACGGGCATGCGGAGTGACTTGTCCTTCCTGGTGAGTACTGAACGCTTCGTTGCCGATGAAGGTCCTTCCGCCTCGGCGCGGAGGCGGAACCCTACCGTTCCGGCGCCCGAATCTCGGCCGCGGCGGCAAGACGAACCGGCGCCGTCCTCACTACGGTGAGGCCATGCCAGAGAGCGTTCGCAGCATCGGCGCCACCGCGTCCCTGAACCAGGAGGGTCCCGCGGATGACGTCTTCGCCCTCGTCGATCTGCGCCTGTACGCCATCCTCGACGGCGGCGAGCAGGTCGACGACCCCCAGCCGGCGTCGCTCAGCGTCCGCTGCGCGCGCGACAAGCTCGCCGCGCTCGAGCTGTCCGTGCTCATGACGATGCGCCTCACCCGGCCGCCGACGGGAACGCGCCTGGAGGCCTGGCAGCGCATCTGCGAGGTGCTCGCCGCGCGCGGGATCGAGACCGATCCGGACACGCTGCACGCGCTGAAGTTCGCGCTGACGCCCGACCCCGAGCTGCGCGCCGAGCAGCAGAGGGTCTGGCCGCACGGTCACTGAGCGCGACGATGTCGAGAACGCCCGTTCGGCTCCGCTCACCACGTGAGGACCGCGAACGGGCGCGGCCCACGACACCAGGAGACCACGATGAGCACCGCCAAACCCGACATCGTCACCCCTGAGCAGTGGCGCGCCGCGCGCGAGGCGCTGCTCGAGCGGGAGAAGGCGCACACCCGCGCGCGTGACGCCATGGCGGCCGAGCGCCGCCGCATGCCGATGATCCGCGTGCAGAAGGACTATCGCTTCACCGGCCCCGGCGGCGAAGACGCGACGCTGCTTGACCTCTTCGACGGCAGCCGCCAGCTCGTCGTGTACCGGTTCTTCATGGATCCGGACATGGGCGTCTACCCGGAGCGCGGCTGCCCGGGCTGCTCGATGTACGCCGACCAGTTGAGCAACCTGCTGCACCTACGCGAGCGCGACACCCGCTTCGTCGCCGTCAGCCGCGGCAAGCAGGAGCATCTGCAGCGCTATCGCGAGCACATGGGCTGGGAGTTCCCCTGGTACACGCTGCGCGACGACTTCGACGCCGATCACGACGTCGCGCAGTGGCACGGCACGAACGTGTTCCTGCGCGACGCCGACGAGGTCTACCGCACGTACTTCATCGACGCCCGCGGCGACGAGGCGCTCGGGTCGACCTGGAGCTTCCTGGACATCACCCCGTACGGCCGCCAGGAGGAGTGGGAGGACTCCCCCGAGGGCTGGCCGCAGACCCCGCCCTACACCTGGGGCGGCTGGCACGACAAGTACGACCACACGCTCTGACCGGCTCGCGCACGCCGCCGGCAGACCGGATGCCGGTCAGCCCGGCGCCGGCAGCAGGCTCGCGCCGATCGCGCCGCCGAGGTCGCCGAGCGCGGCGACGAGGACCGGCGGCGGGCGGTCGCTGAAGAACAGGTGCGGCTGCATGGCCGCCGCGATGCGGTCGGCGTAGCGCTGGCCGAGGCGCACGCCGAGCCCGCCGCCGAGGATGATCACCTCGACGTCGAGGACGTTGTCGACCGACGCCACGCCGGCGCCGAGCATCGCGACCGCGCGGTCGATGAGCTTCGTGGCCAGCGGGTCGCCGCGCTCGAGCGCGGCCGCCCAGATGCCGCTCGTCAGGCGCTCGCGGCCGCGCTTGCGGGCGATCTTGAACAGCTCGGTCGGCTCGCCCTTGTCGTGCAGCTCGCGGGCGCGCGCCTCGAGCGCGTTGCGGCCCGCGTAGGCCTCCATGCAGCCGCGCCGGCCACAGGGGCACTGCGCGCCGTCGACCTTCACGACGACGTGGCCGATCTCGGCCGCGCCGCCGCGTCCCAGCCACGGCTTGCCGTCGAGCACGATGCCGCCGCCGACGCCGGTTCCCCAGAAGACGCCGAGCATCGAGCCATAGCCGCGGCCGGCGCCGAGCGCGGCCTCGGCATCGGTGGCGACCTGGACGTCGTTGCCCAGCGCGACGGGCGTCCCGAGCGCCTTGCGCAGAACCTTCGCCAGCGGGTAGGAGCCCGCCCAGCCGGGCAGGTTCTTCGCGCTGGAGACCGCGCCCGTCTCGGCGTCGACGGTGCCCGGCGAGCCGACGCCGACGTGCGAGAGCTGCTCGGGCTCGAGCGCCGCCGCGGCCGCCGCTGCGCGCGTCGCGGCGACGATCGCCGCGGCGACGTCGGCCGGGCCGCCCTTCGTCGGCGTCGGGCTGCGCGCCTCGCCGAGCACGGCGTGCTGCTCGTCGACGACGACCGCCTGGATCTTCGTCCCGCCGAGGTCGATGCCGCCACGGGGCCCCGCGGTCGCCATCAGCGGGCGGTCGCGGGCTCGCGCTCGCGCCCGCGCAGGCGAAAGCGCGCCCGGAGAGGATGGCGGCCGACGACGTCGATCTGCTCGTCGATGCTCACGCGGCCCAGCGTAGTCGTCGCTCCGGCGAGCACGGCGAGCACGGCGAGCACGGCGAGCACCGGCGAGCACCGGCGAGCACCGGCGAGCACCGGCGAGCACCGGCGCGCTCGGCGGCGAGATCCCGTGCAACCCCCGCCCGCAGGGTTCGCGGGGTGAGCGGGCGGGTACCGGGCGCTTCGGAAGCGTTCGTAGCGATCGATACCAGGAGACGCGTCATGCCCATCGCCGGTCCCACCCGCACCCCAGCCGACGCCAGGAGCCTCGAGGCGGGCATGCTGCTCATCGGCGCCGGCGCGATCCTGCTCCTCGTCTCCCTCTTTCTCGAATGGTTCCAGCCGGGCATCGACGCCTGGGAGATCTTCGAGGTCTGGGACCTCGTGCTTGCCGTGCTGGCGATCGTCGCGCTCGTCGCCGTGGCCAGCCGCCTTGGCTTCGGCCCCCCGCGCCCCGCGAGCTGGCTCATCGGACCGGCGCTCGCGGCGCTCGTCATCGTGCTGTACCTGCTCATCAACCCGCCGCCGCTGACGCCCGACATCGACGGCGATCCGGCGACGGGGCTGTGGCTCGCGCTCGCCTCCGCCGTGCTCATGGCCGCCGGCGCCGTGATGTCGGTGGCCAGGATCTCGGTCGCGATCAATCCCGGCGACGCCTTCGGCCGCGGCGGCGACTGACGGCACGCCGCGCGCGCGGCGCACGCTACGACCGTGCGGGCGCGGGCCCCGTCGCGGGCGACCCCGTCGACCCGGTCGTCGACCCGGTCCCGGGTCCGGGCCCGGGCGGCAGGCCCCGTTGCCCCCGGCCGTCCCGGCGGCACGCCGCCGACCGAGCCCACGCGCCGCATCTGAGCCGCCGCGTCATCACGATCGGGGTCTACGAGCTCGACCTGCCGTCGTTCCTCGCGGCGCTGCGCGCCCATGACGTCGGCCTGCTCGTCGACGTGCGTCAGCGGCGCGGCGTGCGCGGCGCGCAGTACGCCTGGGCCAACGCGCGGCGCCTGCAGGCCGCGCTCGCCGAGGCGCAGATCGCCTACAGCCATCACCGCGAGCTCGCGCCGACGACCGAGCTGCGCCGGCTCCAGTACGCCGCCGACGACCGCAACCGCGTCGGCAAGCGCTCGCGCGCGCTGCTCGACCCCGAGTACGTCGAGCGTTACGTCGGCGAGATCCTCGACCGCGCCGACCTCGGCGCGCTCGTCGACGAGATGCCGGCCGGCGGGACGACCGCCCTGCTGTGCGTCGAGGCCGCACCCGAGGCCTGCCACCGCTCGCTGATCGCCGCGCGGCTCGCGGAGCGCTTCGGCCTGCCCGTCGAGCACGTCCGGCCGGCCGACGGCGGTGACGGTGCCGACGCCGTCAGTGCGCGCCGGTGACGAGCTCGAGCCGCAGACCGTCGGGATCGAGCAGGTACGCGGCGTAGTACAGCGGGCCGTACTGGGGCCGCATGCCGGGCTTGCCGTCGTCGCGCCCGCCGTGCGCGAGGCCGGCCTCGTAGGCGGCGCTGACGGCCGCGCGGCCCGCCGCCTCGAGCGCGACGTGGCCGTAGCCCGGCGCGGGCGGCCGCCCGCGGTCGACGACCCAGAACTGCTCGTGATCGTGGCCGTAGGCGACGGCGCGCTCGCTCTCGAACGTGCGCCGAGCGCCGAGCGCGTAGAAGATCGCGTCGTAGAAGCGCGTCGAGCGCGCGAGGTCGGAGACCTCGAAGGCGACGTGCAGGATCATCGTGACGGTGCCTCCGACCGGGCGATCATCGCGGCGAATGTCCCACGTCACGGTGGGCCACGTCCACCTCGACGTCCTCGCGGCCGCGCAGCCGCTGCGCGAGCGCCTCGACGATCGCGACCGAGCGGTGGCGCCCGCCGGTGCAGCCGACGGCGATCGACAGGTGCGCCTTGCCCTCGGCGACGTACTCGGGGACGAGGAAGTCCAGCAGCGGCTCGAGCCGCTCGTAGAACGCGTCGAGCTTGCCGCCGCGCGACATGTACTCGACGACGCGCGGGTCGAAGCCCGTCAGCGGGCGCAGCTCGAGCTCCCAGTGCGGGTTGGGCAGGAAGCGCATGTCGAACACGATGTCGGCGTCGCGCGGCAGGCCGTGCTTGTGGCCGAACGAGGTCAGCGTGACCGCGAGCTTGGCGTGCACGTGGCGCGGCAGGAACTCGTCGGCGATCCGCCGGCGCAGCGTCGCGGCGCTGATGCCGCTCGTGTCCAGGACGAAGTCCGCGCGCGCCTTGATGTCCTCCAGCGCCGCCCGCTCGGCGGCGATGCCCTGGGTCACCGCGCCGGTCGGGCTGAGCGGGTGCCGCCGCCGCGTCTCCTTGTAGCGGCCCAGCAGCGTCGGCTCGTCGGCGTCGAGGAACAGGACGCGGTGCGTGATGCCGCGCTGCGCGAGGTCGTCGAGCACCCCGCCGAGCGTCACGAAGAGGTCGCGCGCGCGCACGTCGGAGACGACCGCGGCGCGGCGCACCTTCGCGCCCTCGTGCACGAACAGGTCGACGAGCCCGCGGATCATCTCGGGCGGCAGGTTGTCGACGCAGAAGTATCCGTCGTCCTCGAAGACGTTCATCGCCGTCGACTTGCCCGCGCCGGAGAAGCCCGTGATGACGACGAGGTCCTCGAGTGTCGACGTCGTCGCGGGCGCCGCGTCTGTGCCGGTCACGCGGCTGATTGTGGCGGGCGGCCCGGTCATGCTGGTTACCGGCCGGTCACCCCGACGTGCGGTTGAGGTACGCGTAGAGGTCGCGCGCGGTCTTCGACGGCAGCCCGGGCACCGCCTCGAGCTCGTCGCGCGATGCGCCGAGCATCGCCTCCGGCGAGCCGAAATGCTTCAGCAGCGCACGCTTGCGCTTGGGCCCGACGCCGGGCAGGCCGTCGAGCACGGACGCGGTCATCTGGCGGTCGCGGCGCGTGCGGTGATGGGTGATCGCGAAGCGGTGCGCCTCGTCGCGCACGCGCTGCAGCAGCTGCAGCGCGGGCGTGTCGTGGGGCAGGCGCAGCGGCGCGCGGCGGCCCGGCACGTAGACCTCCTCGAGCTGCTTGGCGAGCGAGACGACCGCGACGCCGCGCTCGCGAAAACCCTCCAGCGCGCGCAGACCGGCCGAGAGCTGGCCCTGGCCGCCGTCGATGACGATGAGCGACGGCAGCGTCGCGAAGGACTCGTTGCGCTTGGGGTCGTTGGGGCTGAGGTCCTGCTCGGCCTCCCAGCGCGCCAGCCGCCGGCCGAGCACCTCCTCCATCGCCGCGAAGTCGTCGGGCACGCCCTCGGTCGTCGAGCGCACGTTGAAGCGCCGGTAGTCGCTCTTCTTCGGCGCGCCGCCCTCGAAGACGACCATCGACGCGGTCGTGTTCGTGCCCATGAGGTTGGAGATGTCAAAGCACTCGATGCGCAGCGGCAGGGCGTCGAGATCGAGCGCCTCCTGCAGGCCGTCGAGCGCCTCGACACGCTGCTGGCGGCGGCGCTCGTCCTTCAGCCGCTCCTGGTCGAGCGCGAGCGCGGCGTTGCGCTCGGCGAGCTCGAGGATCCGGCGCTTGTCGCCGCGCTCGGGCACGCGCACCTCGACGCGCGAGCCGCGCAGCTCGCTCAGCACCTCCCCCAGCACCTCGCACTCGAGGACGTCGCGCTGGACGAGGACCTGCGGCGGGACGGCCATCGCGTCGCCGTAGTACTGCAGGAGGAACTCCTCGGCGACCTCGCCGATCCCATAGCCGGCCTCGTTGGAGAGGTAGAAGGACTGGCGGTCGGAGAGCACGCCGTCGCGGATCTGGAAGACCTGCGCGTTGGCGTCGATCCCGTCGACGGCGATCGCGACGGCGTCGAGCGTGCCGACCGCCTCGTTGGCGACACGCTGGCGCTCGAGCAGGCTGCGCACGGCCTTCAGGCGGTTGCGCTCCAGCGCCGCCTGCTCGAACTCCTGCGCCGCCGCGGCGGCCTTCATCCGCGCTTCGAGGTCGCGCTCGATCTGGCGGTAGCGGCCCGAGAGAAACGCGATGACGCCGTCGATCGCCTCGCGGTACTGCTCCTTGGACTGGTAGCCGACGCAGGGAGCCCCGCAGCGCTTGATGTAGTAGTCCAGGCACGGCGAGCCGCTGCGCCGCCCCGGCTCGACGCCGCTGCAGGAGCGAAACGCGAACACCTTCTGCAGCAGGTCCAGCGTGCCGCGCACCTTCTTGGCGTTGGAGTACGGGCCGAAGTACTGGCGGTCGCGGCGATGGCGCTCGCGGGTGAAGTACACGCGCGGGTAGTCCTCGTCGAGCGAGATCGCCAGAAACGGATAGGACTTGTCGTCGCGCAGCCTGATGTTGAAGCGCGGCTTGTACTGCTTGATGAACTGGTTCTCCGTCAGCAGCGCCTCGGCGTCGGAGGCGACGAGCAGGAAGTCGATCTGGTGGACGAGGTCGACCATCGCGACGGCGCCGCGGACGACCCGGTTGGAGAAGTGGCCGGCGACGCGCTTGCGGATCGACTTCGCCTTGCCGACGTAGATGACCTTGCCGTGGATGTCGCGCAGCAGGTAGACGCCCGGTCCGTCGGGCAGGCTGCGACGCTGGTCGCGCATGCGCGTGGAAGCGTTCGTGGCGGGGCTTGCGGCCATCGCTTCGAGCATAGATCGGCGCCTGTGTGCGCCCGCTCACTGAACGTTGACGGCCAGTCGACTGCGGCGTACTGTCGCGCCTGGCAACGGGCATCTGAGTTCTGAGGGGGTCGTGCGATGAGAGATCTGGGCCGGCTGGTGCTCCTGGCAACCGCGCTGGCGCTCGCGGCGGCGGCGCCGGCGGCGGCGGACGGCCCGGGCGTGGGCACGCCCACGGTCGTGACGCTCGGCGACTCGGCGATCTCCGGCGAGGCCGGCCGCTGGGCGGGCAACACGAACGACGCCGCGTCCCGCGTCGACGCGCTCGGCCCGACGGCGTACTGGGACACCGCGACCGGCGAGGCGATCGCCGGCTGCCATCGCTCCAAGGCGGCGCAGGCCTTCATCGGCGGCGGCGTGCTCGGCTACAACCTCGCCTGCTCCGGCGCGCGCACCGCGACGACCGGCACCGGGACCGACGAGGACTTCAAGCCGGGCATCGACTTCTACTCCGACGCGCAGGGACGCGTCGGCCAGGCCCGCGCCCTGCAGTCGCTCGCCGCGACGCGCAACGTCAAGACAGTGGTTGTGATGATCGGCGCCAACAACTACGGCTTCGCCGACATCGTCACCCGCTGCGTGACGAACTGGGCGTCGTCGCCGACGTGGTGGAAGAACTACTGCTCCGACGACAGCGACATGACCTCGCGTTTCACCTCGGCCCGCATCGCCGCCGAGACGACGAACGTCAAGAACGCCCTGCTGCGCGTGCGCGACGCGATGGCCAACGCCGGCTACGGCGCGGCGCAGTACACGATCCTCGCCCAGACGTACTGGTCGCCGGTGCCGCGCGGCGCGCAGATCCGCTACTCCGAGAGCGGCTGGACGCGCCAGACCGTCGGCGGCTGCGGCGTCTGGAACCGCGACGCCGACTGGGCCAACGACGTCGTCGTCAACGCGCTGAACACGACGACCCGCAATGCGGCGGCCGCCACCGGGCTGGGCAACGTCAAGGTGCTCGACATGCAGACCGCGCTCAACGGGCGCCGGCTGTGCGAGAACACCGTCGGCCTGCTCGAGGAGAAGGGCGTGGCGGCGTGGACGAGCGCCGGGGCGGTCGACAAGACCGAGTGGGTCGCGCAGATCCGCACGGCCTCGACGATCTTCGGGCCCTATCAGCTGCAGGAGGCCAGCCACGCGAGCTACTGGGGCCAGCTCGCGATGCGCAACTGCCTGCGCCAGGCCTACAACGCCGGCGCCGTGCGCGGCGGCGCCTGCGTGCGCGTGGCCAACGGCCTCAACAGCCGCGGCGAGCCGCAGATGGCGCTGCAGTAGCGAGCGGCGCGCGCCGGCCGGCCCGGCGAGCCCGGCCGGCGCGTGTACAAAGCGCGATGGGCGTGAACGGCGCGCCTGCGGGGAAGGAGGCCTTCATGCGCTCGCCGATCGCCGTCCTCACCGTCATCGCCGGTCTCGCCGTGGTTCCCGCGGCGCACGCCTCCACCCCGCCGACCTCGACCGGGTACGGGGGCGCTGCCGCGACCGTCGACCGCCTCGCGACGAAGGCCGCGGTCGACGCCCTGCGGCGCGGTGGCAACGCGACCGACGCCGCCGTGACGGCGGCCGCGGTGCTCGGCGTCACCGAGCCGTTCTCCTGCGGCATCGGCGGCGGCGGCTTCATGGTCTCCTACGACGCCCGCCGCGGACGCATCACGACGCTCGATCACCGCGAGCGCGCGCCGCAGGCGATGCATTCGGAGTCCTTCTTCGAGAACGGCTCGCCGCTCGGGTTCACCGACGCGCGCTACAGCGGCCTGTCCGTGGGCGTCCCCGGCACGGTGCTCGGCTGGGAGCGCGCGCTGCGCCGACACGGAACGATCACGCTTGCGCAGGCGCTCGCGCCGGCGGTGCGGATCGCCAACAAGGGCTTCGTCGTCGACGAGACGTTCGCTGCGCAGATCCGGGAGAACCTCGGGTACTTCGACGACGTCCCCGCCGCCGCGGCGCTCTACCTCGACCTCGACGGCTCGCCGCGCGACGTCGGCACGATCTTCCGCAATCCGGACCTCGCCCGGACCTACCGGCTGATCGCCCGCCTCGGCGCGCGTGGCTTCTACCGCGGCCCGCTCGCCGCGGCGATCGCGCGGACCGTGCAGGAGCCGCCGGTCTTCCCGTCGGCCGACCACCGCTTCCGGCCCGGCGTCATGACCGAGCAGGATCTGGCCTCCTACACGGCTCCGGAGCGCGAGCCGGTGCACTCGACGTACCGCGGCCTGTCGATCTACGGGATGGGCCCGCCGTCGAGCGGCGGCATCGCGACCGCCGAGGCGCTGAACATCCTCGAGGGCTACGACCTCAACGCGCTGCCGCGGGCCACCGCCCTGCACTACGTGCTCGAGGCCTCGCGGCTGGCGTTCGCCGACCGCGGCGCCTACCTCGCCGACCGCCGCTTCTTCGTCGTCCCGCGGATCGGGCTGCTGTCGAAGGACTTCGCGGCCACGCGCCGGGCGCTGATCGGCGACCGCGCCGGCACGAGCCCCGCCGCCCCCGGCGACCCGTACGCGTTCGAAGGCCGGCCGCAGCAGGTCGCCGGCCCCTCCGTGACGTCGACCCGAGCGGGAACGACGACGCACATCACCGTGGCCGACAAGCGCGGCGACGTCGTCTCCTACACGTTCACGATCGAGTCGACCGGCGGGTCGGGCCTCGTCGTGCCGGGCTACGGCTTCCTGCTCAACAACGAGCTGACGGACTTCAACTTCACCTCGCGGACGCATCCCAACCGCGTCCAGGGCGGCAAGCGCCCGCGCAGCTCGATGGCGCCGACGATCGTGCTGCGCAACGGGCGCCCGTGGCTCGGCCTCGGCTCGCCCGGCGGGTCGACGATCATCACGACGGTGCTCGGCCTGCTCGTCGACCGGATCGACCGCAAGCTGTCGCTGGGCGCCGCGATCGCGGCGCCGCGGGCCAGCCAGCGCGACACGCCGGCGACGGTCGCCGAGCCCGGCTTCCTGAAGTCACCCGAGGCGGAGGTGCTCGCCGCGCGCGGCCACGCGTTCTCGCTCATGGGCGAGATCGGCGCCGCGACCGCCGTCGAGCTGTTCGATCGCGGCAGGATGCGGGCGGCCGCCGAGCCCGTGCGGCGCGGCGGCGGGAGTGCGCTCGTCGCGACGCGCAAGCGGCCCTGACGGCCTGGCGGACGCGCGCGCGACCGCGCATGTCGGTGAGAGGCCCGCCCGGCCGCCGTCCGCGGATGCGTCAGACCTGGTAGCGGCGGGCCTCGATCGAAGCGAGGTTCTGCTCGATCCATTCGGCGGTGCGGCGCAGGCCCTCCTCGAGTGAGACCTCGGGCTTCCAGCCCGCCCACTCGGCGGCGCGGCGGTTGTCGCACATGAGCCGGTCGACCTCGCTGCCGGCGGGCCGGATCCGCTCCGGTGCGCGCACCGCGCGCACGTCGCGTCCGCTGACCTCGATCATGAGATCGATCAGGTCGCCGATCGCGATCTCCCGTCCCGAGCCGATGTTGACGACCTCGCCGAGGGCGCGGTCGCAGGAGGCGACGGCCATGAAGCCCTTGGCCGTGTCGGTGACGTAGTTGAAGTCGCGCTTCGGCGTCGTGGCGCCGACCTGGATCTCCTCCGAGCCCGCGTAGATCTGCCCGAGCACGGCCGGGATCACCGCGCGCGCCGACTGGCGGGGCCCGTACGTGTTGAACGGCCGCACGACCGCCACCGGGAACTCGAAGGAGTGGTGAAAGCTCAGCGCGAGCATGTCCGCACCGATCTTCGACGCCGAATACGGCGACTGCGGCTGCAGCGGGTGCTCCTCGTCGATCGGGACCCGCAGCGCGCTGCCGTAGACCTCGCTCGTCGACGTCTGGACGTAGCGCGAGACCCCGGCGCGGCGTCCGGCCGAGAGGAGGTTGTGCGTGCCGACCACGTTGGTCTGCAGGTAGCTCTCGGGCGCCTCGTAGCTGTACGGGATCCCGACGAGCGCGGCGAGGTGGAAGATCACGTCGACGCCCTCGGCCGCCTTCGCGACGCGTTCGGCGTCGCGCACGTCGCCGGCCATGATGTCGATGTCGCCGCCGTGCTCGTGCAGCCAGCCCCAGCGGCCGAACGGGTTGTAGTGCACGAGCGCGCGCACCTCGGCTCCGGCCGTCAGCAGCTCCTCGGTGAGGTGGCTTCCGATGAAGCCCTCGGCCCCGGTGACGAGCACCCGGCGTCCGCTCCAGGCCGTCACCGGGGGTGAGCTCCTGGGCTGTGCAACTGGCTGCTCGCGCTCATGATCGACGCTCCTGGACGGGGGTTGGGGTCGGCCGTGCCTGCGAGGGGTCAGCTGCTCGCGCGGGCGGCCGCGGAGATCGCGCTGCCGCCGGCGCCACCATCGCCGCCGATGAAGCGTGACGGATCGGCCGCGAAGTCGCTGATGGCCGCTTCGTAGTCGTCGCGGTTTCCGATGTCGCGCCAGTAGCCGTCGTGCTGGTAGACGCCGACGACGCCGTCGGCGGAGGTGATGCGTGTGAAGAGGTCGGGGAAGTCGATCGACTCGCCCTCCCCGATCATGTCGCAGACCTCCGGCTCCAGCGCGTACACGCCCATGCTGCAGTGAAAGTGCAGGTTCGGCTTCTCGTCGAGGCCCTCGAGATGACCGCGCTCGTCGAAGCGCACGACGCCGTAGTCGACGCCGACGTCGCGGCGCTGGACCGCCAGCGTGGCGCTCGCGCCAACCTGGCGGCTGAACGCGAGCAGGTCGCCGAACGCCAGCGTCATGAGCACGTCGCCGTTGAGCGCCAGAAACGTGCTCGGCGGGCGCTCGATGTTGCGCAGTGCGCCCGCCGTGCCGAGCGGCTCGTCCTCGTAGACAAAGTGGATGGGAACGCCGTAGTCGCGCTCGTGGCGCACCCACGCCTCGATCAGGCCGCCGAGGTGGCCGACGGAGATCGAGATGTGCTCGACGCCCGCGTGCACGAGCTGGCGCAGGAGCACGTCGAGGATCGGTCGGTCGCTGAGCGGCATGAGCGGCTTGGGCAGGACCGTGGTGTAGGGCGCCAGGCGACTGCCGCGGCCGCCGGCCATGATCACGGCGTGCAGAGGCGCAGTGTCGTCCAGGCGTGGTGAGGCGTCGGCGGTCATTGGCTGCGCATGGTCGCAGAGCGCATGGATGCCGGTGCGCTGCGGAGACGACGCGGTAGAGACTTCGCCCCGGTCGTTCGAGAATGGTTGCGGGCGCAACTACTTTGGTATAGTGAAGATCAGGCAACGCAAAGGACCACCATGAACCTCGACGGCATCCATCACATCACCGCGATCACGGGCGACGCCCCGCGCAACGTCGACTTCTACACGCGGGTCCTCGGCCTGCGGATGACCGCCAAGACCGTCAACCAGGACGATCCGAGCGTCTATCACCTGTTCTACGGCGACGAGAACGCCCAGCCGGGTGCCGACCTCACGTTCTTCGAGTACCCGGGGGCGATCCCCGGTCGCGCCGGCGCGGGCATGGTCCACCGCATCGTCTGGCGGGTCGCGTCGCCGGAGGCGATCGACTTCTGGGCGGCGCGCCTGGGCGACGATGGGGCGGCGACGCAGCGTGACGGCGACGCGCTGCTCTTCGCCGACCCGGAGGGGCTGGCGCACGAGCTGATCGTCGACAGCTCCGGCGACGAGCCGCTCATCGCCGAGCATCCCGAGATCCCGGCGGCGCTGGCGCTGCAGGGGTTCGAGGGCGTGCGGGCGTACAGCTTCCGTCCTGACGACAGCGCGCTCGTGCTCGAGCGGCTGATGGGCGCGGTGCGGCGGGACGCCGGCGAGGGCGACGGCGAGGGCGCGGCGTTCGAGCTGCGCGGTGAGCGGCGCGGCGGGTGGATCGCCTGGGACCCGGCGCCGGGCGAGCGCGGCCGCCAGAGCGCGGGCACGGTGCACCACATCGCCTGGGCGACGACCGACGCCGACATGCCGAAGTGGATCGAGTCCGTGACCGCGGCGGGGATCCCCAACTCGGGCTACGTCGACCGTCACTACTTCCACTCGCTGTACTTCCGCGAGCCCGGCGGCGTCCTCTACGAGCTCGCTACGCGCGAGCCCGGCTTCACCGTCGATGGGCCCGTCGAGGAGCTCGGCACGAAGCTCATCCTGCCGCCCTTCCTCGAGCCGCGCCGCGAGGAGATCGCCGCCCGGCTCACGCCGCTGCCCGATCCGCGCGCAGCCTGGGCGAAGCCCGGCGCCGCGGCTCAGGCGCCGTCCTGACGGGCGTGCGGCGGCTCAGACGCTGACGGGCAGCGCGGGCCGCCGCTCCCGCGGGCGCGGCGGCGCGACGACCAGCCGGCCGATCTCGCCCGGTCGCCCGGGAGCTGCGAGCAGCGGGCCCTGGGCGGCGTCGCAGCCGATCGCCCGCAGCGCCCGCAGCTGGGAGCCCGTCGCGACGCCCTTGGCGGTGACCTCGCTGCCGAGCGCGTGCGCCATATCGACGATCCCGCGCAGGACGGCGTCGCCGCCGGTCTGCTCGAGGTCGCGCACGTAGACGCGATTGAGCTTGAGCGTGTCGAAGCGCAGCTGGCGCAGGCAGCTCATCGAGAGATGGCCGGTACCGAAGCCGTCCAGCGCGAGGCGCACGCCGACGGCGCGCAGGCGCTCGAGCGCGGCCACGGCGGCACGCGGATCGGCCATGACCGCCGCCTCGGGGACCTCCAGGCACAGCGCCGAGGGCTCGACGCCCGTCGTCCGCAACACCCGCTCGATCGACGCCGGCAGGCCGTCGTCGGCGAGCTGTTGGGTGGAGATGTTGATCGACACGACGAGGCCCGGCGAGGCGCCCGCCTGCCGCCAGCCGACGAGCTGGCCGCATGCCTCGGCGATCGCCCACTCGCCGATCGGCACCACCATGCCGGTCTCCGCGGCGACGGCTTCGAAGTCGCGCGGGCCGAGCAGCCCGCGCGTCGGGTGCTCCCAGTGCACGCGCGCCTCGAGCGCAAGGACGCGGCCGCTGCCGAGGGACAACTGGGGCTCGTAGCGCACGCGCAACTCCCCGCGCGGGAGCGCGCGGCGGATATCGACCTCGTCGGCGAGGCGCGTGAGCGCGCGCGTGCGCATCTCTTCGCCGAAGACGACGTAGCGGTCCTTGCCGTTCTCCTTGGCGCGGTACATCGCGGCGTCGGCGTCGCGGATGAGGTCCTCGGCGCTGCGCTCCTCCGCGCGTCCGCCTACCGCGATGCCGGCCGAGACGGTGAGCACGATCTCCTGGCCGTCGACGACGTAGGGCTCGCGCAGGCCGGCGATGAGGCGCTCGGCGACGACGATCGCCTCGTCGACGTCGCGCAGGTCCTCGCAGACGATGACGAACTCGTCGCCACCGAAGCGCACGGCGGTGTCGTTGGCGCGGACGGCTTCGCGCAGGCGCTGGCTGGCCGTGACGAGGACGCGATCGCCCGCCGCGTGACCGAGCGAGTCGTTGAGCACCTTGAAGCGGTCGAGGTCGAGGAAGATGACCCCGGCGTGCAGGCCCTTGCGGCGCGCGCGCCGCAGGCCCAGGCGCAGGCGGTCGAGCATGATCGCGCGGCCGGCGAGGCCGGTCAGCGGGTCGCGCAGCAACTGCTCGGTGGCGCGCCAGGAGACGATGTTGGCGGCCGACGCGGCGAGGATGAACGCCCCATGGATGAACGCCCACGACCACGGCTGGCCGACCGCCGTCTCCCCCGGGAACACCTCGTGCGGCAGCGCCGACCCGAGCACGCCGTGGTGCAGCACGACGAAGCCGATCGCGATGAGGAACGGCAGCCAGTCCTGGTAGAGGATCAGCAGCGAGACGACGACGAAGAAGTGGAAGTGCCCCTCGGCCTGCCCAGCCCAGAAGTGGATGAGCAGCGCCGAGCAGGAGACGAGGCCGAGCGCCGCCGCGGCCGAGCGCGGGCCGCGGCCCAGGCGCGGGATGCTCGCGACGATCGCCAGCGAGATGACGAGCAGCATCTCCGACGTCGAGTGCAGCACCCCGTAGCCGCGCGCGACCGCGAAGGCCAGCAGCGCCGGGACGTGCAGCCAGAGCAGCAGCGCGATCGAGCGGTGGCGCCGGCGCCAGACCGCGTCGGGTAGCAGACGGCCCTTCGGAAGCTGGGCGGCGATCTGCCGTGCGTAGGCGCGCAGGAGGCGAACGCCAGGGCGGCGGCTGGGTCGCTCGGTGGCGGCAGGGAACGAGGGGCGCATGCCGGAGACGATGCTCAAGCATCGACTTTTGCGCGACGAAACTTGAAAGCCCGCCATTTGCAGGCACATAATTACGTCGACCGATGCTCCTCATAGCGGAGCAACGGTGCGTCCGGCAACCGGTTCGGCGTGGTGTCGCCGGATCGCCCGATGAAGCGACGCGCGCCCCGGCCGTAACCGGGGCGCCCGTGCACTTTGCCCTCGGCCTCACCCGACGCGTCAGGGCTCCGCCAAGTGCTGCGGGAGTATCGGCGCGGACGCCGCTCGGATCCAGTCCGCTGGACGGATGGCCGGTGGCCGGCTCGAGCGACTCAGCGCACAAGGCGCACCTCCAGCCCCCCGCCCGCGACGGCCTCGCCCGCCCCGCCGAGCAGCCCGAGGATCCGCGCGACGTAACCGCGGGTCTCGGCGATCGGCGGGACGCACCCGCAGGCGGCGACGCGCGCCGGCCCGGCGTTGTAGGCGGCGAGCGCGAGCGGCACCGAGGCGAAGCGGCGCAGGAGGTCGCGCATGAGGTGCGCCTGGGCGTCGATCGCCGCCGCCGCGTCAAACGGGTCGCGCAGCCCCATCGCCTGCGCGGTGCCCGGCATGAACTGCGCGATCCCCTGCGCCCCGGCCGGCGACCGCGCGAAGGGGTTGAAGTTCGACTCCGCCATGAGCTGCGCGGCGAGCAGCCCCGCCGAGACGTTCCAGCGCTGCGCCGCCTGCGCCAGCGGCCGCGCGTACGCCGCCGGCACGAATGACGGCAGCGAGCGGGTCGTCTCACCGTCCGCCCCGCTCGGCTTTGTGGTGAACCCGACCGAGGTGGTCCCCGCGTTGAGGGTGAATCCGTAGTGCCAGGGTTCGCGTTAGCCGTCAATGGGCGGTGACCCTGCCTTGCCTCGAAGCAGCGTCGGTGTCAGGTCACGAGCCCGCTGGTCCCCAATCCGGCGCGCTATCCCACGACTCGGTGCGCGTGACGGCTCTGTTGCCGGTGCCATCCGCGCGCATGACGAATATGTCGGCCTCCTCGGCTTCGCCGTTCGTGGCGTGCACGATCCAGGTGCCGTCGTGCGAGTATGAGGTGGAGAGGACAAGCGTGCCGTCCTTGAAGTGGGTGAGCTGCTTGAGGCCTTCGCCGTCTGGTCCGACGGTCCAGAAGTTGGAACTGTTTGCTTTCGTCCTCTTCGTAGGTGCGAAAGAGGATCCGGCCGTCCGGCGAGAACACGGGATGGTCGCCGCCGCCGAGCTCCCAAGGCGCGAGCTGCCGGTTGCCGGAGCCGTCGAGCTTGACGACGAACATCCCATAGGCCCCCTTGGGGGCTGCTTGCTCAGCTGCGAGTTCCAGCGCTTGTAGACGATCGTGCGTCCGTCGGGGGAGATCGCGGGCGTCTGAGTGTCGCCGGGCCAGCCGGTCCGGCGGATGAACGTCTTCTGCGTGCCACGCTTGAGATCGAGCAGTGCGAGTGACGAGTGCTGGATCTGCCCCTCGCCGCCGACCTCGCGTTCGCGGCCCTGGGCGAGGTTCACGACAAGGTTGCCGTCGGGGGTCCAGGCAGGGGATGCGAGGTCGCAGATCGGCTTGAGGGTGCACCGTGCTCGTACCTTCTCAGGCTTGCCGCCGTCGGCGGGGACGGTGTAGGCCCAGCACGGCTCGTCCTCGCTGCACCGCTCGAAGGCGATCTGCGTGCCGTCGGGGGACCAGTCCGGCTGGTCGTCAACGACCCCTTCTGGAGGATCCGTGAGCTGCTTCTCGCCGGTGCCGTCGGGGTTGATGGTGAAGATCGCGCCGTGGGTCTGCGCGCCGTCGAGGTAGCGGCGGAACGCGATGCGGCCGTCCGGCAGCTCGACCTTCTGACCGCCTGAGCCTTCGCCGGGAGGGACGCCTTGTCGGAGGACTCGTCGTTGGAGCCGCCGCATCCGGCGGCGAGGGCGGCGGCCGTCACAACTCCGGCGCACGCCACGATCGAGTGCAGCCCACCAACGAGCATGATCGATGACCGGAGCCACCGTCGAATCTTCCCAGACATGACCGAGCCTTCCTTCGGCGCGACCGCGGCTACCCGAGTCGCTGATACGACCCTCCCAGGGCGAAAGCTCCGAGTCAACCCGGCCGAGCGCAAGTTTCGGGCGTGACGGTAAGCCTGCCGCTTTCGCCTCGAAATGCATTCGGGCTCGCCGAGCGCGGCACGGACATCGCCGCCCGGAATTTGTCCGACAATGCACCTTGGAGGGCAACCCTCATGGGCATCCAGCGCTCAGCTCACGAGGCGCACCTCCAGTCCGCCGCCGGCCACGGCCTCGCCCGCGCCACCGAGCAGGCCGAGGATTCGCGCGACATAGCCGCGCGTCTCGGGGATCGGCGGGACACAGCCGCAGGCAGCGACCCGTGCCGGCCCCGGCGTTGTACGCCGCGAGCGCAAGCGGAACCGAGCCGAACTGCCGCAGGAGGTCGCGCATGAGGTGCGCCTGGGCGTCGATCGAGGCCTCGGCGTCGAGCGGGTTGTCGAGGCCGATCGCCTTGGCCGTCGCGGGCATGAACTGGCGCGATCCCCTGAGTGCTGGTGCTGGAGACCGCGAACGGGTTGAAGTTCGACTCCGCCATGAGCTGCGCGGCGAGCAGCCCCGCCGAGACGTTCCAGCGCTGCGCCGCCTGCGCCAGCGGCCGCGCGTACGCCGCCGGCACGAAGACGGCAGCGAGCGGGTCGTCTCACCGTCCGCCCCGCTCGGCTTTGTGGTGAACCCGACCGAGGTGGTCCCCGCGTTGAGGGTGAATCCGTAGTGCCAGGGTTCCCATGAATAACGCTGAACGAATGCAAGCGCTCAGCATTGGCCGCCAGCCACGCGTAGGCCGCCGGTGGTCCGAGGTCGAGCTCCGTGGCGAGGCGATGCAGCGACCGGCCGGGCGGCGCCACCCATTTGGGATCCGGATGGCGGGCGAACAGCTCGGCCTGCTCGGCGTTGGAGCGAAAGCCGCTCACGACGAGGAGCGAGACGCCGTCGCGGCGGGCAGCCTCGTGCATCCGGTCGAACGCGGCGGCGACGTCGGGGCGCATCGGCTTGCCCTGGCGACGAGCCAGCGGCCCGCGGTACTCGCCCGGCCCGGCCGACCACAGCTCGACGTCGGCCGGAGCGGCGAGCTCGGCCTCGGCGCGCGCGCCGGCGCGGACGCGGTCACGCTGGCGCGGCCCGACCTCGATCGCGTCGCGCACCACGACGCGCACGCGCACCGGCGCGAACGTGTCGCCGTCGGG
>CAVUND010000011.1:0-65838 GCA_963742745.1 uncultured Actinomycetes bacterium
CCTCGTCACGGTCTCCTGCCCGCGCCAGGCGAGCAGCTGCAAGGGGCGGGTGACGATCTTCAGCCGGCCCAACCTGCGCTCGAAGATCAAGGCGCTGCGCCGCGAGCGCCGCCTCGGGCAGCGCAACTTCACGCTCGCCGCCGGCGCGTCGCGCACGCTGACGATGGCGCTCTCCCGCCTGGACCGCGTGCTGCTCAACCGCACCGGTCGCATGCTCGTGCGCGCGTATGCCGTCACGACCGACGGGGCCGGGCGCAGCGGCGTGCGGCGTACCGCCGGCACGCTCATCGCCCGCACCACGCACTCCTGAGGTCCCACTACTAGCGCGGCGCGGCCGCGAACCGCTCGACGAGCTCGGCGGCGCGCGCCGGCCCGTCGTGGCGCGCCGCCCAGGCCTGCAGCCCGCGAGCGCCCGCGCGCAGCCGCGGCCGGGCCAGCGCGCGGCCGACGGCGAGCGCCAGCCCGCGGGCGCCGACCAGACGGCCCGGCAGGCGCACGCCGACGCCGGCCCAGTCGACGCGGGCGGCGTTCTCGTTCATGTCGCCCGCCGCGGGCACGATCACGACGCCGCAGCCGCTGGCCAGCGCGCGCGCCACGGTGCCGTGCCCGCCGTGGCAGACCACCAGCTCGCACTGCGGCATCGCGCGCGCGTACGAGACCCAGTCGACGAGCCGGGTGTTGGCGGGCACCGCGACGCCGGCCGGGATCTGGCGGTTGGCGGACGCAAGCACGCGGACCGGCATGCCGGCGAGACCCTCCAGCGCCGCCCGCAGCAGCGTCTGGCCGGGATCCTGCGACGTCGACGGGGCGATCAGCACGAGCGGGTCGGCGCCGGGCGGCAGCCCGACGTCGGGTGCGGGCGGCTCCCACATCAGGGGCCCGACGACGTGCGTGCCGGCCGGCCACGCGCGCGGGTACTCGAGCTGGGGAAACGTCGCGACGAGCGTGAGCTGCTCGCTGATGCCGCCGTGGACGCGCTCGAGCGCGGGCAGGCCGAGCCGGCGGCGCGTCTCGTTGAGCTGCGCGCGGCCGAGCTGCAGGCCGTGGCGCAGCAGCGGGTCGGCGCCGCGCCACAGCGCGCGGCCCGCGCGCGTGCGCGGCAGCCGAGCGCCGCAGGAGTACGGTGCGCTGCCGGGCGGCATGCGCGGGTCGAGATGGGGGATGACCGTCCCGACCGGCACGCCCTCGAGCTCTCCGGCGAGGGCCGGCGCGAGCGTGAGGATGTCGGAGATGACGACCGCGGGCGCGATCTCCCGCACGAGCGCGACGGTCTCTCGTGTCGCGCGCTCGACGGCCTGATACGGGCTCAGCGGCTTCTCGCGCGTGGGGAAGACGTGGTACTCCGGCGCGGCCGCGAAGGTCATTCCCTCGCGCTCGACGTCGGGCTGCCAGCGCCGCCAGGTCTGCAGCGTGACGGTGTGCCCGCGGCGGCTGAGCTCACGGCCGAGCGCGATCATCGGGAAGGCGTGCCCGGGGTCGCCGAACGCGCCGAGCAGGATCCTGTGCGGCGTCAGCCCGCCAGCTCCGCGATGAGGCGCAGCTGCTCGAGCCGGTCGCCCTTCGTGAAGGCCAGCGGGCTGACGCCGAGCGTGCCGACGCCGGCGTCGCGGAAGACCGCCAGGCGCTCGCGGACGTGGTCGGCCGGGCCGCACAGGGAAACGGCATCGATGAGCTCGTCCGAGAGGGCCGCCATCGCCTCGGTGCGCTTGCCGTCGAGGTAGAGGTCCTGCACCTTGCGCGCCTCGTCCTCGAAGCCGTAGCGCTGCACGAGGGCGTTGTAGAAGTTCTTCTCGCGCGAGCCCATCCCGCCGACGTAGAGCGCGATGAACGGGCGCATCGCGTCGCGCGCGGCCGCGAGGTCGTCCGTGACGAAGACGTTGACCTGCGGCGCGATGTCGAAGCCCTCCAGCGAGCGGCCACTGCGGGCGGCCCCCTCCTCGAGCAGCGGCCGGAACTCGGCCACGTGCTCGGGCGAGAAGAGCGTCGGGATCCAGCCGTCGGCGATCTCGCCCGCCAGGCGCGTGTTGTTGGGGCCGATCGCGGCGAGGTAGATCGGGATCCGCTCCTGGACCGGCGCGATCGTGAGCTTCAGCGCCTTGCCCGGCCCGTCAGGCAGCGGCAGCGTCAGCGTCTCGCCGTCGAAGACGAGGCGCTCGCGGGCGAGCGCCATCCGCACGACCGCGACGTACTCGCGCGTGCGCTGCATCTGGCGCGCGAAGCGCTGGCCGTGCCAGCCCTCGGCGACCTGTGGACCCGACGAGCCGATGCCCAGCAGCATGCGCCCGCCGGAGAGCTGGTCGATGGTCGCGGCGGTCATCGCGGTCATCGCCGGGCTGCGCGCCGGCATCTGGAAGATCGCCGAGCCGAGCTCGATCGTCGACGTCAGCCCGGCGAGCCAGCCGAGGATCGTGGCAGCGTCCGACCCGTAGGCCTCGGCGGCCCAGACGGAGGCGTAGCCCAGCCGCTCGGCCTCCTGGACGATCTCGCGCTGATCGTCGGAGGACAGGCCCAGACCCCAATATCCGATGTGCACGCCGAGCTTCACTTCTGCAAGATCCCTTTCAACGACAGGAGTTCGGTTGCTGCGCAAGACGGCCTGACATACGGTGGCCGAGCCCCGACGACAGGAGAGACCCTATGGCAACGCCCCGCGAACAGGCCCGTGCAGAACTTCGACGGTCTATCGACGTCCTGCCCGAGCGCACTCGCAAGGCGATGCTGCACGGTCTCGGCAACAACACCGTGATCACCGGCGCCTTCGCCGCTTCCGGCCAGGGCGCCTGCCCGATGCTCGTCGCCCACCGCGAGGGCGGGCGCACATCGTGCTGCACCTTCCCCGAGGCGTGGGACAAGTTCACCGGCGTCTACGGCCGCTCGATCATCCGCGAGGCGACCCCGTACGAGGTCCAGATCCTCTGCGAGGAGATCGAGGCCAGCCTGGAGCCGATGCCCAACGTGCTCTCCGACGCGATCGCCGAGCACATGGCGATCGTCCAGGCGCGCCACCGGGAGGCCGAGATCGCCGCGCAGTCGCCGCCGGTCGTCGAGCAGGCGCAGACGCCGGCACCGCGCCGCAAGCGCCGCCTGCGCATCACCGGCGGGCACCTCGATCTCACTGAGGCGATCGACGAGCACAAGTCGGCCGCCCGCAACCGCCGCAGCCGCGAGGCCGACGATCTCGGGATCGACTGGCTCTTCGAGCAGACGCTCGTCCTGCCGGAGGACTTCGGCCGGGCGCCGGCCACCGAGCCCGAGGCTCCCGCCGGCGAGTTCGACTTCGACGCCGCCGAGACGGAGCTCACCCGCTGACGCCGTCCGCCTTGCCCGCCGGTCGCCACCCGCATGGCGACCGGCACCTCATCGCTCGGCGGCGCCTCTGAGTCGACCGCCGAGCCCCGTCACGCGAGCGGCCCGCCGCCGGGTCGCTCGAAGACGATCTCCGGAACCACGCAGCCCGGCGTGAGCGACAGCAGCATCGCCACGGCGGCGACGATGTCCGACGTCTGGATCATCTCGTCGGCCGCGATATGGCCCTTGACGAAGTCCGCCATCGGCGTGTCGACGAAGCCGGGGCACAGCGCGGTCGACTTGATGCCCAGCCCGCTGAGCTCCTTGTTCATCGCCTGGGTGAAGCCGACGACGCCGAACTTCGTCGCCGAATAGATGCTCAGCCAGGCCTGGCCCGACTTGCCGGCGATCGACGCCGTGTTGACGACGAGCGCGTTGCGGTGCTCGGCGCCCGCCGCGGTCAGCATGACCAGCGCCTCGCGGTAGAACAGCGGGATCGAGCGCAGGTTCGTCGCGAGCTGGATGTCCATGCGCTTCGTGTTGAGCTCGCCGATGGGCGCGCCGATCCCGACCCCGGCGTTGTTGACGAGCACGTCGAGGCGCCCGTAGGCGTCGCGGTGGGCCGCGACGGCGCGCACGACGTCGGCCTCGTCGCCGACGTCCGCGGCGGCCCGCTGGACCTCGAGGCCCTCGCCACGCAGCTGCTCGTAGGCGGCCTCGAGCTTCTCGGGGCGCCGCGCGACGAGCGTCACGGCGTGGCCATGCTCGCCGAGCATGCGCGCGACGGCGAGGCCGATCCCGCTCGAGGCTCCGGTCACGATCGCCGCTCGCGCGCTCTGCATGGTCTTATCCAATCACGTGAGCGCCCGGTCGTTGTGCCCGCGTTACGGCCTGCGCAGACGGCGCGCGGCGCCGCCGACGACCACTAGCATCCCGCCCATGGCTCGCCTGCTCGTGTCCTTGCTGGCGGCGGCCGTCGTGCTGTCGGCGTGCGGTTCTGACGATGACGGCGGGGCGGCGCCCGCTCCCCCGCAACCGCCCGCCGCCGCTCCCGCGGACTTCCCGTCGGTGACGGGCAAGACGCTCGACGAGCTGATCGCCGACCTGCCGCACGGCGCGATCCTCAACGTCTCCAGCGCCAAGGGCCAGCAGCCCGGGCGCAACCGGCTGGGCTTTGTGATCGTCGATCGCGCCAACAAGCAGATCGACGTCTCCGCGGTGGCGGTCTACACCGCCAAGCCCGACGGCACGCAGCTGCGCGGCCCGTTCGCCGCGCGCAAGGAGTCGCTCGACGTCGACACGCGCTATCGCAGCGCGCAGACGGACTCCGACCTCGCCAGCGGCGACACGTTCTACGTCGCCGACGCCGTCTACGGCTCGCGCGGTCCGCACATCGCGATCGGGCTCGTGCGCCTCGACGGGCGGCTCGTCGTCGCCGAGCCGATCGGCGCGTTGCCGATCGGGGAGAAGGGCGGCCCGCCCAAGGTCGGCGGTCGCGCGATCAAGGTCCACACGCAGACCGGTGCCGACGTCGGCGGCGATCTGACGAGGCTCTCGACGCGCGTCCCGCCGCCGCGCGACATGCTCGATACCGACTTCGCCGAGGTCGTCGGCAAGAAGCCGGTCGTGTTGCTGTTCGCGACGCCGGCGTTGTGCCAGTCGCGCACGTGCGGGCCGGTCGTCGACATCGCCGAGCAGGTGCGCGCCCAGAACGGCAAGGGCGTGACGTTCATCCAGCAGGAGATCTTCCAGGACAACGATCCCGGCAAGCCCTACCGCCAGCAGGTCCTGGCGTGGCGCCTGCCGACGGAGCCGTGGGCCTTCGTCATCGACCGTCGCGGCAAGGTCGCTGCGCGCTTCGAGGGCGTCTTCTCCGTCGGCGAGCTCGCGCGCGCCGTCGAGCGCGTCAAGTAGGCGCCCGCCGGCGCCGGCCGCGCGGATGCGCGGGTGCGGCTGGTATCCTTCGGCCACCGAGTTCTGGTCGATCCGCCAATAATCCATGACCGCTCACGACGCGCTGCTCACCGACCTGTACTGCCTGACGATGGCGGCCGACTACCTCCACGAGGGGACGGCCGACGATGTCGTGACGTTCGAGCTCTCGGCGCGCAGCGACCGTGCGCTCACCGTGGCGGGCATCGAGGAGGCGCTGGCGTTCCTGGAGGGCATGCACTTCGCCGAGTTCGATCTGGACTGGCTCGCCGAGCAGGACCCGGTCACGTTCGACGCGCCGGTGCTCGCGCGGCTGCGTGACCTGCGCTTCGACGGCAGCGTCTGGGCGATCCGCGAGGGGACGATCGTGCCGGCCGTGACGCCGCTGCTGCGCCTCGCGGCGACGCGCTTTGAGGCCACGCTGGTCGAGTCCGCGCTGCTGGCGTGCGTCAACTATCCCGTCCGGATCGCGACGAACGCGACGCAGATCGTGCGCGCCGCCGCCGGCCGGCCGGTGTGGGACTTCTCGATGCGCCGCCTCGACGGCCTGGGCGCGGCGCACGGCGCCGCCCGCGCGGCGTACCTGGCGGGCTTCGCCGGCACGGCCACGACCGCGGCCGCGCGCGATCTCGGCATCCCGGCGACCGGCACGATGGCCCACGCCAAGGTCATGGCCCGCGGCCGCGCCGGCGAGACGCGCGTCTTCGCCGACCAGCTCCGCGCGCGTCCCGGCGGCGCGACGCTGCTCGTCGACACGTACGACACGCCGGAGGGCGTGCGCCGCGCGATCCGCGCCCAGGCGCTGACCGGCGCGTGCCTGAAGGCGATCCGGATCGACTCCGGCGACCTGGGGGCCCTCGCGATCGCTGCGCGCGAGCGGCTCGACGACGCCGGGCTGACCGACACGAAGATCATCCTCACCGGCGACCTCGACGCCGACCGGATCGCCGCGTTCGTCGCCGAGGGCGTACCGGCCGACGCCTTCGGGGTGGGCTCGCAGCTGCGCGGCGGCGAGCCGCTGAGCGCGGTCTACAAGCTCTCCGAGCAACCCGCCGAGGACGATCCGGCGCTGCGCTTCACGATGAAGCTCTCGCCGGGCAAGGTCAACGACCCCGGCGCACACCAGGTGACGCGCCGCGAGGACGGCACGCACGTCCTGCACCTGGCCGACGAGACCGTCGACGGCGAGCCGTTGCTCGTCGAGGTCATGCGCGGCGGGCAGCGCACGCCGCAGGCGCCGGACCTCGCCGCCGACCGCGCGCACGCCGCCGCCGAGCGCGCGCGGACCCAGAGCCGCCGGCCGCCGGCGCTCGAGCGCTCGCCGCGCCTGCTCGCCCTGCGCGAGCACCTGACGGCGGCGGGCACGGATGATGATCCAGTGGAGGAGCACGCCATGACCGCACAGACCGCTCGGACGGCCCTGATCGCCGTCGACGTCCAGCACGACTTCCTGCCGGGCGGCGCGCTCGGCGTGGCCGGGGGAGACGCCGTCGTCGCGCCGCTCGTCAGCGCCGCGCGCGACGTCGCGCTCGTCGTCAAGACGCGCGACGCCCATCCCGCGGGGCACTGCTCGTTCGCCGCGCAGGGCGGGCCGTGGCCGCCGCACTGCGTGACCGGCACGCCCGGCGCCGAGCTGCATCCGGCGATCGCCGCCCTGCCGGGGCCCGTGATCGACAAGGGCACGGCGCTCGACGCCGACGCCTACTCGGGCTTCGACGGCGACACCGGCCTCGCCGCGCTGCTGCGCGACGCCGGCATCACGCACGTCGTGGTCGGCGGCCTGGCGACGGACTACTGCGTCAAGGCGACCGTGCGCGGCGCGCTCGACGCCGGCTTCGAGGTCACGGTCCTGCGCGAGGCGATCGCCGCCGTCGACGTCGAGCCCGGCGACGGCGACCGCGCGCTGGAGGAGATGACGCAAGCGGGCGCGTGCGTGGTGCAGCGATGGGGCAGGGAGGACTCGAACCTCCGTCTAACCGATTATGAGTCGGCTGCTCTGACCAACTGAGCTACTGCCCCGCAGGCGGGACGGTACCTCGCGCGCCGGTGGGCAGCGCAGCGCGGCATAATCACGGACACGACGGTGCAACTCGAGCTAGGGCAGGCGATCAGATGGGCTTCTTTCTGCGCAGGATGGTTGGAGACCAGGCCGATTCGCTGACGCGCGAGCAACTCGAGGACGTCGCCGAGGGCGCCTTGGCGATGCAGGAGCAACTCGCCCGCGACGTGCTGTCGCTCGTCGAGATGACCGAAATGCCCGATACGCACGTCGAGAAGGATCAGCGCGTCAGGCGCGCGCGGGAGACCGTGGCGCGCCTGGGGATCTGAGCTGTTCGCCCGGCGGCGCCCGGCCACGGCGGCGGTGGCGGCGAAGCCGGCGGCGGCCGGTTGGGCGGTCGCAGCGCTGCTCCTCGCGACGCTCGCCGGCTGCGGCGGCGAGGGTGACCGCTCCGCGGGGGCGTCCGGTGGGGATGAGGGGCAGGCGCAGGCGGCGGTCTCACGTACGCCGGCGCTGTGCGAGGGGACGCTACGGGTGCGCGTCACCGGCCGCGTCGCATCGGGCGCCGCGACGGAGCTCTCGGGGCTCGTCGCGTCGACCGTTCGCCGCAGCGTCCTGTGGGGCCTCAACGACTCGGGCAACCCCGCGGCGCTGATCGGCTTCACGACCGCCGGCCGTCGCTTCGCGGACGTCGCGGTCGCCGGCGCGGAGAACTTCGACTGGGAGGACATCGCGGCCGGCCGCACGGGAACGCTGCTCGTCGGCGACATCGGCGACAACCTCGCCCAGCGTGCCTCGGTCACGGTCATCAAGGTCAGCGAGCCGCCCGCCGGCGCCACGTCCGTGTCGCCGGCGGCGCGCTACGAGCTGCGCTATCCCGACGGCGCGCGTGATGCCGAGGCGCTGCTGTTCGACCGCTCGAACGGGTCGATCGTCATCGTCTCCAAGAGCTTCGGGCCTCGCGGTGGCATCTACGTCGCGCGGCGGCCGTCCTCGCGCGCGGTCACGACGCTGCGGCGCGCCGGGACGCTGCGCCTCGACGAGGGCGATGCCGTGACCGCGGGCGACGTCTCGGCCGACGGGCGCACGATCGTGCTGCGCACGTACGACCGCGCGTTCGCCTGGCGCCGGCGGGCGGGGGAGAGCGTCGCCGACGCGCTGCGCCGGCGGCCCTGCGTCGCCGACGCGTTCCTGCTCGTCGAGGGCCAGGGGGAGGCGCTCGCCCTCGCGCGCGATGGGCGCGCCTTCTACACCGTGCCCGAGGGCCGGCATCCGCAGCTGCGCCGCTTCGAATCGAGCGGCAAGGTGTCTTGATTATGAATCCATGTTTGGCCGCCGATCACGCGGGAAACCCTGTTTTCGAACCCGCCGAGAGTTGGTTCGGTCCATATCCCCCGCCGCCCCTCCCCTCTCGGCTTCGCGCGCTCGGTGTGACCCCGCCGGGCGCGCTGTATTTAACCGCTGGTTTGCGCGCAGTTCGCGGCGCCGGAAAGGAAACGGGACGCACGCCGTCGAAACAGGCTGTCGTCCATGAAGCGATCCGCGACTCAAGCGGCGACCCCCGAGTCGCTCTCCACGTACATCCAGGCCCGATTCGACGACTTCTCGCGCTCGCAGAAGGATGTCGCGCAGTACATCGTCGACCATCTCGACGAGGTCGCCTTCCAGACCGCCGAGGAGCTCGCCCGCCGGGCGAACACCTCCTCGAGCACCGTCGTGCGCTTCTCGCAGGCGCTCGGCTTCGAGGGCTACCCCGAGCTGCAGCACTCCGCTCGCGACGAGTACCGCCGCCGCCACGCCGAGCCGCCGATCAGCCACGGCCCGAGCCGCGTCGCGCCGCTGTTCTCGCTTGACCAGAACGAGTTCGAGACGATGCTCGCGGCCGATCACGTCAACGTCGAGGACACCGCGCGCAAGGTCTCGCGCAGCGAGATCGAGGCGGCCGTCGAGGCGATCGCGACGACGCCGCGGCTGCTCGTCGCCGGCACCGACCAGATGGCCTTCTTCGCCTCCTACCTGCGCCACCTGCTCATGCTGCTGGATCTGCGCGCCGAGATCGTCGCCAGCCCCTCGCAGGAGGCGCTCGGGCGCCTGAGCCGGATCGACGACGAGACGCTCGTCATCGGCCTGTCGGCCGGGCGCCCGCATCCGCTCGTCGTGCGCGCGATGAAGCTCGCCCGCCACCGCAAGGCGCGCACGATGGCGATCACCGACGCGACACTGTCGGAGGTCGCCAAGCTCGCCCAGATCCGGCTGTACTACTCGTCCAACAGCCCGGCGTACGTGCGCTCGCACACCGCGCTGCTCAGCATGGTCCAGGCGCTCGCCTACGGCGTCTACGCTCGCGACGCCGAGGACTACGCCGACCGCATCAAGGCCTTCAAGCTCAAGTAGACCGCGCCTGGGCGGGGCCGCGCGCCCTGCGCTGCCATGCTCAGCGGATGGCGGTGGAGCCCGATCACTGGTCGCGCTGGTTGCGCGAGCGCCGCGACGCCGGCGACGAGCGTCAGCGCTCGGCGATCCTCGACATGCTCGGACCCGTCCGCGAGCGCGTGCTCGCGTCCGCCGAGCCGCTCGACGGCGCGACGCTGCTCGACGTGGGCACCGGAGACGGGCTGATCGGCCTGGAGGCCCTGGCGCGCGTCGGCCCGCAGGGAACGGTGATCTTCTCCGACATCTCCGACGCGCTGCTCGCGCACGCCCACGATGCGGTCGCCGAGCTGGGCCTGCTCGCGCGCGCCCGCTTCGTCTCGACGCAGGCCGACGACCTCGCCGAGATCGCCGACGCCTCGGTCGACGTCGTGACGACGCGCTCGGTGCTCATCTACGTTGCCGACAAGGCGGCAGCCTTCGCGGCGATGTACCGCGTGCTGCGCCCGGGCGGGCGGATCTCGCTCTTCGAGCCGATCAACTCGCTCATGTACCCGGAGGCCGCAGATCGCTTCTGGGGCTACGACGTCAGCGCGGTGAGCGAGCTCGCCGACAAGGTCAAGCGCAGCTACCGCGAGATCTCCGATCCGGCGGCCGCGACGATGCTCGACTTCGACGACCGCGACCTCGTCCGCCTTGCGGAGGCGGCGAGCTTCTCGCGCATCCACCTCGAGTGCCACATCGGCGTCGAGACGCGCGCGGACGCCGACGCGATCAGCATCCAGACGCTGCTCGACAGCGCCCCCAACCCGCTCGCGCCGACCGCGCGCGAGAGCATCGCGGCCGCGCTGACCGAGGTCGAGCGAGCCGAGTTCGTCGGCCACCTGCGCCGGGCGATCGAAGCCGGCGACCGCCTGCGGCGCTCCGCGGTGGCGTACCTGGCGGCGAGCAAACCGGGCTGAGCGCGCGTGGCCGCGTGCTCCCGGCGCGGGGTGGGCGGGCGGCTGGGGTCCACTAGAATCGGCCTCGTGCGAGACGAAGCCACCTTCCGCGTCAAGGCCGGCCTGGCCGAGATGCTCAAGGGCGGGGTCATCATGGACGTCGTCGACGCCGAGCAGGCGCAGATCGCCGAGGCCGCGGGCGCCGTGGCGGTCATGGCACTGGAGCGCGTGCCCGCCGACATCCGCCGCGACGGCGGCGTCGCGCGGATGTCCGACCCAGCGATGATCAAGTCGATCCAGACGGCGGTGACGATCCCGGTCATGGCCAAGGCGCGCATCGGTCACATCGCCGAGGCGCAGGTGCTCGAGGCGCTGGAGGTCGACTACATCGACGAGTCCGAGGTGCTCACGCCCGCCGACGAGCACAACCACATCGACAAGTGGGACTTCTCGGTGCCGTTCGTCTGCGGCGCGACGAATCTCGGCGAGGCGCTGCGGCGCATCGGCGAGGGCGCGGCGATGATCCGCTCCAAGGGCGAGGCGGGGACCGGCGACATCGTCGAGGCGGTGCGCCACATGCGCGCGATCCGCGCGGAGATCCGCCGCCTCGGCACGCTCGACGAGACCGAGCTGCCGACCGCCGCCAAGGAGCTCGGCGCCCCGCTGGACCTCGTGCGCGCCGTCGCCCACGAGGGCGGCCTGCCGGTCGTGCTGTTCTGCGCGGGCGGCATCGCGACGCCCGCCGACGCGTCGCTGATGATGCAGCTCGGCGCGGAGGGGCTGTTCGTCGGATCGGGGATCTTCAAGTCCTCCGACCCCGAGCGGCGCGCGCGGGCGATCGTCGAGGCCTGCACGCACTTCGCCGATCCGGCGCGCGTGGCGCGCGCCTCCGAGGGGCTCGGCGGCGCGATGGACTCGCAGGAGTCGCGCTCGCTCGGCGACGACCAGCTGCTCGCCCAGCGCGGCTGGTAGCCGAGACGGAGCACCAGATGGCGCTCATCGGCGTCCTCGCCCTGCAGGGTGGCTTCGCTGCGCATGCGCGCATGCTGCACGGGCTGGGGGCCGCGGTGCGCGAGGTGCGCGTGCCGGAGGACCTCACCGGACTCGACGGCCTGATCATCCCCGGCGGCGAGTCGACGACGATCACGCTCGGCATCGAGCGCGAGGGGCTGGCCGAGCCGCTGCGCGCCTTCGACCGCCCGGTGCTCGGGACGTGCGCGGGGCTCATCATGCTCGACCGCTCGCACCTGGGGATGATGGACATCGAGGCGCGGCGCAACGCCTTCGGGCGCCAGGTGCGCTCCTTCGAGGCCGACCTCGCGATCGCCGAGCTCGGCGACGCGCCGCTGCGCGCGGTCTTCATCCGCGCGCCGTGGATCGCGGCGCACGGCGACGACGTCGAGATCCTGGCGTCGGTCGACGGGCATGCGGTGGCCGCGCGGCAGGGCGACGTGGTCGCGGTGGCGTTCCATCCGGAGCTCGGCGACGACACGCGGCTGCACGAGCGGTTTCTGGCGAGCTGCAACGGCGCGCGCGGCTGACCGCCGTCCGCGCTGGCGGGCGGGGTTCGTGCACTGCGTGCCGGCGTTCGCGTGAGCGTCGGCGAACGGCATCTCTGGGCGGTGTGAGTGTGGCGGGTGTCGGCCGTTGGGCCGGGGCGCGGGCGGTCCCGTGGCCAGGGGTGTGTCGAATACCTCGCGGCCCGCGCGACGTAGTCGACACACCCCGGCGGACAGCGGCATCGGGGCGCGCCCGGTGCGGTATCCGTACCCGGCGCGCCCCGACCGTGAGAACGGACGCCGGCCCCGGCACGACGGCGGGCACCCGACCGAACTCATGCCCTCAGAGGTGCCGTCTTGACCACGTCGCCACACGCACGCCGCGGTGCGAAGCGCATCAACCCACACGCGGCGCGAAGCGCACCGCGCCGAAACCCGCAACGCATAGGCTGCACCCGTGGCGTCCTGGAGCGAGATCGAAGCCGAGGCTCCCGAGCTGACCGCGCACGCACGCGAGTTCCTCGACGCGTACGTGCACAAGACGCTCGCGACGCTGCGCAAGGACGGCTCGCCGCGGATCAGCGGCAGCGAGGTGATCTTCGCCGACGGCGAGCTGTGGCTGGGCAGCATGTGGCAGTCGCTGAAGGCGCGCGACCTGCAGCGCGACCCGCGCTTCGCGCTGCACAGCGGCTCGCCCGACCCCGACGCGGGGTGGAAGGGCGACGCGAAGCTCGCCGGCCGCGCGCAGGAGAGCCTCGACGAGGCGCTGCGCGAACGGGTCTTCGGCGGCAAGGGCGGCCCCGGTCCGGCGCACCTGTTTCGCTGCGACATCACCGAGCTGGCGGTCGTCTCACTGCCCGACCCGCCGGAGTTCCTCGTCATCGAGGCCTGGCACGAGGGGCGCGGCGTGACGCGCCAGGAGCGGCGCTGAGCTTCAGTCGCTGCCGGCCGCGGCCAGGCGGCGGTCGATCTCCCGCAGGACGGTGACGCGGTTGCGGTGGGCGGTCTCGTAGAGACGGGCGACGGCCAGCGACTCCGAGCTGGCCGCGGCCAGGCGGTCGTTGACCTCCTTGGCGGTGAGGCTGCCGTAGCCCTCCCAGGGCTCGCCGACGTGGATCTGCGCGCCGGCGCCGTCCTCGGCGCCCTCGTCGGCGAACTCCGCGACGACGACCGCGTCGCGGTCGACGTGCTCGCCGTTCGCCTCCGGCTCCGGCTCCGCGGGAGCGGCGGCTGCGGCGGGAGTGGGGACGGGTGCGTCCGCGGCGGTCGGCGGGGGATCGGGCGTGCGCGCGGCCGGCGGCGGAGCCACCGGCATGGTCGATCCCGGCCGGCCCGACGCGGGTGGCCGGACGGTCGACCGGTCGCGGCTGCGGGCGCGGCGCTCGAGGGTCATGTCGGCCACCTGGCGGACGGTCGACACGGCGAGCGATCCGGCACGGCGCGCCACCGTGAACGTCACGTCGGCGACACGGGAGAGCTTGTCGAGTGCGGGCATGCGCGTACGCTACCCGCCCGCGGCGCGCCCGGACGAGATTTCGCCCGGCGCGACCAGTCCGGCGTACCCGCGCGCGGCAGGCGCGGTCAGACGACGAGCCCGTGGCGGACCGTGTTCTCGGTCACGACGCGCGGCTCGACGAAGTGCAGCAGGTAGTCCGGGCCGCCGGCCTTCGTCCCGGTGCCCGACAGGCGGTTGCCGCCGAACGGCTGGCGGCCGACCATCGCGCCGGTCGTCGAGCGGTTGACGTACAGGTTGCCGACCGGCGTGCGCGCGATGACCCGAGCGACGGTGCGCGGGTTGCGCGAGAACAGGCCGCCGGTGAGCGCGACGGGCAGCGCGTCGACGCGGTCGCAGGCCTCGTCGACGTCGCGCACCGGCTCGACCGTCAGCAGCGGCCCGAAGATCTCCTCGCGCAGCAGCGGCGAGTCCGCCGGCAGGCCGGTGGCGACGACCGGCGCGACGTACCAGCCCTCGGCGGGCACGTCGCTCATCCCGGTCGAGATCTCGCCGGTGCGCGCCGCGAGGTCGGCGTAGCGGCGCACGCGCTCCTGCGCCTCGCGCTCGACCACCGGCGGCACGTCGGTGCCGAAGTCGTCGGCCGGGCCGACCTGCAGCCCCGCCACCGCTCCCGCCAGGCGCTCGACGAGCGCGTCGTGCACCGACTCGTGGACGAGCACGCGCGCGGCGGCCGAGCACTTCTGCCCCGCGTAGTCGAAGGCCGACTCGACGATCGCCGGGATCGCCTCGTCCAGATCGGCGTCGGAGTCGACGATGATGCAGTTCTTGCCGCCCATCTCGGCGACGACGCGGGTCAGGTGGCGCGCGCCCGGCGCCACCTCGGCGGCGGTGCGCAGCAGCTCGAGGCCGACCGCGCCCGACCCGGTGAAGGCGATCGTCGCCACGTCGGGGTTGGCGGCGAGGGCGGCGCCCGCCTCGCCCGCCCCCGGCAGCAGCGCGATCGCGCCGGCCGGCACGCCGCCGGCGCGCAGCGCCTCGACGACGCGCAGCCCGCAGCCCGGCGCCTGCTCGGCGGGCTTGAGCACGACCGTGTTGCCGGTGGCGAGCGCCGCCGCCGTCATGCCCGTCGGGATGGCGAGCGGGAAGTTCCACGGGGCGATCACCGCGCAGACGCCGCGCGGTGCGTAGCGCAGCGCGTTGCGCTCGCCCGGGACCTGCAGCAGCGGCGGGCCGCCGCCGCCCTGCAGCTCGACCGCCGCGCGGGCGTAGAACTCGAGGAAGTCGATCGCCTCGCAGACGTCGGCGTCGGCCTCCGGCCAGGGCTTGGCGCACTCGCGCACGGCCAGCGCGGCCAAGGCGGCGCGCCGCTCGCGCATCCACGCGGCGGCGCGCAGCAGCGCACCGGCGCGCTCGGCGACCGGCGTCGCGGCCCACGCGCCGAACGCCGCGCGGGCGGCGGCGACGGCGGCGTCCGCCTCCTCGGCCGTCGCGCTCGCGGCGACCGCGACGACGCGGTCCGGGCGCCCCGGGTCCGTCGAGACGATCTCCTCGCCCTCGCGCCGCTCGCGGCCGATCCAGACGGGCACGCGCACGGGCAGGCGCAACTCGCCGAGGCCGACGGCGAGCTTCGCGCGCTCGGTCGCGCGGCGCAGCTCGAGCACCGGCTCGTTGCGAAAGGGCGCCGGCGCCGGGCCGCTCATGACGGGCTCGCCGCGGGCGCCGCCAGCAGCTGGTCGAGCGGGACGCCCTGCGCCTGGTCGGCCAGGAAGCTGTCGTTGGCCGTGTTCTCGAGCAGGCGGCGCACGAGGTAGGCCATGCCGGCCACGAGGTCGCCGACCGGGCAGTAGGCGCGCACGCGCAGACCGTTGGCGGCGAGCGCGTGGCCGAGGTCGTCGCCGAGGCCGCGCAGCACCTGAAACTCGACGTCGCCGGGGTCGGCGCCGAGCAACCGGTTGCGGGCGATCGCGTGGGCGACCGAGCGCAGGTTGTGCGAGGCGATCGCCACGCGCACGAGCGGGCGCGCCTCCAGCAGCCGCGCGGTGAGCGCCTCGAAGTTCGCGTCGCAGTCGGCCTTGCGCTCGTAGACGGGCACGCTCCAGCCGTGCTGGCGCGCCTCGACGACCTCGTGATCCCAGTAGGCGCCCTTGACGAGCCGGACGACGAGCGGCTGCGCGCGCGGCGTGCCCCGCGCCCATTCGAGGATCGTGTCGAGCGTGTCCATCGAGTCGCGCAGGTAGGCCTGCAGGACGACCCCGGCGCTGGGACCGTCGGCGAACTCCGGCTCGGCGAGCAGGTCGAGGACGAGCTCCAGGACCGCCTCGCGCGAGTCCAGCGACTCCATGTCGATATGCAGGTGCGCGCCGAGCTCGTGGGCCTGGCGCAGCAGCGCGCGCAGCCGCGGCGCGGCGTCGCGCTGACCGCGCTCGGGCGCCTCGGGCCGCAGCAGCGGGGTCAGCGCCGAGACCTTGACCGACAGGTTCGCGCGCGGCAGCGGGCCGACCGCGTCGTGCTCGAGCAGCGGGTCGTCATCGAGGCGGTCATACGCACCGGCCAGCGTCGTGAGCGCGTCGGCGCAGCGCGCCGCGTAGCGGTCGGCCTCGGCGGCGGTGACGGTCGCCTCGCCGAGCAGGTCGACCGACGCGGCGATCCCGTCGCGCCAGAGCTTGCGCAGCGTGGGCAGGGCGGCCTCGGGGTCCTCGCCGACGATGAAACGGTGCGCCATGTGCCGCACGCCGGCCGCGCCCGCCGCGCCGAGCGCCGCGCGTCCGGCCTTCGTGTCACCCATCCGCATCGCCGCGCGCAGCGACGGCGGCCGCTCGCCGACCTCGTCGAGGAAGCCGGTCAGGTGCGTGGCGAGGTCGTCGAGCGAGCGGCACGCCGGGACGACGTCGACGAAGCGAAACAGCGCGGCGCGCAGCTCGTCGTCCTGGGCGGCGAGGTCCATCGCGCGGTCGTCGAGCGCCTTCAGCGGATGGCCGCGGTGCGACGGAAACGCGTCGTGCAGCGCCCGCCCGACGTGCCCGATCTCGGCCTCGAGCGTCGCGGGCGCGTCGCCCATGGACTACTGGGCCCCCGCCGGCGGAGCCACTACGGCGTGGCGGTCTCGGGGGGCGGCGCGAGGTCGGGCACGTCCGACGCGTCCGCGGCCGGTGGAATCTGCTCGGCGCCGGTCGCGCCGCTGCCGGCGTCGATCTGCGTCTGGTCGCCCGCGCTCGTGGCGGGCTTGGAGGCCGGCTTGCGGACGGGGTTGTTGGCGCTCACGGCGGGCGCCGCCGGCGGGCTCGCGGCCGGCGGCGGCGGCGGCGAGGCGGCCGGCGCGCTCGCCTGCCTGGCGGCGTCGGACTTCTCCGTCTTCTTGGCGTCGGACGTCGAGCCGCCGCGCTCGCGGGCGCGCTCGCGCGCCTTCGCGGTCTCGACGGCGTCGGCGCTGGCGTCCTTCGCGCCCGGCACGACGACGAGCTCCGGCTGCGTCGTGTCGTCGGGCGCGGCGGCCGGCACCGACACGCCCGAGCTCGAGGCGGGGTCGTCTCCGCCGAAGACGCCGGAGACGAACAGCGCGCCGAGCAGGGCCAGGAGGATGAGGACGATCGGCAGGACGAGCCCCATCCGCCGACCGCCGGGGCGCGCTTGCTCGCGCCGCTCGCGCGGGGCGGCGAGCTCGCGCGGCGTGGCCGGTGTCGCGGCTGGGCTCGCGGCCGGCATGCGGGGCCCGCGTGCCCGTGCGCGCTCGCGGGGGGCGCGGTCTTCGGAGGCCGCGGGTCGCAGGCGCGCCAGCAGGCCGGCGGCGCCGGCGCCGGCGCCGGACCGGCGCTTGGCCCGCCGTTCACGCCGCGCCGTGGCCGCGGCGGCCGCGTCGGCGTCGGGGTCGGGCTCGGCCGGGGCTTCGATCATCCCGGGGGCCATGAAGTTCTCGGTCGCCTGCTCGACGCCGACGGCCTGCGTGGCGGGCGGGTCCGCGGCGGGCGCATCGGCCGCATCCGGTCCGACCCCGTTCGCCGACACCGCCGCGGGCTCCGGTGGCGCGGGAGGCGGCACCGCCGCGACGAGCGCCTCGACGATCCGTGTCGCCAGCTCGGGCTCGATCGTCTTCTCCGGCGGATCGCGGTACGCCCGCTCGGCCGCCTTGAATCGCGCGACCGGGGCACGGCACGCCCAGCAGTGCTCGAGGTGGGCCTCCAGGCGCTCGAGGTCGGCCACCGAGATCGACTTGTCGGCGCGCGCGGCGAGCAGCGCCGGGACGTCGGCGCAGTCGCCCTGCGCGGTCGAGACGACATGGGCCGCCGCCGACGTGCGCGTGGCCTTGATCAGCAGCGCCTCGGGGTTCAGCGTGCTCGTGTCGCCCGCGGCGACGACCGCGACGCGGAAGCGGGCGAACGCGTCGGCGGCGGCGGCGCCCGCATCGGCCTCGCCGGCGACATGGCGGCAATAGGCCACGACCGAGGGCCCACGGACGGCGCAGAGCGCGGCGAGCGCGGCGGGATCTCCCTCGCGCACACCGCTGGGTGTGACTGTTACGCCGGACACGTATGTGCAGGCTAGCGCCAGCGGCTGATGGCGGAGACGTTGAAATCCGCCACCCACGGCGCCGCCGGGGTGTGCCGGCGGCCGCGCGGACTCCGGCCCGACCGCCTGGGCTCTACAGTCGGGCCTGCATGCGGCTGCTGTTCGTCCTTGACCAGTGGCCGGAGCTGTCGGAGACGTTCGTCGTCAACGAGCTGCAGGCGCTGCGCCGGCTCGGCCACGACGTGCGCGTCCAGTCCGCACAACCGGCCGCCCATCCCAACCCCGAGGCGCCCGACGACATCGACGTCCACGTCCTCGCCCGCGACGACCGCGCGCAATGCCTGCGCGACCTGCTGTGGCTCGCCCGGCGCCGTCCGCTGGCCTGCGCGCGAGACCTCGCCCGCCGGCGGCGCTGGGGGCGGGCGGAGTGGGCCCGGCCGCTGCGCGCGCTGGCCCCCGGCGCGCGGCGCATCATCGAGCGCGGTGACGAGCATCTGCACGCGCACTTCGCCGCGGGCGCCGCCCTGGACGCGATGCGCCTCGCCGCGCTCACGGGGCGCACGTTCAGCGTCACCGCCCACGCCTACGACATCTTCCTGACCCCGCGCAACCTGCACGACAAGCTGACGCGCGCCGACGCCGTGTTCAGCGGGTGCGACTACAACGTCGAGTACCTGCGCCGCACGGTCCCGCACGCGAACCTGCACAAGATCGTCATGGGCGTCGACGTCGTCGCGTTCGAGCGCCGCACCCCGCTGCCGCAGGGTCGCCGCGTCCTGGCGATCGGGCGGCTCGTCGAGAAGAAGGGCTTCGACGTGCTGCTCGACGCGGTCGCGCAGCTGCCCGACGTGACGCTGCGGATCGTCGGCGACGGGCCGCTGCGCGCGCAACTGGCCGCGCAGGCCGAGGCGTGCGACGGGCGCGTCGAGCTGCTCGGCAGCCACGTGCCGGACGCGGTGCGCGCCGAGCTCGAGGCCGCCGACGTGCTGGCGATGCCGTGCGTCGTCGCCCGCGACGGCGATCGCGACTCGATGCCGGTCGTCGTCAAGGAGGCGATGGCGATGGGGCTGCTCGTCGTCGCCAGCGACGAGGTCGGCCTGCCCGAATGCGTGCTCGCGCCGTGGGGCTTTCTCGCCCCGCCGGGCGACGCCGGCGCGCTGGCCGCGCAACTGCGGGCCGCGCTCGCGCTCGATCCGCGGGAGCGGGTGGCGGCGGGCGAGCAGGCGCGGGCGTGGGTGCGGGCGAACACCGACGTCGACGCCGAGACGGCCCGGATGGCGGCGGTGATCGAGGCGCTGCCCCGTTAGGGCTGCGCGCCCTGCGGTGGCGCCGGCGGGGCGAGCACGCGCAGCCGCGGGCTGAGGCCGACCGTGCGCCAGCCGGCGTTCATCGCCCAGCGCTCCTCGCGGGGGTTCTCCGGCGGATAGAAGCCGCGGCCGACGACGAGGACGTCGAAGCCGCCGTCGCGCAGCGCCTCCGCGAAGCGCGCCTGGCCGGGGTACGGGGTGAGAAAGCCGTCGACGAACTCGCCGACGTACTCGACGTCGTTGTCGATCCGCGTGCCGAACGCCGGCCAGACCGGCGAGAGCCCTCCGACCGACCAGTCGCCCGCCAGGCCGATGCGCTTGTCGGCGGGCGCCACGCGCAGCAGCGTGTCGACGGCCCGGTCGATCCCGGTGTAGCGCCCGTCGTTGATCGCGCCCTCGATGCGGTGCGCGGCGGCGAGGCCGACGACCGCAGCGGCGACGGCGGCCGCGGCCAGCACGAGGCGCCGCGCGCGCATGCGCCACAGCAGCCACGCCGCGACGCCGAGGGCGGCGAGACCGATTCCCGCGAGCGCGACGTCGCGCAGCCCGGCCACCTCGTAGCCGCGGTAGGCGCCGGTCAGCGCGGCGGCCGCCAGCGCCGCCTCGAGCAGCCGCGCGGCGAGCCGCGGCAGGCGCCCGGCGACCCAGGCCGCGAGCGGCAGCGCGATGAGCAGCGCCGGCACCGCGTAGCGCGTGTTGCCGTGCGCGAGCGAGGGATCGCCGCGCAGCCCGAGCGCGGTCGCGGGGGTCACGGTGTAGAGCAGCCCGAGCGCGCCGGCCGTCACGGCCAGCAGGAGCACGCGGACGTCGGGCACCGGGCCGCGGGGACGCGCCAGCAGGAGCGCGAGCGCGAGCGCGACGCCGCAGAGGATCGGCGCGACCCCGAGCCCCTCGACGACCTCGCCCGCGAGCTGGGCGAGGACGCCCGGGTCGCCGGCGTAGTCGGCGATCGTGAAGCCGGCCTGGTCGCGGATGACGTCGGGCGGCGCGTCGAAGATCGTGATCCCCAACGGGGCGACCTTGAGCGGGAAGACCGGGTTGTCGGAGAGCAGCAGGTTGCGCAGCAGCCACGGCAGCATCCCGAGCAGGGAGAGACCGGCGACGATGGCGCCGTCGGCGAGCGCGACCCTGGACGGGCTCGGCGCCACGCCCGCGGCGGCCGCGGGGGCCGCGGGGGCCGCGCGCGCCGTGCGCCGCGCCGCCGCGAGCCGGGCGGCGATCCAGATCACCCCGAGGACCGCGACCGAGCTGACGCCGTACCACTTCGTGCCGGCGGCGATCCCGAGCGCGACGCCGGCGAGGACGAGATCCGAGCGCCGCCGCGAGCGTGCGTGGCGCAGGAGGAAGAGCACGCCGCAGGCGAACGTCGTCCACATGAGCGAGTCGGGCAGCGCGCGGGGGATCGTGGCGATGCCGACGACCGGCAGCGAGACGGCGACGGCGGCGACCAGCGCGGCGGTGGCGGCCGGCGCGCGCAGCTCCCGGGCGACGGCGAACACCGCGATCGCCGTCGTCACGAGGTAGAAGGTGATCGGCAGGCGCACGAGGAAGTCGTTGTGCCAGGGCAGGACGGTGCTGAGCAGGACGACGTCGCCGTTGTTGGGGTAGTTGCCGTGCGCCAGCAGCGGCACGAACTGGTCGATCTGCCACATCGAGTGGTCCTGGATCCAGCGGCCGACGTTGGGCAGGTGGAACGTCAGCGGGTCGACGCCGACGAGCTCGTCGCCGGCCCAGCGGCCGAGGTCGGCGAGCGCGGTGACCGCGGCGAACGCGCCGGCGAGCGCGGCGAGCGCCCAGGACGCCTGGCTGCTCGGGGGCGTGGGGCGGGGGTCGTCGCCGTCCGGGCCGCGCTCCGCGTCCGGCACCGATGCCGCCGGCCTGACGAGCGCGGCGAGGCCCGCGGCGAGCAGCGCGGCCACCAGGACGGTGCCGCGCGTGAGGATCCCGAGCATGAGCGGCACGAGGTGGACGGCGATGAGCACGCCGGTGCCGACCACGATGGCGGCCATCGCCAGCTCGAGGCGGTCGAGGTGCTCAAGGCGGCGGCGCACGACGAGCGCGGTCGCCGCTGCGACGAGCGCCAGCATGAGCGCAAACAGCGCGATTCCGGCGAGAAAGTCCTGCATCGGCATGGGGCGCGCAGGCTAGACGACGCTGCGCGCGCCGGGCGCGGCCCGGCGTTCCGGGGTCTGGCCGACGTATCGTGACGCTGTGAGAGCGCCCGGCCTCGTCTCGATCCTCGTCGTCACCTACGACCACGCCGACGAGATCGATGCCTGCCTCGACGGCGCGCTCGCGCAGGCCGGCGCGGGGCTCGACGTGGAGATCATCGTCGCCGACAACGCCTCGCGCGACGCCACCGCCGAGCGCATCCGCGCACGGGCGACCTCCGACGAGCGCATCCGGCTGTTCGCGAGCTCCACGAACACGGGCTTCGCGGCGGCGGTCAACGTCGCCTTCGGGGCCGCCCGCGGCGACCACGTCCTGATCCTCAACCCCGACTGCGTGATGGACCCCGGCTGCGCCGCCGCGCTGCGCGACCGGCTGCTGGCGCAACCCGGCGTCGGCCTCACCGCCGCGCTGCTGCGCGATCCCGACGGCACGCCGCAGCTCTTCGCGCGTCGCGACCTGCGCCTGGCCGGGGCGCTGCTCGGCTTCACGAGCGTCGGCCGGCGCATCGACGCCCGCCGCGGCGGCCGCGCGCTCGCCCGGCGCCGCTACGAGGACCTGTGGGCCGAGGGCCCGCCGCGCGAGCCCGTCACGGTCTTCTGCCCGGCCGCGGCGTGCATCATGGCCCGCCGCGGCGAGCTGCAGCCGGCGCCCTTCGACGAGCAGTTCGCGCTGTTCTTCAACGACGGCGACCTCTGCGCGCGGCTGGCGCGCACGGGGCGCCGCGCGGAGATCGTCCCCACCGCGACCGCCGTCCACGGCTACGGCACGAGCGTCGCGCGCGTCCAGCACGCCGATCCGGCGCGGATGCGGGCCGAGTGGGTCGCCTCGATGCGCCGCTACGCCGGCCGCTGGTGGCCCGCTCCGGCGCGCGGCGTGCTCGCCGTCGCGCTGCTCGCCGACGCGGCGGTCGGCGCCGCGCTGTGCCTCGCGCGCCGCGAGGATCCGCGCGAGGTGCGCGGGACGCTCGGCGGGCTCGGCCTGCCCGGCGGTCCGCCGCCGCTGCTGACGCCGGTCGCGCGGCGGGGGAGGCGGCCGTGAACGAGACCACGACGCCGCCCGTCCCCGGCGGCCGGCCGCAGGCCGGCAGCGGCCTGCGCATCCGCGCCGCCCGCGGCACGATCATCAACACCGCCTTCCTCGTCGGCGTCAACACGCTGAACCTCGTCCGCGGCTTCCTCGTCGCGGCGTTCCTGACGACGTCGGACTACGGCGTGTGGGGCGTCATCCTCGTCGTCCTCTACACGCTGATGTTCCTGCGCCAGGTCGGCATCGGCGACAAGTTCATCCAGCAGGACGAGGCCGACCAGGAGCTCGCGTTTCGCAAGGCGATGACGTTCGAGCTGTCGATCGCGGGGATCGTGCTCCTCGCCGGGCTGCTGCTCGTGCCCGCGATGGCGCTCGTCATGGGCAACGACGAGATCATCGCGCCCGCGCTCGTCGCGCTGCTCGTCGTCCCCGCCCAGGCGCTGCAGGCGCCGCTGTGGATCTTCTACCGCGAGATGGACTTCGCGCGCCAGCGCAAGCTGCAGATCACCGACCCGGTCGCGGGCTTCCTCATCGCCGTCGCGCTGCTGATCGCCGGCTGGGACTACTGGGCGCTCATCGTCGGCGTCGTGGCCGGGGCCTGGGTCGGGGCGATCGTGTCGCTGCGCGCGTCGCCGTATCGCTTCCGCTGGACCTTCGACCGCGCCACCGCGCGCTCCTACGCGTCGTTCTCGTGGCCGCTGTTCTTCGCCGGCACCTCGGGGATCGTCGTCGGCCAGGGCCTGCTCATCGTGGGGGAGGCCGAGCTCGGCCTCGCGGGCGTCGGCATCATCGCCCTGGCCTCCTCGATCTCGCAGTACTCCGACCGCGCCGACCAGGCGATCACGCAGACGATCTACCCGACGATCTGCGCGGTCAAGGACCGCGCCGAGCTGCTCTACGAGGCGTTCGTGAAGTCCAACCGCCTCGCGCTCATGTGGGGTGCGCCGTTCGGCCTCGGCCTCGCGCTGTTCGCGGAGGACATCGTGCGCTTCGGGATCGGCGAGGAGTGGCGGCCGGGGATCGGCCTCATGCAGGCGATCGGCGTCTCGGTCGCCGTGCACCAGATCGGCTTCAACTGGGACGCCTTCTATCGCGCGCGGGCCGACACGAAGCCGGTCGGGATCGCCGCCGCGATCGCGATCGTCGCGTTCCTGGCGATCGCGCTGCCGCTGCTGGCCAGCGACGGCCTGGCCGGGCTGGCGATCGCGACGCTCATCGTCGAGGGCGTGAACTTCGCGGTGCGGATGTTCTACCTGCGCCGCCTCTTCCCGGACTTTCGCTTCCTGCGCCACACCGTGCGCGCACTGCTGCCCAGCGCTCCCGCGGTGGCGCTGATCCTCGGGTTGCGGCTCGCCTTCGGCGAAGAGGACACGCTGCTTGCCGGGCTGGCCCTGTTCGCCGTCTACGTCGTCGTGACGCTCGGCGCCACGGCGCTGGTCGAGCGGCGCCTGCTGCGCGAGATGCTCGCCTACCTGCGCCGCCGGCCCGCGCCGGGTGCCGCCGCGCCGCCGCCGCCGCCGCCCGCCGTCAGCCCGCAGCCGCCGCCGACAGGAACGCCATGAGCGCGAGGTGCACCTCGCGCTCGATCTTCGGATAGATCGCCGGCACGGGCTGAAAGCCGCCCTCGCCGTCGGTGTCCATGCCGATCTCCAGCGTGTAGGCGATGATCCGCTCGGCCGGCGGGTCGTCGACGAACTGCAGGCTCGCGGCGTAATCCGAGGCGGTGCCGGTCGTGGGGTAGAGGGCGAGGCCGGGCTGAACCGTGTAGTCCGAGCGCGCCCGGGCGCGCGGATCGCTGCCCGCGCCCTCGAGAATCGCGTCGTGCATGGCCGTGCCGATGCGGATGTGCTCGGCGAGCAGCTCCTGCGGGATGAACTCGCCGTAGGCGCCGCCGAGGCCGCCGTCGCGGCGGCCGTCGAAGGCGGGGTTGCGGAAGTTCTGCGCCGGGTCGCTGGTCTGGTTTGAGTCCATGCCCCAGGGCAGGAGGATCAGGCGACTGAAGGAGTGCACGTCGACGTAGAACTCGACCCGCCGGTCGCGCAGGATGCTCGCGACGTTCTGCGACTCGGGCTCGGAGAGGGCGGCCGGGCCGACGTAGACCTGGAAGTCGCACGGGTCGTTGGAGGCCGAGACGGCGACGTCGCCGGCGTCGTCGTAGTAGCGCTCGAAGTCCCAGGCGAGGTCGAAGTTGCGGTTGAGGTCGACGCCCCGGCAGGGCGACCCGGCGCCGGCCGGCGGGCGGCGGTTCTTGCGCCACATCGCGTTGGCCGCCGATGATTGCGAGAACGCGCGCCCGTCGGGGTTGATCAGCGCCAGCACGCTGAGCTCGAGGCGCTCGACGACCCGCTTGACGTCGGCCGCGCCGATCGTGACCTCGGGGTAGGCGATGTCACGCGCCGGCGCAGTGTCGGTGAAGCCGGGTACGACGAGGTCCGCGCCGCCCTCGTAGGCGCGAAGCAGGCGGTCGAGCAGCGTCAGCAACACGTCCGGCGGCGCCCACTCGCGCGCGTGGATGCCGCCCGTGATGAACACGGGGCGGCCGCCCGCGGCGCCGCTGATCGTCACGTAGGAGATGCTGCGCCCTTCGTGCGAGCGGTTCGGCGCGACGCTGCGGGTGCAGAGGTCCGCATGGTCGGTGGCGAGCCGCGCGAGCTCGGCCTCGATCGCGCCGACCGTGGAGGGGTAGGCCACGGCCGGGCTACTCGGTCTGCGCCTCGCGGGCGCGGTCCGCGTCGAGCTTCTGAAAGAGGACGTCGCGCTCCCCCGCCAGCTCCTCACGCTCGACGACCGACTCGACCTCCAGCCCGCGCTCGCGCAGCGTCGCCAGCGCCTCGTCGGAGGCGTAGCCCGACACCTGCCAGCGATCGTCGTCCAGGCGCCGTGCGCTCGTCCGCTCGAAGTCCAGGCCGGCCACCTCGCCGAGGCGGCGCATCGGCTCCGTCGGCCCGGCGATGCGTACGAGCTGCATGTTGCGCGGACTATCTCACGCCACCGCGACGGCGCCTGCTGTCGCTCAGTCCACGACTTCGAACTGCGACATGAGGCCGTGGTCCTCGTGGTCGAGCATGTGGCAGTGCATGACAAACTTGCCCGTGTGGTCGCTCAGGCGCCCGGCGACGACGACCCGTTCGTGCGGATCGAGGAAGAACGTGTCCTTCAAGCACGCTTCCCAGGGCGACGGCCGGCGGCCGTTGCGCGAGAGCATGTACCAGTCGGTGTGATGCAGGTGGACGAGGTGCGCGACGCCGGTCGGGTTGTGCAGCTCCCAGGTGACCGTCTCGCCGAGCTTCGCGGTCACGTCGGCGTAGGCGGGGTCAAACGAGCGCCCGTTGACGAGCCAGCGCGGCCTCAGGCCGCTGCTGATGCCGAAGCGCCACGCGTGCGAGGGCCGTGGCGACGCCTCGGCCACCCACGCCGGAAGCGGACGCAGCTCGCGCGGAACCGACGTGCGGTCCGGCTCGCGCGCATGGCCTACGCGAAACTCCATCAGCGGACCGGCATACGTCACCGAGCCCAGCGACTTCGGTCCGCCCGTCCGCCGCGAGCTCAGCAGGCGCACCCGCTCGCCGCGCGCTGTCGCGAAGTCGACCACGAGCTCGACGCGCTCACCGGGGCCGATCAGGATCCGGCTGCGACGCACGGGGCGCGGCATGAGGCCCGCATCGGTCGCGATCTGCACCATCGGGAGACCACCGCTGAGACGCAGGTCGTAGGCACGAAACTGCGACGCGTTGAGCACGCGGAGCCGGTAGCGCTGCGGACGCACGCGATGGTGGGGCAGCACCGCACCGTTGACGAGCACCCGTTCGCCCGTGACGCCATCGTGCGGTGCGCGCCGCGCCGCCGCGAATGGGTCGACGAGCTGGTTGCGTGCGTCGAACGACCGATCGGCGAGCATGAGCGGGATGTCGCGCGCTCCGCGTGGGAGCGGCAACGCCGCGTCGACGTCGTCGTCGAGGATCCACATCCCGGCCAGGCCGCGCCAGACGTTGCGGGCGGTCCGGTCGAGGCGGTGGTCGTGGTACCACTGCAGTGACGCGCGCTCGGGCACGCCGTCCTCGAGCAGGTCATACGTGTACGTGCGCGCGCCGCCGGGGGCGATCAGCAGGTCGTTGCCCGACTCCGCGTTGCTCAGCCCGGCCGAGATGTCGCAGTACAGCGACTGCGGCTGCGCCGCGGTCAACCCGCCGGGCTGGCCGTCTTCGCTGCAGCGGTTGTGCCCGCCGTGCAGATGGACGCTGAGCTCACCGGCGTGCGACGGAAGCTTGTGCTCGAAGCGCACGCGTGTCGTGGCGCCCGCGGGGCGGCGGATCGTCGGCCCTGGAAAGCTGCCATCGTAACTCCACATCCGGGTTGGGCGACCCGGCAGGATCGATACCTCCGCCTCGCGGATCGGAATCGTGATGTCGGAGTCCGACACGACCCGCGGGATCGGCAGCGGGCGCGAGAACGGCTTGACCCCGGAGCGGGAGGAACGCCGCGCCCCGGCCACGGGAGTGCCCGCTGCCTGCGGCAGCGTCACGGCCAGCGCGCCGGCAGCGGCCGCGCACAACAGCGACCGGCGGCTGATGCCGTCGGCAGGCTCGGGCTGAGGCTGCTGTTGCATCAGAGCATCGCGCGCCGGGCGGGCTCCCCGCCCGGCGCGTCGGGCCGCCTAGTGGCCCGTCCACAGGCGTTGCACCCGCAACCTCCGGCGCCGATCACCGGCTGGCGGCGTCCTCGGACGCTCGGCGTGGCAGGGCCGCACCGTCGGTCCTGCGTGCCTTGCCAGCCGGCGCCGGCATCCCGGGGATTCGGGCACGACGTTCGCGGGACGACCCGCTAGCCGGTCACCCGGATGCGGCCCTGCATCTCGGGGTGGATGATGCACATGAAGCGCAGAACGGTCCCCGCCTTGGCGCTGACGATCTGTGTGAACTCCTCGTTCTTCTTCACGGAGTACCAGGAATCGCCCGTGCGGACCGCGCGCGAGAAGCGCCTGTCCCAGCCGGGCTTGCCGGCCTCAACGAGCGGCTTGTTGACCTTCTCGGTCTTCTCGTCGAACTCGTGCGCGATCGCCGCGGTCAGGCAGATCTTGCCGGGGGTGAAGCACTGTTGCATGGACTTGCGGCTCCTCGGCAGGACGTTCGTCGCGACGAGGGTGAAGGTGTGGGGCCCGTGCAACCGCGGATCGCCGAGGTTGCGGATGCGCAGCGACTGGCCCGTGGCCACCGTCTGCGATCCCGTGAAGCGCAGGCCGCCCGCGGACCTCATCGAGATCGTTTTCGTGGTCGCGGCGGCCGCCTGGGCGGACTCGCCCGCCGACGCGGGCGTCCCGCTGCCGAGCGCCGCCACGACGCCTGCTGCGGTTGCTGCTGCGAGCACTGCCCGCGGCGTCACCGACCGGTGCGTCCTCATGGTCTGAGTCTCCTTGTTGCGTAGCGATTTTGCGGCCAAGCTACCAGTATCCGGAGTGTCAACGGTATGGGGCTGACCGAACCCTGGGGTGGGGTAAACCGAACACTGGGACCCCAGGTGAACGCGCGTTCCGGCGTCCGGCGCGACGCGGTCAGTCGTGGTGGCGGGAACCGTCGTCGAGGCCGATCGGCTCGCGCAGGAGCGCCTCGACCTCCCCGCGGGGCGCTGCGGGCGGCCTGGATCGCGCGGCGCTCGCGCAGCGCTCGCGGCAGGCCGGCCAGCGCCGCGGTCCGGCCCGCGAGCTCGACCGCCGCCAGTCGCCGCGGGCGGTTCGTGCGCAGCTCGAGCGCCCAGCGCCGTCCCAGCGAGCGAACGCCCGTCCGCGGCAGGCAGCGCACCGCGCACCAGGCGCTGTTGCGCGCGACGTAGAAGCGCGCGCGGGCATGCGACCGCGTGGTGGCGCCGAGGCGGTGCACGACGTGGGCGCTCGGCACGAGCAGCGCGTGCCAGCCGGCCAGGACCGCGCGGAAGGCGAGGTCGACGTCCTCGTAGTACAGAAAGAAGCGCTCCTCGTAGCCGCCGAGGCTGTCGAAGACGTCGCGCCGGAACACCGGTGCCGCGCCCGGCGCCGCGAAGACGGGGTACGGCGCGGCGGGCAGCGCGTCGAGCGGGCGGTCGCGCAGGAGCTTGTAGGCATAGCCGGCCGCCGAGTACTGGTCGCCGGCGCTCTCGATGCGGCCGGTCGCGGCGCTGACGAGCACGCTGCCCAGCGCCCAGGTGCGCTCGTCGCGCGGCGCGCCGGTCAGCTGCGCCAGCCAGTCGGGCGCCGGCGTCGCGTCGGAGTTCAGGACGCAGACCCACGGCGCGGAGGTGGCCCGCACGCCGCGGTTGGCGCCGCCGGCGAAGCCGAAGTTGCGCCCGAGCGGCAGCCCGCGCACGCCGGGATGCTGGGCGCGCAGCAGCGCCAGCGAGCGGTCGCGCGAGCCGTTGTCGGCCACGACGATCTCCTCCGGCGCCAGCGTCTGGGCGGCGAGCGCCGCGAGGCAGTCGGGCAGCAGCGCCTCGCCGTTGAAGTTGACGATGACGACGGCGACGCCGCAGGCCGCGGGACCCGCCACTACGGGCCGGGATCGAACTGGGCGATGAACGCGTCGATGTCGGGGCTCGAGAGCGCGTCGACGCGCTCCTTGACGAGCTCGGTCGGCCAGTCCCACCACCTGATCCGCAGCAGCGCCTCGACCTGCTCGTCGCTGAAGCGCCGGCCGATCTCCTTGGCCGGGTTGCCGACGACGATCGCGTAGGGGCGCACGTCCTTGGCGACGACGGCCTTCGTGCCGACGACCGCACCGTCGCCGATCGTCACGCCCGACATGACCGTGCAGCCGTTGGTGATCCAGGTGTCGCTGCCGATGACGATGTCGCCGCGGCCGTGCGTGAAGCCGTCCTCGTGGGCGCCCGGCAGCTCGAGCATCGCGCGCAGCCCGTACAGGGAGACCCACTCGACGCGGTGCAGGCCGCCGACGTAGAAGTCCGCGTCGGGCGCGACCGACGCGAAGTTGCCGATGATCACGCGGCCGGTGTCGCCCTTGAACTTGACGACGTTCGGCGCGTAGTAGCTCATGTTGCCCATGATCAGCGTGCCGTCGGCGATGTGCTCCCGCGCGCGGTCCTGCAGCGCGACCGTGCCCTCGGCGTTGTTGAGCGTGCGGCGCAGGTGCTGGACGGCCTCCACGCGAGCCTTCAGCCGGCGCCCCTCCTGGACGACCCGGCGGGCCTTACCGGCGGCGCGTCGGACGGGGCTCGGCATCGCGCGGAGTCTATGACGACGGCGACGCGCCGCGGCGCCGCAGCCGCACGAGCACGACGAGCACGACGAACGCCAGCACCGCCACGACCGCGGTGGACAGCGGCCCGACGATCGTGTCGACCTCCTCGAACTGGCTGCCCAGGGCGATGCCGGCCGCGATCAGCACGCTGTTCCAGACCGCCGAGCCGAGCGTGGTCAGCGCGACGAACAGCCCGAGGTGCATGTGCGCCATCCCCGCCGGGACCGAGATCACCGAGCGCAGCCCGGGGACGCAGCGCCCGAACAGCACGAGCCAGACGCCGTGGCGGCGAAAGCGCGCGTCGACGCGGTCCAGGTCGGCGGCGGTCACGCGGCTGACGCGGTGCGTCGCGAGGATCGCCCGGCGTCCACCGCGGCGGGCGACCATGTAGAGGATCAGCGCGCCGGCGAGCGAGCCGGCGGTGGCGGCGACGAGCGCCGGCAGCAGCGCGAGCTCCCCGCGGGCGACCTCCCAGCCCGCGAAGGGCAGCACGATCTCCGACGGGATCGGGGGGACGAGGTTCTCGGCCAGGACGACGGCGAACAGGCCCACGTAGCCCGCCGAGCGGATGAGGTCGGTGATGGCGGCGATCACCCCCGGTACGCTCGCAGATGTGGCTGCCGATCCCGCGCAGGCGGAGCTCTACGAGGCCAAGACCCAGACCTACGCCGCGTTCGGCAACGGCGCGATCGCCGCGCACGCCGAGCGGCTGCTGCCGGCGGGCGGCCGCGTGCTCGACGTCGGCTGCGCCTCGGGCGGGCTGCTCGAGCTCCTGCGCTCCCGCGCCGGCCACCTCGCGGGCCTCGAGCTGTCGGCGAGCGCCGCGACGGCCGCCGCCCAGATCGCCGACCACGTCGTGCAGGGCGCGGTCGAGGACCCCGACCTGCCGTTCGCGGCGGATTCCTTCGACCTCGTCGTGCTCGCCGACGTCGTCGAGCACCTCGCCGATCCCGCGGCGGGGCTGGCGCGGGCGGTGCGCTGGTGCCGGCCCGGCGGCGCGGTGCTCGTCAGCGTCCCGAACGTCGCGCACTGGCAGGCGCGGCTGACGCTGCTGCGCGGGCGCTGGCCGCAGACCGACAGCGGCACCTTCGACGCCAGCCACCTGCGCTGGTTCACCCGCGACGCGCTGGCGCAGCTGCTGGCGGGGGCCGGCCTGCGCGACGTCGAGCTGCACGCGATCGTCCCGGCGCTGCGCAACCACGCACCCGCCGCGGCCGAGCCGCTCGCCCGCCGCCTGGAGCCGGCCTGGCAGCGCCTCGGCCGCCGCGCGCCGGGGCTGCTCGGCTACCAGGTCATCGGTGCCGGCCGGCGGACGGACAGCCCGCCGCCGACGTGAGCGCGTAGGCTGCCGCCCCCATGGGCCTGCGCGAAGTTCGCTACGACATGAACCACGGCGCCGCCCGGCGCATCCTCATGCCGACGCTCGAGCGCTGGGCCGCGTCGCACCCGCCCGACGCCGAGGTGCTCGAGGTCGGCGCCGGCCACTACGACCACCGGCCGTTCTTTCGCTGCACCCTGACGAAGTTCGACGCCGACACGACGCAGAGCCCCGACATCGTCGGCGACGCGCACGCGATGCCGATGGAGGACGACCGCTTCGACGCGGCGCTGGCGATCAGCGTGCTCGAGCACGTCGACGACCCCTACCAGGTCGTCCGCGAGATGTTCCGCGTGCTCAAGCCGGGCGCGCCGGTGCTCGCGTGGATCCCGTTCACGTTCGGGGTGCACGGCTTTCCCGAGGACGTCAGCCGCTTCACGGCCTTCGGCATGCGCCAGCTCTTCGAGCGCGCCGGCTTCGAGGTCGAGCGCATCGACGAGAAGCCCTACTCCGGCGCGTTTCTGCAGGCGACGAACCTCGTGCACTTCGTGCTGCCGCGGACCGATCATCGCCGCTGGGTGCGCCCGCTCAACAAGGCGCTGTTCCTGCTGTTTCGGATGGGCTATCCGCTCGACGAGCGCTTCGGCAAGCTCAAGCTGAAGAACCTCTACACGGGCGCCGAGGTCGAGGCCCGCAAGCCGCTCTCCTCGACCTAGCGGTCAGCGGTCGCGGTCAGCGGTCAGCGGGAGGCCTTCGCGCCGTAGATGCCGTTGACGCTGCGCAGCACGAACGGCCCGAGCGTGCTGGCGAACAGCGGCGTGAGGTGCGTCACGTCCTTGTGGACGAGGACGCCGCCCACGACCGGGTAGCAGAGCTTCGGGCTGCACATGAAGCGCGTGAGGTCGACGAGGTGCACGCGCGGGTTGCCGCGCCGCAGCGCCGCGATCGCGGCCGGATCGCGGCGGACCGCCGTGCGCCGCGCGAGGGCGCATGCCGGCCCCGGCCGCCGCTTGCGGGTCACCGCCCGCTGCACGCAGTCGGGCGTGCTCTCGCGGACGGCCGGCGTGTCGCGCAGGACGATGATCTCGCGGACCGTCTTGGGCAGGCGCCGCCATGCCTTGATGAAGCCCTGGACCTCGTACTCACGGGCGCTGCGCCCGCGTGGGGGCCGCACGCCGAGCCCCGCGAGCTGCGAGACGAACACCGTGCGCACCGCCGGGTGGCGCGAGAACCACGAGAAGATCGCGCGGCGCCAGCTCAGGCAACTGCTGCGGCGCGCCTTGTCGACGTCCGGGGTCGCGGTGGACAGCGGGCAGCCCGCACGGGTCAGCGAGTACCCGCGCCAGTTGCGGGCCTGGGCGACGACCTCCAGCGCGCCGCGCCAGTGCGTGGCGTGGCTGTCGCCGATCAGCGCGATCGTGCGGTCCGCGCGCGGGCCGCTGACCCCGAAGGTGCACGTATAGGGCAGCTTGCGGGAGACGATCTGGCATGGGGCATTGGGGCTCAGGACCGCCTCGTCGGGCGGCGGCACGACCGCGAGGCGCAGCTCCGGGTTGACGCAGCGATAGCGCGGGTTGCGCGAGGCGGCGCCGAAGCAGTCCGGCTCGGCCAGCGGCTTGATCTGCGCGATGACGTTGCCGTTGTCGGGCGCGAAGTCGTCGCAGGCCTCGGCCGGCTGGCAGGGCCACTTCGACAGCGCCTGCCAGGAGTAGCGCCCCAGGCGCAGGTTGACCGCGCTGGGATCGAAGACCGCCTCGATTGAGCGGTCGTTGGGCCGGCTGACGCGCGCCGGCACGACGCCGTTGGACACGCTGCCGCCGAACGGGTCCAGGCGCGCGTACGTCAGCGCCGGCGCGTTGGCGTCTGCGCCGCCGCCGAAGACGCAGATCCGCGAGCGCGGCGTCGGCAGGCTGCCGTAGTACAGGTCGACGCACAGCGCGCGGCCGGCGGCGGCGCCCAGCTGCGACGGCTCCCACGCGCCCTCGGTCGTGATGCGCATGACCAGCTGGGTTCCGCGCTGGCCGAGCGTGACCGAGCGCAGGTCGAGCGGGCTGCCGGCCGCGTCCGCCGCGTCGTCGTGCGGCAGCGGGTCGCGATTGGGCGCCGCGGTCGCGTCGGCGGACGAACATACGAGCAGCGCGAGGGCGCATGAGAAGACTCTGAGGAAGCGTCCGGCGGCGGGCACGGTCCGACATCATGCCCGGTCGGTATACAACCTTGTCGCATCCCCCGCGCCCGGCCCCCGCGCAGACCCCCCGAAGGAGTTGTTGCATTGACCTCGTTGACCCGCCCCCGCCTGCTCCGCGCCATCGCCGTGTCCGCCTGCCTCGCGATCGGCGGCCTGGCCGGCACCTCGTCCCCCGCCCTCGCCGCGACCTGCAAGCACGCCAAGACGAAGTACCCCAACGCCAACCCCGGCGGCTACTTCACGTCGCTGAAGGTGACGAAGGTCGGCTGCTCGACCGGCGCCAAGCTGATGGTCGCCCACTACAAGTGCCGCCGCAAGAAGGGTCAGGGCATCGAGGGCAAGTGCAAGGCCTCGAAGGTCAACGGCATGAAGTGCAGGGAGTCGCGCCCCTCCAGCGGCCGCGTCCCCGGGCAGGAGTACAACGCGAAGGTGACGTGCAGGAGCGGCTCCAAGAAGGTCGTCTTCACCTACCAGCAGAACCTGAGCTAGCCCGCCCGACGCCCGATCAGCCGGCGGCGGCGAAGCGCACCACGCCGCCGTCGCGCTGCTCGGCCGCGCGCCCGGCGGTGACGAGCAGGTCGACGTGGCCGAGCACCTCTGACAGCGTGAGGTAGGCCTGCGTGACCGCGACGTTGCCCCACAGCGACTGCGCGATCTCGTAGGCGGTGGCCGGCCCGCCCTCCTCGATGAGGCGGCGGATCTTCTCGGCCCGCCGGGCGTGCAGGCGGAAGCGCTCGTCGATGAGCGCGACGTGATCGGTCACCGGGTCGCCGTGGCCGGCCAGCACGATGTCGACGCCCGCCATCGCCTGCGTCGCGCGCAGCGAGGCCATGTAGATCTCCAGCGCGTGCGGGCGCTGCGCGGTCTCGCCGCCGCCCCCGCCGCCGTCGGCCGCCTGCACGCTGGCAGGCGTGAGCGGGCGCGAGATGAGCGGGTTGGAAGAGATGTGCTTGATGAGGTGGTCGGCGCCGAGCACGATGCGCTCGCGCCTCGTCGTGGAAGATCGTGTCCGAGGGCGAGTGGCCGGGACGGTGGTGGACGTGCAGCGTGCGATCGCGCAGGCGCAGCTGCGAGCCGGCGGCCAGCGGTCGCGTGACGGTCGCCGCGGCGCCCCAGCCGCGGTAGCTCTGCGAGACGCCGATCAGCGCGTGGCGGACGTCCTCGGGGATGCCGTGCTCGGCCATCATCCGCTCGGCGAACGCGTCGTCGGCGTCCATCGCCTCGCTCCAGTTCTCGACCCACGGCGCGAGCAGGTCCAGCGCGGCGACCTCGGCTCCCGACCGCCGGGCGAGGATCGCGACGAGGCCGAGGTGGTCGATGTGCTGGTGGGAGATGACGATCAGCCCGAGATCCTCGACGCGGCGCCCGTGCGCGGCCAGCGCGCGCTCCAGCGTGTCCAGCGCCGTGCCGGAGTTCGGCCCGCTGTCGACGAGCGTCAGCGGGTCGTCGTCGATGAGGTACGTGTTGACCCGGCCGACGCGAAACGGCGTGGGGATCGGCAGGCAGTGGATGCCGGCGTCGGCGGCCCGCGCGAGTGCCGCGTCGGCGGCGTCCGCCACCGAGTCCGTCACGAGCGGATGATGTCGAGCACCTCGTCACGCCGGCGCTCCATGTCCTGCACGGAGACCAGCGACTCCAGACAGAGGCGCATGAGCGGCTCGGTGTTCGACGTGCGCACGTTGAAGTGCCAGTCCTCGTAGTCGACCGAGACGCCGTCGAGGTGGCCGATGTCGGCATCGGCGTACTTGGCCTCGATCGCGTCGAGCTTGGACTGGCCGTCCTCGACGGTCGAGTTGATCTCGCCGGAGATGAAGTACGTCGAGCGATAGCGCTCGACCAGCGTCGAGAGCTTGACGTCCTCGACGCTGAGCAGCTCGAGGATCAGCAGCGCCGGGATCGTGCCGCTGTCGGCGCAGTAGAAGTCGCGGAAGTAGTAGTGGCCGGAGACCTCGCCGCCGAACATCGCGCCCTCGTCGCGCATGCGCGTCTTGAAGAACGCGTGGCCGACGCGGTTGGGGTGGGCGGTGCCGCCGGCGGCGGTGACCGTGTCGGCGACCGCGCGGCTGGCGCGGACGTCGTAGAGGATCGCCTCGCCGGGGCTCTTGCGCAGCAGCGACTCGGCGAGCAGCGCGGTGAGGAAGTCGCCGTCGACGAACGTGCCGGTGTCGTCGATGAAGAAGCAGCGGTCGGCGTCGCCGTCCCAGGCGATGCCGAGGTCGGCATGCTCGTCGACGACCTTGCGCATGATGAACTCGCGGTTCTCGGGCAGCAGCGGGTTGGGCTCGTGGTCGGGAAACTCGCCGTCGGGTGTCCAGTAGGCGGTGACGAGGTCCAGGCCGAGCTGCTCGAGCAGCGGGCCGACCATCGGACCGGCCATCCCGTTGCCGCCGTCGACGACGACGCGCAGCGGCTTGACCCGGCTCGGGTCGATGAACTTCAGCGCGTCGGCGCGAAACTCGTCGTAGATCTCGACCTCCTCGACGCTGCCGTGCTCGTCGGCGGGAGGCGGATCGCCGAGGCCCTCCTCGATCGTGCGGCGCACGTCCTGGATCCCCGCGTCGCCGGACAGCGCGATCGCGCCCTCGCGCACGAGCTTGGCGCCGGTGTAGGCCTTCGGGTTGTGCGACGCCGTGCACATGAGCCCGCCGTCGAGGTCGCGCGAGCCGACGAGCCAGTAGAGCATCTCGCTGCCGACCTGGCCGGCGTCGACCACCGTCGCGCCCTCGCAGGTCATGCCGTCGCGGTAGCGGGCGGCGAGCTCCGGCGCGCTGAGGCGCATGTCGCGCCCGAGGCCGATGCGCAGCTCGCCGACCGGCTTGCCGCTGAGGTCCGACAGGACGCGGGCGAACGCGCGGCCGACGGCCTCGGCGACGTCGCCGTCGATCTCGTCGCCGTAGAGGCCGCGGACGTCGTAGGCCTTGAAGATCTGCGCTGGTGCGGTGGTTGCCATGTGGCCGCGGATCGTAGGGGTCCGGGGATGGGCGAAGCGTTCAGCGGCCGGCGGCGAGCAGCTCCGCGCGGTCGCCGAGCGCGACCGCGCCGCCCTGCTCGACCGCGCAGTTGAGCGCCAGCTTGCCCCCGAAGCGGGCCGAGATATCGCGCAGGACGTCGACGTCCTGCACGAGCGTGTCCGGATGAAACGTCGTCATGACGCAGCGCGCCCGCAGCGAGTCCAGCCGGATGACGGCGTCGCCGATCCGCAGGCGGCGACCTTCCCACTCGCGTTCGGCCAGTCCTTCGACGCCGCCGAGGACGATGTTCGGCCGCAGCCGGCGGCCGTCGCGGCCGAAGCTGCGGATGGCGCCGTCGGTCGCGACCAGCAGCGGCAGGACGTCGAAGCGCGCGGTCGTGTCGAGGATCGCGAGCTGCGTGTCCGGGCCCGCGACGTGCTGGACGACGGCGGCGACCTCGGGCGAGGCGGCCGGCCGCTTCTCGACGAGCGGTTCGCCGTCGGGCGAGAGCGTGGCGTGCAGGCTGAGCAGCCCCGGCCGCGTGCGCGCCGTGACGATGCCGTGCGGCCCGCGGACGACGACGAGCCGGTCGCCGGCGATCCCGTCGAGGTTGACCTGCGCCCGTTCGAGCGACTCGCCGGCCATCGACTTCACCGGGTAGCGCCAGAGCTGCTGCACGTAGATCTCCATGCGTGTACTATACTGTACCTAACGCTTGGAAGGGATGCTAAACGTTAGGAGAAGGCCCGGAGGCTGGGCAGGCGACGCCCGTGGCGCATTGACCCCTCTATGCGGGGTCAATTCGCCACAGGCCGCCCGGGCTCGCGGCTGACTAACGCTTGCTGAGGCCGTGTAACGTTAGGAACGTGGCATCGAGCTATCCGGGCCCCATCCACGGCGAGCCGCTCGCGGTCGAGTTGCACAACACGCTCTACGCAAGCGGGGGCGAGGACGTCGACGGGATCGCCGACGAGGCCGGCCTCAGCGCCTGGCTCCGAGCGGTTGCCGGCGACCTTCCGGTTCCGGCGCAGGCAATCGATGCCTCCGCGATCGCCGCGTTTGGAGCGCTGCGCGCCGCGGTCCGCGCGGCGATCGACGCCGCCATCGCCGCGCGGGCCGTGCCGCCGCGGGCGCGGCGGGCGCTCAACGACGCGGCGGCCGCCTGCCCACGCTCGATGCAGCTCGCGGCCGACGGGACGCGCCGCGTGCGCTACCACGCCGAGGACTCCACGCAGATCGTGCTGGCCGCGATCGCGCACGAGACGATCGCCCTGGTCAGCGGCCCGCGCGCCCGCGATCTGCGCGCCTGCGGCGCCCCCGGCTGCGTGCTCGCCTTCCTCAAGGACCACCCGCGACGCGCCTGGTGCTCGACCGCCTGCGGCAACCGCGCGCGGCAGGCCCGCCACTACGCCAGACACCACGACTAGAATCCCCGCCGATGTCCGGCCATTCCAAGTGGGCTTCGATCAAGCACAAGAAGGCCGTCGTCGACTCGCGGCGCGGCAAGCTGTTCACGAAGCTCGCCCGCGCGATCACCACCGCGGCCCGTGACGGCGGTGGCGAGCTCGAGGGCAATCCGGCGCTGCAGCTCGCCGTCCAGAAGGCGCGCGACGCCTCGATGCCCAAGGACAACATCGAGCGCGCGATCGCCAAGGGCACGGGCGCCGGCGCGGACGCCGCCGCGATCGAGGACGTCATGTACGAGGGCTACGGCCCCGGCGGCGTCGCGCTGCTCATCGAGGCCATGACCGAGAACCGCAACCGCACCGGCGCCGACGTGCGCCACCTGCTCACGAAGCACGGCGGCAGCCTCGGCGAGCCCGGGTCGGTCTCCTATCTCTTCGACAAGCGCGGGCTGATCCTCGTCGACGGCGAGCGTTACACCGAGGACGACCTGATGCCGGCCATCGAGGCCGGCGCGGAGGACATCGGCGACGAGGAAGGGGTCTTCGAGATCACCACCGAGCCGGCCGACCTCACCGCCGTGCGCGCCGCGCTGGAGGAGGCCGAGATCGAGCTGCAGTCCGCCGAGCTGGCCTGGCTGCCGAAGGCCCGCGTGCCGGTCGCCGAGGACGACGCCGCCAAGCTCATGCGGCTCATCGACGCGCTCGAGGACAACGACGACGTCGACGCGGTGCACGCGAACTTCGACATCGACGCCGAGATCCTCGAGCGGGTCGCGGGGTAGGGGCAGGCGGGGCCGGCTACTCCACCCAGGGCCGCGCCTGCTTGACCGCAAGCGCGCCGCGGCGACAGCGGCGTCTGCGGCGTGGCGCTGATGACACCGGCGACGTGGCCGAGGTCGTTGGGAAGTGTGGAGAACAGCGCGACGTCGCGGATCGTCGGCGTCCGCGCCGCCGTCGGGTCGACGGCGGTCAGCACGCCGAAGCCCTCGCCCGGGTTCAGCGCGACGAAGGAGACGTTGGCGAACAGCTCACGCGTGGAGATCGATCGCACGCCGAGCTGCTGCAGCTGCGCCGCCTCGCGAGCGAAGAGCGCCTCCTGCGTGTCGCCGGCGGGGTGGTAGGCGAGGGTGTCCGCGGCGACCGGCATAGCCGCCCGCACGAGCGCGAAGGCGAGCGCGACGTGGCGCGCGCCGACCGGGTCGGTGGGCCAGAACTCCAGCGCGTAGAGCCCGGCCGGTCCGTCGCCGTCCGCAGGCTCGTAGCGGTCGTTGGCGATGATCGTCCCGGCGAGGTTGGAGCGGTCGTCGCGGAAGTACGTGATCGCGTTGAAGTCGCGGTTGGAGATGCGCAGGCCCAGCCCGACGGTCGCGAAGTCCCAGTGGTAGGCGAACGCCTTCGTGTTGAGGAAGTACAGCTGCGGCGAGGGCGTGTCGACGCCGAGGATCGGCAGCTTGCACTCCTCGGCGCCGAGCTGCCCGGGGACGTCGTCGCGGCGGGCGAGCAGCTCGAACGTGGCGCGGTCGGGGATGCTGCGAGCGCCGGTCTCGATCGGCAGCTGCGCCGGCGGTGCGGCATGGGTGGTGCTCATGCGGCGAATGTACGCCCGCCACCGAGCCCCGGGCAAGGGCAGCAGCGGCGCTCTGATGACGAACGTCTCAGAGCGCCCGGCACGGCGCCGTCCCGGCCGCGGCGGAGCGGGCTCAGGCGGCCTCGAGCTGCCCGGTCTTCGCCAGCCAGCGGTCGACGACGAAGCCGCCGAAGGGCAGCACCGCGCCGACGAGCACGAGGATGGTCTGCTTCGTCGTCCAGCCCGCGGAGCGCGCGACGGCCAGCGCGATCACGACATAGGCCAGAAAGAGCGTGCCGTGCAGCGGACCCATGACGTTCACGCCGCCCTCGGAGTGCACGACGTACGCGACGACGAGGAGGATGAGAAAGCTCGTCGCCTCGGCGAGCGCGACGTAGCGAAAGGTCTTGATCGAGAACACCTGGGCTGGCTCCTTTGACGGCGGCGGCCAGATCCTAAACTCGCGGCCGCCGATGCCGCCCCGCGGGAGGCATCCGACGCGGCGCGCAGAATGGGAAGTCATGATCGTCCTCGGCATCGATCCCGGCACTGCGAACACCGGCTACGGCGTCGTCGAGCGCCGTGGCAGCCGCCTCCTCGCGCTCGACGGCGGCGTCATCACCACCCGCCCCGAGGCGCCCCCGCAGATCCGCCTGGCGAACATCCATCGCCGCGTCTGCGAGCTGCTCGACGAGCACAAGGTCAGCGTCCTGTCGATGGAGGACGTCTACTTCGGGCGCAACGTGTCCAGCGCGTTCGCCGTGGGCCAGGCGCGCGGCGTCGTCATGCTCGCCGCGGGCCAGCGGCGCCTGCCCTGCGTCTCCTACACGCCCCAGCAGATCAAGTACGCCGTCTGCGGTTCGGGCCGCGCCGACAAGGATCAGATCATGCGGATGGTGCAGATGCTGCTCAGCCTCGAGTCGCCGCCCCGTCCGGACCACGCCTCGGACGCGCTGGCGATCGCGATCTGCCACGCCAACGGGGCCCCGCACGCGGCCGCGGTCGCCGAGAGCCTCGTCGTGCCCGAGCCGCCCGACGACGCCGAGGTGCGGATCTCGCGGGGCCCCCGCCCGCAGCCGCCGGCCAGCGGCGACCCCCGCGGCCCGGTCTCCGACAGCGGCGATCTCCCCGCGTCGTCGCACGACGAATGATCGCGCTGCTGCGCGGCGAGGTCGCGGTCCGCCGCGCCGATCACGTCGTCGTCGTCGCCGGCGGCGTCGGCTACCGCCTCGCCGTCTCCGCCGAGACCCTGCGCCACGTGCCGGCCGTGGGCAAGCCCGTCACGCTGCACAGCCATCTCGTCGTGCGCGACGACGCGCTCGCGCTCTTCGGCTTCGCCCACGAGCAGGAGCGCGACCTCTTCCTCGCCCTGATCGGCGTGCAGTCCGTCGGCCCCAAGGTGGCGCTCGCCGTGCTCAGCGGCGGCACGCCGCGCGAGCTCATCTCCGCTCTGGCTTCCGGCGACGTCGCGCGCCTGCAGGCCGTCCCCGGCATCGGCAAGCGGACCGCCGAGCGGATCGTCGTCGAGCTGCGCGAGAAGGTCGGCGGCGCGGCGCTGGACGACGAGATCGTCATCACCCGCTCCGACAGCCCGCAGCGCGTCGCGCGCGACGGGCTCGTCGAGCTGGGCTTCAGCCTCGTCGAGGCCGACGAGGCGCTGCGCGACGCGATCGGCGAGACGCCCGAGGAGCTCATCGCCGAGGGCCTGCGCGCCGCGCGCAGCTCGCTCGGCGACGCGGCCGGCACCGGCGGCGGCACCGGCACCGGCGGCGGCGGTGAGCGCACGTGACGTCGAGCGCCCCCCGCATCCAGACGCCCGTGCTCGTCGAGGAGGAGGACGAGCTCGACCGCTCGCTGCGCCCGCGCCGCCTGGAGGACTTCGTCGGCCAGCCGTCGCTGAAGGAGCAGCTGGCGATCTCGATCGCCGCCGCCCGCGCCCGCGACGAGCCGCTGGACCACGTCCTGCTCGCCGGCCCGCCGGGCCTGGGCAAGACGACGCTCGCGCAGATCGTCGCCGCCGAGCTCGGCGTGCCGTTCGTGCAGACGGCCGGCCCGACGCTCGAGCGCAAGGCCGACATCGCCGCGTTTCTCACCGCGCTGCAGCCGGGCAGCGTCTTCTTCGTCGACGAGATCCACCGCCTGCAGCGCGCGCTGGAGGAGACGTTCTATCCCGCGATGGAGGACCGCCAGCTGCCGATCACCGTCGGCCTCGGCGCGGGCGCACGGATCGTGACGCTCGACCTGCCGCCGTTCACGCTGATCGGCGCCACGACCCGCACCGGGCTGCTGACGGCGCCGCTGCGCGACCGCTTCGGCCTGCAGCATCGCCTGGAGCACTACGGCATCGACGACCTCGCGACGATCGTCGAGCGCTCGGCGCGGATCCTCGACGTCAGCCTCGAGCGGGAGGGTGCGCACGCCATCGCCGGGCGCAGCCGCGGCACCCCGCGCGTGGCCAACCGCCTGCTCAAGCGGGTGCGCGACTACGCCGAGGTGCGCTGCGGCGGAATCGTCACCGCCGAGGCGGCCGACGCGGCGCTCGCGCTCATGGAGATCGACGACCTCGGCCTGGACCGCCTGGACCGCGAGCTGCTGCGCGCGCTGTGCGTGAAGTTCGAGGGCGGCCCGGTCGGGCTGTCGACGCTCGCGGTCACTGTCGGTGAGGAGCAGGACACGATCGAGGACGTCTACGAGCCCTACCTGCTGCAGTGCGGGCTGCTCAAGCGCACGCCGCGCGGGCGGGCGGCCACGAAGCGCGCGTACGAGCACATCGGCCTGCCGGCGCCGGTCGACGCGCCCGACAGCCTGTTCTGAACTCCGCCTCGGCGATCGGCGTCCGCGAAGTTCATTACGCCGCCTTCACCCGGGGTTAAGCGATGCTTGACTAGGCTTAGCAGCGCAATGGCACACCTCTTCATCTGTCCGAACTGCGGCAACCGCAGCTCCGAGACCGACCGCACCGCCGGCTTCTCACGCCAGGCCAAGGGCTGCACGAAATGCGGGTTCGGCTTTCTCTTCGAGCTGCTCGACGACTACTACCCGGCGCCCAACGCGGCGTTCTTCGTCTGCGACCAGGAGGGCCGGGTCATCGGCTGCGGCCGCGGCTCGTTCGAGCTGACCGGCCTCAACGACGAGCGTGTCATCGGCCGTAAGGCGAACGAGGTCCTCGGGCTGCGCTTCGAGGACGGCAGCGACCACGTCAGCACGGTCCTGGAGTGGGGCGTGCGCGCCCTGGGCAAGAAGGTCGCCGTCAACGCCGAGGGCGATCTGCCCGCGACCGCCACGGCGGATCTCTTCCCGGCCTACGACGACGACGGCGGACTGCTGCTCGTCCTCACGCCGGGTAAGTAACCTGCCGAGCAGACCTTCGTGAGCGATCGCCAGCGCAACCTCTTCGTCCTGCTGCTCGTCGCCGGGCTCCTGATCGCGTCTGCGGTCGTGCTCGCGAGCAAGCCGACAAAGCTCGGTCTGGACCTGCAGGGTGGCGTCGAGCTCGTCTACGAGGTCAAGCCGCGCGCCGGCCAGCCGCCGCCGTCCCCCGACACGGTCCAGCGCACGATCGACGTCATGCGCGAGCGCGTCGACCAGCTCGGCGTCGCCGAGCCCGAGATCCAGCAGGCCGGCGGAGACCAGATCAACGTCGCACTGCCCGACGTCTCCAACCTCGAGGAGGCGATCCGGCAGGTCGGCACCGTCGCCCAGCTGGCGTTCTACGACTGGGAGCCGAACGTCATCGGCCCGGACGGCAAGCCCGACGAGGACAACACCGCCATCACCGGCGGCGCCAACGCGGGCGACGCGTCCGCCGGGCTGTCGCTCTTCGACGCGCTGCTGCGCGCCGAGAAGCGACCGGCGAAGGTCGAGCCCGACAACTCCCGCGACGGTCCGCTGTACTACGCCGTCGACCGCGAGGCGAAGAAGGCGTTCGGGCTGGGCGAGGAGTCGCGCGCCGAGGCGCTGGCCAACGTGCCCAGAGCGCAGCGCGAGAAGGCCGACACCATCGTCGTGCAGCCCGACACCGTGCTCCTGCGCGCGCAGAAGCCCGCCGAAGGGCCCGAGCCCAACAGCTGGTTCGTCTTGCAGGACGACGTCGCGCTCGAGGGCAAGGAGATCAAGGACCCCGAGCAGAACTTCAACCAGGGCGCCGGCGGCTCGGGGGCGCCGATCGTCACGTTCAACTTCACCGACAAGGGGCGCGCCACCTGGGAGCGCGTGACGCGAGAGATCGCCCAGCGCGGGCAGCTGAGCGTCGGGATCCAGCAGAACGCCGACTCGCTGCAGCACTTCGCGATCGTGCTCGACAACGAGCTCGTCTCCTCGCCGACGATCGACTTCAACGACTACCCCGAGGGGATCGACGGCCGCAACGGCTCGCAGATCGAGGGCGGCTTCACGATCCAGACCGCCCAGGAGCTCGCGAACATCCTCAAGACCGGCGCGCTGCCGGTGCAGCTCGAGCTCATCTCGAGCTCCCAGGTCTCCGCGACGCTGGGGCGCCAGGCGCTCAACCAGGGTCTCGCCGCCGGCATCGCGGGCTTCGCCATCGTCGCCCTGTTCCTGCTCACCTTCTACCGCGTGCTGGGCGCCATCGCCGTCGGCGCGCTCGCCATCTACGGCGTCTACTTCTTCGCGCTCATCAAGGCGATCCCGGTCGTCCTCACGCTGCCCGGCATCGCCGGCCTGATCCTCACGCTGGGGGTGGCCGCCGACGCGAACATCGTGATCTTCGAGCGCATCAAGGAGGAGATCCGCGGCGGCAGATCGATCGCCTCCGGCATCGCCACGGGCTACAAGAAGGGCCTGACGGCGATCATCGACGCCAACGTCGTGACGATCATGGTCGCGTTCATCCTCTTCGTCCTCGCGACGTCGGGGGTCAAGGGCTTCGCGCTCACGCTCGGCCTCGGCGTCATCGTCTCGCTGTTCACCGCCGTGCTGGCGACGCAGGCGATCCTCGGCGTCATGGGCAAGTCGAAGCTCATCTCCAAGCCCAGCGCGCTGGGCGCCGAGAAGCCGAAGGGCACACGCCTGCGGCTGGATTACATGGGCTACTCGAAGTGGTTCTTCAGCGCGTCCGGCGTGATCCTGCTCGTCTGCGCGCTCGCGCTGGGCTCGAAGGGCATCAACTTCGGCATCGACTTCGAGTCGGGCACGCGGATCAACGTCGAGCTGCGCCAGAGCGTCGACGAGGACGCCATCCGCGACGTGGTCGCTGCCGAAGGTCTCGGCAACGCCGAGATCCAGCGCGTGACCGGCGTCGAGAACGCCAAGGGCAAGAGCGCGTTCCAGATCTCGACCGACAACCTCCGACCGGCCGAGGTCACCAACGTCACCGATGCGCTCGAGGCGAAGTACGACCTCGTCACGAACGACTCGACGTCGATCGGCCCGACCTTCGGCCAGACGGTCGCCAACTCGGCGATCATCGCGATCATCGCGTCGCTGTTCGTGATCTCGGCGTACATCGCGCTGCGATTCGAGCCCAAGTACGCCGTCCCGGTGCTCATCGCCGTGATGCACGACATCCTCATCACAGCGGGCGTGTACGCGCTCGTCGGCCAGGAGGTGACAACGGCGACGGTCGCGGCGTTGCTCACCATCTTGGGCTTCTCTCTCTACGACACGATCATCGTGTTCGACCGGATCCGCGAGAACGTGCCGCGCATGCCGCGCGCCGCCTTCTCACAGATCGTCAACCGCTCCATGTCGGAGGTCATCATCCGCTCGCTGGCGACGAGCTTCTGCTCGGGCCTGCCCGTGCTCGCGCTGCTGCTCTTCGGCGGCGAGACGCTGCAGGCGTTCGCCTTCGCGCTGCTCGTCGGCACGATCTCCGGCACGTACTCGTCGGTGTTCATCGCCGGCCCGGTGCTGACGCTGTGGAAGGAGCGCGAGCCCGTCTACCGCCGTCGCCGCACGCGGATCGCCGCCGAGAACGACGGGCTCGTGCCGGCGTACGCGACGGGCAGCGCGAGCGAGCAGTTCGACACGGACGCCGCCAAGCGCAAGCTGCGCCGCGGCAGCCGGCTGACTGCGCCCGACGATCCCGAGCAGGGCGTCTCGCGCGAGGAGTTCGAGGAGCTCGTGCGCGACCTGCACGTCGACCCGGTGCCGCGCCGCCGCGGCGCCGTCGCCGACCCGCCGAAGCCCAAGACGAAGGCCGCCAAGCCGGCCGCGCCCGTACGCGACGAGTCCGCCGACGCGCTGCCCGAGGACGTCACGATGCCGCCGCTGCCCAAGGACGCCGGCGCCGCGCCGAAGCGCACGAAGCCCTCGAAGGGCTCCTCGGCCGCCGCCAAGCGCCGCTCCAAGCACGGAAGGCCCCGGTAACTCGTGGGACTCCTGGCATGGACGATGATGGGCCTCGCCCTCTGGCACTTCACGGTGTTCCTGCCCGACCGCTGCTGGGCGGGGATCATCGGCGCCTTCCTCGGCTGCGTGTTCGGCGCGATCCTCTTCGGCATGGTCATCCACGGCTTCGCCATCCCCGGCCAGGACGGCACGGACCTCATCACGGCGATGGAGGCGATCCCCGGCGCGGCGCTGGGCTACGGCCTCTTCTACTGGCTGGGCGCACGCCAGGAGGCCGCCGCGGCGGAGGAAGAGGCGCTCCCCGTGTAGCGATTGCGGGCAGGGATTCGCCCCCCACGGGCGTATTGATCTCCCATGCCCGACGCGGGAGCCGGATCGCAGCGCATCGTCGTCATCGGCGGCGCCGGTCAGCGGCCGCCCGACGCGTCCGGACCCGGCCACGGGCCCCGGCCGGATGACACGCGTACGCCGGCGCCGGCCCGGGAACGCCCCGTTCGCGGGCAGGCGATGCAGCAGAGCGGCTGGACACCCCGACGGCTGAGCGTCGCCGCCGTGCTCGGCGCGGCGGCGGTGATCGCGGGCGGACTCGTCTTCGTCGCGAAGTTCGGCGGCGACCGCGGCCCGGGCGACAACCCGTTCATGGCCTTCGCCTTCGGGCTGTTCGTCATCGGGATGGTCGTGTTCTGCGCCGCGCTGATCGCGCTGATCGGCACGGGAGTGAGCATCGTCGCCGAGACGCGCGGCTGGGCGCCGGCCGCCGCCATGGCGTTCGCCCCGCTCGCGCTCGTGTGGCTGGTCTTCCTCGCCGGCGGCGTCGGCTACGCCGTTCCCGCGGTGCTCTCGCTGCTGCTCATCGGCGGGTTCATCGTCGCCTTGAAGTAGCCGGGGCCCACTACCCGCTAGCCCGTGCTGATGAGCTGATCGGCGGGCGCGTCGTCGTCGCGCAGGACGTCGGCATCGCCGGCCATCCGCCGCACGGCGCCACGGTCGAACGTGCGGGCGCGCCGCGACGACACGCGGATCTGCGGCGCCAGCGGCCGGTCGGACGCCAGGAAGACCACGTTGCCGCCCTGCACCGCGCCGTCGTCGGCGACGTGGGCGACGAGGCGCACGTCGGCGAACACCTCGAGCAGCGTCGCCGCCTCGGCGCGCATGAGCCGCAGGGCGCCCTGGTCGATGAGGTTCAGGGCGTACAGCCCACCGGGCCGCAGGACGCGCCGGATCTCGCGCGCGAACTGCGCCGTGGCGAGATGCCATGGCAGCGAGCGGCTGCCGAAGGCGTCGCCGACGACGACGTCCGCGGAGTCGGTCGGCTCGTCGCGCAGCGTCACGCGGGCGTCGCCGACGCGGACGCGCAGGGCCGGCCCCGTCCGCAGCCCGAGCCGGTCGCGCGCGAGCTGCACGAGCGCGCCGTCGACCTCCAGCACGCGGGCGCGCGAGCCGGCCCGCACCGTCGCGACGTAGCGCGGCAGGGTGTAGCCGCCTCCGCCGAGGTAGACGACGTCCAGCGGGCCGGCGGGCAGCGCGTCGATCGCGTCGCCCATCCAGCGCGTGTAGTCGAACTCGAGGTGGCCGAGGTCGTCGAGGTCGACGTAGGAGTGGCGCAGGTCGTCGAGGATCAGCGTGCGGCCGCTCGGCCGCGCGGGGTCGGAGGCGACGGCGGCGCAGTGGTAGTCGCTCTCGGTGTCGCAGGGCGAGCCGAGGCCCAGCGCCATCGCCGCGAGCGTGGTCGCGCCGGCCAGGCAACCGGTGGCGATGACGTGCGAGCCGACGCGGAAGCGCACCGCGACGAGCAGCGCGACGGCCAGCAGGAGGCCGCCGATCGCGAACACCGCGGCGCTCGTCGGCATGAGCGGGACGACGACGAAGCCGGTCCCGAACGTGCCGGCCAGCGCGCCCGCGGTCGCCCAAGCCGACAGGCTCCCGACGACGCGGCCCGTGTGCTCGAGGTCGTGCAGGCGCAGCTTGGCCACCACCGGGCTGACGGCGCTGAGCACGCAGGCCGGCGGGAACAGGATCATCATCGCGATCGCGAGGGCGGCCGGCGCGCTCGTGCCGCGCACGGTGTCGCCGAAGGCGCGCACGAGCGGCACCGCCGCGATGCACAGCAGGCCGCCGGCGGCGAGCAGCAGCGGCAGCAGGCGGCGGGCGTCGACGTGGTCGGCGGCGCGCCCGCCCGCCGCGGCGCCGGCGGCGATCCCGGCGAGCGCGGCGCCGATGATCGCCGTCGTCGTCTCGAGCGTGAGCCCGACGTACGGCGCCAGCAGCCGCACGCCGAGGATCTCGAGCACGAGCACGGCGCCGGCGGCAAGAAAGACGAGCGCGTTCGACGCGCCGACGCCGAGCAGCCGGGTCGCCGCGGGCGCGGGGGAGGTCACGGGGCGCATGGTAGGGACGGGCATCCGTGCGCGCGCCGCGGCAGTTCCAGCAAGAACCGCATCGACGAGGGGATGCGTTCGGGCCCCGGTGTTGGTGGCGGTTGTGGCACGTGTGCTGTTCGTGGCGCTGCATGCCCGCCACGCGGAGCTGCCGGGGGTGCGTGGTGAGTTGACCCCTCTATGCGGGGTCAACTCACCACGCTCGACGCCGACCGTCCGCTTCCGTCGGGACCGGCGCGTAGCTTCCGAGGCGATGCCGCCCGAGCCGCCACGCCTGAAGATCGCCCCCTGCGAGATCGGCGCCGTGCTGCATCTCGAGCGCGAGCTCGGCGTGAGCCACCCGACGGCGCAGGTGCTCGTGCGCCGCGGCCTGGCCGACCCGGACGCCGCGCGCGCCTGGCTGGCGGCCGCCGAGCGCCACGACCCGTCGCAGTTCGCCGGGATCGACGCCGTCTGCGCGCGGGTGCTCGACCACGTGCGCGCGGGCCGGCGCATCACGATCCACGGCGACTACGACGTCGACGGCGTCTGCTCGACGGCGATCCTCGTGCGCGTCCTGCGCACGCTCGACGCCGACGTCGACTGGTTTCTGCCCAGCCGCGCCGAGGACGGCTACGGCCTCTCGACGGCGACCGTGCAGCGGCTCGCAGCGCGCGGCACGAAGCTGCTGATCACCGTCGACTGCGCGATCACCGCCGTCGACGAGGTCGCGGCCGCGCACGCCGCGGGCATCGACGTCGTCGTCACCGACCACCACAGCCCGCGCGCGGACGGCGTGCTCCCCGATGCGCCGATCGTGCACCCGGCGGTGTGCGGCTACCCCTGCGTCGACCTCTGCGCGGCCGGCGTCGCCTACAAGCTCGCGGCGGCGCTGCTGCAGGCCGCGGGCGAGGATCCCGCGCTCGCCGACCGTGACCTCGACCTCGTCGCGCTGGCGACGATCGCCGACTGCGTGCCGCTGCGCGGCGAGAACCGCCGCCTCGTCCGCGCCGGCCTGCGCGCGATCGCGGCGACGAAGCGCCCCGGCCTGCGCGCGCTGATGCGTGTGGCGCGCGCCGACCCGGCGCGGATCGACACGACCGCGGTCGGCTTTCGCCTCGCGCCCCGGATCAACGCGGCCGGCCGGCTGGAGCGCGCCGACGCGGGTCTGGAGCTCATGCTCACCCCCGACGAGATCCGCGCCGCGCAGATCGCCGACGAGCTGGACCGCCTGAACTCCGAGCGGCGGCTGACCGAGACGCGGATCCTCTTCGAGGCCGAGGCACTCCTAACGGAGCGCGAGCGAAGCGAGGCGGGTGAGCGCTTCTCCTACGTCCTCGCGGCGGAGGGCTGGCACAAGGGCGTCATCGGGATCGTCGCCTCGCGCATCGCCGAGCGCCATCACCGCCCGACGGTGCTCGTGGCGCTGGACCCACAGACCGGGCGAGGGACGGGATCGGGCCGCTCGATCCCCGGCTTCGACCTGCTCGCCGGCCTCGACGCGTCGGCCGCGCATCTCGAGCGCCACGGCGGCCACCGCGCGGCGGCCGGCTGCGAGGTCCTCGCCACGCAGATCGACGCCTTCCGCGACGCCTTCGAGGCGCACGCGGCGGCGACGCTGACGCCCGAAGACCTCGTCGCGTCGCGCCGCGTCGACGCCGTCGTGGCCGGCGACGAGATCGGGCTGCCGCTCGCCGAGGAGCTGCAGCGCCTGGCGCCGTTCGGGATCGGCAACCCCGGCGTGACGCTGCTCGTCCCCGCCGCCCGCTGCAGCGACCCGCGGACGATGGGGGAGGGCGACAAGCACATGCGCTTCACGGTCGCCGCGGGCGCCGCGACGGCGCGCGCCGTCGCGTTCGGCCAGACCGCGATCGACTGCGACAACCCGCTCGACGCGACGTTCACGCTCGAGGTCGACGAGTACAACGGCAGCGTCGAGCCGCGCCTGCTGCTGCGCGACGCCCGGCCGAGCCGGCCGGCGCCGATCGAGCTCGTCGGCGAGCCCGGGCCGGAGCCCGGTGCGTACCTCGCCGCCGCCCTCGCCGAGCTGACGCGTGCGCTGCCCGACGTCGCGCTCAGGCCGCGCGCGCTGACGGCGCCCGTGCGCGATCGCCGCGGCGGCGGCATCGCCGGGACGATCGGCGCGCTCGTCGCCGGCGGCGAGCCCGTGCTCGTCGTCGCCGCCGACGCGCACGCCCGTCTGGGCCACCTCAGCCCGATCCTCGGCGGCTTCGCGCTGTGCTCGCACGACGCGCTCGAGCGCGACCCTCGGCTGGCCCGCGTGGCGGACCGGGATGCCCACGTCGTCATGCTCGACCCGCCGGCGGGCCCGCTGCGCACCTGTGGCGCGATGACCCACCTGGCATGGGGCCCACCTGAGCTACGCTTCGCTGCGCAGATCCATGAGCGTGAGTACGCACTTCGTGCTTCGCTCACCGCGACGTACCGGGCCCTCAGGGCCGCGGGCCAAGCGGCGGGTGAGGAGCTCGAGGCGCTGCTTCGCGGTGACGCGAAGACGCCACGGCCGGCGGCACTGGCTGGACGCGTCCTCAGGGTCCTCGCGGAGCTCCACCTCGTCAGCCTCGACCCGGACAGCGGGACCGTGACGGTCCTGGCGGCCGAGCGCACCGAGCTCGAGCGGTCGGAGGCGTTTCGGGCATATCAGCAGCGCTACGAGGACGGACGCACATTTCTGAGCGAGGTGACAGCAAAGGCGGCGTGAGGGCCCCGGCGCGCCAGCGGGTCGTCGCCGGCGCGCGCCGTGCGCCGGTCGACGCGGTGAGCTCGGGCCTGCATCCGCCGGTCGAGCGCGCGGATCTCACCGAGCTCGAGCGCAGCCTGCTCTCCGACGTGTTCGCGATCGTCGAGGAGCACGCCGACGCCTCGGCGGTGCAGATCGACCGCGACAAGGTCGAGGCGGCGTTCGTCTTCTCCTGCGAGCACCACGCCGACCAGCGCCGTATGTCCGGCGAGGAGTTCATCGTCCACCCGGTCGGCGTCGCGAAGATCTGCGCGGGCATGCGCCTGGATACCGAGACGCTGTGCGCGGCGCTGCTGCACGACACCGTCGAGGACACCTCCGCCTCGCTCGTCGAGGTGCGCGCGGCGTTCGGTGACGAGATCGCCAACCTCGTCGACGGCGTCACGAAGCTCACCGGGATCGTCTTTCAGTCGCGCGACGAGGCGCAGGCCGAGAACTACCGCAAGATGATGGTCGCGATGGCCAACGACGTACGGGTCATCCTCATCAAGCTCGCCGACCGCCTGCACAACATGCGCACGATCTCGGCGATGCCCAAGCAGAAGCAGATCGACAAGGCCAAGGAGACCCTGGAGATCTACGCGCCGATCGCCCACCGCCTCGGCATCCACGCGATCAAGTGGGAGCTGGAGGACCTCGCGTTCCAGGCGCTGCACCCGCGCAAGTACGCCGAGATCAAGGGCCTCGTCAACCAGCAGCGCGACGAGCGCGAGAGCTACGTCGAGAAGGCCGGCACCTACCTGCGCCGCGAGCTCGAGGCGCTCGGCATCGACGCCGACATCTCCGGGCGCGCCAAGCACTTCTACTCGATCTACTCGAAGATGACCAAGAAGGGCCGGGAATTCAACGAGATCTACGACCTCACCGCGATGCGCGTGATCGTCGACTCGGTGAAGGACTGCTACGGCGCGGTCGGCGTCGTGCACTCGCTCTGGAAGCCGCTCCCCGGCCGCTTCAAGGACTTCATCGCGATGCCGAAGTTCAACATGTACCAGTCGCTGCACACGACGGTGATCGGGCCCGAGGGGCTGCCGCTGGAGATCCAGATCCGCACCCGCGAGATGCAGGACATGGCCGAGTTCGGCGTCGCCGCGCACTGGATCTACAAGGACGGCGGCGGCGACAAGGGACCGGCGGCCGACGGCGACGCGAAGCTCAAGTGGCTGCGCTCGATGCTCGAATGGCAGCAGGACACGTCCGATCCCAAGGAGTTCATGGACGCGCTGAAGGTCGACCTCATCGAGGACGAGGTCTACGTCTTCACGCCCAAGGGCGAGGTCAAGTCGCTGGCGGCGGGCGCGACGCCGCTGGACTTCGCCTACGAGGTCCACACCGACGTCGGCCACCGCTGCGTCGGCGCGAAGGTCAACGGCAAGCTCGTGCCGCTGCACTACGAGCTCAAGAGCGGCGACATCGTCGAGGTCATGACCTCAAACCGCGAGCGCGGGCCGTCGCGCGACTGGCTGGCCGTCGTGCGCACGACGCGGGCGCGCAACAAGATCAAGCAGTGGTTCAAGGCCGAGTCGCGCGACGACACCGAGCACGCCGGCCGCGAGATCCTCCACGAGGCGCTGCGCAAGCGTGGCCTGCCGCATCAGAAGATCGTCTCCTCGCCGCTGCTGGCCGACGTCATCCGCGAGATGGGCTTCAAGAAGGCCGATGACTTCTACATCGCCCTGGGCGGGGCGAAGATCTCGGCGAAGATCGTCGTCAACAAGCTCATGCAGCGCCTCAAGCAGGGCGAGGCGGCCGAGGGCGAGACCCGCACGATGGCCGAGGACCTGCTGTCCACGCGCCGCCAGCGCCGCCAGCCGACGAGCACCTCGACGCAGTACGGCATCGCCGTCGAGGGCGTCGAGGACGTCATGCTGCGCATCGCCAAGTGCTGCCGGCCGGTGCCGGGCGACCCGATCGTCGGCTACATATCGCTCGGCCGCGGGATCACGATCCACCGCGAGGACTGCCCCAACGCCGTGCAGCTGCGCAAGGACCCCGACCGCTTCACGCCCGTGCACTGGGCCGGCGGCCACGAGACGTCGTTCAAGGTCGAGCTGCAGGTCGACGCGTGGGACCGCCACCGCCTGCTCGAGGACCTGTCGCGCACGTTCGCCGAGGCGGGAATCAACATCGTCGAGGCGCGCTGCGTCGTCTCGCACCCGATGGTGCAGAACTGGTTCGTCGTCGAGGTCGGCGACCTGCAGGTGCTCAAGGCCGCGATCAGCCGCCTGCGCAACATCGACTCGGTGTTCGACGCCTACCGCGTCACGCCGGGCGGCGGCTGAGCTTTTACTCGAACTCGAACAGCGCGCCGACGTCGAGCGTGAAGCCGGGCAGCAGCGGCGAGGTGAGCGTCGCGCTGCGATCGACCTCCAGCGCGACGTCGAACGTCGCGGACTTCGCAGTGGACCGCCGAAAGACGAGAAGCACGCTTGCGTCGCCGTCGACGAGCCACAGCTCCGGGAGGGACTCACGCTCGTAGACGCTCTTCTTCGTGCCGATGTCGTAGCGCCAGGTTGACGGGGAGCGGATCTCGATCGCGAGGTCGGGCAGCGGGTACGGCGGATCGGCACCAATCGCCGGCGTGCGGCCTGTCCGGTACCAGAGCAGATCGGGCGCATAGACGTTGTGCTCGTCGAGCTGGATATCGATCGGGATCGTGAGGAAGCCGCGGTCGTCGGTTGCGCGCGTCCAATCGTCAAGCGCCCGGATCAGTCTCATGGACAGCGCCGCGTGCGTGAGCCGGGGCTCATTCACGACGATCGTTCCGTCGACGAGCCATGTGCGCCGCTCGCCCTCGAACGCGAGGTACTCCTCGGCCGTGATCCGCTCCGTGACCTGCATCGATCTCATCGTAGACCTCGCTGCGCTCGTGGGCCATCGACCTTCAGAGGCCGCCGCACGTGCGAGTTCGCCCCTACGACACGACGGCGAGCGCCCCCGCCAGCACGCCGAACACCGGCCTCGGTGACGCCGCCGTGCAACCTCACTCAGCTGCGTCTCAGCGTGTCTTCTTGCGTCGCTTGGCGTCTGCACCGGCGTCGGCGGGCTCGGGCGCGGCTGCGGTCTCGTCAGCCGCCGCGTCGCTCGGCGTCAGCCCGGGGATGTCGAACTCCTTGATGAGTCCCGGCGAGAACGTCGCGCCGACCAGGCCCCACGGGCCGCCCTTCGTCTGTTCGAACTCGAACGACACCAGCGGTTTGGAGTCGAGGATGTCCGCGAAGGCGAACAGCTTCTCGAAGCCGGGCTCGCGCTCGACGGCCTTCGGCAGCCCGACCGAGCGCTCGTCGGCGACGACGAGCGCCTGCGACGAGGCGTCGCCGGACCCACCAGCACTGGCGTCCTGCTGGCGCACGTCGGCCCAGAACTTCGCGCTGCGCTCGGCGGAGCCCTGGACGCGCTCCGCGTTGGCCTTGACGACGGCCATCGGGTCGGCCGGGTGCAGCACCTGGCCGATCGCGGTGAAGAACGCCTCCAGGACGGGTCCGGGCGAGCGGCCCGTGCGATCGACGAGCCGCACCGGGTTGGATTGGGCGTACGCATAGCCGGGCAGCAGCGCCGGGTCGCCGATCGTCGCCAGCGGGTTGTCGGTCAGCAGCGGATCCTGGCTCGTGAACAGCTGTTCACGCGGCTCGTACCAGCGCGCTCCGAGGTTGGTGAGGTTGCGGACTTCGTCGAGGTAGCCGCCGGCGTAGTGGTACGGCGTGCGGTTGTCGGTGCTCTCCTCGCGCACCCAGGCCTCGCCGGCTGGGAAGTGCTCGTAGTGCTGGAAGACGAGCGCGTCGTTGGCGCTGACGATGTTCGTCGAGCCCTGCAGATCCTTGTGCACGAAGTAGCGCTTGGCCTCGTAGCTGCCGTCGTCGACGGCGCGCTGACTGGCGAGGCGGTCGCGACCGACCCAGACGTGCTTGATGCGCTCGGACCCGTTGCGGACCGTGTACCAGCCGTTGACGAACGCCGTCTCGCCGCCGGGGCCGCGCTCGAATGCGAGGTCGTTGTCGGCGCCGTAGGTGTAGGTCGTCGTGCTGCCCTGGTCGGCGACGCTCGTCATGCGGTCGGCCGCGTCCCACGTGAGTTTGCGATTCTGGCCGGTCTTGTCCTCGGTCCACCCGGTGAGATTGCCGTTGGCGTCGTAGGTGTAGCTGCGCTTGGCGATCTTGGCGATCTGATGGGCGTTGTCGGTGCGATACGTGATCGGGTTGAGCTCGTAGGTCGTCGGCGCGAGCGGGTTGAGCTTGCCATTGGAGCCTCGGATGCCGTCGGTCTGCTTCTTGACGAGCAGGTTGCCGTGCGCGTCATGGGTGTTCGAGAACGTGTACTCGCGCGTCTTGCCCGGCGCCATCTGGTACGTGCCGTCGGCTGAGCTGAGGCGGTGGTAGGCGTCATAGCGGTAGTTCTGCGCACCCGGCCCCCCGAACAGCTCGGGCACCGCCGGCGGCAGCTGGTTGTCGAGCTTCGTGACGTTGCCGACGAGGTCGTAGGAGTAGTTGAGGTCCTGGACCTCGCGCGCGGGTGTGTTCGTGTTCTGGCGCGTCAGCCGCCGCGTCCTGTGGTCGTAGGCGTAGCTCGTCGTCACGCCGTTGGCGGTCTTCTGGAAGCGCTTGCCGAGGAACTCGTCGTACTCGAGACGGTCCAGGTAGCCGTAGCGCCGGCCCGCCTTCTCGCCCTCGACACGCTTGACCAGCCCGCCCGAGTCGTAGTCGTAGGTCAGCTTCTCGCCGTCGGGGTACTGCATCTCGCGCACGCGGCCGAGCCAGTCGTAGTTGAAGGTCGTCTCGTAGGTCGAGCGCGTGCCGGTCGCGTCGCCGAGGTTGTGGACGCGCATCGTCGCCTTCTGGGCGTCGACGACGCCCATCTTGTCGTAGCCCATGGTCTGGTCGCGCGCGCCGTCGTGGACCTCGACGACGCGGCCGGCGCCGTTCTCGGTGTCGTCCTTCGCCCCCCAGTCGTAGGTCACGTCGTGCGTGCCGGCGGGATGATCGATCTTCGTCAGCCGCTCGTGGTCGTAGGCGTAGGTGATCTGCTGGCCGGCGGCTCGCAGCTTCGGCGTGATCTTGGCCACGAGGTTGCTCGCCGCGTCGTAGCGCTGCTCGACGAGGCCGCCGTCGGGGGTACGCGTCGACGTGCGACGACCGAGCAGGTCGTACGTGTACGCGCTCGTCGCGCCGCCCGTGCCGATCGACTGCGTGAGCTGCCCGAGCGCGTCGTAGCGGTAGCGCGTGCGGCGCGCGGGCAGCCCGTCGTCGACGGCGCGCAGGTTGTCGCGCACGTCGGTGAACGAGCGCCGCGGCTTGCCCTTGGCGTCGGTGACGGTCGTCGCGAACAGCGTCGCGCCGAGTTCGCCGCCGCCGAACTCGTAGTCGGTCTTCGTCTCGGTGTTGTCGGGCTTGCGCAGCTTCGTCACGCGGTCGGCGAGGTTCAGCGTCGTCGTCGTGACCTCCGGCGGCCGGCCGGTCTCGAACACGCCCTTGCGCGAGCGCGGTCCCTCGGTCGGGTTCCATTGCTTGACGGGGCGCCCGAGCGCGTCGTACTCGATCGCGCCGGAGACCGTCATGACGTTCTCCGCGTCGCTGCCGGCACCGCGGAAGACCGTCGCGTCGCGCTTGGTCTGCGTCACGCGGCCGATGCCGTCGGCGAACGCGACGGTCTCGATCCGCCCGTCGGCGTTCTCGGCGTCGAAGTGGCTGGCGATCACGTGTGGATAGCCGTCGGCCCCGACGTGGTACTCGAAGGCCACCGTGCAGCCGGCCTGGTCCTCGTCGTCGCAGTCGTCGTTGTCCTGCTCCTTGGGCCCCTTGATCCACTTGAGGCGACCCGCGTCGTCGTACCCGTAGGTCGTCGTCGCGCCGTTGGGGTCGGTGCGCGACGCGATCCGCCCGGTCGCGCCGTCGAAGGTCGCCTCGCCCTCCAGCCCGCCGGTCGTGCCGTCCTCGTTGTCCGGCCCGTGGTTGTCGGTCGTCAGCCCGACGTTGGCGAAGTTGTTGGCGTCGTAGACGTAATTGACGCGCAGGCGCTCGCCGTCGGCGTTCTCGGGGTATGTGATGTCCGCGTAGCTGCCCCAGGGGTCGTAGTCGAGGTCGGTTACCGCTGTCGCGTCGGCGTCGACGTCCTCGACGAGGTGGATGACCGAGCTGTTGTCGCACAGGGCCTTGGCGCCCTGGCGCTTGCGCAGCAGCTTGCCCGCGCCGTCGCGGACCTCGAAGCGCGCGGGCAGGCTTGTCCACGTCGAGCAGCGCGTCGGCGACCACAGTGGAGAGATGCGCCCCGCGGGCTTGGTCGCCGGGCACGGGAAGCCCGTCACGGGCGGGCCGACCTCCGGGTCCGGGTCGCCTTCGTGCGGCAGGTCGGATGCGAATGTGCAGTTCGTCGGGGTCGTCGTCGCGATCAGGTCGTCGCTGGGGTCCTCGGGCTCACCGACGTCGACTTGGCGCACGACGTTGCCCAGCTCGTCGTACTCGAAGCTGTTGTGCGTGCTCTGGCGGACGTTGCCGTCGCCGTCGTACCACAGCTGCTCGACTTTCGTGCGACGAGGGGCGCCCGAGACGCCGAGCAGGCTGACGCCGGCCGGATCGCCAGCGGGGTCAAGGTCGAGCGGCCTGTCGTCGTCCTGGTCGACGATCTCCCACGTCATCTTCGTCTCCTTCAGGGGCGTGCCGCCCGGGGTGACGAGCTTCTCGCTCGTCACGAGCCCGCTCTCATAGACCGAGCCGTTGCGGTAGCGGCGCTCGACCGAACGCAGCAGCGGATCGTCGGAGACATCGCCGTCGCCGCTGTCCTCGCGCTGGCGTTCGACGACCTTGCCGTAGCCCAGCAGCTCGCGTTCGAGCGGGTTGTACTCATTGTCGGAGTACTCGAACGTGCGCAGGAGCGTGTCGGCGCCGTCACCGGAGCGGCCGTCGTCGACCTGCACGCTCGCCAGGACCCACTGCGAGTCGGGCTGCCGGACGGTGTTGCCGGCGCGGTCGTAGCCGAGCCTGATCTCGCCACCGAGCGAGTTCTTGATCGAGCGCAGCAGGTTCGTGCGGCCGGTCTTGTTGAGCTTCACGTCGACGTTGTCGTCCTCGTTGGAGCGCAGCGAATCCGGATAGCCGTCGCCGTTGATGTCGAGCGTCTGCACGACGCTGTTGGAGACGCTGTGGTCGAAGTGCACCCCGGGGTTGACCACGATGTAGCAGAAGAACGTGCACAGTGGACCGATCGAGATCGTGAAGTCGAAGCCGCCGCCGAGTCCGCGCGAGCGGCCCTGGGCGATCTGCGGTCCGATCGGGATGTCCTGGCCGACGAGGTCGATCGAGCCGTCGAGCATGTCGCCGTAGTCGATCTCGTCGTCCAGCAGCCCGCCGCCGGACCCGAAGGCCACCCTGACGTCGTCGACGCCGGTCTTGCGGACGCGGTCGAGGATCGCGTCGCCGTTGATGTCGATCCACGAGAAGCGGGCCATGTCGACGCCCTCGTTGTAGGACAGGCCGCCGGCGAACTCCATCTTGTTGTACTGGAAGCCGAGGGCCACGCCGAGCGAGCCGGCGTACGACTCGCCGACCTCGAAGCCGCCGCCCGCCCACTCGATCTTGGGGCCGAAGCTGTAGCCGAGGTTCAGCTCGACGTCCACGCTGCCGGCATCGACCGTGATCTTGTCGGGCAGGCCGTCGCCGTTGACGTCGGCGAGCTCCTGCTCGAGCGTTGCCCCGAGCGACAGCTCGCCCATCGGCCAGTTGTCGGCGGGCGCGGTGGGGTTCGTGAACTCGGCCTCGAGGCCGAACGAGCCGCCGAGGTCGAACCCGCGCGTGGTGCCGGTCGCGTCGGAGCCGGCGGCGGCGGCCTTCTGGGCCCGCGTCTTGCGCTTGCTGCTCGCCGACGTGTCCTGCGGCGTCGCGTTGTCGCCCTTGGAGTTGGCCTTGAGGTCGATGGCCGACCCGCTGAAGCCGCCGCCGACCCCGATCGTCGTGTCCTGGCCGACGACGCCGACGCCGCTGCCGCGGTGTTGGTAGCCGCCGCGCGGGCCCGTGTACTTGATGTGGCCGGGCGCGACGATGTCCGGGAACGCGTCGCCGTTCATGTCGACGTAGTCGAGCAGGCCGAAGCTCATGCCCCCACCGAACGACCCGCCGAACCCGAAGGCGCCGCCGAACAGCGAGAACGTCGGCGCGGTGATCCCCACGCGCCGGACGGCGCGCACGCCGGCGCCGCCGACATCGGCGACCTCGGCGTCGGGCTGCTTGACGGCCTCCGGGTTGTCGACGCCCCGGCGCGACGAGCGCGCGAACGTCACGCCGCCGACCAGATTGTCCTTCGCGCCGCGCCACACCGGCGCGGAGCCGATCGGGGTGCTGTTCTCGTCGAGCAGCTGAAGGTCGAACGGGATGAAGGGATAGGCCTTGGGGTGGCGCTGATTCTCGAAGTCGGGGTCGTCGTAGCTCGTCGGCGGCTCCTCGCTGAAGTCCGCGCGACGGAACTTGAAGGACTCCTCGTCGATCGGTGCCGTCGCGCGGGCCCCGCCGCCGTCGTAGCCCGCGTAGCCCCAGCCGCGATAGGACACCGGGAAGATCCCCTGCATCCCGGTCTCGTTGAGCGTGTGCGGGAGGGGGGTGCCGTCCATCCCCACCTGTGGCAGCTTGACGACGCTCGAGGTGATCCTGCTCGCCGCGACGGGGTCGCGGACGGTGATGTCAAACCAGAAGTCGGCGTCCTCGAGGAAGTTGACGTCCTCGATCGTCACGGTGGCGGGCTGCCCCGCGACGGCCGCCGGGATCCTGAAGGCCTTCTTCGCGACGAGCTCGTTGCGCCGTTTGACGGTCAGCACGGCGTCGGTCGCCGGCGTGTCCTCCTCCGTCGTGATCTCCGCCGAAACGTTGAGGTCGGTGCTCGTCGACGCCTCCCACGGCTGCGTCGGTCCGGTCGCGCTGTTGGCGGGGTAGATGTCGATGTCCGGTGAGATGACGATCTCGATCGTCGGCTTGCCGTTACGGTCGACGACCGGCACGGTCTGGCCCTCGCTCGTGGCGGACGTGTAGTACAGCCTCGGCTTCCACTGCAGCGCGGTCACGTCGATCGGCGAGTCGACCTCGAGACGGACGACGACGCGGTCAGCGGTCGTGTCGGTCGGCGCGGAGACGTTGAAGTCCGTCGACAGGTCGATGCCGTCGGGGAAGACCTCGTCGTGGCGGATCAGCCGGTCGACGATCGGAACCCCGTTGCGCGTCACGATCGCGCGGACGTCGTCGCTCGTCGGCCGCGTCTTGCGCAGCAGGGCGTCGAAGTGCACCCTGCCCTGCAGCGGCATGATGAGCGTCGTGCCGGGCCGGCCGGCGAGCGTGAAGTCGTCGGAGGCCTGGAACGTCCGCTGGCTGAGGCCGTTGACGTCGGTCGGTGGCGCGTCGTCCCCGTGCGCGAACTCGCGGTAGATGATCCGCGGATCCCAACGCACCTGGTCGAGCACGCCATGATCGACGGACTGCACGCGGAAGTAGACGGCCTGGCCGCGGACGACGGCGATGTCCGCGACGCCGGTCGGCGTCGCGCTCTCGCCCGGGTTCTCCAGGCGCGCCGCCCACAGCTCGTCGCCGCCGCGCTGGACGGCGACGCGAAGGCCGTCGCCGTCGTAGGCGGGCACCCGCGGCACCCGCGTGTCGGGCGGCGGGTCGAACGTCACCGGCGCGTCGATCTCGACCCTGCCCGTGTACGGCGCCACCCAGCGCCGGACGGTGTCCTGCAGCGGCGAGGACGCGCGCTGGTCGGCCTCGAGGTCGTCGATCTCCTCGATGTCGTCGGCCTCCACGTCGCGCGTCCCGACCGGTACTCGCGTCTGCGAGCTGTCGCTGTCGAACGTCGGCACGCCGTCCTCGTCGAGGTGGTTGAAGTAGACCTTGCCGGCGCTGACGAAGTCCGGCAGCGCGTCGTCGTTGGCGTCCTCGAAGTACTCCTCGCCGATCGCGACGTTGGCCCCGACGCTGAACTGCACGCTGCCGCCGACGTACGCCTCGACCGCCGCACCGACGCCGATGTCGAACTCCGTCGACAGGTTGTCGAGGTCGGGGACGCCGGTTCCCGACCCGGTCTGGAAGCTCGTCCCGCCGGTCGGGCCGGAGTGGTTGAGGCGGAACTTCACCGGGCCGCGGAACCCGTCGCGGTAGACCTTGTCGGGCAGCCCATCGCCGTTGATGTCGAGGAACTCCGCAACGCCCTCGGTCGCGCCGCCGTTGATCGTCACCGACGCACCGATCGCGACGGTCTTGCCCGGCGTCAGCCCGAAGCCGAGGAACGCCGCGACATCGCCGGCGTTCGTCTCGGAGGCACCGAGCGCGCTGGTTCCGAAGGAGGACAGCAGATCCGCCGTGAGGTCGTCCTTCTGGGTGTCCCAGCCGTGCTCGTCGCCGAATCCGTCGTAGTTGCCGGCGGGGTCGCGGATGTCGTCGTAGTAGCTGAGCGTGTTGCTCGCGAAGACGTCGCCGTTGCGGTCGACCTGCTTGACCGCGCGCAGCAGCGACTTTCCGAAGGCGCCCTCGGCGTAGTCCAGATCGAAGCGGCGCGCGCGGACGTCGTAGCTGCGTGGCCGGTTGAACATCGGATCGCTGTTGTCGGGGTCGGGGTTCGGCTTGCCGTAATAGACCTCGATGCGCCGCAGCAGATCCGACGTGACCTCCAGCAGCCCGCCGGTACCGTCGACGACGACGTCCTTGCGTTGTGCCGGGCGCGGGTTGATGTCGCCGTCACGCAGCAGCCGAACCTCGTACGCGGGGTCCTCCGGGTACTCGGGCTCCGACGGATCGCGCTGCTTGGGCGACGAGCTCGTGTACTGGATGCGCTTGAGGTACAGCTGGCGCCCGAGCGTGGCGGCATCGCCGACGCGCCCGCCCGCGACGTTCTCGTAGAAGTAGCGGACCATGTTCACGCCGACGTCGCGCGACGCGCTCAGCGCCCAGCGATAGATGTTGTCGTTGCCGTCGCGCAGCACGGCGTTCGGATCCAGCCCGGCGCGGTGGTCGGTGTAGCGGTCGCCGTCGGGGCCGCCGATATCGGGATAGCCGCCGTACCAGCGGATCGCGCCGTTCTTGTCGCGGACCTCCCACCAGTAGTTCGACGGGTGGTCGCCGTGGCGGATGATGAGCTCCTGCTTGGCGTCGATGCGGCGGGTGAAGTCCGCACGGTCGCCTTCGCGATCCTCGAGTTCGGTGCGCACGGCCGACGGGCTGAGCGGGGCGCCGTCGAGCGTGTAGCTCTCGCTCTCCTTGTCGGGGTAGTAGTGCGGGACGCCGAAGCGGGTGTCGACCGTGACCTCGCCGACGTTGAGGTCCCAGCCGGTGCCCAGCCAGCCGGCCGCGTTGGACGAGTCGTAGCTCAGCGTCAGGTCGGGCTGGACGCCGCCGCGTCCCGGGGGGATCGTGATCGGGATCTGGACGGTGGCATCGCCGCTGTTGTCGGCCGTCGGCGGCTTGACGAGGTCCATGCGCTCGGCCGGGTCGCCATAGCGCAAGCCCGTGACGGGGTCGGCGCCCAGCGCGGCGGGACGGATGATCGGCTCGCGCCGCAGGGTGCTCGAGTCCGCACCCATCAGGGGCAGGGCACGTTGCGCGCCGGCATCGGTGGCGTCGAAGACGAGCAGGGCGAGCACGACGGCGATCGACCCGGCGAAGCCTTCACGGCGCGTCATCTGTCATCGGCTCCCCGCCATCGAGTGGCGCGGGCACCCCGCGCCTGGTGTTCTTCTAGACCGCCGGCACGCGCGGGAGCATCACCGGAACCCGTGATCGTTAGGCGACGCGCCGCTCAAGGCCCTTGCCGCGCACGCTCACGCGCCGCGCCGATCGCGCTCAGCAGCCCGACCCAGCCGGCGAACCGCCGCTCGTCGTCGTCGCCGTCAACCTCGATCCAGCCCGCGGGCGGCTCGCCCGGCTCGACGTGCAGTCGCAGCACGAGCGTGCCGGGCGCCGCCGCGCCCGCAGGTGGGTCGCCCATGTCGCTCACGCTTCGTCAGTCTGCTCCCGGCGGATACCCCGAGCGCCCCCGGTTCCGGTGATCCTCAGCTCTCTCGGTTCTCGCGGCCGCGACGGGCATTCATGAGGTCGCGGCGCGAATGGATCTCGAGCTTCGAGTACACCCGCTTGAGGTGCGACTCGACGGTGTTCACCGACAGGTGCAGCGCGCGGGCGATCATCGCGTTGCTGGCCCCCTCGGCGGCGAGCCCGGCGACCCTGGTCTCCGCCGACGTCAGCAGATCGCGATGCTCTCGGCCGCGGCGCCGGCGCCCACCGGCGAGCGCGAGTTCGCCGGAAGCCGCCTCCACGAGCCCCGCCGCGCCGCAGGCCTCGGCCACGGCGAGCGCATGGGCGAGTTGCGGTCGAGCGTCGACCGTGCGCCCGCGGTGGCGCAGGAAGGCGCCGTACGCCAGCAACGCCTCGCTGTGCTGCAGCGGCAGCTCGACGTGCTCGTGCAGCGCCAGCGCGGCCTGAAATCCGGCCTCCGCCGGCCCGTAGGAGCCGGTGTGTGCCGCGAGCTGCGCGCGCCCGAGCGCGGCGGCGATCTGCGGCCACCGGCACGACAGCGGGCGCGCGCACTCCTCGACCCATTCGACGACGCGCCGCGCATCGCCGTCGTGTCCCGCCGCGAGATGTGCCGTGACCGCGTGAACGGCCCACAGCAGGTGGCAGGGCTCGCGGATGCCGCGCGAGCGCGTGAGCTGCTCGGCGACGGTGAGCGTGTCCGCGGCCGCTTGCGAGCCCTGCCACAGCAGTCGCGTGCCGCGGATGTGTGCGAGCCACAGCTCGGCGAACCACTGGCCCGCCGCGCCGGCCTCCGCGACCGCGCAGGCGGCTTCGCTCTCCTCGAGGCGTCCAAGCCACAACAGCGACTCGGCGCGGATGAGGGCCGCGTATGCGAGCACGCCGGGCGTCAGCTCGGCGAACTGCTCGGCCCGCGCGGCCTCGCGCAGCGCCTCGTCGAGCCGTCCGCGTCGGATGGCCACGTTCCCGATCTGGATCGCGAGCGCCGCGGCTGCGTTTGCCGCTCCGGCCTGCTCGACGACCTCACGCGCGCGTCTTAATACCTGCTCGGACTCGGCGTAGGCGCCGGCGTAGTTGAGGTTCATCGAGAGCTGGTACACGCTCGCCCAGGGCCATGTGAGCTCGCCTGGATCGAGCGTGGCGGCGGCGTCGTCGAGCCGCCGCGCCACGGGCGCCGTCGCGGTGAGTCCGTCCGGATCACCGCTCTCGAGCGCGAGATGTCCCCACGTCGCCTCGGCGCGCTCGCGCAACTCCTCGTCCGCGTCGCGGGCGAGCGCGCGAGCGCGCGCCGCAATCGGCAGCGCGCCGACGGGGCCGTCGCGCATCCACGCGCTCAGTGACTGGTCGAGCAGGGGCTGCAGGGCGTCGGCGGGCGAACCGTTGGCGACCGCGATGGCAGCCGCCTCGGCCAGCACTGCCTCGCCGCGGTCGGCCGCGCCGGTCATGTACGACGCGCGCCCGAGCATCCGCAGCACCTCGACGCGCTGACGCCACTGCAGCCCGTCGTGTGTCAGCAGCCGCCGGCAGGCCGCCGCCGCGTCCTCCATGCGCCCGATCGACGTCAGAGCCTCGATGTACGCGAGCGTCAGCTCCGACGTGGCGCCGTCGCCGGCGAGCCGCATCGCAGACTCCAGTCGGCTCGCTGCGACCGCGACGGCGCCGCCGGCGAGCGCCGCACGGCCGACGCGCTCGAGCACCGCGACCGCGCGCTCGTCACCCGCCAGCTCGGCGCGCAGGGCATGTTCGGCGGCCTCGCCTTCGAGGCCGCGCCCCGCCAGCGACGCGAAGCAGCGCGCATGCGTGCGCCGGCGCACCGGCGCTGCGAGGTCGTCGTACAGCGCCCGGGCGAACAGCGGGTGCGCGAAGCACATCGCACCGCCGTCGGCGTCGACGACGAGACCGGTGCGGCAGAGCGACTCGAACGCCGCGTCGATCGCCTCGTCCTCGAGGCCGGCGACCTCGGCGGCGACGTCGGGCCGAAAGCGCGTCCCCAGCACGCTCGCCGCGCGCGCGCAGCGCAGGCCGTCGGCGTCGAGCCCGGCGAAGCGCGCGAGCAGCAGGTGCCGGCCAAGCTCGCCGCTGGCGGCATCGGGGATCTGCTCACCTTGGCCGATCGCGAGCGCGACCTGCTCGAGCAGCAGCGGGTTGCCGTGGCACAGCTCCCACGACCGCTGCGCGGTCCCGTCGGCGACCGCGCGGCGCAGCCGTTGGCTCAGCATTGCGCCGGCCGCCTGCATGCTCAGCGGGGCCAGCGGCTCGAGGACGCCGTGTCCGTCGACGGTCAGGCCGTGGCACACGTCATGGGCTTCGACGGGCCACGGTCGCAGCGTTGCGACGAGCGCGACCGGCAGATGGCTCAGCCGCCGTGCGAGGAAGGCGAACAGCGACAGCGAATCGGGGTCCGCCCACTGGAGGTCGTCGATCGCCAGCAGCAGCGGCCGCCGATCGCGCTGCTCGAACCAGCGCAGCGTGCGGTAATACGGCGCCGCAGGCTCGACCGCGGACGCCGTCGCACCGCCCAGGTCGAGTCCGCCGTCGGCATCGAGCGAGCCGATCGCGCGCGAGACGACGCCGAATGGCAGGAAGCGTTCCATCTCCTCGCCGCGGGCGCAGCCGACGTCGACGCCGGGTCCGGCCAGCAGCCGCGCCTGCTCGAGCACCGACGTCTTGCCAAGTCCCGCCTGCGCCTCGATGAAGAGCGCGCCGCCGTGGCCCGAGCGGGCACGATCGATCGTGCTCGCCACAGCTGCCAGCACGCGCTCGCGTTCCCACAGGTGGGAGTCGGTCATGGCCCATGCTCGCATCGCCGATCGGGCACGTCAACGCGCCGCTCAGGCCACGACAGCCGGCGTTTACGCGGATCCGCAGCGGGCGCTAGGACACGACGGCGAGCGCCCCCGGCAGCACGCCGAACACCGCCTCGGTGACGTCGCCGAGGTGGTCGCCGTCGGCGTGCAGCGGGATCGGCCGGCCGTCGACGGAGACGCAGCGCAGGCCGTCGACGTCGCGGAAGTCGACGATCTGGCGATGGCCGACGACCGACCGCTTGGCCGACAGCAGGCGCAGCGCGATTCCCGGGATGTCGATCGGCGAGACGCCGCGCAGCGCGACGCCGGCCAGCGAGCCGGTCTGCAGGCCGCCGCCCTCGGCGATCGCGATCGGCTTGTCGTCGAGATAGGTCATCTGCTCGCCGTTCTGGACGATCGTCGTGATGACGCGCTCGGGCGGCCGGCCGTCGATGTGGACCTCCATCCGTGGCGGATGGCGGACGT
>CAVUND010000012.1:0-77313 GCA_963742745.1 uncultured Actinomycetes bacterium
CGAGCGCGAAGCCCGGCAGCAGCGGTGATCTGAGCGTCGCGGTCCGGTCGAACTCGAGCGCGACGTCGAACGTCGGTGACCCCTGGCTCGAGCGGCGGAAGACGAGCAGCACGCTCGCGTCGGCGTCGACGAGCCACAGCTCCGGCAGACGCTCGCGCTCGTACACGCTCTTCTTCGTGCCGATGTCGTAGCGCCACGTCGAAGGGGAGCGGATCTCCACGCCGAGATCCGGGACCGGGTATGGCGGCTTCGCCGCGATCGCCGGGCACGCCCGGCGCGATACCAAAGCAGGTCGGGCGCGTACACGTTGCGATCGTCGAGCCGGACGTCGAGCGGCAAGACGGCGAGCCCGCGACCGTCGCCGCCCTGGACCCATCCGTCCAGCGCAGCGAACAGGCGCCCGTGCAGCACCTGGTGCTTGAGCGCAGGCTGGTTCACTACGACCTCACCGTCGACGAGCCACGTTCGCGGCCACTCGGGCTGCTCCCAGGCGAGGTACTCGTCGGCGGTCATGCGCTGCGCGACCTGCATCGCGTTCATCGTACGCCCCGCCTCCTGCGTCGTGGGCCATCGATCTTCATAGGCGCCCGCCCAGAAGATTCGCCCCTAGGACACGACGGCCAGCGCGCCCGGCATCACGCCGAACACCGCCTCGGTGACGTCGCCGAGGTGGTCGCCGTCGGCGTGCAGCGGGATCGGGCGGCCGTCGACGGAGACGCAGCGCAGCTCGGCGACGTCGCGGAAGTCGACGATCTGGCGGTGGCCGACGACCGAGCGCTTGGAGGACAGCAGGCGCCGCGCGATGCCGGGGATGTCGATCGGCGCTGACGCCGCGCAGCGCGACGCCGGCCAGCGAGCCGGTCTGCAGGCCCGCGCCCTCGGCGATCGCGGATCGGCTTGTCGTCGAGGTAGGTCATCTGCTCGCCGTTCTGGACGATCGTCGTGATGACGCGCTCGGTCGGCCGGCCGTCGATGTGGACCTCCATCCGTGGCGGATGGCGGACGTAATGGCGCAGGACCGTCTCGACGGCGGCATAGACGAAGAAGTACTCGCGCAGCTTGTGGCGCTTGAGCTTGGGCGACTCCTCGATGCGCTTGACGACGCTCGCGTCGACGCCGAAGCCGCTCGTGTAGGTGAACGCCCGGCCGTTGGCGGTCCCCAGGTCGATGTGGCGCGGGTTCCACGTGTCGGCCATCGTGAGCAGATGCTCGGTCGCGTCGACGATGTCGCCGGGGATGCCGAGCATCTTGCACAGCACGTTCGTCGCGCCGCCGGGCAGGCAGGTGACCGGCGTCGCGCATCCGGCGAGGCCGTTGGCGACCTCGTTGACCGTCCCGTCGCCGCCGAAGGAGACGATGACGTCGTAGCCCTCCTTCGCCGCGTCCCGGCACAGCTCCGTCGCGTGGCCGCGCGCCTGCGTGTCGACCGCCTCGACCTCGTAGCGGCCGTGCAGTGCCGCGACGACGAGGTTGCGGGTGCGGTCGGTCATCGTCGTCGCGGACGGGTTGACGATGACGAGCATGCGCTTGCGCTGCACCGGCGCGCCGAGCGTGGCGGCCTCGGCGAGGCGGACGAGCGGTTCGAGGGCGGCCATGGCCGGTGTTCTACAGCCAACCGCGCTTGCGGAAGAACCAGAGCATCGCGACGAGCAGCGCGACCATCGACCCGACGACGATCCAGAAGGCGTGGATCGAGCCCTGGCCCGGGACGCCGACGTTCATCCCCCAGACGCTCGCGACGAGCGTCAGCGGCAGCACGACGACGCTGATCGCGGTCAGCGCCCGCAGGACGTCGTTGACGCGGTGCGAGAGGACCGACTCGTTCGTCGACTCGAGGCCCTCGACGACTTCCTTGAAGTTCTCGAGCATGTCCCAGATGCGCTCCGACGCGTCGTTGATGTCGTCGAAGTAGATGTCCAGGCCCTCGGGGATGTAGCGCTTCGTGCGCTCGAGATCCTGCAGCGCCACGCGCTGCGGGCGGACGATCTTGCGGAAGTTGATGATCTCCTGCTTGACGTTGGAGATGTCGCGCACGATCTCTCCCGAGCGGCCCTCCCAGATCTCATCCTCCAGGCGCTCGAGCTTGTTGCCCATCTTCGCGAGCATCGGAAAGGAGGCGTCGACGCAGTCGTCGACGATCTTGTAGAGCAGGTAGCCCGGCCCCTTGGCGAACAGCGAGTCGCGGATGTCCTCGCGCGTGCGGCAACGCTCGAAGAGGTACTCCAGCGGCTGGATCGGCTCGTTGGGCAGCGTGATGACGAAGTCGGGCCCGACGAAGATGTCGAGCTCGGCGGCGTTCAGGCGCCCGACCGCCTTGTCGAAGCGGGGGAAATGCAGGACGACGAAGAGGTAGTCGTCGTACTCGTCGATCTTCGGGCGCTGGTTGCGCGAGTAGACGTCCTCGTAGTCGAGATGATGAAACTCGAAGTGCTCCTCCAGCCACGTGCGGTCGGCCGGCCGCGGGCGCTCGATGTGGATCCAGCGCAGCCCCTCGGCCTCGACGATCTCGACGTTGGGGGCCTCGGCCTCGACCTCCGCGGGCCCGGCGGCGCGCCCCCGGCTGCGTACCGGGCGCCCAAACCGTGGCTTTGGAAGGTTCGGCATGGCTGATATTGTGCCCTTCGAGAGCTGGACACATCCAGAGGGGTGGAGGGACAGGCCCTACGAAGCCCCGGCAACCGACCCGCAGTTCGCGGGAAACGGTGCCAATTCCTGTGAGATGTGGCACAGGCCATTGCGCCGACGCCACGGAAAATCCAACGGCGAAGGGGACAGATGGCTGCCAGGCAGCTCAAGTGCAGGGAATGCGGAACGCAGTACGCGCTCGAGGCGCTGTACGTGTGCTCGAAGTGCTTCGGCCCGCTCGAGGTGGGCTACGACCATTCCGGCCTGAAGGACGTCGGCGAGGTGCGCCGCCGCATCCAGGGCGGTCCGCAGAACATCTGGCGCTACCACGACTTCCTGCCGCTCGAGGGCCCGCAGCCGCGGACCCGCACCGGCCTGCCGGCGGGCTGCACGCCGCTGCTGCGCGCCGACCGGCTCGCCGAGCGCCTGGGCTTGGGTGAGGTCTGGGTCAAGAACGACGCCCACAACCCGACTCACTCCTTCAAGGACCGCGTCGTCTCCGTGGCGGCGACCCGTGCCCGCGAGCTCGGCTTCGACACGCTCGCCTGCGCCTCGACGGGCAACCTCGCCAACTCGGTGGCCGCGCACGGCGCGGCCCTCGGGATGGACTCCTATGTCCTCATCCCGGCCGACCTCGAGGAGCAGAAGCAGCTCGCGACGGCGATCTACGGCACGAACCTCGTCAAGGTGCGCGGCAACTACGACGATGTCAACCGCCTCTGCACCGAGCTGTCGGGCGATCGCGAGAACTGGGCGTTCGTGAACATCAACATGCGTCCCTACTACGCCGAGGGCTCCAAGACCGTGGCGTACGAGATCGCCGAGCAGCTCGGCTGGGAGCTGCCCGACCGCTGCGTCGTGCCGATCGCCTCGGGCTCGCTGTACACGAAGATCGCCAAGGGCTTCCAGGAGTTCATCGACGTCGGCCTCATCGAGGGCGACGTGCCGACGATGAACGGCGCGCAGGCTACGGGCTGCTCGCCGGTGGCCACGGCGTACGCCGACGGCAAGGACTTCTGCCGCCCGGTCAAGCCGAAGACGATCGCCAAGTCCCTGGCCATCGGCAACCCGGCGGACGGGCCGTACGCGCTGGACCTCGCGCGCGCCACCGGCGGCGCGATCGACATGGTCGACGACGACGAGATCCGCGCCGGCATCCGCCTGCTGGCCGAGACGACGGGCGTCTTCACCGAGACCGCGGGCGGCGTCACGACGGCGGTGCTGGCCAAGCTCGCCGAGAGCGGCCGGATCGGACCCGACGAGCGCGTCGTCATCGTCATCACGGGCGAGGGCCTGAAGACGCTCGACGCGGTGCGCGACTCGTTCACCGCCCACGAGGTCGATCCCACGATCGAGTCCTTCGAAGCCTCGTTCGCCGAGTCGGCTCGGGTCTAGGGAGGGCGCGGCGATGTCGATCACGGTCAAGCTCCCGACGCAGCTGCGCGACGCCGCGGGCGGCGCGGCGTCGATCCAGGCCGAGGGGGCCACGGTCGGCGACGCGCTGGAGTCCGTCTTTCGCTCCCACGAGGAGCTGCGCGAGCGGCTCTACATGAACGGCGACCTGCGGCGATTCGTCAACGTCTACCTCGGTGGGGAGGACATCCGCTTCCTCGACGGGCTGCAGACATCGGTGCCCGACGGCGGTGAGCTGACGATCCTGCCGGCGGTGGCCGGCGGCTGAGCCGACGTCAGGCGTTCGTGCCGGCTGCCGGCGCGGGCGGGGCGGCGGCAGCAGCGGCGCGCAGCAGCTCGGCGGTCGTGGCGTCCGCCGGGAAGAACGACTCGATCGACAGCTCCGAGACGGTGATGTCGACCGCGGTGCCGAACGTCGTGACGGTGCTGATGAACGTCAGCTCGTGGTCGCCGCGCCGGATGCGCAGCGGTACGGCGATCTCGGCGGCATCGGCGTCGATCGAGGGCGCGCGACCGCCGGCCGGGTAGGCGGCGAGCTCGTCGTGCAGCACGGCGAGGGCGGGATCGCCGCTGCGGACGGCCTGGCGGCCGAGGCGGTCGAGCAGATGGGCGCGCCACTGCGGGAAGTTCGCGGTGCGCGGGGCGAGACCGTCGGGGTGCAGCGCCAGGCGCAGGACGTTGACCGGCGGCTCGAGCAGGTGCTCCGCCACGCCGCTGGTCAGCAGCCCGACCGCGCCGTTGGCCGCGACCATGCCCCAGTGGCGGTCGACGGCGAGCGCGGGGTAGGGCTCGTGGCCGGCCAGCAGCCGGCCGAGCGCCTCGCGCACGGAGTCCATCACGGGCGCGTCGAGGTCACGGCTGCCGTAGACGGGTGCGTAGCCGGCGGCGAGCAGCAGCTCGTTGCGCTCGCGTAGCGGGACGTCGAGCTGCTCGGCGAGGCGCAGCACCATCTCGGCGCTGGGCTTGGCGCGGCCGGTCTCGACGAAGCTCAGATGGCGCGTGGAGATCTCGGCCTCGAGCGCGAGGTCGAGCTGGCTGAGCCTGCGCCGGCGGCGCCAGTCGCGCAGCAGCCCGCCGATCGCGGGCGGGCTGCTGGTGGGCGGGTTCATGGTGAGCACGGTAATGCTCGCCTCAGCGGTCCGCACGCCGCAGGCCGGTCACCTGCAGCTCGGCGAAGCCGGCGACGACGAGCGCTTGGGCGATCATCCAGACGGCGCCGATAGTCGTTGGCGTGCCGAGGTCGGCGAGGACCGCGGCGATCGAGCCGACCGCCCACGCGGCGTTGGCGGCGATGATCGTCGCGGGGGCGGGGCGCGCCATGCGCTTGGCCGTCGCGACGAGCCACACGACGGCGGCATAGGCGAGCAGGCTCGCGCCGGCGATGCGCAGCAGGGGCGCGCTGAGGCCGAGCAGGTCCGACAGCGGCCCGGCGGCGGCGAGGTAGGCGGCGCCGTTGGCGGCGGTGACGACGGCGTCGAGCTTCAGCGCGACGGGCAGCGCGGTGACGTCGATGCGGCGCAGGGCGGTGGTGGCGGTGGTGGTCATTGGTGTCTCCCGAGGTTGTGCGGTCAGTTGATGACGGCAGCCTCGCGGAGGACGTGCGGCGCGTCGATTACCTCGCAGGTAAGGGTTGGCGGGGTGTCACGCGGCGCGGGTTGGGGCGTGGGCGCGGTCAACGGCATCGATGAGGGAGTCAGTAGGCCGGGGTGCCGGCGTTGCGGCCAAGGCCGGCGTCGATGGCACCTTTTCCCCGGATGGAGGGGAACAGGTGCCATTCGCGGGGTCGCGAGCTCACTCGCCGAGGGGTGTGGCGAAGGACCGTCGCGGTGCGAGTCTCGTTCGCCACACCCCCGTCGGCCCCGGCCCCAACGCCCACGCCCACGCGACTCGCACACCCTCAAAGATGCCTCAGCCGGCGCCCCCGACGTGGCGCGACAGCGCACGGCCGCACAGGCGCCAAGAGGGTGTGGGAACCCGCCACCCAGGTGTCCCCGAAACCGCCTCGCCCAGAGCCACCATGACCCCATGTCCCGAATTCGCTCATCCCTCCTCTCCGCCGCCCTCGCCGGCGCGGTGCTCGCTCCCGCCGCCACCGCCCAGGGCGCTCCGACCACGCTCGCCGTCGAGCAGGCCCCGACCCGCGTCGCGGCCTGGAACGGCGTCGCGATGTGGTCGCGCTTCGATCCCGCCACGAACAGCTACGAGCTCGTGAAGTCCGTCGACGGCGGTGCGCCCACCAGCGTCGCCGTCGCGCCCCGGACCACGGGGCCGTTCGACATCGACCTCGGCACGAACCGCTCCGGCAACACATACGCGGTCTACACCCGCGACGACGGCGACATCTACCGCCTCAACCCCGCCAGCGGCAGCGAGGTGAAGATCACGAAGCTCAGCGCGCGGACGCTCGTCGAACGCGACCCGACGATCATGCGCGGCGAGATCGCGTTCATCCGCCGCGACCGCGGCTATGACCAGCTGCGCATCGGCACCACGACAGCCGCGTCGAAGGGCAGCCGCCTGATCGTCAAGAAGCGCTCGATCCTCAGCGCCGAGCTCGGCTTCTCGCACGTCGCCTACGTCGAGTCCGTCCCGGCCGGTTTCCGCGAGGTGCAGGTGCACAATCGCAACATCCGCACCGGCGCCGACCGCATGATCTACCGCGCCCGCTCCGGCGGGGCGAACGCCGCCGACGTGACCCGCCCGACGTTCATCGCGAGCCCGCAGGCCTTCCTCTGGGCGCGGACGAACACCGGCTCGGGCACAGGCAACCGTCTCGTGCGCTACACGCTGAGCGGCTCGAAGCTGACCTACGCCCAGGGCACGCCGTTCTTCAACTCGACGGCGTGGGCCAACCAGCAGCTCGGCGTGGTCACGGCCTCCTCGCTGGACAACGGCGAGACCCAGGGCGCCTGCACCGACGCGAACACGAACTACTGCCAGGTGCAGCTCACCGGGCCCCTGCAGTTCGACCTCCGGCCATAGACCACCGGCCGGGCGGGCACACTGTGCGTGTGCCCGCCCCTGACCGGCTCGACGAGTACAAGCGCAAGCGCGATCCCCAGCGCACGCCCGAGCCGGCCGGTGACGGCGACGGCGACGGCGCCGCCACCGGCGCCGACGCGGCGGCAGCCGAGGCGGTCAGGCGCTTCGTCGTCCAGGAGCACCACGCCACCCGCCTGCACTGGGACCTGCGCCTCGAGCACGAGGGTGTCGCGGCGTCGTGGGCGATCCCGAACGGGATCCCCGAGGACCCGCACGAGAACCGCCTCGCGGTCCGCACGGAGGACCACCCGCTGGAGTACCTCGAGTTCGAGGGCGACATCCCCAAGGGCGAGTACGGCGCCGGCAAGATGCGCATCTGGGATCGCGGCACGTATGAGACGCACAAGTTCGACGACGCCAAGGTCGAGGTCACCTTCCACGGCGAGCGCCTCCGCGGCCGCTACGGCCTCTTTCCGCTGAAGAAGCGAAAGGGCGAGCCGCCGGGCAAGGACTGGATGATCCATCGCATGGATCCGCCCGAGGATCCCGACCGCGAGCCGATGCCCGAGCGCCTCGTGCCGATGCTCGCCAAGGCCAGCGCCCACGGCCTGCCGCCCGACGACGAGCACTGGTCCTTCGAGATCAAATGGGACGGCGTGCGCGCGCTGACCTACTCCGAGCCGGGGCGGATCCGCTTCGAGAGCCGTAACCGCAACGACATCACGAACTCCTATCCCGAGCTCAAGGCGCTCAACCGCGCGCTGAGCTCGCACCGCGCGATCCTCGACGGCGAGATCGTCGCCTTCGACGAGAACGGCCGGCCGTCGTTCGGGCGCCTGCAGGGGCGGATGCACGTCGGCTCCGAGAGCGCCGCGCGGCGGCGGATGAAGGACGCGCCCGTGCACTACATGGCCTTCGACCTGCTCTGGCTCGACGGCCACTCGCTCATGGATCTGCCCTACGAGGAGCGCCGCACGCGCCTCATGGAGCTCGAGCTGCAGGGCCCGCACTGGCAGACGCCCGACCACGTCGTCGGCAACGGCGCCGCGGTGCTGGCGGCGAGCCTCGAGAACGGCCTGGAGGGCGTCGTCGCCAAGCGGCTCGACAGCCCGTATCTGCCGGGCCGGCGCTCGCCGTGCTGGCTGAAGGTCAAGAACGTACGCCGCGAGGATGTCGTCGTCGGCGGCTGGCTGCCCGGTGAGGGCAAGCGCCGCGAGCGCATCGGCGCGCTGCTCGTCGGCGTCCCCGACGAGGGGCGCCTGCGCTACGCCGGCCGCGTCGGCACGGGCTTCACCGAGTTCGAGCTCGACCGCCTCGCCAGGGTGCTCGAGCAGCGCGACGACCCACCCTTCGCCGGCGACCCCAAGCCGCCCCGCGGCGCGGTCTGGGTACAGCCCACGCGTGTCGCCGAGGTCGAGTTCACCGAATGGACGTCGGACGGGATGATGCGCCACCCGTCCTACAAGGGTCTGCGCGAGGAGGCGCCGCCGTCGGCGTTCCTCGATGCCGGAACGCCCGTCCGCGACGGCGTCGAGATCAAGGTCGGCGGGCGGGCCCTGAAGGTCACGAACCTCGACAAGGTCCTCTATCCCAAGGCCGGCTTCACGAAGCGCGACGTCATCGAGTACTACACGGCGATCGCGCCGGTGCTGCTCGCCCATCTCGAGAGCCGCCCGCTCACCCGCGTGCGCTTTCCCAACGGCGTCGAGGACAAGAGCTTCTTCGAGAAGCAGTGCCCGTCGCACCGGCCCGACTGGGTCGCGGTGGCGCCGGTGCCGCTGTCGAAGAAGGTCGTCGAGTTCTGCGTCTGCAACGACCTGCCGACGCTCGTCTGGCTCGCCAACCTCGCCGCCCTGGAGCTCCACACCCAGCTGCACCGCGCCGAGGCACTGGCCACGCCCACGATGATGGTCTTCGACCTCGATCCGGGGCCGCCGGCAACGATCGTCGAGTGCTGCCGCGTCGGGCTGTGGCTGCAGGGGATGTTCGAGAACCTCGGCCTGCAGGCGTTTCCGAAGACCTCGGGCTCCAAGGGGCTGCAGGTCTACGTCCCGCTCAACTCGCCCGGTCAGACCGTCACCTACGACGACACGAAGGGCTTCGCCCACGCGGTCGCCGAGCTGCTCGAGGCCTCCGAGCCCGACCTCGTCATCGCGCGGATGAACAAGCAGGCGCGCAAGGGAAAGGTCTTCATCGACTACAGCCAGAACGACGAGCACAAGACGACGGTGTGCGTCTACTCGCTGCGCGCGCGCGACCGGCCGACCGTCTCGACGCCGCTGGAATGGGACGAGGTGCGCGACTGCCTCGACGGCGGCGACCCGCAGCGGCTCGTCTTCGACGCCGGCCAGGTCGTCGCCCGGGTCGCCGAGCGCGGAGATCTGTACGCACCCGTTCTGTCGGTCGTGCAGGACATGCCGTCGCTCGGCTAGATTCGTCACATCATGGATCCAGAGCGCCTCAGGGCGATCCCGGTGTTCGCCTCGCTGGACGAGGAGACCCTCAAGACGGTCGCGGTGTTCGCCGGCGAGTCCTCGGTCGCGGCCGGCAAGCAGGTGGTCAACGAGGGCGACTACGCCCACGAGTTCATGGCGATCGAGGAGGGCACCGCCCACGTCTTCCGCGGTGACGAGAAGCTCGCAACGCTCGGGCCGGGCGACATCTTCGGCGAGATGGGCGTGGTCGAGAAGCGGCTGCGCATGGCCTCGGTCGTCGCGGCGACGCCGCTGCGGCTCATCACGCTCACGCGCTGGGAGCTCAAGCGCGCCGGCGACGACGTCCTCGAGAAGATCCGTGCGGTGATCGAAGAGCGCCGGCCGGCTGCCGGCTGAAGCGTGGCCGGCGCTGCTGGGGAGATGCCGTCGCTCGACGGCTCAGAGCATCACTTCGTCGATGTGCGCGGGGCACGCCTGCACGTCGCCGAGATGGGCGATCCGACCGGCCCGCCGGTGCTGCTGCTGCACGGCTGGCCCCAGCACTGGTGGAGCTGGCGGCGGCTGATGCCCCTGCTGGCCGATCGCCACCGCGTGCTCGCGATGGACCTGCGCGGCTTCGGCTGGAGCGAGCCGACCCGCCGCGGCTACCGCAAGGACGAGCTCGCCGAGGACGTCGTCGGCGTCCTCGACGCGCTCGGCGTCGAGCGCGTCAACCTCGTCGGCCACGACTGGGGCGGCGTCGTCGGCTTCCTCGTCTGCCTCGACCACCCCGACCGCGTCGAGCGCTTCGTCCCGATGAACACCGGGCACGTCTGGCCCAAGCTGTCGGTGAAGGGGATCCCCAAGCAGCTCGGCGCGATGACCTACCAGGGCCTGCTCGCCAGCCCCGGACTGGGCCGGCGGATCAACGGCTCGCCGCGCCTGGTGGGCAAGGTCGTCGACACGATCTCCCACGGAAACGACGTCGCCGCCGAGTACGCGACCGAGTTCTCGCCGCGCTTCGCCGATCCGGCGCGCGGCCGGGCGGCATCGCAGGTCTACCGCAGCTTCCTGCTCTACGAGTATCCGCGCTGGGTGCGCGGCAAGTACGCCGACCGCCGCGTGACGACCCCGATCCTCTGGCTGCACGGCCTGAAGGACCCGTTCTTCACGCCGGGGATGTTCAAGGACATCACCGAGCACGCCGACGACGTGCGGATCGAGTATCTCCCGGACGGCGCGCACTTCCCGGCCGAGGAGTGCCCGCAGGATGTGGCCGAGCACCTGCGCGAGTTCTTCTCATCCGCCGCTCACATTGCGCCAAGAACATGATCGCTGCGCGGGGTCCGACGGGCCGCCGGTCATCCAGCACAGTGAAGGGAACAGAGAATGAGACGGATCTTCGGGAACGGGTCGTACGCCAACGTGACCGCGACGCTTGCGCTGGTGATCGCGCTCGGGGGCACGAGCTACGCGGCGATCAAGCTGCCCAAGAACAGCGTCCGCTCGATCCAGGTCAAGGACCGATCGCTGCTGAAGAAGGACTTCAAGACCGGCCAGCTGCCCGCCGGCAAGAGGGGCCCCACAGGCCCGCAGGGACCGGCGGGCCCCCCCGGGGATGCCGGCGCAGGCGGCGCCGCATCGTCGATCGTGGTCAACCGCTCCGAGCCCGCCGAGGCGCTCGTGCCGGGGGCCGGCGACCAGGTCGTCCAGAGCGTCAGCCTGCCCGGCGGCAGCTGGGCCGTGACGGCGAAGTTCATCGCCGAGAACGGCGGCGCGGTCGGCTTCTTGGCCTGCACGCTGCAGATCGGCGGCGTGGTCGTCGACTCGCTCGGGGCAGGAGCCGGCGTCGACTTCGACCAGGGCGCAGCCAGCAACACGCTGACGGGTGCGGGCTCGCTGGGCGGTGCCGGGTCGGCGGCCGTCGTCTGCAACACGAGCAACACGGTCGCGGCCGGCACCTATCGGGCCAAGAGCATCACCGCGGTCGGCGCGGGGTCGGTCGTCCAGGGGTGATCATGTGAGGCATGCCGCGCCTCCTCGCAGTCCTCGTCGCCGCCGTGATGGCGGCGACGATCGCAGGACCGCCCGGCGCTGAGCCGGCGCTCGGCGCGGGCGCGCCGACGGTCGCGGCGGCGCAGTTGCGCGGGGCGCTCGTCGCGCGCGACGGCGCCGGGGCCTTTGCGATCGTGCGGCTCACGGGCGACCTGCCGCGCGGCGCCGGCGGATCGGTGCGCGCGTCGCTGACGGTGTCAGGACGCGCCGCCGGGCGGCTCACGGGGCTCGACCGCACCTCGTTTCGCCACTACTGCTTCAGGGCGGCGCTGCGCCGCCCGTGGCCGGCGCTCGGCCGCCGCGTGGGCGTGGCGCTGAGATCGCACGGCAGCGGCCGCGTCCTGCGCACCGCCACCGTCGTGCGGCGAGCCGGCGGCCACGACCGCATCGGAACGCGCCTGGGCTGCCGGCTGCCGGGCGGAACCGCCTGATCGCATCGGCGACCAGGCGGCCCCGCCCGCGGCGGAAGCTGCCGCTACGGCAGGTCCACCTTCAGGACCTGGCCGGCGAGACCCTTGAACGGGCCGCCGCGCGGTGCGGTGCCCGGCAGGGTCGAGCTGTTGGCGACGTACAGGTCGCCGTCGGGGCCGATCGCCTGACCGGCGGGGTAGTTGAGGCCGCGGACGATCGTCGACTTCGTGCCGTCGGTCGCGATGCGCATGATCGAGCCGGTCTTCGGGCGCGTGTTCTCGCCGCCGGTGCCGAAGATCGACAGGTAGATCGTGCCGTCGGCCGCGACGGAGATGCCCGTCGCTCCCGGCAGCCCGCTCGCCACGACGGCCGGCGCCTGGCCGGGCACGAGCCGGATGACCTGGCCGACGTTCGGGCCGGGGGCCAGCTCGCTGATGTACAGGGCGCCGTCGGGTCCGGTCGTGATCGCCGTCGGGACCGGCTGCACCCGGCGGGCCGGGTTCGGGATCACGGCGGCGAGCGAGACCTTGCGGTTCTTGATCGCGAGGACGTCGTTGCCGCCGGCGTCGATCGCGTAGTACGTGTCGCCGATCCGCTCGATCCCGTACGGGTTGGGGTTGACGTCCTGCTTGTCGGGGTTCGTGCGGGTCTCGATCAGGTCAAGGCGCGCCAGCGTGAGGAACGTGCGGCCCGCGACGCGGCCCACGCGCGCGCCCTGGCGGCGGACCCTGACCGGGATCCCCGGCACCGCCTTGGCCGGGGGCAGGCCGTTGACGATCGTCACGAGGCGGCCCTTGGTGTCGAACGTCACGTCCGTGGGGCCGCCGGCGAAGAGGCCGCCCTCGGCTCCCGAGGCGAGCCCGGTGACGGGGCGCCTGACGCCCGTGGCCGTGATCCTCGCGATCGACCCCGAGAGGCCGAAGCAGCCGGCCTTCCTGATGCATTTGGGACCGCCGCGGCCGGCCTCCGCGACGTAGAGCAGGCCGTCAGGACCAAACTGGACGCCGCGCGGGTTGTTCAGGCCCTGCGCGTAGACGGTCGTCGTCGCACCCGTCTGCGCGGCGCCCGGGGCGACGGAGCCCGCGAGGACGACGGCGGTCAGGGCTGCGCCCGCGGTGAAGGAACGGTGGATTCTCAAGGTGGATGTACCTCCGTGTAAAGGTTGAAATGGGTCCGCGTTGGCCGGCGAGCCGGCGCGGCAGGCTACCCGATGCGCGGGGCGCGAGCGCGGGTTCGTGAGCGCCGGCGGGGCGGCGATACCCCGAGCGCGGGCGCGCCGGCCCTCGAGCCGGCACGCCGCGCTGGGGCACGAGGGTCAGGGCAGCAGCACGATCGTCTCGTCGCTCGGGTCGCCGTTGGCCTCGCCGGGCCGGTCGACCGACGTGAACGTCCCGCGGGCACCGGCGTACTGACCCGTCCCCCCGACCACGGCGCCCGCCGTGGTGTCATCCGCGCTCAGGCGGGCGGACAGATGGATCTCGCCACCCGGCAGGTCGTAGATGCCCGCGCACACGCCGCGCAGCTTGCGCCCGCCTCGCGTGAAGGAGCAGTGGGCGTCGAGCGTGCCCACGCGCCTGTTGGCGGTGCTGTAGATCGGCGTCGACAGCAGGAACGCGTCGCCGCTGCTGGCGTCCTCCTCGCCCTTCGCCTTCGGCGGCGCGTCGACGAACTTGAAGATGCCCCCCTTGGACACGAACTGCAAGGTGGTGCCGGCGGGCGCCTCGGCGCCTCCGCTGACGGCGAGAGCGCCGGTCACGCCCAGCGCGACGGCGACGGCCCCGGCAAGAACTGCGGTGCGGCGCATGAGACTCCCTTCGTGGATGACCTGACAACCGTCCCTGGATGGAGACTCAACCCGCCCCCGTCACCCGCTGTCAAGCCCGAAGCACCATGTTCTGGGCGTCGCCGGCGGCGACGCGGCCGATGCGGCCGGTTCAGCGTCGCCGCAGCGTCAGCGTGCGCGTCGCCGCCCGGCCCTTGGCGGGCTTGAGCGTGAGCGTCACCTTCTGGGTGCGCTTGCGCTTGACGAGCTGCTTGCCGACCAGCCCGAGCGTCAGCGTCACGGTCTTCGCCTTCCCGGCGGCGACCGAGTACCTCGCGCTGCGCGTGAGCGTCACGAGCTTGGCCTTGCGCGTGCCGAGCTTGACCTTCCCGCGCGTGCGCAGCGTGAGGGTTCCCGCGCAGTTCGCCCCGCCCCGGGCGCAGCGCAGCCGGACGCGGACCTTGCCGGCCTGCGCTGCCAGAGACGTGGAGGCGACGCTGCCCGCGACGAGCGTGGCACCCGATCCGGCCGGGCCGCCGCTCCCGGTGGGCGACGGCGGGGTACCGCCCGGGTTCGTCGCCTCGCCGGCGACCTGGACGCCGGCGAACGGCGCCGCGACGAGCGGGCTGAACGAGACCCCCGCCCCCGCCGGCGGGCGCGTGACGATCGTCTCGCCCGGCTGGCAGTCCATGAAGAAGTTCGCGCCGCCCGGCAGGTTGGCCTGGACGACGGCGCTGCCGGCGACCGCCATGTTGCTGGCGCCCCCGCCGACCGGGAGCTGCCCCTTGGCCGCGGTGATCGCGTTCGCGCCGGCCTGGCTGAAGGCGATGTCGCCGCCGGTCCCGGTCCACGTCGTGTCGGGCAGCTTGGGCGGGGTGTAGACGAACGGCTCGGCCGTGATCGTCTGCGAGCTCTCGTCGTAGGTCGCGGATGTCGTCGCCGTCACGGAGACCGGGCCGACGACCTGGGTGCCCTCGCGCGTGTTCGTGCCCTTCAGGGCGATCCACGTCTTCGTGCCGACCGACACCGGGCTGCCGTCGGACGGGATCAGGCCGACGGCCGCGGCATCCTTTGCGAGCTCGGAGCGCAGCTTGACCTCGAGCTCCTCGCCGCTGAGCGTGAACGGCTGGCCGGGGGTCGCCGAGACCGGGGCCGACGCCGTGATCTCGACGCCCTGGGTTCGGTACTCGCCGTCGTAGCTGAACGCGCAGGCGTTCGCGGTCTCGGCCACGCCGGCGGCCGCGGGCGGCGCGAGCACCAGGGCGGCGGTTCCGAGCAGCGCGGCCGACCCGGCCAGCCGCCTGCGACCCCGGACGAAGGCTCCGTTGCGACGGTGGGTCATCCAGCTCGCTCCCTGATCGACGACGCGGCCGGGCCGTCCCCAGACGACACCCCCGGCACAAATGTTTGGGCACCCTAACACGTCGATCGCGGCTCTGGTAGGTTCGCCAATGTTCGCTTGTTAGGGCGACCTTACGTGGGTCGTCCGGGGGACGGCAATCGAGATGCAGGGTTACCGAAAGGGCAAGCAAGATGAGAAGCACACACGCCAGGCTGCTCGTCGGCGCGCTGTCGGTCGGCGCGACGTTCGCCGGCGCGGCCACGGCGCAGGCCGGCTTTGATCCCACCTACGGGGTGGGCGGCATCGCGATGGTGCCGTTGTCGGCTTCGGGCGACCGCTTCCTCGGCTCGACGCCCGGCCCGGGCGGGACGACCTACGCCGTCGGCTTCACGACAGCCGGCTCGGCGGACCAGTCCTTCGTGCTTGCCAAGCTGCGCTCCGACGGCTCCCGCGACGCCGAGTTCGGCTCCAACGGCATCGCGAGCATCAACCTGCGTCCCGCACCCTTCGCGCCGCCGCCGGCCAACCCGGACGCGACGATCCCGGCGACGCCGTCCGGCAACCAGGAGGTCGCGCGCGGCGTGGTCGTGCAGTCCGACGGCAAGATCGTCATCACCGGTCAGGCCGAGACGCCGGCCTCGCCGGCTCCGATGGACACGCGCGACACCGATGTCTACGCCGTGCGCTTCAACGCCGACGGCACGCTCGACACGACCTACGGCGGCGCCAACTCGCCCGACCCCGCGCCGGCCGGCGTCACGCGCATCAACATGACCAACGGCGACGCGTCCGCCAACACGCTCGTCTCCGACCAGGCCTGGGGCGCGCTCATCAACGATGACGACACCGTCGTCATCGAGGCCTCGCGCGGCACGGACATCGCTGCTGTCCCGGCCAAGACCGACCGTGACGTGGCGATGATCAAGCTCACCGACAGCGGCGCGCTGGACGCGTCGTTCAACGGCGGCGCGGGAGGCGTGCCCGGCATCTCGATCGCCGGCAACACGGTCTCCGGTCGACCCCTGAACGACAACGCTCGCCGGCCGAAGCTCGACGGCGACAAGATCGTCGCCTCCAGCTACGGCTCGGCCGGCGCGGTGACGGGTCCGCCGGCGCTGCCGGCGATCCCCAACACGCCCGCCGTCTACCGCTTCCTGCCCGACGGCGCGCTGGACACGAGCTACAGCACCGACGGCATCGGCACCGGCACGCCGCTCGGTCCGGCGCCGGCGTTCTCGGAGGCCTACGACGTCGCCGTCCAGGAGGGCGGGCGCTACGTGCTCACCGGCTACGGCAACACCGCCACGACGGGCAGCACCGTCGACATGGTCGCCTACCGCTTCAAGGCCAACGGCGACCTCGATCCGAGCTTCGGCACGGGCGGCGTCACGCGCTACGACGCCGGCATCGGGCAGGAGGACCGCGGCCGCGACATCAACGTCACATCCGAGGGCCGCGTCGTGATCGCCGGCAGCAGCGCGCAGGGCGCCGGCGACCTCATCGCGGCCGTCTACCTGCTGCGCCCCAACGGGCAGTTCGAGACGACGTTCGGCGCCGGCGGCGCGATGAAGGTCGACATGGGCGGGACCGGAGACGCGTTCTTCGGCCTGAGCGACACCGCGAGCGACACCCGCGCGACGGTGGCCGGCTACAAGGCCGTGGCCGGCGGCACGGGCGACGACGCGGCGGTCGTGCGGCTCAACCTCGACCTGCAGAACACGGGCCCGGCCGGAGCGCCGGGCGCGACGGGTCCGCAGGGCCTGCCGGGTGCGGGCACAGGCACCGGCGCCGGGAACACGACTCCGCCGCCGCCGCCGCCGCCCGCAGCGGCACTCGTCAGCCGCAAGGCGAAGATCGGCACGATGAAGTTCGCCGGATCGACGGTCTCGGTGCCGCTGACGTGCGCCGCCGGCTCACGCTGCAAGGGCACCGTGCGCCTGCGCTCCGTCGCGCCGGTGCGCGTCGGGCGCTCGATGAAGGTCATCAGCGCGACCCGGACGGTCGCGTTCAACATGACGGCCGGCACGAAGACGGTGAGGCTCGCGCTGTCTCAGGCCGGCCGGACCGTGCTCAAGCGCGCCAAGCGGCTCTCGGTCAAGGTGGTCGTCGATCCGGCGACCGGGGCGCTGGTCACCAAGCGCGCAACGCTCCGCCGGTAGGTACGGGAAGCGATGACTGCGCGCGCCGGCTTCGGCCGGCGCGCGCGGGCAGCCAGACGGCTCACCGATACACAGGCTGCGCTGTCGCGCTGCCCTGGCATGGCCGTCGGCGAACTGCGTCATTGAGGGTGTGAGTCTGGTCGGTGCCGGCCGGTATGCCGGGGCCAGCATGACGGGGGTGTGGCGAGTCTGACGCGCGGTGGGCAGCAAACACGCCAGACGCGTACATGCGTGCGCCGCGCACACGGTCGGGGCGCGCCGAGTGCGGGTATCGCACCGGGCTCGCCCCGATGCCGCGCGACGTGGTGACTTGACCCCTCTATGCGGGGTCAACTCACCACACGCGGCGCCGACGAGGGCAGCGCGGCGCTACCGGGTGGGGTGGCCCATCCCTCGCGCCACACCGGCCCACGGTCCACGCCCGCTTGCCGGCCCCGGCCGGGACGCCGCTTGCCCCGCTCCCTGAGTCCCTCAATGATGCCGCTCAGTGTGGCACCCAAGCCACGCACCGCGACAGCCCTCAACCGCGTGTGGCGCTTGACGCGGGACCGCGACCGAACCGATCGCCGCTAATAGCGGACGCGGCCGCTGAGCGTGATCTTCGTGTGCTTGGCGCTGACGGGACCCACGCCGGTGAAGCGGATGTTCGATCCGGTCGCGCCGCGGTAGCGGCGCGTCCCGCTCGTGATCTTGGCGGTGCCCTTGTACGTGGCGGTGTCGCCGTCGAGCGTCAGCCGGGCGGTGGCGCGGCCGCGCACGATTCCGGCCTTCGTCGTGAGCGTGAACGTCGACGTCACGGTGGCCTGCTTGAGCGACGAGCGCAGCACCATCTGACCCGAGCCGAAGGGCTTGCCCCTGACGGTGCCGGCCTGCACCGACGAGGTGTTCGACGGCTTCGCCGTGCGCTTGAGGTCACCGGAGGCGCTCAGCGCCCGCGAAGTCGTCTTCGCCGCGGTGGCCGTCGGGGGCGGCGCGGCGGCGATGCCGGCCGTCGCGAGCGCGGCCATCGAGATCAGCCCCAGGCGCTTGGTCAGCGCCGGGCTCGGTGAGGCGGAAGCGACGTTCATGCGCCGCACGTTAGGGAATCCTGACGAGCATCGTCAAGCGAGTTGAGCAGCCGTGGCGCGAGCGGCAGCGGCGCGCGCCTCCAGCCGGGCGCAGCGGTCGGCCTCGGAGGTCAGCGGGCAGGTGAAGCATTTCGCTCCGTCCTCGGCGCGCCAGATCAGACAGCAGCTGCGGCGGTTGCGCGTCGGCTCGGCGATCCCGGCGTGCTCGAGCACGCGAAAGCCGGCGCCGACGGCGAGCGGGCCCGCGCCCGTCATGCAGCGCGCGCCGAGCTCCCAGGCGCGCTCGCGCATCCCGACGACCTCGCCGAGCCACAGGAACGCACCGCCGAGGCGATCGCCCGCGCTGCGCCACAGGGCGCGCAACGGACGCCCGGTCCGCGCCGAGAGCGCAACGAGCAGGGGCTCGAGGTGCGCCTCGAGCTCCTCGTGCAGGCGGGCGAGCAGGGCCTCCTCGTCGGCGACGAGCACCAGCGACGGGTCGCCGGCGCGCGGGTCTGCGGCGGTGCCGATCGCGCCGCCGGTGAAGGCCACGCCGGTGATCGTCGTGTCGCCGGCGGCGAGCTCGACGGCGACGCCGTCGCGATCCATGACCGGGATCCGGCCGCCGAACAGCAGCGTCCCGACGGCGCGCACGCTGAGGCCCCAGGCGTAGCCCTCTGCCAGGAGGGTCGCGCCGATGTCCGCGCGCCCGGTGGCGGACGCCGCGGTTGCGCGCGCCAGCAGGTCGTCGAGCGCGGCGCCCGGCGTCGTGACCGTGCGGGCGGGGAGCCAGTCGGCCGGCGCCAGCACGCGGGCGGCGAGCACGTCGTGGCCGCCGAAGTGCGCGCGGGCCGCGGCGAGCGTCTCGGCAAGCGGATCCAAAACGGCCGTGGCCGCCGGCTCCGGCTCGCTCATGTGCCATCTCCGTAAGGCCGGGCAGGCACGGCATGCAAGGGGGACTTGCCTGACCTGGACAAGCCCGTTAGGGTACCCGAACAGTGGGCACCACAGCGTCAGCGGTGGCCGCCCCCGCGAACTCGTTGCTGACCCATCTCGGGAACGGCAGCCGGCGCGCCGCGGTGACGTTCGCCGGGCAGGGCGGCGCCGCCCTGTCCGAGCTGGCCATGCTCGTAGCCCAGCGGCCGGGGCTGCGCGACGGGCTCGCCGTCGCGGGCTCGGTGCTGACCGACGCCGCGGCGTCACCGGCGGGCCAGGCCGGCGGGCGCTTTCGCCACGGCTTCGACCTCGTCGCCTGGACGGAGGATCCCGACGCCGCCCCGCCGCCGGCCTACCTGCGCTCGGCCGCGGTGTCCTATCCGCTCGTTCTCGTCAGCCAGGCGCTGCTCTGGCGCGCCGTCTGGGAGGACGGCCTCGACGCGGCGGTGCGCGGCGGCGCGATCGTCGCCACAGCCGGGCACTCCTCGGGCCTGCTCGCCGCGCTGCTCGTCGCCGAGTCCGCCGCCGCGGGCATCGACGACGCGCTGCTGGCGCGCTACGTGCGCCTCGCCTGGACCGTCGGCAGCCATGCCGCGCTGTGCGCCCACGCGGGCGCCGAGCCGCCGCTGGCGAGCGTCTCCGGGGTTCGCGAGGCACGCTTGGCCGAGCTCCTCGCCGAGGTGAACGCCGGGCTCGGCGCGGGCGACGCAGCCTCGATCGCGCTCGTCAACACGCCGCTGCGGATCGTCGTCGGCGGGCCGCCGCCGACGCTGGCGCTCGTGCGGGCGCGGCTCGCCGAGCAGGCACGCGCCGAGGAGGCGCTGCGCGCGCGCGGGCAGCGCGGCGGGGCGCCGCTGCGCTTCGGCTGGAGCCCGCTCGACGTCGACGTCGCCTACCACACCGCCGCGCTGCGCGAGCCCTGCGCGCTGCTGCGCGCGCAGTTCGCCGCGGAGCCCGCCCTGCTGCCCGACCCCGCGGTGCTGGGCCTGGCGGTCCTCTCGCCGGTGGACGGCAGCGATCTGCGCGCGAGCTCCGACCTCGCCGGGGCGGTCGCGACCGCGCAGCTCGTCGCGCCGGTGCGCTGGGACATCGTCACGCGACGGCTCGCGGCGGCCGGCGCCGACTGGGTGCTGGACCTCGGGCCCGGCACCGACGTCGCGGCGCTGACGGCCGAGAACCTGCACGGCGACGGCGCCCGCACCCTGGCGCTCGCCTCGCCCGAGGGGCGCCGGCGCCTCGGCGCGCCGGGCGCCGCGCCCGCCGGCCCCGACGTGCGCTACGCGGACTTCGCGCCGGGCCTGGTCGAGCTGCCCGGGGGGGACCTCCACCTCGACAGCCGCTACACCCGCCTGACCGGGCACCCGCCGGTGATCCTCGCCGGGATGACGCCGACGACGGCCGACGCGCCGATCGTCGCAGCGGCCGCCAACGCCGGCTTCGCCGCCGAGCTCGCCGGCGGCGGCCAGCCGGACCGCTGGACGTTCGAGCGGCGCATCGCGGAGCTGCGCGAGCTGCTGCACCCCGGCCGCGAGGTCGTCTTCAACACGCTGCTGCTCGATCCTCACCTGTGGGCCCTGCACGTCGCGCGCGACCGCCTCCTGGTGGAGGCGCGCCGCGGTGGCGCTCCGCTGGCCGGGCTCACCGTCTCCGCCGGCATCCCCGACGTCGCCGATGCGGTGGCGCTGCTCGACGAGCTCGCGGCGGCCGGGCTGCACCTCAACGCGTTCAAGCCGGGCACCGCCGCCCAGGTGCGCAGCGTGCTGGCGATCGCCGACGCCGCGCCCCAGCACACGATCGCCGTGCACCTCGAGGGCGGCCGCGGCGGCGGGCATCACTCGTGGGAGGAGCTCGACGAGCTGCTGCTCGAGACCTATGCCGAGCTGCGCCGGCGGGCCAACGTCCTGCTCTGCGCCGGCGGCGGCGTCGGCGATCCCGCGCGCGCAGCCGACCTGCTCTGCGGCACCTGGTCGCTGCCCTACGGCGAGCCCGCGATGCCCGTCGACGCGGTGCTCGTCGGCACCGCGGCGATGGCCTGCGCGGAGGCGGCCGCGTCACCCGCCGTCAAGCGCGCGCTCGTCGCGGCCGGGGGCGACGAGGACTGGGTGGCGCGCGGCACGAGCGCCGGCGGCGTGACGTCGGCTTGCAGCAGCCTCAACGCCGACGTCCACGCGCTCGACAACGCCGCCGCGCGAGCCGCGCACCTGCTTCAGCAGGTCGCCGGCGACGGCGCCGCGGTGATCGCGCGGCGCGACGAGATCGTCGCCGCGCTGGCGCTCACCGCAAAGCCCTACCTCGGCGACGTCGAGGCGATGAGCTACGGCGCGCTGCTGGAGTCCTTCTGCGCGCACTGCGCGATCGGGCGCGACGGGCGCTACGACGACGGCGCCTGGGGCCATCCGAGCTGGCGGGCGCGAGCGCTCGAGCTGTTTCGCCGGTTCGGCGCGCGGCTGCATCCTGCCGACACGGGTCCGGTGACGCTGCCGCTCGGGCGGCCAGCGCAGCTCGACGACCCCGCGGCGGCGCTCGCCGCCTTCGCGGCGGCGTTTCCCGCCGCCGCCACGACGCTGCTGCACCCGGCCGACGCGCAGTTCTTCCTCGCGGTCTGCGACCGCCCCGGCAAGCCCGTGCCGTTCGTGCCGGTGCTCGACGGCGAGGTCAGGCGCTGGTTCATGGCCGACGCGCTGTGGCAGGCGCAGGACGCGCGCCTCGACGCTGACGGCGTCTTCGTGCTGCCCGGTCCGAGCTCGGTATCCGGCATCACGCGCGCCGATGAGCCGGTCGGCGAGCTGCTCGCGCGCTTCGAGCGCGAGGCGGTGCGTCGCACCGCCGCGGCCGGCACGACGCCGCTGCGGCGCGAGCGCCTCGCGGACCCCGGGCCGGCGCCGCAGCCGCTGGCCGGCGCGATCGCCGGTCACGGCGGGGCGGTCGCCGCGTTCTGCGCCGCGCCGTCGCTGCTCGTCGATGACGCGGGCGGGCTGCGGGCGCGCCCCAACCCGCTCTGGCGGCTCGTCGCGGCGGGCGACGAGATCCGCGCGGTGCGCGGTGAGGGCAGCCACCTCGCCCGCCTCGAGGTCCTGCCCGCCGACGCCTCCGGAGAGCGGCTCGAGGTCGCCGCCGACGGCGACGCGGTCGTCGTCCGCGTCCAGATGCCCGCGCTCGACGGGCCGCCGGCGGAGCTCGTCACGCGCTGGCACCCGGCCGGGGGCGGGGCGTTCGCCGCCGCCGACGGCGACGCGGGGACGATCGCGTTCGCGCGCCGCGTGCTCGGCACCGCGCAGGCGGCGGCCCCCGCCGACCCGTTCGGGGCGACCGAGGCGCCCTGGAGCGCGCCCGCCGCGCTGGCGGCGGCGCACGGCGCGGTGACCGGCGCCACGCACGACGGCGTCTCGCTGGACCTCGCGCTGACGCTCGCCTGGCCGGCGCTCGCCGGCCTGCTCGCCGGCGAGCCGTTTGCGGCGCGGCTCGCGCAGCTCGTCCACACGGGCCATGTCGTGACGGCCGGCTCCGCGTGGCCGCCGCTGCCCGGCGAGCGCGGCCACGCCGGCGCGCGGATCGTCGCCCTCGACGACCCCGACGGGCCGCCGACGCGGATGACCTGCCACGCCGCCGTGCGCAGCGCGCGCGGCGAGCTCGCGCGCGTCGAGGCGACGTTCGTGACGCTCGGCGCCGCGCCCGTCACCGACCGCCTGCGCCGCCGCCACGAGCAGCTCGACGGCGAGCTCGTGCTCGCCGGCGCCGCCGAGGCGCAGTGGCTCGCCGAGCAGCCCTGGCTCACCGCCGCGGACGACCTGAAGCCGGGCGAGCGGCTGCGCCTCGACGTCCGGTGCACGACCGACGTGCCGCGGTCGGGCGCGGGGGAGTGGAGCGCGCGCGGCGCCCTGCTGCGCGACGGCGACCACGTCGCCGCCACGATCGATTTCGACGCCCCGGCGGGCGCGGGCGGCGGTGTGCATCCGGTGGCGGCAGCGTTCGCCCGGCTCGCGGCGAGCCCGCCCGAGCGCCGCACCCGGCCGCGCGTCCCGCTCGCCGAGGCGCAGGACATCGCACCGCCGAGCATGGACGCGTTCGCCCGCATCAGCGGCGACCACAACCCGCTGCACCGCTGCATCCTCGCGGCCCGCCTCGGCGGCCTCGCGCGGCCGATCGTGCACGGGGCGTGGACGGCGGCGCGCGCCGCGGCCTTCGTCGTCGAGGCGCTCGGCGGCGGCGACGCGCGTGCGCTGCGGCGCTGGCGCATCGACTTCGTGGCACCCGTCGCGCTCGGCGCCGCGCTCGAGCTGGGGGCGGTGCGCGTGGCCCTGCAGGACGGCCTCGAGGTCGTCGAGGTGACGGTGCTCGCCGACGGCGCGCTGGCGGCGGTGGGCGAGGCGCTCCTCGCGCCGCCGCGGACCGTGCACGTCTTCTGCGGCCAGGGCGTGCAGCGCCGCGGCCTGGGCGCCGACGGGCGGGCGCGCTCGCGCGCCGCCCGCGAGGTGTGGCAGCGCGCCGACGCGCACACCCGCGCGAGGCTGGGCTTCTCGCTGCTCGACGTCGTCGAGCGCAACCCGACCGAGCTGCGGCTCGCCGACGGGCGCGTCCTGCGCCATCCCGACGGCGTGCTGGCCCGCACCGAGCTCACGCAGCCGGCACTCGTGACGCTGCACGCGGCGCAGCTCGCCGAGCTGCACGAGGCCGGCGCGCTCGGCGACGAGCTGCTCGCCGCCGGCCACAGCGCCGGCGAGTTCTCGGCGCTGCTCGCGCTCGGCGCGCTGGAGCTGGAGGCGGCGCTCGAGCTCGTGCACGCCCGCGGCGAGCTCATGCAACAGCAGGTCGCGCGCGATGCCCGCGGCGCGTCGGGCCACGGCATGGCGACCGTCGATCCCGCCGCCTGCGGCCTGCAGCTCGACGGGCTGCGCCAGGTCGTGAGCGAGATCGCCGGGCTGGAGCTCGTCGACCACAACGCGCTGGGCCGCCAGTACGCGGTCGCCGGCAGCCGCTCTGCGCTGGCGGCGCTCGCGGCGCGGCTGGGCGCGCGTGCCGTGCACGTCCTGCCGGGCGTCGACGTCCCGTTTCACTCGTCGCGGCTCGCCGCCGCGGTGGCGCCGCTGCGCGCGCAGCTCGAGCGGCTCGTCGGCGAAATCGACCACCGCCGGCTCGTGGGACGCTGGGTGCCGAACGTCACCGGCACGCCGTTCGCGCTCGTTCCCGCCGCCGGCGAGGCGCCCGGCGCCGCCGCGCGCCGGCAGCTCGTCGACCTGCTCGCGCGGCAGGTCGCCGCGCCCGTGCAGTGGATCGACACCCAGCGCGCGCTTGTCGCGCCCGAGATCGCCGGGGGATTGGGCGCGCGGCGGATCGTCGAGCTCGGCCCGGCCGGCGCGCCGGTGCTGACCGGGCTCATGCAGACGACGCTCGCCGGCCTCGACCTCGCCGGCCCGGCGCCCGCGCTGCTGCACATCGAGACCGACCGCGAGGCGCTGTACGCGCTGACGCCGGCTCCCGTGGCACCCGTGGCGGCCGAGGCGGCGGCGGCCGCACAGCGGCGGCCGCGCCCGCAGTGGCCGCGCCTGCCGCGCGTCCGCCGGTCGCGACCGCCGACGCGACGGCCGGCCCCGACCGCCCCCTCGACGCCGGCACCGCGCTGCGGCTCGTGCTCGCGGTCCAGGCGCGCGTGCGGCCCGAGCAGCTCGACGACGGTGAGCCGCTGGACGACCTCTTCCAGGGCGCGTCGTCGCGCCGCAACCAGGTGCTGCTCGACCTCGCCCGCGAGTTCGGCCTGTCCGGGGGCGAGGGCGTGGCGCAGCAACCCGTCGGCGAGCTCGTCACGGCGCTGCGCGAGCAGGGCGCGCACTACCGCTTCCCGGCCCGTACCTGCGCGACACGATCGCCGCGGGGCTGACACGCGCGCGCTCGGCCGGGCCGGCGTCTCGCGCGCAGACGCGGCGGCGCACCTCGCGGCGACATGGGGGCTGGGGCCGGGGCTCGCCGACCACGTGCTCGCGCTCCTGGCGCTCGAGACGCGGCCGGGACCGTCGGCGCGCGGCGGCGTGCTCGGCCGTCTCGCCGCGGGCGCGCCGGCGGCGACGCCGGCCGCAGGCGCGCGAGCTCGTCGACCGCGCGGCGGAGCTGGCCGGCGAGGCGCTCGGCGTGGCTATCGCCCGCTCGGCGGCGGGCACCGCGCCGCCGCCCGCCCCGAGCGACGCCGCGGCGGCGGCGGCGGCGACGATACACGTCGAGAACGCGGTGGCGGCCTCGGCGCGGGCGCTGCTCGCGGCGCTCGGGCGCGAGGACGGCACCGGCAGCGGGCGGCAGCGGCGCCGCGGCCGCCGAGGCCGAGGCGGAGCGGGCGCGCCTTGCGCTGCTCGACGCCGAGCTCGGCGCCGGGCGTGCGCGAGAGATCGCGCCGCGCTTGGACCATCGCCGTCACGTGCGCTTCGCCTCGGCGTGGGCGAGCGCGCGCTGGGACCTCGTCGGCGCCTACCACGACGGGCTGCGCGGCCACATCGACGAGCCGGCGCTGACCAGGATCGCCGCGCACGCACGCCGCCGATCCCGTGATCGCACGGACCGCCCTGCACCTCGCCGGTCGCTGCGACGGGGCGCTCGCCGACGCGCTGCGGGCTGTCGCCGCGGGCGGGGGCGCAGGGGAGGGGACCGGCGACGCGCCGCCAGGGCTGCGCCCGACCGTCCACGTCGACGAGCGCGGCGTGCCGGCGGCCGGCACCGAACCCGACCCGGCGCGCCCGCACGACCTGCTCGCGACGCTGCCGGCGCCGCTGCGCGAGGCGCTGGCCGCGCACGCCCGACCTGCGCGCCGAGACGGCGCTCGTCACCGGCGCGAGCCCCGGCTCGATCGCCGCCGAGCTCGTTCGCCGGCTGCTGCGCGGCGGCGCGACCGTCGTCGTCGCGACCTCGACCGACACACCGGCGCGCCGGCGCTGGTACCGCGAGCTGTACCGCCGGGCAGCGGGACCGGGCGCCGAGCTGCACGTCCTGCCGGCCAACCTCGCCTCGTTCGCCGACGTCGACGCGCTCGCCGGCTGGCTCGCGGACCGCGCACCGAGGCCCGCGGCGCCCGGACCTGCGCATCGATCCGCTGCGCCCGACGATCGTCGCGCCGTTCGCCGCGATGACGACCGCCGGCGACGCCGCCTCGAGCGGGGGCGCGGCCGGAGGTCGCGCTGCGCCTGCAGCTGCTCGGCGTGCAGCGCCTAGATCGGCGCCGATCGCGGCCGCGCTCCCGCCCGGCGCGCGCGGTGCCCACCGTCCTGCTGCCCTCTCGCGCAACCACGGCGGCTTCGGCGGCGACGGCGCGTACGCGGAGACGAAGGCCGCGCTCGAGGTCCTGCTGGCGCGGCGCCACAGCGAGGCCGGCGCCTGGGGCGCGCGGGTGGCGCTCGTCGCGCCGCGGATCGGCTGGGTGCGCGGGACCGGCCTCATGGCGGCCGGCGACGCCGTCGCCGCGCTCGTCGAGGAGCCGGCTCGGCGTGCGCACGTGCTCGGCCGAGGAGATGGGCTGGCTGCTGTGCGCGCTGGCGGGACCGGGTCCGCTGCGCGAGCGCGGCGGCGCGCGCGCCGCTGGAAATCGACCTCACGGGCGGCCTGGCGCAGATCGACGACCTGCACGCCGCCGTCGCGTCGCTCGCCGGCGAGCTGCACGAGCGTGCCCGCCGGGCGCGGCGCGGCGCCGAGCTGCGCGCCGCCGGCACCGCGTCCCCTGAGCCGCCGATCCATGCGCTGCCCGGCGTCGACACCGACACGGCGACGCCGGCCGCCGCTGCCACGGAGGCGACCGCGGCGACCCCGTCGGTGCGACCTCGCCGAGCTCGTCGTCATCGTCGGCTGCGCCGAGCTGGGCCTCTGCGGTGGCGGCGCCGCCCGCTTCGACCTCGAGGTCGACGGCGCGCTGACACCGGCCTCGATCGGCGAGCTGGCCTGGATGTGCGGCCTCGTCGCGTACGAGCGCGAGGGCTACCGCGGGCGCTGGGTCGACGAGGCCGGCGGCGGCGAGGTCGCCGAGGAGGAGCTCGCGGCGCGCTACGCGGAGGCCGTCGCGGCGCGGATCGGCGTGCGCTCGCTGCGCGACGACGAGACCGTCGAGGCCGCCGGGCGCACCGTGCTCGCGCCGCTCGCGCTGCCCGCCGACGTGCATTCACGGTCGACGACGAGGCGCAGGCGCGCGCGTCGCCGCCGCCGACCCGGCTCACGCCCAGGTTCGCCACGATCCGGCTGCCGCCACGTGGCAGGTGCTCCTGCGCGCCGGCGCGCAGATCCGCGTCCGCGCCGCATCGCCTTCACGCGCCGCGTCGCCGGGCAGCTGCCCGACGGCCTGGACCTCGCGCGCTTCGGCCTGCCCGCCGACCTGCTGGCGAGCGCCGACCGGATGGCGCTCGTCAACCTCGCCTGCACCGTCGAGGCCTTCGCCGACGCCGGCGTGACGCCGGAGGAGCTGCTCGGCGAGGTGCACCCCGCGCTCGTCGGCAACACGCAGGGCTGCGGATTGGGGGGGATGGCGTCGACGCGACGCGTGCGTGCTCGATCACCTGCTCGACGGCGAGCGCCCGCCGATCGCCTGCAGGAGGCGCTGGGCAACGTCGTCGCGGCGCACACCGTCGGCGCCTTCGTGGCTCCTACGGGCCGATGGTCCATCCCGTCGCCGCCTGCGCGACGGCGGCGGTGTCGCTGGAGGCCGCGCACGACGCGATCCGCGCGGGCAAGGCGCTGGCGGTCCTCGCCGGCGGCTTCGACGACCTCACGCCCGAGGGCCTCGTCGGCTTCGGCGAGATGGGCGCGACGGCCGCCAGCGACGACCTCGAGGCGATGGGCCTGGCGCCGCACGAGAGCTCGCGCGCCAACGACGTGCGCCGCCGGGGGTTCGTCGAGGCGCAGGGCGGCGGCGCGCTGCTCGTCGTGCGCGCCGATGTCGCGCTCGCCCTCGGGCTGCCGGTGCGCGGGGTGCTCGCCTACGCGGGCAGCTTCGCCGACGGCGTTCAGGCGTCGATCCCGTCGCCGGCATGGGCGTGCTGGCGGCGGTCCGCGGCGGCGCCGACTCGCCGCTCGGGCGCGCGCTGCGCCGGCTGGGCCTGAGCGCCGACGACATCGCCGTCGTCTCCAAGCACGACACGTCGACCGAGCTCAACGACACGAACGAGGCCGACCTGCACGAGCGCATCCAGGGCGCGCTCGGGCGCACGCCCGGCAACCCGCTGCTCGTCGTCTCCCAGAAGACGGTCACCGGGCACGCGAAGGGGGGCGCTGCCGTCTGGCAGGTCGACGGGATCCTGCGGATGATGCGCACCGGCGTCGTGCCCGGCAACCGCAACCTCGAGAGCGCCGACCCGCTGCTGCGCGACGGCTTGTCTCTGACGCTCGGCGACCGGCCGATCGTGTTCGCGCCGCAGGAACCGATCCGCGCCGGGCTCGTGACGAGCCTCGGCTTCGGGCATGTCTCGGCGCTGCTGGCGATCGCCCATCCCGACACGTTCCTCGCCGCGGTGCCCGCCGAGCGGCGCGCGGACTACCTGCGGCGCGCCGGGCGCCGCCGCGCCGAGGGCGTGCAGCAGCGCCTGCGCACGCGCCTGGGCCGGCCCGCGCCGGTCCGCCGCGCCGACCGCCGGCTCGGCGGCGACGACCCGGCGGCGCGCGCGAGGCGGAGGCGGCGCTGCTCACGGACCCGTCGTCGCGCCTGCGCGCCGACGGCGCCTACGCGCCGCCACCGCCACCGGCGTGACGACGCTCGCGGTCGGCCTCGACGTGGTCACGACCACGACCTTCGCCGAGCAGCTCGCCGACACCGCGTCGGCGTTCGTCGACGCGACGTTCACCGCGCGCGAGCAGCGCGACGCGTGCGCCGGCGAAGCCGTCCGCGTCGAGCGCCTGGCGCTCGCTACGCGGCCAAGGAGGCGTTCGTCAAGGCCTGGTCGGGCGCCCGGGCCGGCCGCCCGCCGCTGCTGCAGACCGTCGACCTGCGCGAGATCGAGGTTGTCGACGACGGTCACGGCCGCCCGGCGCTGCGCCTGCACGGCGAGGTCGCGGCGTCGCTGCAGCGCCTCGCCACCGAGCTGGACGTGGCGGGGCCGCTGCACACCCACCTCTCGCTCAGCCACGACCCGCCGACGGCCGCCGCCGTCGTCCTGCTCAGCGCGCCGTAGCCCCGCGCGTCGGCGACCGCTCGCGCTTGGCGCGGCGGGCGCGGAGGAACAGCGCGGTCGCGGCGCCGACGGCCGCGGCCGCGGGCATGAGCCAGTCGCCGAGCGGGCCGGCCAGCGCGGCCATCGCAGCGGCCGCCGGGATCACGGCCGCGGGACCCTCCGCGACGATGCGGTCGGCCGCTCGCGGGCCAGCGAGAGCGCGGCGAGGGCCTCGATCACGGACGCCGGCAACGGTCGCGGCTGGACGCCGTAGATGTCGGCGAACACGCTGGCCGTCGCGACGGCGCGGGGTGTCGTGCGCCTTCGCCGGCGGGCCACCAGCACCGGGCACCCGGCGCAGCGCGGCATGGATCGGCAACACGTCTTCCTCTGCTTGGCCACGACGATCGGTCAGCAGGCTAACACGCCACATTAGGTACTCCTAATTAGGTCGCCCAACGTGGGATCGGCGGGTAGTCGACCCGTAGGAACCACCCCACAGCCAGGAGGTCGCCATGCCCTCGGAACGCTTTGCCGCCGCGCTCAACGAACAGGTCGGGCGCGAGTTCGCCGCCGCCCATCAGTACGTCTCGATCGGGACACATTACGAAGACCAGACGTTCCCGCGCCTGGCGAGCTTCTTCTACGAGCAGGCCGAGGAGGAGCGCGGGCACGCCATGAAGATGGTCAAGTACATGCTCGACACGAACTGCCCCGTCGAGCTGGGACCGGTGGCCGCGCCCACGAACCACTTCCAGAGCCACATCGAGCCGATCAAGGCCGCGCTGGAGCAGGAGCAGAAGGTCACGGTGCACATCAGCGAGCTCTTCGAGATCGCCCGCGAGACGAAGGACTACCAGAGCGAGCAGTTCATCGAGTGGTTCCTCGAGGAGCAGGTCGAGGAGGAATCCACGATGCAGGACCTGCTCCAGGTCGCCGAGCGCACGCGCGACATCCCGATGCTGCTCGAGGAGTACGTCGCGCGCGAGCACGGCGACTGAGCCGGCTGCGGCCGGGGCGGCGCGTCAGCCGTCGCCCTTGATCGCGGCCTCGAGCTTGGGCACGACCTCCTTCGTGGCGTAGCGCACGCTGAGCAGCGACGGGGAGACCATCGACGTGGCGGGCCCGATCGCCAGCGGGACGTAGCGTCCGTCGTCGACCGCGTCGACGCGCTTGAAGAGCGTGTCGCGCCCGAGCTTCGTCAGCGCCGGGGCGGTCACCGCGGTGCCGATCAGCAGATCGCTGTCGAGGACGTCATAGCGCTCGGCGCTGATGATGGCGCGCCCGGACTCGCCCTCGAGCGCGACGACGCGCGGCGGCAGGCGCAGCCCGAGCTCGGCCAGGAAACGGATCGCGAAGTCCTTCGGGTCGTTGATCGTGTAGACGCCGCTGGGGTCGGCGTTGAAGAAGTTCACGGTCTTGTTCTCGAACTCGGGCGTACGCTCTCGCACCGCTGCGATCTCGCTCTCGGCGTCCGCCACGAGCTGCGCCGCGCGATCCTCCTGCCCGAGCGCCTGGCCGACCCGGCGCATGACGTCCTGCCAGCCGTCGCTGAGCGAGCCGTCGACGAAGTGCACCGTCGGCGCGATCCGGCTCACGCGGTCATACGCGGACCTCTCCTCCAGCGCGTAGGTGTTCGTCGCGAGGATCAGGTCGGGGCGCAGCGCCGCCACCTGCTCGTAGGGGATGGCGCTGTCGAGGTTGATGAGCTTGGGCCGCTTGCCTGCGAGGGCCTGCTTCGTCCAGCTCTGGATGCCGCCCGGCACGTAGGTCACCTTGGCCATGCCGACCGGGACGACCCCGAGCGCGAGCGCATCGTCGGTGGCCTGGTTGTCGAGCGTGACGACCCGGGCCGGACGCTTGGCGATCGTCGCGCTGCCGTGCTTCGAGGCGATCGTGACGGGATAGGCCGACTGCTCAGGGGCGGAGGTGGAGCTCGCGCCGCCGGCCGCGTCGTCGTCGTCACCGCAGCCTGCGATCGCGAGGCAGAGCCCGAACAGCGCCAGCGCCGCGACGCGCTTCACGGCATCTGTGGCGTTGGCTGAGGTGACCTCGCTGGCCATGACGCATCTCCCTTCGACGGCGAGGACGTGCATCGTCATCGCATAGAATTCGGGTACCCTAACTCAACTCTTGTTCAGGTGCCCTGACAACGGTTCGCAAGCTGGGCTGGCGGAGGCGGCGAGGCCTCTGGGGAGCGCGCCCGGGATCGGGATGCGATGAGCGTTCGCACGGTTGCGCGGAAGACCCCGCCGCGATCGGACGCGATCCGTTCGTCGACGATCCTGCTGGAGTCCGGCCGCCTGCGAGCGTTCGGCCTGCTGGTGGCGGTGGTCCTGCTCGTCGTGGCGGTGATGGCGTCGCTCGCCATCGGAGCGATGAGCATCCCGGTGGGTGACGTGATCGCGGCGTTCACGGCGTTCGACGATTCCGACGCGCACGTCGTGGTGACGGAACTGCGCGTGCCGCGGACGGAGGTCGGCCTGCTCGTCGGGGCCGCACTCGGTGCGGCGGGGGCGCTCATGCAGGGCGTCACCCGCAACCCCCTGGCCGAGCCGGGCATCCTCGGCATCAACGCCGGGGCCGCGTTCGCGGTCGTGCTGGCGATCTTCCTGCTCGACATCGGCACCGTCGTGCTCTACGCCTGGTTCGCGCTGCTCGGCGCGGGCCTCACGGCGGTGGCGCTGTACGCGCTCGGCTCATCCGGGCGCGACGGCGCCACGCCGATCAAGCTCGCCCTGGCCGGCGCTGTGCTGGCGGCGCTGCTGACCTCGCTGACGAGCGCGGTGCTCGTCTTCGACACGCAGACGCTGGACGAGTTTCGCTTCTGGATCATCGGCTCGATCGCCGGGCGCGACACGAGCGTGGCGCTGTCGGTGGTGCCCTTCATCGGCGTCGGGCTGCTGATCGCGCTGCTGGCCGGCCGCCGGCTGAACGCGCTCGCGCTCGGCGACGACGTGGCGCGGTCGCTGGGCCAGCATGTCGGCCGCGCGCGGGTGGTATCGGGCGTCGGGTTCGTGCTCCTGGCCGGCGGCGCGGTGGCCGCGGCGGGACCGATCACGTTCGTCGGGCTGACCGTTCCCCATGTCGCACGCGCGCTGGTCGGGCCCGACTACCGCTGGATCGTCCCGTACAGCATCGTGATGGGCGCGACCCTGCTGCTCGTCGGGGATGTCATCGGTCGGGTCGTCGCGCCGCCGGGCGAGCTCGAGGTCGGTGTCGTCACGGCCATCATCGGGGCGCCGTTCTTCATCTGGCTCGTCCGGCGCAGGAGGCTCGCCGAGCTGTGAGAGGCCGGCGGATCACGGTGCGCTCGCGGCGGTTCTCGCTGCGCGTCGACCTGCGGGTGCTCGGCGTCCTGGCGATCCTTGCACTGGCGACCCTGCTGGCCCTGACGCTCAACGTCGCACGCGGCGAGTTCGAGATCCCGCCGCTCGACGTGCTCGCCGCGCTCGTCGGGGCGGGCGACCACGCGACGAGCTTCATCGTGCTCGACCTGCGCCTCCCGCGGGCGCTGACCGCGATCCTCGCGGGCGCGGCGTTCGCGATCGCCGGCGCGATCTTCCAGGACATCGCCCGCAACCCGCTCGTCAGCCCGGACATCATCGGCATCAGCGCCGGCGCCGCGCTCGCGGGCGTGGGGTTGATCGTCTTCGGCAACATCAACGGTGCGATCTCCGTTCCCCTGGCGGCCCTGGCCGGCGCTCTGATCGCCGGCGCCGCGCTCTACGGCTTGGCGTGGCGCGGCGGCGTGCAGGGCTACCGCCTCGTGCTCATCGGCATCGGCGTGGCCGCGCTGCTGCAGGCGGGGATCTCCTACGTCCTCGCGCGCGGCCAGATCTTCGAGGTCGCGCTCGCCTACGTGTGGCTGGTCGGCTCCCTGAACGGGCGCGGCTGGGAACACGTGTGGCCGCTCGCCGCCACCCTGGCGGTGCTGCTCCCGCTGGCGCTCACGCTCGGCCGCCAGCTCGAGGTGCTCCAACTCGGCGACGATGTCGCCCGCGCCCTCGGCATCGGCGTCGAGCGCGCGCGCCTCGCGCTGCTCGCCGTCGCGGTCGTGCTCACCGCCGCCGCGGTATCGGCCGCCGGCCCGATCGCGTTCGTCGCGTTCATCGCGCCCCACATCGCGCGCCGGATCTGCCGAACGGTCTCGCCGTCGGGAATCCTGCCCGTCGCGGCCGCCGCCGGCGGGCTGCTCGTGTTGACCGCCGACCTCGCCGGACGGCTGCTGTTCGCGCCCACCGAGGTCCCCGTCGGCATCGTCACGTCGATCATCGCCGCCCCCTACTTCCTGTATCTGCTGCGCCGCGCCAACCGCCTGGGGGTCACCGGATGAACGAGCCGCTGCTGCAAGCCACCGGGCTCACGCTCGCCTACGACGAGCGCGAGGTCGTCCACGACCTCGACCTCGTCGTGCCGAGCGGACAGATCACCGCTGTCGTCGGCGCCAACGGCTGCGGCAAGTCGACGCTCCTGCGCGCGCTCGCGCGGCTCATGCGCCCGCGCGGCGGCAGCGTGCTGCTCGACGGCCGCTCGATCGCCGAGCTGTCGACAAAGGCCGTCGCCAAGCGCTTGGGCATCCTGCCGCAGTCTCCGCTCGCTCCCGACGGGCTCGCGGTGGAGGATCTCGTCGCCCGCGGCCGCTACCCCCATCAGTCGCTCTTCGCGCACTGGTCGGCGCAGGACGAGGCCGCCGTCGAGGCGGCGCTCGACGCGACGCAGATGACCGATCTGCGCGACCGGCCGCTGGACGAGCTGTCGGGCGGTCAGCGCCAGCGCGCTTGGATCGCCATGACGCTCGCCCAGGAGACCGAGATCCTGCTGCTCGACGAGCCGACGACCTTCCTCGACCTCGCCCATCAGGTCGAGGTGCTCGACCTGCTCTCCGCGCTCGTCGCCGACCACGGCCGTACCGTCGTGATGGTCCTGCACGACATCAACCAGGCCTGCCGCTATGCCGACCACGTCGTCGCGATGCGCGACGGGAGCATCCACGCCGCCGGCGCGCCCGAGGACGTCGTCGACGGCGATCTCGTCCAAGAGGTCTTCGGCCTCCCGGCGTGCGTGATCGCAGACCCGGTGACCGGGACGCCGCTGTGTCTGCCGACGGCGCGCGGGGCCCGCTGTGCACCCGGTCGCCAACCCGTTTGCTGAAAGGAGCGCGACATGCCCATCTGGCCGGATCGAGCCATCACGACTTTGCTCCTCGCCGCGCTGCTGCTGCTCGCCACGATCAGCGCCGGTTGCGGCGACGACGACACCGGCTCGGCATCGCCCGCCGCCACCGCGGACGCCTTCCCCGTGACGATCAAGCACGTCCACGGCTCCACGACGATCACGTCCGCGCCCAAGCGGATCGTCACCGTCGGCCTGCGCGACCAGGAGCCGCTGCTCGCCCTGGGCATCAAGGCGGTCGGCGCGATGGACTGGTTTCAGCAGGGCACCTTCGCGAGGTGGCCGTGGGAGCGCGACGAATGGGCCGCAACGCCGCCGCAGATCGTCAGTACCGGCGGATTCGAGATCAACTTCGAGCGTGTCGCGGCGCAGCGTCCCGACCTGATCCTCGGCGTCTACCAGGAGCTCAAGGCCGGCGACTACGAGAAGCTCTCCCGGATCGCCCCGACGATCGCCCAGAGCGCCGAGCACGAGCCCTACACGACACCGTGGCGGGAGGAGACGCTGACGATCGCGGAGGCGGTGGGGCGCAAGGAGCAGGGCCAGAAGCTCATCGACGAGGTCGACGCGAAGTTCGCCAAGGTCCGCGCCGATCATCCGGAGTTCAAGGGCAAGGAGGCGGTGATGGCCGACCCCGGCACCGGCGAGTTCTTCGCCTTCACGTCGGTCGACCCGCGCGGCCAGTTCCTCGCGGAGATGGGCTTCGACAGCTCGAAGGCGATCGACAAGGTCTCCAAGGACGGCTTCGGCGCGGAGCTCAGCGAGGAGCGCCTGCAGCTGCTCGACGTCGATTACCTCTTCCTGCTGATCGACAAGAAGAACCGGGCGAAGGTCTTCGACAAGGCGCTGTTCAAGCGACTGGACGTCTACAAGCGCGGCGACGTCGTCGAGCTGCCCTACTACGACCCGCCGCAGTACGGCGCGGCGGTCGCGTTCAACAGCGTGCTGAGCATTCCCTACGCGATCGACGGGACGCTCGAGCAGATCGCGGCGGCGGCCGGACGGAGATAGCGGGCGTCGTGCCCTCCCATCCGCAGCGCCGCACCGAGGACCGCCGCGCCCCGGTCGAGGCCGCGCCGGATGTGCTCGCCGAGCTCTATCCGGCCGGACGCGACGGTCGGCGCATCGCGGACGTCGCAACCCTCGACGAGGTCGAAGGCCTGCAGCCCGGCGCCTTCGACGTCGTCCACTCCTCCTGGGTCCTGCACGATCTCGCCGATGCGCCGCTCGCCCTGCGCGCGATGACGCGAGCGGTCCGCCCGGGCGGCCAGGTCGTGGTGCAGTGGGACCCGGCGCCCGCGGCGGGTCATGCGCATGGGCTCGACGAGGTCTGCGTGGCGCTGCACGAGGAGGGGCTGGAGGTCCTCATCGCCGAGGACGACGTCGAGATGCGGGGAACCGTCGGCTACGCCGCGCGCGTCGTCGCCCACCGGGAGGCCCCCACGCCGGCGCAGGACGATGCCGTCCGGCCGTCGGGCGTCCGGGCGTTCCCGCTGCGCGTGGGGATCCTCGAGGTCGTCGCCGCCGAGCACCTGACCCCGAACATGCGGCGTGTCGTCCTGGCCGGAAACGGGATCGGCGACCTGCCGGTGCAGGAGCCCGGGGAGATCCTCACGCTCATCTGGCCGGCTCCCGGCCGCGAGGAGATCGTCCTGCCCACCCTCCGCCGCTGGCGCTTCCCCGACGGCGCCGACGAGCAGCACGCCCGCAACCTCACCATCCGCGGGCTGGACCGAGCGCGCAGCCGGGTGACGATCGATTTCTTCCTGCACGGCGACGAGGGAGCGGCGTCGCGCTGGGCGCGCAACGCGACGGCGGGCGATGTCGTCGGGTACGGCGGCCCGCGCGTGCACTGGCGCACCGATCCCACGGCCGACTGGACGCTGCTGATCGGCGACGAGACCGGGCTGCCGGCGATCGGCGCGATCGTCGCGCAGCGTCCCGCCGGGCAGCGGACGATCGCGGTCGTCGAGGTCGAGTCGCGCGCCGAGGAGCAGACGTTGGGCAGCCGCGGCGCCGTCGACGTGCACTGGGTGCATCGCGGCCCCCGCGCACCCGGATGCGGCACCGGACTGCTCGACGCGCTGCGCGGGCTGGAGCTTCCGGCGAGCGGGCGCGCGCAGGTGTGGGCGGCGGGCGAATCGCTGGTGATGCGCTCGATCCGCGAGCATCTGCGCGATGAACGCGGCATTCCGCGCAACGCGATGAACGTGCTGGGCTACTGGAAGCGCACGGACACCAGGCCGGCATCCTGAGCGCCGGGGCCGTCGCGGCGCAGTCCGCACCGGGCGGCGTGCTGCGGCGGGCGATCCGCGGCCAGCGACGCGACCTCGGGCTGGGAGCGGCGCTGCTGATGGCCCATCAGGTGGCCGAGGCGCTCGTGCCGGTCATGGTCGGCGTGGTCATCGATCGGGCGGTGGCGCCCGGCGACAGCCGGGCGCTGCTCTGGTCGCTGGCGACCCTGGCCCTGCTCTTCGTCGTGCTGTCGTTCGCGTTTCGGATCGGATTTCGGTTCGTCGCCCGCGCCGAGGAGCACGCCGCCCACGAGGTGCGCGTCGCGCTGACGCGCCGTGTCCTGGACCCCGCCGGCGGCGCCGATCGCGGGCGCCTGCCCGGTGAGCTCTTCAGCATCGCGACCGCCGATGCCAAGCGGGTGGGCGCCGTGAACATCGCGGCGGCGATGGGCGCCGGCATCGTCGCCGCCATCGCGGCGGCGACGGTCGTCCTGCTGGGCATCTCGCTGCCGCTCGGGCTGCTCGTGCTCCTCGGCCTGCCGCCCGTCCTGTTCGCCGTGCAGCTCGCCGGGCGACCGCTGACGCGGCGCGCCGCCACCGAGCAGGCGCGCGCGGCGACGACGGCCGGGCTCGCCACCGACCTCGTCCGGGGACTGCGCGTGCTGACGGGCATCGGGGCGCAGGCCGCCGCGATCGAACGCTACGCCGCCGCAAGCCGTGGGTCGCTGACCGCCACCCTCCGCGCCGCGCGCGGCGAGGCCGCGTACGACGCCGTGACGATCGTCCTCACCGGGGCGTTCCTCGTGCTCGTCGCGCTCGTCGCCGGACGCCTCGCCGCCTCCGGCGACATCACGATCGGCGAGCTCGTCGCGGCGGTCGGCCTCACGCAGTTTCTCATCGGACCGCTCGGACGCGTGTCCTACGTCGGCGGCGAGCTCGCCCGCGCCCGCGCCTCGGCGGCGCGCATCGCGGCGGTCCTGGACGCGCCGCCGGCGCTCAGCGGCGCGGGCACCGTCGCGCCCCTGTCGCCCGCCCGCGGCGAGCTGCGCCTGACCGCCGTCGCGCACGGCCCGCTGCGCGACGTGAGCGCCGACCTGGCCGCGGGCGACTTCGTGAGCATCGTCGCCGAGCCGGCGACCGCGGTCGCGCTGCTCGAATGCCTGGCGCGCGGGGCGGACCCCGCATCCGGCACCATCACGCTCGACGGCGCGCGGTTCGCCGACCTCGACCCCGGGCAGCTGCATCGCGCGGTGCTCGTCGCGCCGCACGACGCGGATCTCTTCGAGGGCACGCTCACCGAGAACATCGCCGCCGCGGCGGCCCGCGGCGAGATCCTCGCCGACGCGCTCGTCGCGGCCGCCGCCGACGAGGTCGCCGCGTCGTTGCCGCACGGCGCCGACACGCACCTCGCCGAACGCGGCAGCTCGCTGTCGGGCGGGCAGCGACAGCGCGTCGCGCTGGCGCGCGCGCTGGCCGCCGAACCCACCGTGCTCGTGCTGCACGATCCGACGACGGCCGTCGACGCCGCCACCGAGGCGCGGATCGCCGCGGGGCTGCGCTCGATCCGCCGCGGCCGCACCACGCTCGTCGTGACGAGCAGCCCGGCGCTGCTGGCCGTCAGCGACCGCGTGATCGTCATCGCGGACGGCATCGTGGCCGACAGCGGCCGGCACGACGCGCTGCTGCGCCGCAACGCCATGTATCGCGAGGCGGTGCTGGGATGATGACCGGGCGCCGCCAGGACGCGCGCGCCTCACACGCCCTCCTGCCGACGGCGAGCGCGGCCGAGACCCGGCGCGCGGTGTGGCAGCTGCTGCGACCACGGCGAGCCCTCTCCGCGCTCACCCTCGCCGCGCTGCTCGTGGGCACCGTGGCCGGCCTCGCCGTCCCGCCGGTGCTCGGTCACATCGTCGACCTCGTCCTCGACGACGAGCCGCCCGCTGCGCTCACCGGGCCCGCCGTGGCGTTGCTGGCGCTCGCGCTCGTGCAGGGCGCGTTCACCGGCCTGGGCACCGCGCTCGTCGCGCAGCTCGGCGAGCCGCCGCTCGCGCAGCTGCGCGAGCAGGTCGTCGGTCGCGCGCTGACGCTGCCGCTCGGGCAGATCGAGGCGGCCGGCAGCGGCGACCTGCTCGCTCGCGTCTCCGACGACGTCGCCGCGTCCGCCGAGGCGGTGCGCAACGCCCTGCCCGCGCTCGCCATCTCGGGACTCACCGTCGGCCTGACGGTGGTCGGCCTCGCCGCCCTCGACTGGCGCCTGGCGCTCGCGGGCCTGTGTGCTGCGCCGATCCAGCTGCACACGCTGCGCTGGTATCTCGCGCGGGCCACGCCGGTGTACCGCGCCGAGCGAGCCGCGGGCTCGAGCCGGGCGCAGGGCCTGCTGGATTCGATCGGCGGCGCGACGACCGTCCGCGCGTTCGGGCTGACGCAGGCCCACACCGCCCGCGTCGCCGAACGCTCCCGGGCGGCGCTGGACCTCTCGCTGCAGACCGTCCACCTGCAGACCCGCTTCTTCGCCCGCCTCAACGCCGCCGAGTTCGTCGGTACGGGCGCGATCCTCGTCGCCGGCTTCCTCCTCGTCCGGGCCGGCCATGTCAGCGTCGGCGAGGCGACCGCCGCGGCCCTGTACTTCGTCCGCCTCTTCGACCCGCTGAACATGCTCCTCGGGCTGATCGACGACGCTCAGTCCGCGGCCGCCAGCCTCGCGCGCCTCGTCGGCATCGCCGCCCTGCCGGCGCCGGCGGAGCCGTCCGAGCCCGCGCGGCCGCGCGACGGCGCGGTGCGCCTGACCGGCGTCCGGTTCGCCTACGTCCCCGGTCACGAGGTGCTGCGCGGGATCGACCTCGAGCTCGCGGCAGGCGAGCATGTCGCGCTGGTCGGCGTCAGCGGCGCGGGCAAGACCACGCTGGCCAAGCTCATCGCCGGCATCCACGATCCCTCCGCCGGCGAGATCTCGCTCGGCGGCGTGCGGACCGCGGACCTCGGGCCGGCGGCGCTGCATCGCCAGGTCGGCATGATCACGCAGGAGGTGCACACCTTCGCGGGGACACTGGGCGAGGATCTCCGCTTGGCCCGCCCCGACGCCGGCGACGCGCAGCTTCACGAGGCGCTCGCGCGCGTCGGAGCCCTGCGCTGGGCCCAGGCGTTGCCCGATGGCCTGCAGACCGTCATCGGCAGCGGTGGGCACCGCATCACGAACGCGCAGGCGCAGCAGCTCGCGCTCGCCCGGCTCCTGCTGGCCGACCCGCCGGTCGCGGTGCTCGACGAGGCAACGGCCGAGGCGGGCAGCGCCGGGGCGCGCACGCTGGAGGCCGCGGCGGCACGCGCGCTCGACGGGCGCACGGCGCTCGTCGTCGCGCACCGGCTGACCCAGGCCCAGCACGCCGACCGGATCGTCGTCCTCGACGCCGGCCGGATCCGCGAGGCCGGCACCCACGCGGAGCTCGTCGCCGCGGGAGGGCCGTACGCGGGGTTGTGGACCGCCTGGACGACGTCGCGGCCGCAGACGCCGAAATGATGCCCGCGGCGGTGGCACGCGACCCGGCCACCGCGATCAGCGGTCGAGGTCGATGCGGCGCACCCGCTCGCCGGTGAGGATCACGGCGCGCTGCGTGAGCTCGGCGAGCAGCAGGCCGGCGGCGAGCTCGACGGCGAGCAGCGCGCAGAGCACGACGAGCTGCGTGGCCGCGGCCTCCGCGGGTGACGCGCCGCCGAGGACGCCCGGCGCCGCCTCAGCCCCACGTGCGCTTGGGTACGTCGTGGCGCATGCGCCACACCGCGACGGCGGCGCACACCATCGCGAGCCCGCACATCGCCGCCAGCCGCAGCACGATGTCGCCGGCGCCGGCGCCGTCGAGGATGACGTCGCGGTAGCCCTCCATCGCCCAGTTGACCGGCGAGGCCGGCGAGATCGGCTGCACCCACTTGGGCAGCTCCATGACCGGCACGAGCGCGCCGCCGAGGCCGCCGAGCGCCATCGTGCCGAGGTTCGTCACCGCGTTGAGCTGCTGGACGGTGCTCAGCAGCGCGGCCGCCGCCAGCCCGGCGCAGAGGATCATGAGCGCGAACGCGAGCGCGAGCAGCGCGACCGCCGCCCAGGCGCCGTTGACCTTGAAGCCGAGCGCGGCGATCCCGAAGCCGAACAGGACGGCGTGCTGCAGGACGAGCAGGCCCGCCGGCACGACGAGCTTGCCGGCGAGCAGCGTGCCGGGGCCGATCCCCGCCGCGCGCAGGCGCGGCCACGTGCGCCAGCCGTGCTCGCGGAAGATGGCAAAGCCGACGATCGCCACCGAGAAGAAGCCGAACAGGCAGGCCATGCCGGGGGCGGTGTGCATCGATCCGGGCGTGTCGTCGTAGCCCTCGAAGAGCAGGACGCGGCCCAGCGACTGGCTGAGCAGCACCATGAGCACGATCGGCATCCCGATGAGCAGCACGAGCGGGACCGGGTCGTGGCGCAGGATGCGCAGCTCGTTGCGGATGATCGCGCGCAGCGGGCTCACGCCCGCGCCGCCTGCGGATCGGGCTCGACCGTGCTGCGCCCGGTCAGCGCGAGGTAGACGGTCTCCAGCGACGCCCGCGGGGGCGCCGCGACGACGACCGGCGGCGGCGCCTGCGCGGCATGGCGCTCGACGAGCTCGGCGACCGACCCGCGCGCGATGACGCGGCCGTGCTCGAGCAGCGCGATGTCGGCGTCGAGGCGCTCGACCTCGGGCAGGTAGTGCGTCGTGTAGACGACCGCCGTGCCGTCGGCGGCGAGATCGCGGACCGCCTGCAGGATGTGCTCGCGCGTCGACGGGTCGGCGCCCGCCGTCGGCTCGTCGAGGATCACGAGCCGGGGGCGGTTGACGAGCGCGATCGCGGCGTGCAGGCGGCGCTGCTCGCCGCCCGACAGCTGTCCGGCGGCGCGCTTGGCGAGCTCGGTGAGCGCGAACGGCTCCAGCAGCTCGGCGGCGCGGCGCCGAGCGTCGCGCTTGCTCGCCCCGCCCAGCTCGGCGAAGCAGCGCAGGTTCGACGTCACGCTGAGCTGCGGGTAGACGCCGATCTCCTGCGGCGCGAGGCCGATCTGCCGGCGCATGGCGCGGCCGCCGCGACCCGCGGGGTCGGTGCCGAGGACGCGGACGGTGCCGGCGTCGGCGCGCGTGAGCCCGGCGGCGAGCGAGACGAGCGTGCTCTTGCCGGCGCCGTTGGGTCCGAGCAGCGCCGTGACGCGGCCGGCGTCGGCGGCCAGGTCGATGCCGTCGAGCGCGCGGCGGCCAGCGGCGCCGTCGTAGGACTTCACGACGCCGGCGAGCTCGAGGACGGCGCCGCTCATCGCGTCACCCGCCGGCGGTGGCCGGCCAGGCGCTCGAAGTCGGCGCGCTCGCAGACCATGAACGCCGCGCGCTTGTCGGGCAGGTCGATCTCGCCCTGCCTGCGAAAGCCGAGAAACGCCAGCAGCGAGAGGAAGTTCTCGTTGCGCACGTCGGGCTCGCCGACGATCCGCAGGACGCCGGGGCGCCCGAACAGCATCCGCACGGTGGCGCGGCCGAGCGCGACGCTGTAGCGCCCGAGGTTCTCCTCGTCGCCGATCAGCACGTGCGCGCCGAGGTCGCCGGGCAGGACCGGCGCGTGCGCGCCCAGCACGTCGCGATGCGGGTCGTAGATCTCCAGGTAGCCGATCGGGCGCTCGTCGACGAAGCCCAGGTAGGGGGTACGCGCAGCGTCGGCGACCTGCCCGCGCAGGTAGTCGCCGATCCAGTCGCGCGGCCAGGCCATCGCCCAGAACTGCGCGACGTGCGGGCGCTGCATCCAGGCCCACAGCAGGTCGGTGTCGTGCTCGGGCATGACCGGGCGCGCCCACAGGCGGCGGTCGAGCGCCGGCTCGTGCTCGGCGTAGGCCGTCAGCTCGGTGAGCAGCGGCACGAGGGGGAGGGGGCGGCGTGCCGATCATCGCGGCGACGTCTGCGCGCGTGCCGGCGCGGGGGCGGGCGCGAGCGGGTTGACGATCGCACCCGACGCCGAGGCGACCGGCCGCTGCGGGTCGTCGGCGTAGCCGCGGCCGAGGATCCGCACGCGGTTGAGGCAGAGCTTGACGAACGCCGGCGCCTCGACGTCGAACAGCGCGAAGCGCAGGCCGAGCTCGTCCTCGAAGCGCTCGTGGTAGGCGCTGACCGCCCGCTCGGCGGCGGCCCAGAACGCGCGCTCGGGGTAGCCCATGCGCTCCTCGAGGATCTCGGCGAGGTAGCGGTGCACGCAGACGAGCAGGCCGCACTGGATCCACTGCGCGAGCAGCATCGCCTCGACGCCCGCGCCGAGCGCGGCGCGCACGTCGGGGGGCAGGTCGGCCAGCTCGGGCAGCGGTTCGGAGCTGATCATCGCGTCGTCGACGAAGTCCTTGACGACGAGCCGCACCGGGACGTTGTCGCGCAGCACGACGAGGCAGTTCTGCGCGTGCGGCGAGAACGTCGCGCCGAAGCGGTAGAGCACGTGCAGAAGCGGCGGCAGCGTGACCGCGTGCAGCCGCGCCACCCAGTCCTCGACGGCCACGCCGCTGCGCGCGACGAGCAGCTCGGCGAACGACACGCCGGCGCTGTCGCGGTGGATGAGCGCCGCCAGGGTGATCGCCCGCTCGCCCTCGCGCAGGTGGGCGTGCACCGGCTCGCGCCAGATCGCGCCGAGCATCTCGGTGTGCTGGTAGGGCACGTCGGCGATCGCCTCGAACGCCGAGTGCGCCACGCTCACGCCGGCGACCTCGCCGAGCAGGACGAGGCCCATCTCACGCAGGTACGGGTCGGCCGCGCACGCGGCGGTCAACCACTGCGTCAGCGCCGGCGCCGCGAGCGTGCGGGCGCGCGGCAGCCCGCGGTAGGTGGAGGTGTTGAGGATCGACAGCGCGAGCTTGAGGTGGCGGCGCTCGGGGTGGTCGGCGTCGGCCAGGGTGCGGATCGACTGGCCGGGCAGGTAGCGCGCCGCCGGCGTGCCGAGCGCGACGAGCTCGCCGCGGGCGATCGCGCCGGCGTGCAGCGTCAGGACGCGGTGCTCCCACTGCCACGGATGGACCGGCAGGTAGGCGACCGCGTCGGGATCCAGGCCCGCGGCCGCGGCGCGCTCACGCAGCCGCGCCCAGTCCTCCTCGCCGACCGACTGCCGGACGACCTCGGCGTGCGTCAGCCCGTCGAGGCTGCGCTGCTGGGCGATCGCCGGCACGGCGGCCAGCCAGCCGAGCCGCAGCGGCTGCGCGGCCTCCGGCGCGTACGCGAGCAGGTCGCCGGCGCCGAAGCCGACCCGGCCCTTGCTGGCGACGATCCAGGGATGGCCGCGCATCTCGCACTCGAGCTCGAGCGGATCGAGCTCGAGCAGGTCGGCGGCCGGGCGCCCGCGGGCGTCGCCGAGCACGTCGCCGAGCGCGGTCATCGCGATCTCCTGCACGAGGCCGGCGGCGGTCGACGGGTCGGCGCCGACGGCGGGCGCGCCGTGCGCGACGACGTCGGCGGCGTCGGGCAGCGCGACCGGCTCTCCGTCGAGGTAGGCCTCGAGCGAGTCGGCCTCCACGCGCCAGTCGCCGAGCGGGCGGCGGTGTCCGGCGTAGCGCAGGTGCAGGCGCTCGCCGAGGGCGAGGTCGAACGCGCGGCGCCCGTCGGCCAGCTCCTCCGTGCGCGGAGCCAGCACGTCCTCGAAGGCCAGCTCGGTGAGGAGCTTGGCGATCAGCGCGCGGTTGATGCGCTCCCAGCGCTCGCGCGTCAGCGCGGTGACGAGCGCCTCGTTCATGCCGCCCGGATCCCCGAGCCCGCGGCGTCGGCGGCGGCGGCGGTGGCCGCGCCCGGCGGCGGTCCGAACGTCTGAAACACGTTGCGCTCGCACACGGGGTACACCTCGCGGCCGCAGAGCGCGTTGACGATCACGGCGTTGCGATGCGCGCCCAGGCCGAGATCGGGCGCGCCGACGCCGTGCGAGTGCAGCTCGGCGTTCTGGACGAACAGCTCGCGGCGGCGCCGTCGTCGCGCAGGCGGATGCGGTAGTCGGCCTCGACGACCGGCCGGCCGGCCGCGTCGAGCACCGCGAGCTCGGCCAGCGCGGGAACCGGCACCGGCGCGTCGCGGTAGCCCGTGCCGAGCACGAGCACGTCGGTCTCGTGCGTGAACGTCACGCCGGCGTCGAGGTGATGCAGCACGAGCCGCAGCGCGCCGGCGGCGGTGCGGCCGAGCTCGCGCAGCTCGCAGCGCGCGGCGTAGCCGACGTCCGGATCGTCGCCGTCGATGCTGCGCCGGTACAGCGTGTCGAAGATGCGCGCGCTCGTGTCGGCGGAGATGCCCTTGTAGAGCAGGTCCTGCCCGGCGCGCAGGGCATCGCGGCGCTCCTGCGACAGGCCGTGGAAATGCGCCGCGTACTCCGGCGAGAAGTGCTCGAGGCCGAGCTTGGAGTACTCCATCGGCAAAAAGCCCTTGGCCGCGCGTGAACCAGTCCAGGCGCGCGCCCGGGGCATGGTCGAGCAGGTCGGCGACGACCTCGGCGGCGCTCTGGCCGGAGCCGAGCACGGTCACCCGGCGGGCCGAGCGCGCGCTCGCGCGCCTCGCCGTAGCCGGCCGTGTGCACGACGTCCTCGCCGAGCAGCGGCCGCGCGCAGGCCGGCACGGACGGGACGCTGCCGACGCCGAGGACCACCGCGCGGGCGCGGTGCTCGTCACCGTCGTCCAGCCGCACGGCCCAGCCGCCGCCCGCGGCGGGCGCCACCTCCTCGACGCGCGCGCCGAAGCGGCAGCTCTGCAACTGCTCGGACGACCCAGCGGTAGTAGGCCTCGAACTCGCGCCGCAGGACGTGCAGGCGCTCGTGGAAGTAGAAGCGGTACAGCCGCTCGCGGGCGTGCAGGTAGCTGAGGAAGGAGTGCGGGCTCGTCGGGTCGGCGAGCGTCACGAGGTCGGCGAGGAACGGCACCTGGACCTCGGCCTCGTCGAGCATGAGGCCGGGGTGCCACGCGAAGTGCGCCTTGGCGTCGAAGAAGATCGCGTCGACGCCGCCGTCGCGCCGACGCCGTCCAGCAGCGCGGCCAGGCCGAGGTTGAACGGCCCGATGCCGACGCCGGCCACGTCGTGGACGGGAGTCGTCATGCCGCGGCCGCCATACGCGGCGCGCGCGTCCAGCCCAGCAGCACGCGCGTGCGGTCGGGCAGCGCCAGGCGCGCGATCTCCTCGCCGCCGAGCGCGCGGCAGAGGGCGAGCATCCGCGTGTTGCGCGCGTCGGGCTCGCAGACGATCCGCGAGATGCCGAACTGGTCGAGCAGCCGCGTCACGAGATGGCTGACCAGCGTCTGGGCGATGCCGCTGCCCAGCAGCTCGGGCGGGCCGACGAGCAGGTGGAAGCCGCGGTCGCCGGGCCGCGCGTCGTAGAGCTCGCCCAGCGGGTCCTCGGGCGACGCGGTAGGTCTCGACGTAGGCAAACGGCCGGCGCTCATCGTCGGTGACGATCCACTGGTCGAGATGCGCGAGCGCGGCCTGGGCGCGCAGGAAGTCGCGGACGAGCTCGACCGGGCCGCCGAGCTCCCACCACGGGCGCACGTGCGGCTGCTGCATCCAGCCGTGGACGAGCTCGAGGTCGGCCTCGAGGTCGAGCGGGCGAAACGCGATCGCCGGGCTCATCGCGCCCCCGCGCAGCGGGTTGGCGATCGCGCACGTAGACCGACTGCGTCGCGATGTCGCCGGTCAGCTCGTCCATGTCGTGCAGGCGGGTGCGCAGGTTGGCCTTGCAGGGCCAGCAGGACGTCGTCGAGCAGGCGGTCCAGGAGCGTCGCCGGGTAACCCGCGCCCGGCCGCGCGCGCCCGCTCGCGCTCCAGCAGCGCGCGCAGGTCGCCGAGCAGCACGCCTCGTCGGCGCAGCCCGCGACGCCGAGCGCATTGATCACGCCGAGCGCGTTGTTGACGAACGGGTAGTAGACGAGCCGCTCGTCGGCGAGCGCCTCGGGGAAGATCGACTCGCTCGCCTCGCCGATGCCCGGGCAAGATCGCCGTCATGTCCGCGTGCGCGGCCTCGCGATGGAAGTAGCCCTGGCTGTCGCGGTAGACGGCGCGCGCCGGCCAGCCGGCGTCGAGCTCGAGCAGGACGTTCTGCGCGTGGGGCTCCATGCACAGGCCCAGGTCGAGGAAGAGCCGCAGCGAGCGAGACGAGCACGACGTCGGCGTAGCGGCCGAACCAGTCGCGCGCGACGTCGGCCTCGCTCGCGGCCCTCGCGCGCGGCGATCGCGGCGACGATCGCGCCGAGCCGGCTGCGCCCGCCGTAGGGATGGTCCTGGCAGAGCGTCGTCAGCGCGCTGACGTCGGCCCGACCCCTCCCCCCCTCTCTCGCCGTCGCCGTCGCCGTGCCAGCGGTTCTCGCGCAGCAGGACCGAGAGGCCGTCGATGAGCCGGCCGCCGTGGCGCACGGCGAGGTAGGCGGGGTCCTGCAGCATCACGAGGCCGGGCGCGATCGCCGCCGCCCGCTCGCCGACCGGCGTCTGCAGCAGGCGCGCCGCCTCGACGGCGCGGCGCAGCTCCTTGGGCAGGGTGACGCGCTGGGAGTTCGTGACGCGGACGTGCAGCGAGAACTTCAGCTGCCACGGCCAGTCGGGACGCTGGACCGTGCGCACCGAGGTCGTCGCCATGACCGGGCCGCCGAGCGGGCCGAGGTCGGCGATCGCGCCGTCGGCCAGCAGCGCAGCGACGACGTCGTCGTGCTCGCGCAGGTGCTCGAGCTCCCAGGGATGGACCGGGATGAGGACGCGCTCTCCGAGGCCGGCGAGGGCGGCGTCGAGCGCCCCCTGGTCGACGGTCGGGTCGTCGCGCAGCAGCCGCTCGGCGAGCTGCGGCGCCGGCGTCCCCGTGGCGCTGTCGTGCTCGGCGAGGCCGGCCTCGACCGCCAGCCAGTGCAGCTGAAAGCGCGCGCGCCGGTCTCCGGCGCGTACGCGCGCAGCTCGGCGTCGCTCATCTCGCAGCGGCTCTTCGGCGTGGGATGCAGCATGTGTCCCAGCAGCAGCGCCTGCTCGCTGGCGCCGAAGGTGAGCGGCCGCGCGCTCCACAGGTCGTCGATCTCGTCCTCGCGCACGCCGAGGAACGTGCCGACCGCGTCGACGCTGGCGTGGATGCGGGCCAGCAGCGCCGCCGGGTCGGGTGCCGCCCGCCGGCCGTCGCCGCCGCCGAGCGCGCTCGACGAGCATCGTCGGCGATCACCGCAAGCGTCGCCACCGCGCGGCTCGCCGCCGTCGACGGCGATCTGCGCCGGCAGGCGGAAGCGATGGCGTGACGTCGGCGACAGGTAGCGCACCCCGACGAGCAGCGTGCTGTGCAGCCTCGGCGAACGGGAGCACGGCGAGATGCGTGTCGCCGGGCTGGGTGAGGCGCGGCACGCTCCTGCGCCGGCACGACGTGCCAGTCGCCGTACTCGCGCATGTAGCAGTTCAGCAGCGTCTCGGTGGCCGCGCCGACCGCGGCCGCGTGGGCGCGCTCCTGCTGCGGGAGGACGCGCTGCGGGCCGGTCATCACGCGGCCTCACGCTCCCGGGACGCGGCGCGGGCGGCCTGCGCGACGAGCTCGAGCAGGCCGTGCACGTCGGCCTCGCGCGCGAGCGGGTTGACGAGCGTGAGCTTCAGCGCGACGCGCCCGTCCAGCCGCGTGCGCCCGACGATCGCGCGCCCCGAGCGCAGGAGCGTGCGCTGCGCGGCGACGTTGGCGGCGTCGACGGCGGCGGGGGAGAGCGCCGCGCCCGATCGCGCCAGCGAAAGACGACGGTGACGGTCGAGGGCGGCGCGAGCAGCTCGAGCTCGGCGTGTTCGTCGACGGCGTGCGCGGCTGCGGCCGCGAGGTCGACGAGGTCCTCGATCATCGCCGCCATCTGCCGGCGACCCGTGCTGCGCAGCCCGACGAGGATCTTCAGCGCGTCGAAGCGCCGCGACGTGTCCAGCGAGCGCCCGACGAGGTTCAGCACGCCCTCGGCCTCGTCGTCGGCGCGGTTGAGGTAGTCGCTGTGGTGATGGACCGCGTCGAGCAGCGCGACGTCGCGCACGAGCAGCGCGCTGGCGCCGATCGGCATGAACCAGAGCTTGTGCAGGTCGGCGGTGATCGAGTCGGCCTGCTCGATGCCGTCAAGCCGCGGCGCCAGCCGCGGCGACAGCGCGAACGCCGCGCCGACCGCGGCGTCGACGTGCAGCCAGGCGCCGCAGGCCCGCGCCCGCCGGCGACGGCGGCGAGCGGGTCGATCGCGCCGAGGTCGGTCGTGCCGGCGGTCGCCACGATCGCGATCGGCGTGTGGCCCGCGATGCCGAGCGCGTGCAGCTCGGCGTCGAGCGCCGCGAGGTCGATCCGCCCGGCGCGGTCGGTGGCGACGCCGACGACGGCGCCGGCGCCGAGCCCGAGCAGCGCGGCGGAGCGGCGCACGCTGTCGTGCGCGGCCCGCGAGGCGACGATCCGCCAGCCGGTGTGCTGTGCCGGCAGCCCGGCGCCGGCGACGTGGCCGGGCACCCGCGCGCTCGCGGGCTCGCGCGCGAGCAGCAGCCCGAGCAGATTGGAGGCGGTGCCGCCGCTCGTCAGCACGCCCGAGCCCCCGGCGAAGCCGAGCGTGTCCGCCAGCCAGCGCACGAGATGGTCCTCGACGAGCGTCGCGGCGGGCGCCTGGTCGAAGGAGTCCATCGACTGGTTGGTCGCGCCGATCGCCAGCTCGGCCGCGGCGGCGGGCAGCAGCGTCGGGCAGTGTAGGTGCGCGGCGCAGTACGGGTCGGCGACGTCGACGCCGTGGGCGAGCACGTCGCGCGACAGCTGCGCCAGCAGCTCGCCGAGCTCCACGCCCTCCTCCGGGCAGGGATCGATCGCGGCGATCGACGCCGCGAGCGCGGCGGGGTCGGCGCCGGAGAACGGCCGGCCGTGCGCGCAGGCGGCGGCGACCGCGTCCGCGACGGCCACGGCCACGGGCGCGCAGCTGCTCGTGGGCTTCGGGGCCCGCGCCGAGAAACAGCGGCGACCGTGGCGGTGGTGGTCGCGGTCATGTCGCCCGCCAAGCGCTCCAGACCGCCTTGCCGAACGTCTCCGCGATGCGGTCGGCGTGCTCGGCCTCGAGGATCAGGGGCGGCAGGAAGCGCACGACGGCGCCCTCGCGCCCGCCGATCTCGACGAGCACGCCGAGGTCGAGCATCGCGCGCTGCACCGCGGTCGCCAGCGCGCCGTCGGGCAGCGGCACCCCGTCGGCGTCGCAGCGATCGGGGTCGACGAGCTCGACGCCGATCATGAGGCCGCGGCCGCGTACGTCGCCGACGACCGGCAGGCCCGCCGTGCGCTCGCGCAGGCCGTCGAGCAGGCGCTGCCCGACCGCCGCGGCATGGGCGGCGAGGTCGGCGCGGCGATGTGGCGGATCGTCGCCTCCCCCGCGGCGAGCGCGAGCTGGTTGCCGCGAAACGTCCCCGCGTGCGCGCCCGGCTCCCAGACGTCGAGCTCGTCGCGGTAGACGATCACCGCCAGCGGCTGACCGCCGCCGATCGCCTTGGAGAGGACGAGCACGTCGGGATCCAGGCCGATCGCGTCCGCGCCCCAGAGCGTTCCGGTCCGGCCGAGGCCGGTCTGGACCTCGTCGGCGACGAGCACGGCGCCGGCCTGCGTCGCGGCCGCGCGCACGGCGCGGGCGAACGAGGCCGGCGCCGGGTGCACGCCGCCCTCCCCCTGCACCGGTTCGACGAAGATCGCCGCCGGCGGCAGGATCCCGCTGTGGGTGTCGGTCAGCGCCCAGCGCAGCGCGCGGGCGCACAGCTCCGCGCCGCGTTCGCCGCCGGCGCCGAACGGACAGCGGTAGGACGAGGGGAACGGCAGATGCTGCACATCGGCGCCGAGCGCGCCGAGCGCCGCCTTCGGCGCGTGCGCGCCCGACAGCGCGAGGGCGCCCTGGGTCATGCCGTGGTAGGCGCCGCCGAAGGCGATCGCGCCGCTGCGACCGGTCGCCGTGCGGGCAAGCTTGACCGCCGCCTCGACGGCGTCAGAGCCCGTCGGCCCGCAGAACTGGATCCGGCCGCCGCGCAGGCCCGGCGGCAGCACGCCGAAGAGCGTCTCGACGAACGCCTCGCGCAGCGGCGTGTCGAGGTCCAGCGTGGTGAGCGGGACGCCGGATTCCAGCGCCGCGTGCAGGGCGCCGACCACGGCGGGATGACCGTGGCCGAGCGCCAGCGCGCCGGCGCCGGCCAGGCAGTCGAGGTAGACGCGACCGGCGCTGTCACGGACGTGGACGCCCTCGCCGCCGACGATGGCGATCGGCAGCCGCCGTGAGTAGGTGCGCGCCGACGACTCGCGGCGGTGCCCGCGCGCCGCCTGCAGCTCGTCGGCCGGCGGGCCGGCGGAGGTCGCCTGCATCGTCACGGCCGCCAACCGTACCTCAAGGACGTCGTCAGGACGACCTTACGCGCGCAATCCGGGTCGTTCATGATTAGGGGAACCTAACAGGCGGTTCGACGCGTGGCAGATCCCTGCCATCCGGCGGTCGGCCGGCGCCGTGCTCAGCGTGCTGGCACTGGGCCTGCCCGGCCTGCTGTCGCGCAGGCGCTCGGCGTTCTTCAGGCTGCGCTGGCGCGCACGATCAGGCCGCGCGCGGCCTTCTCGGCGACGACCCGCTCGGTGGCGGACTTGCCGCTGCCGAGCGCGACCTTCAGGTGACCCGCGGCGGGCTGGACGTCGAGCACGGAGAGCACGGCGCCCGGGACGAAGCCCTCGTCGTAGTACCAGTGCAGCAGGTCGCCGTCGTGCTCGACGAGGCGCATGATCTCGCAGCGGTCGCCGGCCGCGAGGTCCGACAGCGCCTGCAGCCCCGCGTTCTCGGCGCGCTCCTCGTCGGGAGAGATCGGCCAGCCGTGCGGGCAGCGGTCGGGGAAGCCGAGGCGCTCGTTCATGCGCTCGACCATGTCCGCCGTGAAGGCGTCGCCGAGATCGTCGGCGTGCTCGTGCGCGCCGGCCGCGCTGTAGCCGAGGAAGTCGGTCAGGAAGCGCTCGATGATGCGGTGGTTGCGGACGACCTGCTCGGCTCGCTCGCGGCCCTCGTCGGTGAAGACGAGCTCGCGGCCGCCGTCGCGCTTGAGCAGCCCGTCGCTGCCCAGCCGCTTGAGCATCTCGCCGACCGCGGCCCGCGAGACGCCGAGCATCTCGGCGACGCGCGCGGCGTTGGCGGGGGAGCCCTCGGCGGGCTGATACTCGCCGATCGGGGACACCAGGAAGTAGATCGCCTCGAGGTAGTCCTCGACGGAGTGCCCGTGCGCGTGCGCCACGGCGCAGATGATAGTCCTCGTCCGCAGCCTGGACCGCAGCCGCGAACTTGCACCCGAGCCCGAGATCCGCGCGGAAAATTCGCACCGACGTTGCGTCAAGGGGCTTCCCCTTAGGTCTGTTAGGGTGTCCTAACGAATGCTACCAGGGGAGCTCACGGCGACTCTCCTGGGGCGCCTGCCATGTTGGGACTGCCCGGGAGAGGTCTGAGTTCGATGAGAAGGCACGCACGGATGTTTGCCGCGCTCGCCGCCGTGGGGCTCGCTGGGCTGGTCGCCGCACCCGCGCCTGCGCGACCCTGACCACGACGAACGCCTGCCTGTACAGCGTCAACAACGAGTATCGCGACCAGCTCGTGACGCTCGGCGGCGTCGGCTCCCCGCGCGCCGCCGCCGCCGGCGCGACCGCGACGTTGTCGGGCGCCTACATCTCGGCGACGCTGCCGCCGTCGCTGCCCAAGACCGGCTATGACCTCGGCATCTTCAAGGCGGGGTCCAACCTGATCCCCTCGAAGGTGTGGGTCGCGATCGCGGCCACCGGCGCCGCGCCGGCGACGCAGGTGAGCGAGCTCAGCGTGACGGCCTCGACGACGATCAAGGTCGCCAAGAGCGGCGCCTTCGTGTCCGGAACGCCGATCGTCGTGCGCATCCCGATCCCCGACACCCAGTGGACGGTTGCCGGCGACGCGCCGCTGTCGTTCGCCCAGGCCGGCGCCGGCTCGCTGCCGAGCCTGCCGATCGGCCTCAACGACCAGCTTGCCGCCGTCGCCGGCAGCATCGTCGTCAAGCCCCGGCTCGCCAACCTGCGCTTCGTCATGGACTGTCAGCCCGGCAGCACGGTCGCCCCCTTCAAGACCTTCACCCCGGCGCTCGCGGCGCCGTTCGCGACGCTCGAGGTCGACGCGCCCGTCCCCCCGGCGACGTCCGCGGCACCGGCCGTGCGCGTCGTGTCGACGAAGCTCAAGCGGCTCGGCTCGCGCGTGAGCGTCCTCGTCGTCTGCCCCGCCGGCGCCGGGACCTGTACCGGGCGGCTCGCGCTGCGCTCCGTCGCGCCGGTGCGGATCGCCGGACGCGCGCGCATCCTCCTCGTCGGGCCGTCCGCGCGCTACAGCGTCGCCGCCGGGGCGACGAAGGCCGTGCGCGTGACGCTGAGCCGCGCCGCGCGCACGCTCCTGCGCACCCGCCGCACGCTGCGCGTGCGGACGACGCTCACCCGCGCCGGGGGCACCGCCGTCAAGCGCGACCTGACCCTGAACCGATGAACCCCGCCCGAAAGAGGACCGCGATGATCCGCCGACTGCTGCCCGTACTCCTGCTCTCGTCGCTCGCCGCCGTGCTGGTCGCACCCGCCGCGCAGGCCGCCCCCAAGCGCGTGGTCGCGCTCGAGTGGGACGGCCTGGAGAACCTCCGCTCGCTCGGCGTCAAGCCGGTCGGCGGCGCTGACCTGCGCGGCTACCGCACGTACGTCTCGGTCGGCCTGCCGGGCGGCGTGACCGACGTGGGCACGCGCCAGGAGCCGAGCATCGAGCGGATCGCCAAGCTCAAGCCCGACCTGATCATCGTTCCCGGCTACCGCGCGGGCCGCAACCTCAAGCAGCTGCGCAGGATCGCCAAGGTCGTGGAGACCAACCCCTATCCCGACGGCTCGCACTTCAGCGCGATGGTCCGCGATTTCCGCGCGATCGCCAAGGCCGTCGGCAAGCCGAAAGGCGGCGAGGCCGTGCTGCGCAACATGAGCTCGGCGTTCTCGGACCTGCGCAAGCGCCTCTCGCGCGCCAACCGCGACGGTGTGCGGGTCACGATCGCCACGCCCGGCGGCACGGCGAGCTCGCCCGCGCTGCGCCTGTTCACGAGCAACTCGGCCGCCGCGGAGATCGTGCGCCGGCTCGGGCTGCGCAGCGCCTGGACGGGATCGACGCAGCGCTTCGGCTTCACGACGACGGGCGTCGAGGCGCTGCGCCAGGTGCAGAGCGGCTGGCTGGCGTTCGTCTACCCGAGCCCGTTCGCGGCGCAGATCAAGCGCTTCACCGCCCAGAACGCCTACAAGCGCCTGCAGATGGTCAAGAAGAAGCGCGTGCGCAAGCTGCAGGGCAACACGTGGCTGTTCGGCGGACCGCTCTCCGCGAAGGTCTTCGCGCAGCGCCTGACCTCCGCGCTGACCTAGTGTCACGACACCAGATGTCTGATTAGCCCCATGCGATGACGCGCCGGGCAAGCCTGTTCGCGCTCGCGGGTCTCGGGCTGCTGCTCGCCGCCGTCGTCGCCGACATCGCGCAGGGAGCGGGCGGACTGTCGCTGCACACGGTGCTCGACGCCGTGCTGCACGACCGCGGCACGCTGGAGAGCTCGCTCGTGCGCGACGTGCGCCTGCCGCGCGCCGTGTCGGGCATCGTGGCCGGAGCGGCGCTCGGCGCGGCCGCGGTCCTGCTGATCGCCATCACGCGCAATCCGCTCGCCGAGCCGGCCACGCTGGGGCTGACCGCCGGCGGGACGCTCGCGGTCACGGCCACGACCGCCTACTCGTCGCTCGCCCCCGGCGTCTCGACGATCGCCGTCGCGTTCGTCGGGGTCGTCTTCGGCGCGCTGCTGATCGGCGCGATCGCCTCGGTCGCGGGGGCCGCGCCGGTGCGAATCGTGCTCGCGGGCATGGCGATCAGCCTCGCTCTGGCGGCGGTCAGCGCGGCGATCCAGCTGCTGAAGGAGACCGAGACCAGCGGGATGTTCCTCTGGGGCGCGGGCAGCCTGCTGCAGTCCGGCTGGGGACAGGTCCGGGCGGGGGCGCTGATCGGCGCGGTCGTGCTCGTCGCCTGCTTCGGCCTGGCGCGCGCGCTTGACGTCGCCGCGCTGGGGGAGAGCACGGCGCGTGCCCTCGGCCTGCGCAACGGCGTCACCCGGCTGCTGTCGGTCGTCGCCGCCACCCTGCTGACCGCGGTGGCCGTCGGCGTCGCCGGCCCGATCGCGTTCGTCGGCGTCCTGTCGGCCGCGATCGCCCGCGCGGCGCGCCCGCGCGGCCACGCCGCGCAGCTCGTGATCGCGATCCCCTGGGGGGCGGCGATCGTCGTCAGCGCCGACGTCGCCGGCCGGCTGCTGTTCGGCCTCGACGAGGAGACGCCCGCCGGCGTCATCTGCGCGCTGATCGGCGCACCCGTCCTCATCGCGGCGGCCAAGCGCCTGCGCGACAGCGGCGCGCCGGTCGTCGATGCTGCCGCGAGCGCCGCGCGCTGGCGTCCGAAGGGGGTCGTGCTGGCGGTCGTCGTCGCTCTCTCGGCGGCGCTCGCGAGCCTGTGCGTCGGGGAGCTGTCGGCCGGCCCGCGCGAGATCGTGCGCTCGATCTTCGGCACGGGGGAGGGGCTCGGCGACCTCGTGCTCGAGCTGCGCGCGCCGCGGCTGTGCGTGGCGCTGCTCGCGGGCGCGTGCCTGGCCGCGTCGGGCGTCGTCCTGCAGGCGGCGGTGCGCAACGCCTTCGCCGGCCCCGAGCTCGTCGGCGTCACGGGCGGCGCGTCGGTCGCCGCCTTCATCGTGCTGCTCGCGCTGCCGGCGGCGCCGCGTGGCGTGCTGCCGTTCGCCGCGTTCGCCGGCGGCGTGGCGGCGATGATGCTCGTGCTCGTGCTCGCCGGCTCCGGGCGCGGCTCGCCGCAGCGGCTGGCGCTCGTCGGGCTCGCCGTCAGCGCCGCCTGCCTGGCCGTGACGACGCTGCTCGTCCTCAACGCCGAGCCGGCGGCGTCCGTCGCGGTCACCTGGCTGGCCGGGTCGACCTACGCGCAGAGCTGGAGCGAGCTGCAGCTGCTGGCGATCCCGGCGCTCGTACTGCTGCCGCTCGCCGCGCTGGCGGTGCGCCGCCTCGACGTGCTCATGCTCGACGACGAGCTCGGCACGACGCTCGGGCTGCGCGTCGGCCCAGCGCGGGCGGGGCTGCTGACGGTCGGCGCCGCGCTCGCCGCCGCGGCCGTCGCGGTGACCGGCGCGATCGCGTTCGTCGGGCTGCTCGCGCCGCACGCCGCGCGGCTCATCGCCGGCGGCAACCACCGGCGGCTGCTGCCGGTCGCGATGATCGTCGGCGCCACCTTGCTGGCGACCGCCGACGCGCTGGGCCGCATCCTCTTCCCGCCGACGGAGATCCCCTCCGGGCTCGTCGTCGCGATGATCGGCGCGCCGTACCTCAGCTGGATGATGTGGCGCGGACGGCTGGCGGCGGCGTGACCGCGCTCGGGCTCGCGGTCGCCCGCGCGGCGCGGTCGAGCGGGATGCACAGCGGCGCGCCGCTGACGGGATCGGCGATGACCTCGGCGCGCAGGTTGAGCACGTCGGCGACGAGCGTCGCGTCGACGATGTCGGCCGGCGGGCCGGCCGCGTACACGACGCCGTCGCGCATCGCGACGAGCACGTCGGCGTAGCGGCAGGCCTGGTTGAGGTCGTGCAGGACGAGCGCGATCGTGCGACCGTCGCGCTCGTTGAGCTCGGCGAGCAGGTCGAGCACCTCGAGCTGGTGGGCGAGGTCGAGGTACGTCGTGGGCTCGTCGAGCAGGAGGACCGGGGTGTCCTGGGCGAGCACCATCGCGATCCAGACGCGCTGGCGCTGGCCACCGGAGAGCTGGTCGAGCGGTCGATCGCGCAGCCCGGCGGTGTCGGTCGCGGCGAGCGCCCACTCGATCCGCTCGCGGTCGTGGGCGGATTGCGGCCGGCCGAGGCGCTGGTGCGGGTAACGGCCGCGCGCGACGAGGTCGCCGACGTTCAGCCCCTCGGGCGCGATCGGCGCCTGCGGCAGGAACCCGACGCGGCGCGCCACCTCGCGGGTGGGCAGCTTGCCGATCGGCGTGCCGTCGAGCAGGACGCTGCCCGACTGCGGCTCGATGAGGCGAGCCATCGCGCGCAGCAACGTCGACTTCCCGCTCGCGTTGGCGCCGACGATCGCGGTGATGGCACCCTCGGCAAGCTCGCAGTCCAGACCCCGCAGGACCTCGTGGCGGCCGTATGCGAACGAGACGGCTTGCGCGTGCAACGTCATGTGTAAGGGCAACCTAACACGAGAGCGCCGTCCGGCGGCCGCCGCTTTGCCGCGAGCTCGCGACGACCCCGGTTGGTCACCGGCGTCCGTCAAACAGCATCTATGAAGGTGCGTCAGGCGGTGATGAGCGATGGCGAGGGTGCACAACTGCCGGTTCGCTTCGGCTCGTGCAGGTGTCCGGCAGTCGTGCACGCCATGCGTGCGCAACTGCCGCAGATCATGAGCGCGCGGATCGATCCGCCAGTATGCACGCCTAGCGAGGCAGTCGAGCATGAACGAGCGACAGATGGATGGCAGCCGCGTGTTCAGCTGTCGCTCGTTCATGCACGCGATGAAGCAGCGACAAGCCGATCGCTTCGCCCGCGCCAGTTGTCGCTCGTTCACGCATCGGCCTCCGCGCGACGCCTCCCGGAACGAACGCGCCTCACCTCCACCGGCCGACACCCTCGGAGATGCCGTTCGACGGACGCCGGCTCGCCGAACGCGGTCAACGCGCGGGACGTGGTCCATGGACCACACAGCAACGCGCCCGGCAGGATTTGAACCTGCGACCTCTCGCTCCGGAGGCGAGCGCTCTATCCACTGAGCTACGGGCGCGTGCGCCGCGAAGGCTACAAGGCCTGCAACAGCCCGCGCTCGCGTGACGGGCGGTGGTGGCGGCGCAGGGCGAGGGTGACGCGGATGCCCTCCAGCGAGATGCGCAGCGTCATCTTCGACGCGCCGGCGACGCGCTCGGAGAAGACGAACGGGACCTCCTCGATGCGCGCTGCGCCGAGATGGGCGAGCTGGGTCGTCTCGACCTGGAAGGCGTAGCCCGCGCTGAGCAGCTCGTCGAGGTCGATCGCCGCCAGGCAGTCCGCGCGCCAGAGCTTGAAGCCGCCGCTGAGGTCGGAGAACGGCAGGCCGAGCGCCAGCCGCGACGCGCTGCAGCCGATCCGGCTGAGCGCCAGGCGGGTCGCGCTCCAGCCGTCGGTGCCGCCACCGGGCAGGTAGCGCGATCCGAGCACGAGGCCCGCCTCGCGCTCGAGCAGCACCGACCGCATCTCGGCGAGCTTCTCCGGCGGGTGGGAGAGGTCGCAGTCCATCTGGCCGATGACGTCGTACTCGCGCTCCAGGCACCAGCGAAAGCCCGCCCGGTACGCCATGCCGAGGCCGTCCTTCTCGGCGCGGTGCAGGACGTGCATCCACGGCCGGGTGGCGGCGAGCTCGTCGGCGAGCTCACCGGTCCCGTCGGGCGAGCTGTCGTCGACGATCAGGAGCTCGTAGCCGGTCGGCGAGAACCGCTCGAGAAACAGCGGCAGCGACTCGCGCTCGTCGTAGGTCGGGACGACGACGATCGTGCGCGGGTCGGCGGCGGCGACGGCGACGGCGACGCAACGTGGCGTCTTTCCCGCGCCTGGCGCGGCAAGCTCGCCATGCGCGACGGGCACGGAGGCTGCTCCCCGCTCGCGCTCGCGGCGGGCCAGGGCGAGCGCGGTGAGCTCGGCCACCGCCACCGCCAGCAGCTCCGCGCCGAAGGAGACGACGCGCAGGGCGAGCGCCAGCAGCGTCGCCGCGCCCGGGCCGAGGACCGGTGTCAGCGCGACCGTGAGCGCCGCGTCGCGCGGCCCGAGCCCGGCCGGCAGCAGCGGCATGAGCGCGCCGATGACGCTCGACAGCGCGAAGGCGCCGAGCAGGACGAAGACCCCGGGCGCGGCGCCGCCGAGCAGCCCGCCGGCGAGCATGGAGGCGCCGGCGGCGGTCGCCGCCCAGCCGGCCGCGTTGATGGCGATCATGAGCGCCAGGGTGCGCCCGCGCATCGGACCGGCGACGGTCACACCGCGTCGCGCCGCCCAGCGCGCGAGGCGGTCGCCGAGCAGCGCCGGCCGGGCCGCGACGGCGGCGCCGAGCGCCACCGCCGCGATCAGCAGCGCCGTCAGCGGCGGCCGGCCGCCCGCGGCGGCGAACGCGGCGACCGCGACGAGCGCGCCGCCCGTGACGGCGGCGAGCTGCTCGTAGCCGGTCGCGGTGAGGACCTGCGGGGTCGTCGCCTGCAGACGCCCGCGCTCGCGGACGCGATAGACGAAGCCGACCGCGCCGCTGGGCTCGTAGCGCAGCAGAAACGAGCGCGCCCAGATGCGCAGCGTCTCGACGCGGGGAGCGCCGGCACCGAGCCGCCGCAGTGCGATCTGCAGGGTCAGGCCCTGGGCGAGGGGAGCGATCGCCAGCAGGGCCAGCGCACCGGCCAGCGTGATCGGGTCGATCGACCACTCGACGGCCGCGATCGCGTCGCGGTTGGCGGCGAGCGTCAGCGTGAGGCCGACGACGAGCGCGATGCCCGCGACGAGGCGAAAGTGCTGCCAGGCCCACCGTCCGGCGGTCCGTGCCCTGCGCGCCGGCGCTTCCATCCCAAACGCCCCCCGATGCTTGTTGACCATTGGTCGACAAGACCCCGGGAGGGGTCTGCGGTTACACGCTCGCGGCGATCACGTGGATTTCGGCGCGGCCGCGGGAGGCGCCGAGGGGGGCGGGGGCGGCGGCGGCGTCACGTGCGAGGTGCAGAACGCGCAGCGCCCGGCCGCGATCGGGATGTCGCTCATGCACTCCGGGCAGGCCCTCGTCTTCACGTCGACGGGCGTGTCGGGCTGAAAGCGCGCCATGAGCAGGTTGACCGGCTTGATGACGAAGAAGAACACGACCGCGGCGATGATGAGAAACGCGATGAGCGCGTTGATGAACGCGCCGTAGCCGAACTCGCTTCCGTTGATCGTGAACGAGAGGTCCGAGAAGTCGGGCTTGCCGCCGATCGCCGCGATGATCGGGGTGACGATGTTCGTGACGAACGCCGTCACCAACGCCGTGAAGGCGGTGCCGATGACGACCGCCACCGCCAGGTCGACCAGGTTGCCGCGCAGGATGAACTCACGGAACTCCTTCAGCATGGGGCGCCTCCTCGAGACTGGTTCGAGAGGCACGCTACCCGCCCGGAGTACTCTCGCGGCAATGGATCTGTCGGTCTTCTTCGCAGGCACCGCGGGCTCGGTTCCGTCCGCCCGCCGCGGGCTTCCGGCGCTGCTCGTCAAGCGCGGTGGCGAGCGCATCCTCATCGACTGCGGTGAGGGGACGCAGCGCCAGCTCGTGCGCTCCGTCGGCCTCGCGGACCTCACCGACGTCTTCCTGACGCACCTGCACGCCGACCACTGGCTCGGCCTGCCGGGGATGCTGAAGTCCTTCGAGCTGCGCGACCGCGAGAAGCCGCTCACCGTCCACGGCCCGCCCGGCACGGCCGCGCTGCTGGAGCGGATGCGGCCGGTCTACGGCCGCCCGCGCTACGGCCTGACGATCTGCGACCTCGAGCCCGACGAGCCGGTGCGCCGCGACGACCTGCAGATCGTCCCGTTCGCCGTCCGCCACCGCGGCACGGCCTTCGGCTACGCGCTGCTGGAGGACGACCGCCCGGGCCGCTTCGACGCCGAGCTCGCCGAGCGGCTCGGGGTGACGCCGGGGCCCGACTTCGGTCGCCTGCAGCGCGGCGAGACGATCGGCGGCGTGTCCTCCGATCAGGTCATGGGCGACCCCCGCGCCGGCCGCCGCGTCGTCGTGACCGGCGACACGGCGCCCACCGACGCCGTCGTCGTCGCCGCCCACCGCGCCGATCTGCTCGTCCACGAGGCGACGTTCCTGCACGAGGACGCCGAGCGCGCCGCGGCGACGCAGCACAGCACCGCCCGGCAGGCCGCACAGGTCGCCGCCGACGCCGAGGTGCGGCTGCTCGCCCTCACGCATCTCTCCACGCGCTACGCCGGCGGGGAGATCCGCGACGAGGCGCGCGCGGTCTTCGCCGACACCGAGGTCCCGCGCGATTTCGACACGATCGAGATCCCGCTGCCCGAGCGCGGGGAGCCCGAGCTCGTGCGCTGGGACGGCGGCGCCCAGGCCCGCCGGCGGAGCGCCGCGGGGGCGCTCGAGCCGACCTCCTGAGCGGGCGCGAGGCCCGCGCTCGGCGAACCGCGGGCTCCTCATCTTTTCCTCATCCTCCGTGTGGCAGGTTGTGCCGGACGTGGGCTCGATCAAGTTGGCAGGCAACGCACGGACCGCGACCGCCGCGCTGATCGGCATCGTGCTGCTCGCCGCCCTCGGCTGGGCCGCCGCGCGCGAGATCAAGTCCCCCGCGCAGGTCGCGGCCGACGCGGCGCCGCCGGCCGCCTCGCTCATCACCGCGCCGGTCGAGCTGCGCTCGCTGGCGACGGAGGTGATCGTGCGCGGCACCGTGCGCTACGGCAAGCCGCAGGAGGTCGCGCTGCCGGTCTCGGGCCTGAAGAACAACGCGCAGATCGTGTCGCGGGCGCCGCGGGCCGACAGCCGGCTGCGTGACGGCGCGATCGCGATGACCGTCTCCGGCCGCCCGGTCTTCGTGCTGCGCGGCGACACGCCGATGCACCGCGATCTCGGGCCCGGCGACAGCGGCCAGGACGTGCGCCAGCTCGAGCGGGCGCTCGTGCGCCTCGGCCATGCCCCGGGTGCGGTCGACGGCGTCTACGACGGCGCGACGGCGGCGGCCGTCGCCGAGCTGTACCGCAGCCACGACGCCGCGCCGTTCGGGCTCACCGACGGCCAGAGCGAGCGCCTGAGCACGGCGGCGAGCGCAGTCAGCGCGGCGACCGACAACCTCCTGCAGATGCGCGTGGCGCTGCGCGGCGCGAGCGCCGAGGTCAACCAGGCGCAGCTCGACGCGGCGGCCGTCGCCGAGTCGATCCCGGCCGCGCGCGCGGCCGTCATCGCCGCCCGCTCGCGGGTCGCCGAGGCGCGTGACCTGCTCACGATCGCCAAGCGCCAGGAGCGCAGCGGCGACGCGACCGCGCGGCGCGACCTCGCGGCCGCCGAGGTCGACGTGACGAGCAAGCAGAACGCGCTCAACGAGGCGATCGGCGCACGCGACGACGCGCAGCGCGAGCTCAACACGCTCGATCGCGACGCCGAGGCCGAGCGCGCCGCGGCGAGCACCGCGCTGCGCCTGGCGCTGACGGCGATCACGAGCGCCAGCGCCGATCTGGCCGCAGCGCGGGCAGCCCGCACCGCCGCCAAGCGCGTCGTCAACGCGTCGATCCGGACGGCGCGCGACGACGCGCGCAAGGCGCTGCGCGACCTCGCCCTCGCGCGGGCGGACGCGGTCGAGGGGACGCGCACGCTCTCCGCGCTGGGACGCAAGCACAGCCTGGCGCGCACGCGCGTCTCGATCCTCCTCGGCCAGGGCGACACGCCCCAGGCCGAGAACGAGGCCGTCGGCGCGGCGATGAACGAGCTGCGGCGCCTGCAGGGCGAGTACTCCCAGCTCGCCTCCCGCGCCGGCATCCAGGTGCCCGCCGACGAGATCCTGTTCTTCGCCCAGACGCCCGTGCGCGTCGATGCGGTCACCGCGCGCAGCGGCACCGAGCTCAACGGCGACCTCATGACGGTCAGCAACACGCGGCTGGCGATCGACTCCTCGCTGTCGCCGCAGGAGAAGGACCTCGTGCGCCGCGGCGATCGCGTGCGCGTCGAGGAGCAGGATCTGCGCATCTCGATCGGCGGCCGGGTCTCGCAGGTCGCCGACAAGCCGGGCACCAACCCGGACTTCGACCCCGGCCGCACGGCCTTCGAGGTCACCCCGTTCAACGCGCCCGCCGCGCTCGTCGGCGCCTCGGTGAAGCTGTCGATCGCCGTGCAGAGCACCACGGGCAGGGTGCTGGCCGTGCCGGTCAACGCGCTCTCCATCGGCGCCGACGGGCGCGAGCGCGTGCAGGTCGACCGCGGCGGCGGCGCGCCGGTCCTCGTCTACGTGCGCACGGGCCTGCGCGCGCAGGGCTTCGTCGAGGTCTCGCCGCGCAGCGCGGGCGCGCTGAAGCAGGGCGACCGCGTCGTCATCGGGTCCGGCGGCGGCGCGGCGGCGAAGGCGCCGACGCAGTCAGCGGCCCCGGTCACGCCCACCGGGACGAGCACGACGCCGAGCGCGGGCGGCGCCACGGGCGGCGCGGGCAGCACCGGCACGGGCGCCGGCAGCGGCAGCGGCACCGGCGCGCCGGCGACGACGCCCACGACCACGACGCCCGCCGAGCCCCCGGCCCCGCCGCCGCCGGCAGCGGCCGAGCCCGACGCGTCGGGCAGCGGCGGCGCGCAGGGAACCTTCCGTGGACCTTGAGCGCGTCCGCCGCCGCCGCGGCCGCCCCCGGACACTCGCTCCACCGGCCGTGCCCGTGCTGACCGCAGCCGGCGCCGGCGCCACGGCCGCGCCGCGCGGCGCGCGCCGGCCGGCCGTCCTGCCCCGGGCGCCGGTCGTCGAGCTGCGCGGCGTCAGCCGCACCTACGGCGCCGACCCGCCGGTCCAGGCGCTGCGCGGCGTCGACCTCGTCGTAGAGCGTGGCGACGCGATCGCGATCGTCGGCCCGTCGGGCTCGGGCAAGTCGACGCTGCTGAACATCGTCGGCTGCCTGGACCGGCCGACCGGCGGGCGCTGCCTCATCGACGGAAACGACGTCTCGCTGCTCACCGAGGACGAGCTGAGCGCCTTGCGCGGACGGCTGCTGGGCTTCGTCTTTCAGACGTTCAACCTGCTCGCCCACCGCACCGTGATCGAGAACGTGATGCTGTCGGAGGTCTATCGCGGCGAGCCGCGCGAAGGCCGCCGCGAGCGGGCGCTCGCCGCGCTGGAGCGCGTCGGCGTCGCCGATCGTGCCGACTTCCTGCCGGGGAAGCTGTCGGGCGGCCAGCAGCAGCGCGTCGCGATCGCCCGCGCGCTGATCGGCAACCCGAGCCTGCTGCTCTGCGACGAGCCGACGGGCAACCTGGACTCCCACAACACGGCGACGATGCTCGAGCTCTTCGAGGCGCTCGTGGCGGACGGCATGACGATGCTGCTGATCACGCACGACGAGGCGGTCGCCGCGCGGATGCCGCGCCGCACGAGCATCATCGACGGGCGCCTGCGGGAGCACGCCTGATGCGTCGTCCCGGCCGCCCGCGGCTGCCCCTGCGCGACCTGCTCGCCGAAGCCGGCGCCGGCCTGCTCGCCCGGCCGGCGCGCGTCGCGCTGACCGTGCTCGGCACGGTCGTCGGCGTCGCCGCCCTCGTCGCGACGCTCGGCCTCTCCAAGACCGCCTCCAACCAGATCGTCGGGCACTTCGACGAGGTCGCGTCGACGGACATCGTCGTCTCGCCGGCGCGGCGTGGCGCGACGACGGCCGCCAGCGTGCTGCCCTTCCGCGCCGAGGATCGTCTCCAGCGCCTCAACGGCGTCGTCGCCGCGGGCTCGCTGTCGGACGTCAACGTCAACGGCCAGCTCGCCTCCTCGGTGCCGGTCAACGACCCGCTCGGCCAGACGCGCTTCCAGGTGCCGGTCAAGGCCGCGTCGCCGGGTCTGTGGCGCGCGGTGCGGGCCAAGCTCGAGACCGGGCGCGTGCCCGACGCCGGCCATTCCGCGCGCGCCGACCGCGTCGTCGTGCTCGGTCCCAACGCGGCGCGGCGCCTGAACATCACGCGCGTCGACCAGCAGCCGGCGGTCTTCCTCGACGACCGCCTCTACGTCGTCATCGGCATCCTCGAGAGCGTGGAGCGCCAGCCGTCGCTGCTCGGCGCGATGGTCATGCCCGAGGGCACGGCGGCGCGCGAGTTCGGCCTCGCGGCGCCGGCCCTCGCGCAGATCGAGACGCGCGTCGGCGCCGTCGACCTCATCGCGCGCCAGGCGCCGCTGGCGCTCGCGCCGACGCAGGCCGCCCAGCTGCGGGTCGCCGCGCCGCCCGACCCGCGCGAGCTGCGCGGCGCGATCCGCAACGATCTCAACGCGCTCTTCGTGCTGCTCGGCGGCGTGTCGCTGCTCGTCGGCGCGATCGGCATCGCCAACGTCACGCTGGTCTCGGTGCTCGAGCGGGTGGGGGAGATCGGGCTGCGCCGCGCGCTCGGGGCCGCCCGGCGCCACATCGCCGCGCAGTTTCTCGTCGAGAGCAGCGCGATGGGCGCGCTCGGAGGCATCATCGGTGCGAGCATTGGCACCCTCGTGATCGTCGCGATCTCCGCCGCCCGCACCTGGACTCCGGTGCTCGACCCCTGGATCCCGCTCGCCGCGCCGCTGCTCGGCGCGCTGATCGGGCTGCTGTCGGGCACCTACCCGGCGATCCGCGCCGCGCGCATGGAGCCGGTCGACGCCCTGCGAGCCGGCACATGACGCGCCGTCCGCTCATCCGCTCGCTGGCCGCGGCGGCCGCGCTGCTGGCGATCGCGCTGCCGGCCGGCTGTGGTGATGACTCGGACTCCGGCGCGGGCGGCGGCACGGACAGCGAGCCGCAGGCGCAGGCCGGCGCGGGCATCGAGGAGGAGCTCGGCTTCACGCGCAAGGGCGTCGCGGCGGCACAGGCGAAGGTCGAGAACGCGATCGCGGCGTGCATGAAGGCCGAGGGCTTCGAGTACGTCCCCACGGACCCGGTCGCCGCGCAGGCCGCGCTGACCGGCAAGCCGAACATGAGCGACGAGGAGTTCGAGCGCACGTACGGCCACGGGATCGCGACGCTGTACGGCAAGGGCTCGGCGCAGAGCGACCCCAACGCGCGGATCCGCGCGCAGCTCGGCGACGCCGACCGCCGCGCCTACGACCGCACGCTCAACGGCGGCAAGCCCGAGCAGACGTTCGCCTTCGCCATCGACAACGGCGACTTCAGCGAGCTCGGCGGCTGCACGCGCACGGCGACCGAGGAGGCATTCGGCGGAACGCGCCTGCTGACGACGCTGCAGCGCGAGCTCGACGAGCTCGACGAGTCGATCGTCAACGACCAGCGCGTCGTGAAGGCCTTCGAGGAGTGGCGCACGTGCATGCGCGCGGCGACCGGCGAGGAGTTCGAGGACTCCGAGGCCGTCGAGGACACGATCCGCACGCGCTTGGAGCAGCTGGTCGGCGAGGCGCTGGCCCCGGGCCAGGTCGCGCCCGAGGGCTCCTACGACCCGGCGGCGCTGGCCGAGCTGCAGCGCCTCGAGGTCGAGTGGACGCGCGACGACCTCGCCTGCGAGGAGGAGCACATCGCCGACGTGGAGGACACGGTGCGCGCCGAGAAGGAGACCCGCTTCCGCGACGAGAACGCCGAACTGCTGCGCCAGGTCAGACCGCTGGGCTCGTGAGCCTCGGCGCCCGCGCCGACGCCGCGTCGCGATCCGCATGCGTGACGGGGTTGGCGCACGTTGTACGCGGATGTCGCGGAAGACGTGCCGGACCCCCGGGTGCTCGAGAGATGGACGGGCGGTTACGCAGCGCGCTCACCGCTGTGGGCCTGACTCTGCTGCTTGGAGGCAAAGGAGCAACTCGGGCATGGCGATGCGGTATGGAGTATCGAGACCGATGACGAGGATGCCTTCTGGGCAGACTTTGACGAGGATCGGATCGCCGCGAGCCTGCCGGTTTGGGCGGCCTGGCTCCTGAATGCTCACGACCTCTCCGAAGTGGAGTTTCACGTCGAAACGGACAGTGCCGATCAGTTTCGCGCTGACTTCGATGAGGCCGCGTTTGCGCAGGCGCTGCCAGCGAGCTGCCGAGCATCTCTCGTGCAGCTGGAGCTAGAGCTGACACGTCGTGACCGTGCGCAAGCGGCATGGCGGCGATTGATGCGGCGACCCCCGCGTTGAGGCAAAAGGAGCAGCTCGAGCACAGGCGATCGTCCTTTCCGCTCTGCGCCGGATGCAGACGCGATCGCGCCGGCCGCGCCGCCGGACGCCGCGCCCTCAGCCTGACTGCGCCGGCGCGCCGGCGAAGGCGACCTCGTTGCCGTCGGGGTCGTGGTAGATCACCTTGCGCACGCCGTTCTCATACGTCTCGCGCTCGTCGGGCTCGATGCCGCGGGCGCTGATCTCGCAGACCCAGGCGTCGAGGTCGTCGGCGAAGAGCGTGACGACGCAGTGGCCCGCGCGGTCGGCATCCTCGACGACGTAGACCGAACGGTCCTCGGCCAGCGTCCAGACGGCTTCGGTGTCATGCGGGAAGAACGTCGGCTCGCCGAGCAGCTGCTCGTACCACCGCCGCGCCGCGGCGAACTCCCGGACCCTCAAGCCCGCGAAGAGGTGCAGCGACATCGTGCGCAGGCTGCTGCGGCTCAGCGCCGGCAGGACGTCGGCGACGGGCGCCGGCGGCGCGGCGGAGCGCTGACCTGCGCCGAGCGCAGCGGCAGCACGTGCTCGTGCGCAACGGGGCAGCGGCGGGTGGCGCGCGGCCAGGGGCGCAACTCGGCGTGGGCGTGGCCGTGCCGCGCGGCGCTCTGCGCGATCGGGTCGCGCAGCTTCTCGACGACGAGCATGGCGGCGAAGACGACGGCCGCATAGCCGCCAATCGCGTACATGAACACCGTGAAGGTCATCGCCGTCTCTGCTGCTCCGATCAGTCGCTCTCGTTGTATCGGCAGCTTCTGAGAGCAGCGTGAGGATGCCCGCGCCGCCAGCGGACGAAACCGGCGCCGGCGCGCCAATCCGGCTACGCGGTGGAGACCGGCGTCTGGGCCGGCTGCGGCGGCGCGGAGATCGCGTCGCGGCGCGCCTCGCCGCGCGACTTCGCGAAGCGCAGGTACAGCGAGGGGATGATGAAGAGGTTCAGCAACGTCGACGAGGCGAGGCCGCCGAGGATGACCACCGCCATCGGATGCTCGATCTCGTGGCCCGGGATGCTGCCCGCGTACGCCAGCGGGACGATCGCCAGGCCCGTCGCGAGCGCCGTCATGAGGATCGGCGCGAGGCGCTCCCTGGCCCCGCGCAGCACGAGCTCGGGGCCGAACGGCACGCGCTCCACGCGCTCGAGGTGCTGGAAGTGGCTGATCATGAGGATGCCGTTGCGGGCGGCGATGCCGAACACCGTCAGGAAGCCGACGAGCGAGCCGAGCGACAGGATGCCGCTGCCGAGCTTGACGGCCAGCACGCCGCCGACGAGGGAGATCGGCAGCAGCAGGAACGCCAGCGCGGCGAGTCGCAGGCTGCCGAACGCCGCCTGCAGCAGCAGCAGGATCGCGATCGCCACCGCGATGCCGTAGGTCCCGAGGCGGCTCTGCGCCGTCGCCAGCTCGGACGCCTCGCCGACGATCTCGGCGTGGTAGCCGATCGGGAACGCGAAGCCGTCCATGCGGTCCTCGACCTCGTCGACCGCCGCGCCGAGATCGGCGTCCTCGGCGACGTTGGCCTCGACGTTGATCACGCGCGACTGCTGCTCGCGCAGGATCGCGTTGGGGCTCGGCCCGATCGTCACGTCGGCGACGTCCGACAACTTGATCTTGCCGCCGCCGGGCACGTCGATCGGCAGGTTCTTGACGTCGTCGAAGCTGTCGCGCGCCGAGGGGATCGACCAGACGTGCACGTCGTAGGCCTTGCCGCCGGCGAAGATGTCAGAGACCTCCTCGCCGGCGATCAGCGCCGACGACTGGCGGCGGATGTCGCCCGGCTTGAGCGAGTACCGGCGCGCCTTGTCGAGGTCGAGCTCGATGTTGATCTGCGGGATCTCCTTCTGCAGGCCGGCGGTCGTCTCGGTGAGGCCGGGCGTGTCGCCGATGCGCTTGACGACGCCGTCGGCCAGCTCGGCGAGCCTCTCCGGCTCGGGCCCGAACACGCGCACCACGATCGCGCCGCTGGTGCCGGTCAGGACCTCCTTGACGCGCTCGCGCAGGTACGTCTGGACGTCACGCTGCATGCCGGGGTAGCCGTCGACGACGCGTTCCACGGCCGCCAGCGTCTTGTCGTAGTCGACGTCCTTGTCGATCGAGACCCAGTTCTCGCCGAAGTACACGCCGTAGACCTCGTCGCTGAGCAGCGCCTGCCCGATGTGCGAGCCGCAGTTGCGCACGCCGGGGATCTTCTGCAGGTCCTGGCAGGCCGCGACCGAGATGCGGTATTCGTCCGTGACGCTCGTCGACGGCTCGGTCAGCCAGTGCATGAGGAAGTCGCGCTCCTTGAAGTTCGGCAGCAGCTGCGACCCCAGCGTCGGGTAGATGGCCAGGCCCGCGATCGTCGCGACGAGCGCGACGCCGATCGCCGGGCTGGGCCGGCGCAGGATGACGGCGAGGACGGCGCCGTAGCCGCGCTTGAGGACGCGCAAGAGCGGCGCCTCGCCCGTGCGGATGCCGCGCGAGAGCATGAGCAGGCACAGCGCGGGGGTGACGGTCATGGCGACCGCCATCGAGACGAGCACCGCGAGCGCGTAGGAGAGCACGAGCGGCTGGAAGAACGAGCCCGACAGGCCGGTCAGGAACAGCACCGGGACGATCGCGATGACGTTGATGATCGTCGCGTACGTGATCGCCGTGCGGACCTCGACGGAGGCCTCGAGCACGATCCGGAACGTCGACTTCGAGCTGCCTGCCGCGCGGGCCTGTCTGAGGCGTCTGACGATGTTCTCGACGTCGATGATCGCGTCGTCGACCACCACCCCGATCGCGACCACCAGCCCCGCGAGGACCATGACGTTGATCGTGGTGTCGCGCACGTCGAGCACGAGCACGGCGGCGAGCAGCGAGAGCGGAATCGCGATCAGGCTGATGAAGGCCGTGCGCAGCTCGAAGAGGAAGGCCATGATGATCACGATCACGAGCAGGACGCCGATCAGCAGCGCCTTGCTGAGGTTGTCGATCGACTGCTCGATGAACGTCGCGGGCCGGAAGATCGCCGCGTCGACCTCCACGCCGGGCAGCCCGGCCTTGAGCTGCTCCATCGCGCTGTCGACGCCGTCGGTGACCTCGACGGTGTTCGCGCCGCGGTACTTCTGCACGATCAGCAGCAGCCCGGGGCCGCCGTTGACGACGCCCTCGCCCCAGAGCTGCTGGTGATCCTGCACGACGCGGCCGAGGTCGGCCATGCGCAGCACGCGGTCGCCGCGCTTGGCGACGGGCACCTTCGCGAGGTCCTCGGGTCCGGTGATCGGCTGGACGTTCTCGATGTTCAGCCGCCGCCCGCCGGACTCGACGAAGCCGCCCTGCCCGACCGTGAAGCTCTTGGCGTACTGCAGCACGCCGGCGTCGAGCGCCTCCGAACCGGCCTCCATGACGCGGTCGATCGTGATGCCGTGGCGGGCGAGCTTGGCCGGGTCGACCTGGATGTGGCGCTGCTTGAGGCGCTCGCCGTAGATGTCGACCGAGGCGACGCCGGGCACGCGCATGAGGCGCTGGCGGATCGTCCAGTAGGAGATCGCCGACAGCTCGGTGAGGTCGAGCGTCTCGGACGTCAGGCCGATCTTCATGATGCGGCTCGTCGCGGATGCGGCCGGCATCATCCACGGCGGGCTCGCCCACGTCGGGATGTTCGGGACGACCTGCGCGACGCGCTCCTGGACGAGCTGGCGCGCCCGTGTCTCGTCGGTGCCCTTCTCGAAGATCAGCCGGATCGACGACAGCTGCGAGACGGACTTCGAGCGCAGCTCCTTCAGGCCCGGGATCCCCTGCAGCACCTCTTCGATCGGCACCGTGACGAGCTCCTCGACCTCGGCCGAGGAGTTGCCCAGGGCGATCGTCTGGATCTCCACCTGCGGCGGCGCGAACTCCGGGAACACATCGACCTTCGCGCCCGGGATCGAGACCGCGCCGAAGACCATCAGGCCCGTCGCGACGAAGACGACCAGCCACCGGTAGCGCAGGCTGCGCCCGACGATCCAGCGCATCAGATCGGCCCTCGCGTGCGGTTCGCCGCCATCAGTACTCCCCGAACTCCAGCTCGGCGCCGTGCACCTGCGGCGCGCCGGTGGTCACGACCCGCGTGCCGACGGCCGGCCCCTCGCGCAGCAGCACGCGGTTGCCGGCGACGCGATCGACCTCGACGTGCGCGCGGACGTACGTCAGGCCCTTGGGGTTCGTGTAGACGAACGCGCCGCCGTCCTTCTCGTAGAGCAGCGCCGCGTACGGGATGACCTTGCCGCCACCGCCGCGCGCCGCCACGGTGCCCGTCGCGAGGTCGATGCGGTCGGCGCCCTCGCGGGTCAGGGTCACGGCGACGAGGTCCTCATCGCCGCCCTTGACGGGAGTGATCGACGACGGGCTGTAGTGCTCCTTGTCGGCGGACTTGACCTCGGTGCAGGCGGCGAGCGACGCCCCGGCGCCGAGCACGGCGAGCACCGCCGCGGCACGGCGGCCGGCGCGTCGCAGCGTCGTGCTCATCCTCATCGCGCCGGCGTCGTGACGGACGACTCGCCGCCGAACTCGAAGGCCAGCTCGCGGGCATCCTGCGCATCGTCGGCCGGCGGCTCGAGCACGGGGCGTGGCTGTCCGGTCTCCAAGCGCAGGTAGAGCGCGGGCAGCACGAGCAGGCTCAGCGCCGTCGAGGTGACGAGGCCGCAGAGCACCACGACGGCCATCGGGTGCACGACCTCCAGGCCGGGCGGCGAGCCCATGAGCGTCAACGGCAGCATCGCGGCCGCGAGCGCCGCGGTGCTCGCGAGGACCGGGGCCAGGCGCTCCCCCGCGCCCCGCCGCACGAGCTCCTCGTCGAACTCGACGTCCTCGACCTGCTCGAGGCGCTGGAAGTGGCGCAACAGCACGATCGCGTTGCGAGCCGCCAGACCGAACAGCGCCATCAGGCCGGCGAGCACGCCGAGCGTGATCGAGCCGCCCAGCAGGAGCGCGCCGAGCACTCCGCCGGCCAGCGCGACGGGCAGGCTGACGAAGGCCAGCGCCGCCAGGCGCCAGCTGCGCAGCGCCGCCTGGAAGAGCAGGAAGATCGCGAGCGCGGCGGCCAGCGCGAAGCCGATCACCTGGCCCTGGTTGATCTCCTCGGCCAGCGACCGGTCGAGCACCCGTGCGTGGTACTCCAGCGGCAGCGGCAGATCCGCCAGCCGCTGCTGCACCTCGCCGCGGACGTCGGCGACGCTGCGCCCCTCGACCCCGGCCTCGATGTCGATCTTGCGCGACACGCCCTCGCGCTTGATGACGGACGGCGTGCTCGCCACCCGCACGTCGGCCACCTGGCTGAGACGCACGTGCCCGCCGTCGGGCCTGTCGATGAGCAGGTTGCGCACGGCCGCCTGGCTGGCGGCGAGCTTCGGGTCGCCCTGGACGATGACGTCGAAGACCTTCTGCTCCTCGAACGTGTTGCCGACGAGGATGCCCTGCAGCAGGATCGCCTCGGAGCGGCGCACGTCCCCCGGCTTGACGCCGAAGCGGCGCGCGCGGTCGAGGTCGACCTCGATGCGCAGCGTCGGCTGCTGGGTGGGCCGTTCGACGGTGGCGTCGACGACGCCGTCGATCCCGCTCATGAGCAGGCGCACGCGCGCGGCCTCGCGCTGCAGCGTCGCGAGATCCTGGCCGTAGAGGCGCACGGTCAGCGGCTTGCCCTCACCGGTGAGGACGCTGAGGCCGTCACCCGTCGCGGGGTTCTCGCCGCTGGTCAGCGCGCCGACGTCGCGCAGCTTCTGTGCGGAGTAGGTGATCGTCTGCCCGCGGGCGCCCTCGACGCGGGCGACGGCCGCGTCGATCGCCGCGCGCGTGTCGCCGTAGTCGGCGCCGGGCTTCATGCTGACGACGACCTCGGCCGAGTTGACGTCGACGATGCGGTCGCCGGTGACCGCTCGGCCGACCTGCCCGCCGACGTTCTGGACGCCGGAGATCCGCCGCAGGTCGCGGCTCAGCGCGGTCGCGATCGCGGTCATGCGCGGGTTCGACGTGCCGGCCTCGGCGTCGAGGCGGACGAGCACGTTGCGGTCCTTCAGCGTCGGCAGCAGCGACAGCCCCATGGCCGGCAGGGCGATGACGACGGCGAGGCCGAGCACCGCGACGGCCGCGATCGCGGCGGCCGGCCGGACGAGCACCTTGTCCAGGAGCGCGCCGTACATGCTGCTCAGGCGGTCCAGCAGCGCCGAGCCGTGCTCAGCGGGCTTGAGCATGACGGCCAGCGCCGGCGTCAGCGTGAGTGCCATGACCGTGGCGGTCACGACCGCCACGGCGTAGGCGACGGCCAGCGGAGCGAGGAACGCGCCCGGCCGGCCCTCGATGATCGCCACCGGCACGATGACCAGCAGCGCGATGAGCGCGGCGTACCCGAGCGGCGAGCGGATCTCGCGCGTCGCGTCGAGCACGGTCGCGGCGATCGGCGCCTCGCCGCCCGCGGCGCGCCGCTGCGCGAGACGCCGCGCGACGTTCTCGGCACCCGCCACGGCGTCGTCGACGATGATCGCCAGCGCGAGCGCCAGGCCGGCGAACGTGATCGCGTTGAACGTCTCGCCGAGCAGGTCGAGCGCGATCGCCGCGGCGACGAGCGAGGTGGGGATCGTGACGAGGACGACGAGCACCGTCCGCCAGCGCATCAGCACCGCGAGGAGCGCCAGCGCGAGCAGCAGCGCGCCGATGAGGATCGCCGTCGTCAGGTTGCCGACGGCCTCGTCGATGACGTCGGCGGGGCGGAAGACCGACGTGTCGGCCTGCAGGCCGCTGAGGCCGGGGGCGAGCTTCTCCAGCGCGTTCTCGACGCCCTCGCTGACGGCTTTGGCGTCGGATCCCGGGAACTTCTCGACGACGAGCAGCAGGCCGTCCTTGTCGTTGACCACCGCGTCGCCGATGAGCGGCTGGTGGTTCTGGACGACGTTCGCCACGTCGCCCAGGCGCAGCTTGCCGCCGGTGCCCTCGACGGTGACCTTGCCGAGCTCCTTCGGGTCGGCGATCTTGTCGAAGACGTTGCGCACCTGCAGGCGCTGCTGCGGCGTCTCGATGAAGCCGCCGGTCCCCGGCACCGACGCTTCGAGGTAGCTGACGGGCGACGCGATCTGTGCGTTGCCGGCCGTGGAGACGACCTGCGAGAGCCTGACGCCCGTGTCACGCAGCCGCTCGGGATCGACCTGGACCTGGATCTGCTGGTCGCGCATGCCCCAGACGGCGACATTGGCGACGCCCTCGACGCCCATGAGGCGCGGGCGCAACGTCCAGCGCGCGAGCACGGACTTCTGGATCGGGGTGAGGCTCTCGGAGGAGAGGCCGACCATCATCACGCGGCTGGAGGAGGACAGCGGCTGCAGCATCGTCGGCGGCTTGGAGACGTTCGGGAAGGCGGCGCCGCCAAGCTGGGTCAGGCGCTCCTGGACGAGCTGGCGTCCCTTGTAGAGATCGATCCCGGGCTCGAAGACGAGCACGATCGACGACAGCCCCGGCAGCGACGACGAGCGCAACACGTCGACGCCCTCGATGCCGTTGAGCAGGTCGGCCTCGAGCGGGACCGTCAACAGCTGCTCGACCTCGGAGGCTGACAGGCCGAGGGACTCGGTCTGGATCTCGACGTAGGCCGGCGTGAACTCCGGCAGGACGTCGACCGGCGCGTCGCGCAGCGTCACGACGCCGATGACGATGATCGCGGCGGCGATGCCGACGACGAGGCCGCGGAATCGCAGGGCGGTGCGGACGACAGCGGCGATCATCGCGCGCCCTCCTGGCTGTGTACGTGCTCGATGACCACCGGTGACCCCTTCCGGAAAGCAAAGGCTGAGAGCCGTCCCGCTCTCACGCGCCTCTCAGATTCGGGCGCTAGCTGACACCACTCGCTGCATCTGTGTCAAGGGCCGAAGCGGAATCTTTTTCGGATCGCCTCCGCTGAGCGCGGAGAAGCCCCGGGGCACCGTTACGCGCGCGAGGCGAGCGCGTCGGCAGCGGCCGCAGGGGCCGTGACGGGCAGCTCGATCCAGACGTCGGCCCCGCCGTCGGGATGGTTCGCGGCGCGGGCGACGCCGCCGTGGGCGCGCGCGATGACCTGCACGATCGACAGCCCGAGGCCGCTGCCGCCGCGGGTGCGGGCCGGGTCGGCGCGGGTGAAGCGCTCGAACGCCTCGGCGAGGAAGGCCGCCGGAAACCCCGGGCCCTCGTCGCGCACGTGCAGCTCGACGACGCCTCCGTGCGTCCGCGCGGCGAGGTGGATCGTGCCGGCGCCGTGCTGCAGCGCGTTCTCCACGAGGCTGCCGAGCGCCTGCTCGAGCCGGCGCCGGTCGGCGGTCAGCAGCGCCGGCGGCTCGTCGGCGACGACCAGCGCGCGGTCGGCCGCCCGGGCCCGCCCCGCGAAGCGCGCCGCGACGCCGGCGAGCAGCTCGTCGCTGTGCAGCGACGCCGGCGTCAGCGGCAGCTCGCCGCCGTCGGCGCGGGCGATGATCAGCAGCGCCTCGGCGAGCTCGGCCAGCCGGTCGGTCTCCTCGCCGGCCGAGCGCAGCGCCGCGACGAGCTCGGCGTGCGTGCGGCCCGCGCGCAGCGCGAGCTCGATCTCGGTCTTGAGGATCGCCAGCGGCGTGCGCAGCTCGTGCGACGCGTCGGCGACGAAGGCGCGCTCGCGCTCGAAGGATCGCTCGAGCCCGGCGAGCATGGAGTTGAGCGTCGTGCCCAGCCGCGCGATCTCGTCGTCGGTCCGGCCGACCGGCAGCCGCTCGCCGGGGGTGTGATCGGTGATCTGGGCGGCCTTGCGCCGCATCTGCTCGACGGGCGCCAGCGCCGCCGAGGCGACGCCATAGCCTGCCAGCGACGCGAGCAGGAGGGCCACCGGACCACCGATCAGGAACATCGCCAGGAGGTGGCGCAGGGCGGCGTCGCGATCGTCGGAGTCGGTGCCGACGACGATGACGAGGCGCCGGCCCTGCGCGGTGACGGTCGCCGCCAGCAGTCGCGCGGGCTCGTCCTCGAAGGGGTTGGGCCGCGCGAGGATCGTCTGGCGGCGTCGCGCCGCGTCGCGCACCTCGGCGTCCGTCAGCAGCGGGCGGTCGCGCAGCCGGGGGCTGGCGTCATAGATCGCTCCGTCGAGCTCGAGGACCTGCGCGAAGCTCTCGTCGCGGTCGACGAGCCGGCTGCGGCTGGCGTCGCCGAGCCGGCCGGCCGGAGCCTGGACGAAGAGCGAGACGTCGGCGGCCCGCGCGCGCAGGCCGCGGTTGATCGTCTCGTCGAGCTCGGACTCGAAGCGCTGGTACAGGCCGACGGCGATGAGCGCCAGCACGATCGCCATCACGCCGGCGAACGCGAGCGTGACGCGCAGGCGGATCGGCAGCGGGCGGCGGCTCAGAGCCGCCCGTTCCCGGCTGTCTCCTGGCGCAGCCGGTAGCCCGCGCCGCGCACCGTCTCGATCGAGTGCATCCCGAATGGCCGGTCGATCTTCTCACGCAGATAGCGCACGTACACGTCGACGACGTTGGACTTGTTCTCGTACTCGTAGTCCCAGGCATGCTCGAGCAGCTGAAAGCGCGACAGGACCTCACCGGGGCGGCGCATGAAGCTCTCGAGGATCGCAAACTCCTTGGAGGACAGCGCGATCTCGTCCTCGCCGCGCCAGACCTGGCGGCGGGCGGGGTCCAGCGACAGGTTGCCGACGGTGAGGACGGCGGGCCGCGGGGTCGTGCCGCGGCGCGCGATCGCGCGCAGGCGGGCGAGCAGCTCGCCGAACGAGAACGGCTTGGTGAGGTAGTCGTCGGCGCCGCCGTCGAGGCCGGCGACGCGATCCTCGATCGCGTCGCGCGCCGTCAGCATGAGGACCGGCACCCAGACGCCGGCGTCGCGTAGGCGCCGGCACGTCTCGAAGCCGTCGATGCCCGGCAGCATGACGTCCAGGACGATCGCGTCGTACTCCGTCGACTCCGCCATCCAGAGCGCGTCCTCGCCCTTGATCGCCACGTCGGCCGAGAGGCCCTCGTCGCGCAGCCCGCGGCGGATGAGGCTCGCCATCTTGACCTCGTCCTCGACGATCAGCACCCGCATGGGCGCGAGTCTCTCAGAGCTCAGATGAGGACGAGATGAACTTCGTTGCAGGCGCTTCGCGCCCACATGGAGCAGCTCAGTCGTCGTCGTTTGGCGTCGCGTCGTTTTTCGTCTCTGCGTCATCAGCGTCGTCGTCCGCGTCATCGGCGTCGTCCGGCTCGCCGCTGTCGCTGTCGTCGCGCTCGGCGGCGACACGCTGCAGCGCCGCGTTCAGATCGACCTCGCGGGCCGTCCCGTCGGCCTGGGTGACCTCGACCTCCCAGACGCGGTCGCCCTCGGCGTCGCGCTCGACGGAGGCGGCGGTCCCGCCGCCGGCGATCTTCACGGCGGCAGCGCCGGCGCGCTCGGCCTGGGGCCCGGTGGTCACGTCGTCGTCACCGCTGCCCGCCTGCACGGCGGCGGTTCCGCCGACGCCTGCGGCGACGAGGACGGTGGCGGTGATCAGGATGCGTCTCATGGTTCTCATTGCCCGGCGACGCTAACCGTGCGCGATGAAACTACGGTGAGTGTCGGCCCAGCAGAAGCGGCCCGGGGGCCTCGACGACCGCCCGCACGTCCAGCCGGCGGCCGTGCGGCGCGGCAGCTCGGCGATCGCGCCCGGCACGCGGCAGGTGCCGCGCCGCGGGATGCCGACCCCGCTCGCGCGCACCCTGCACCGCCGCGGGATCGCGCGTCGGGCGAAGGCGTGACCCCGTCGGATTTGCGGCCCACCCCGACGGGGTAGGCCGCACGGCATGTATCAGCAGGTGCTCGACCCGG
>CAVUND010000013.1:0-231522 GCA_963742745.1 uncultured Actinomycetes bacterium
GGCGAGCGGATGTGCGCGGTCGTCGTCGCCGAGCCGCCGGCGCCGGCACTGCGCGACCTGCGCGCGTTTCTCATCGCGCGCGGCCTCGCGGCGTTCAAGCTGCCCGACCGGATCGTGTCCATCGACGAGCTGCCGCTGACGGCGATCAGCAAGGTCGACAAGCGTGCGCTCGTCGCGCGCCTGACGGCCGCCCGGGACTAGCCGCACGAGCAGGCTCACGACGGCGCCGCCGCCGGCTCGCGCACGCGGGCGGCGGCGATCGCCGCGGCGATCTCGCCCGCTCGCACGGCGGTCATCGACAGCAGCGTCGAGGTCAGCCCGAAGGCGTGCTCCGTCGCCCCCTGCACGTACACCGAGGCGCGCGCGGGGACGGTCAGCTCGATGCTGTGGTCGCGGCGCACGAGCGGCAGGCCGCGGGGGTCGCGGGCGCACAACGCGCCGGCCGCGCCGAGCGTTGCCAGCGTGTCGCGCGAGCGGTAGCCGGTGGCGAAGATCACCGCGTCCGCGCGCAGCGTCTCGCGGTCCCCGCCGGCCAACGACTCGATCACGACGTCGACCCCGTCGCGGGCCGGCACGCAGCTGTGCACCGCCGAGGTGTTGAGCATCCGCAGCCGCTCGCGGCCGATCACCCGCTCGCGGTAGTGCTCGCGGTAGAGCTGCTCGATCAGCTCGCCGTCGACCACCGAGTAGTTCGTGTTGCGGTGGTAGGCCATGAGCATCGCCTTCAGCCCCTCGGGGGCGCCGTGGAAGAGCTCGGCGGCGGCGGGATCGAAGATCCGGTTGGCGAACGGCGAGTCGTCGGCCGGCGAGTAGCCGTAGCGTGCGAAGACCGAACAGACCTCGGTCTGGTCGAACTCGCGGTGCAGGTAGGCGACGGCCTCGGCAGCGCTCTGGCCGGCGCCGACGACGACGAAGCGCCGCGCCCGCGCGCCGCTGGCTCGCATCCGCTCGGCGCCGGGCAGCAGCTGCGCCGTGTGCCAGATCCGCTCGCCGGGCTCGATCCCGGCGGGCAGCATCGGCTCCAGCCCCGCCGCGACGACGACGTCGCGCGTGCGGGTCACCGAGCGCGCGCCGTCGGCCCCGGCCGCCACCACATCGAAGGCGTCGACGTCGTCGCCGTCGCGCAGCGGGCGGACGTCGACGACCTCGTGGCCGTAGTCGACCTCCTCGGGAAAGCGCGCCGCGGCCCAGCTGAGGTAGGCGTGAAACTCGATCCGTAGCGGGAACAGCGTCTTGTGGTTGATGAAGTCCACGAGCCGCCCCTGCTCGTGCAGGTAGGTCACGAAGCTGAAGTCGCTGACGGGATTGCGCATCGTCGCGAGGTCCTTGAGGAACGAGACCTGCATCGTCGCGTCGTCGAGCAGCATCCCGCGGTGCCAGCCGAACTGCGGCTGGCGCTCGACGAAGCGCGCCGCCGGACCGCCCTCCTCGCGCAGGGCGATCGCCAGCGCGAGGTTGGCGGGGCCGAAGCCGATGCCGAGCACCTCGACGTCCGGCCGGCGGACGTCCGCGGCCGGCCGCGCCGGCCCACCGCCGGTGCTGAGCCCATGCCCGTTCGTGGTGGCCCGGCGCACGAGGTGGGGCGCGACGCTGCGCAGCTTCTCGTGCGTTTCCTCGAGCTCGCGCTCGGGCGAGGAGTCGGCGACGATGCCCGCGCCGGCGCGCAGCCACGTGCGCCCGTCCTGCTGGAAGATCGTGCGCAGGACGAGCGCCGCGTCGATCGTGCCGTCGGCGTCGACGGCCAGCACCGCGCCGCTGTAGATGCCGCGCGGCTCGGGCTCGAGCTCGGCGATCAGCGCGCAGGCGGCGGCCTTGGGGATTCCCGAGGCGGTCACGGCGGGAAACAGCGCCGCGAACGCATCCCAGCCGGTGTGCGGGCGCGCGAGGCGCCCGGTGAGGCGCGAGGCCAGGTGCTGCACGCTGCCACGCTCCTCGACCTCCATGAACTGCTCGATGCGCACGCTGCTCGGCGCGCAGACCGCGGCCAGCTCGCCGGCGGCCAGCCGGACGGAGATCGCGTGCTCGAAGACCTCCTTGGTGTCGTGCTCGAGCTCGTCGCGGCGTGCGCAGTCGCCGAGGTCGTCGCCCTGCAGCGCCCGGGTCCCGGCGAGCGGCTGCGTCGTCACGAGCCCGTCGGCGGTGACGCGGACGACGATCTCCGGGCTGAAGCCCGCGGCGCGCAGGTCGCCGAGCGAGAGCAGAAACGAGCGGGCGGGATCGTTGGCCCGCCGGCCGGTGAGGTAGCTCGCCGCGAGGTCGATCGGCTCCGTCACCTCGACGACCCGCGAGAGGATGACCTTCTCCAGTCGATGGGCGCGGATGTCGGCCACAGCGGCGCCGACGGCGGCGAGGTAGTCCCCGGCGGCGTCGCTGCGCAGAGACGGCGCGGGCCGTGCGGATGCCGGTCGCGCCAGGTTCGCGGGCGGCGCGCCGGCGGCGAGTCCCGACAGCCGCTCGGCGAGCCGGGCGAGGTCGCCGGGATCGCGAGCGCGCAGCAGCGCGGTCCCGTCGCCCAGGCGCACCTCGCGGTCGGGGATCAGGAGGCGCACGAGCGGCGTGCCCGCGGGGACGTCGCCGGTGCCGTGCAAGGCGTGGGCGAGGTCGAAGCCCGCCCATCCGTATGCCCGCCAGCCGGTGAGCTCCAGCTGCGCGAGCATGGCGCGCGTGTGCTGCAGCGGCGGGTCGTCACCGGCGAGCTCGGTCTCGACGCGCGTGCCCTCGGCCCAGCTCACCGTGCCCCGCCGCTCGTAGAGGACGTTCGGCAGCGTCGAGCTCTCGGCGAGCGCGACCGCCGCGGCCAGCGGATCGCCGTCGAACGCGACGCGGCGCTCGTGATAGGCGGGTGCGGGCGCAGGCTCGCCGGCCGGCCGGCGCACGAAGCGCCGCGGCTTCACGATGGCGGGCTCGGCCCCGGGCTCGCCGCGCAGCAGCGCGGCGACGTAGGCGACGAGCGCCGCCTCGTGATGCACGCAGAAGAAGTGCTCGCCGGGGAAGACATGCGTGCCGGCGGCGTGGCGCGACGCCTGTGTCCACGAGCGCACCTCGGCGGCCGGGACGGCGGGGTCGCGGTCGCCGTGCACGACGGCCAGCGGCGTGCCGATCGGCGGCGCCGGCTGCGGCCGGTAGTGGCCGAGCAGCTCGAAGTCCGTCCGGCACGGCGGGACGATCAGCTCGTGCATCGCCGGGTCATCGAGGACCTCCGCCGCCGTGCCGCCGAGCGCGCGCAGCCGCCCGAGGATCTCGGCGTCGGTCAGGCCCGCGGTGTCGTCCGGACACGCACGCTGGTGACACGGCCCGCGCCGCGCCGACACGACGAGCCCGGCCGGCGCGGGCCCGTCGCGCGCCTCGAGGCGACGTGTCACCTCGTAGGCGACCGACGCACCCATGCTGTGGCCGAACAGCACCGTCGGTCGGTCGATCCGTGGCGCGAGCACGCCGGTGATCGCGTCGGCGAGATCCTCCATGCGCTCGAGCGGAGGCTCGTCGATGCGCCGCTCACGGCCGGGATAGGCGAGCGCCCAGACCTCGACGTCGGCGGGAGCGTGCCTGCTCCAGCCGCGAAAGAAGCTCGCCGCGCCGCCCGCCGGTCCGAAGCAGACGATCCGTCCGGACGCATCGGGCCGCGGCTCGTAGCAGCGCAGCCAGGCCGTGCTCTGGACCGCGACGCTCATCGCGGCACCTCCGACAGATCGCCGTCGCGCAGTTGCGCCTCGAGCTCCTCGTCGGTCATCTGCTCGACCTCGAGAAACAGCTGCGCCGCCTGCTCCAGGCGCGGCTGGGCGCCCTCGCGTCCGCCGAGGCGCGCGGCGAGCCCGGCGACGGTGTGCGCCGTGAGCACGTCGCGCACCGAGATCGCGTCGGTGCCCAGCCCGTCGCGCAGGCGCCCGACGATCACGGTCGCCAGGACCGAGTCGCCGCCGAGCAGGAAGTAGTCGTCCTCGGCGCCTACCGCCATGCCGTCGAGCGCCTCCGACCAGACGTGGGCGATCGCCTCCTCCAGCGGGGTGCGCGCCGCGACGCGGCCCGTCGCGGTGCGGCCGGCGGCGGCGAGCGCCTCGAGCGCGCGGCGGTCGACCTTGCCGTTGGCGGTCAGCGGCAGCGCGCCGAGCGCCAGCACACGCTCGGGGACCATGTACACGGGCAGCCGCTGCGCGGCGAACGCGCGGACCGCCTCGGGGTCGAGGTCGTCGCTGCCCGCGACGGCGGCGCACAGTCGCGCCGCCGGACCGGTACGGTCGACGAGCGCGACGGCGGCGCGCACGCCCGGATGCTCGGCGCACGCCGCCTCGACCTCGCCGAGCTCGATCCGGTAGCCGCGCAGCTTGACCTGATCGTCGGCGCGGCCGAGGAACTCGACGGCCCCGTCGGCGCGGTAGCGCGCGCGGTCGCCGGTGCGATACCAGCGCAGGCCGTCGTGCTCGACGAAGCGGGCGGCGGTGCGCTCGGGCTCGCCGCGGTAGCCGACCGCCACCCCCGCACCGCCGATCCACAGCTCGCCGGCGACCCAATCGGGACAGTCACGTCCCTGCGCGTCGACGATCCGCAAGCGCTGGTTGCGTAGCGGCGTGCCGTAGGGGATCGAGGCCCAGCCGGCCGGCACGGCGCCCTCGACCTCGAAGCGGTTGGAGTAGATCGATGCCTCGGTCGCGCCGCCGAGCGCGACGAAGCGGCAGTCGGGCAGCGCGGCGTGGAGGCGGCCGGGCAGGTCGGTCCCCACCCAGTCGCCGCCGGTCAGCACGAGCCGCAGCGAGGCGGGCAGCGCAGCCGGCTCGCCGGCGCGCAGGAGCATGTCCAGCAGCGCCGGGACGCAGTCGACGATCGACACGTCGTGGTTGCGCACGAGCTCGATCCATGCCGCCGCGTCGCGGCTGCGCTCGTCGTCGACGGTGACGATCGCGCCGCCCGCCATGAGCGGGGCGAAGATGTCGAACACCGACAGGTCGAAGTCCAGCGCCGAGAGGGCCAGCGTCCGGTCCGCCGGGCCGATCGCGTAACGCGCCACGAGATCCTCGATCGTGTTCGCGGCCTGGGCGTGGGTGATCTGGACGCCCTTGGGCTCGCCGGTCGACCCGGAGGTGAAGATCACGTACGCGGTGGCGTCGACGCCGGGCACGACGGGTGCGGCCAGCGGCCGGCGATGGGCGATGGCTCGCGCGTAGGCGGCGTCGTCGAGCACGTGCTCGACGCCGGCCCGGCGCAGGATGCGCTGCACGCGCTGGTCGGGTTGGGCCGGGTCGATCGGGACGTAGTGCGCGCCGGCGGCCAGCACGCCGAGCACGGCGACGACCTGCTCGGGCCCGCGCGGGAGGCGGATCGCCACCGCGTCGCCGGCCTGGACGCCCAGCTCGCGCAGGCCGGCCGCGAGGCGCAGCGCGCCGTCGGCCAGTTCGCCGTAGGTGAGCGCGCTCGCGCCGCCGAGCACGGCGACAGCCTCGGGGCAGCGGCTGGCGTGCACGAACGCGGCCGCGTGAAGCGGGTCCCGCGGTAGCGGCCCGTCGGTGGCGTTGGCCGCCGCCCGGACGCGCAGCGCCTCGTCCGGCACGAGGCCCGCGACCGGCTCCGACCAGCCGTCGGCGTCGGCGTCGGCGTCGGCGCCGGCGTCGGCGTCCGCGAGCCGATCGAGCACCGTGGTGAACGCGCCGAACATCGCCTCCGGGACGCCGTCCGGGAAGGCGCCCGCGCGAACGTCCCAGTTGACGAGCAGGCCGTCGCGCAGCTCGGACACCTGCGCGTCGAGCAGGACCTGCGGTCCCTGCGAGACGATCCATTCCGGTTCGCCGAAGCAGCGCGCGACGTCGGGGCCGAAGAGCTCGCCGACCGCCAGCGCGCTCGTGAAGACGACCGGCGCGAGCACCTGGGCGCCCGCCTCGCGGGTGAGGTCGCGCAGCACGTCGAGCCCGGAGTAGGAGCCGTGCGCGACGCCCTCGTGCAGCCGCCGCTGCAACTCGTGTGCGCGCTCGCCGAACGGCAGCGTCGTGCCGACGTCGACGTCGAGCAGCACCGAGCTCGTGAAGTCCCCGACGATCGCGTCGACGTCGGGATGCAACGGGCGGCGGTCGAACATCGGCACGTTGAGCAGAAAGCGCGGCGTGGCGCTGTAGGCGCCGACGACCTCGGCGAAGGCGGTGGCCACCGCGACCGCGGGCGTCACGCCGCGGCGGCGGGCCGCGTCGGTCAGGCGTCCGCGCATCTGCGGATCGAGCCAGCGGTGCAGGCGTGCGACGCGGTGCGGATCGGCTTGGTCGTGCTCGGCGCGCCACGGCAGCTCGGGGGCTCCGGGCAGCTCGCCGATGCGCTCGCGCCACCAGCACACGTCCTCCTCGCGCGCGGGGTGAGCGGTACGGTCGGCGAGGTAGCGCGCGTAGCCGTAGGCCAGCGCGGGCAGCGGCACCTCCGGACGCTCGTAGAGGTGCGCGAGCTCGGCCAGCAGGATCCGGTAGCTACGCGCGTCGGCCGCGAGGAAGTCGACGTCGAGATGCATCCGCGTGCGGCCGGCGGGCAGCAGGGTGAGGCGCACGTCGAAGACCTGGCCGCCGGCGAGGTCGAGGAGCTGGTGGGAGAGCTCGTCGCGCAGCGCGGCGGTGCGCGCCTGCACCTCGCCGGGCGTCGCATCGCGCAGATCGGTGACCGCCAGCTCGACGTCGTGGCACGGCGGGTCGATCGCCTGGCGTCCGTCGTCGAGCACGCGGGCGCGCAGCATGTCGTGACGTGCGGCCAGGCGCGTGACCGCCGCGGCGAGGCGCGCGGGGTCGACGCCGTGGCCGTCGAACTCCGTGTAGAGGTGTGCGCCGACGCCGCCCAGGCGCTGGTCGTCGTCGCGGCCGACCCAGTAGGCGTGCTGCATCGGCGCCAGCGCGAACGGCTCGCCGGCGACCGGCGCCGGGGCGGCGGCCTCGGGGGCGGGCGCCGCCGCCGGCTCGGGCGGGGCGTCCGCGAGCCGCTCCCACTCGGCGAGCGTCGGGCGGCGGGCGAGGTCGGCGAAGCTCACGGTGACGCCCTCGCGGCGCAACCGGTCGGCGATGCGCATGATCCGGATCGAGTCCAGCCCGAGCTCGATGAGGTCGTCATGATCGGCGGGCGCGGGTGCGCCGTCGCCCAGCAGGTCGGTGACGGTGTTGCGAAGTGCGTCGATCGTCGGCATGTGGGGCTCCTCGAAAATGGGGTGTGGCTGGACCGGCCCGCGGCACGACGGCGGCACGCTGCGCGCCCGCGGGGTACTCGCCCGGCGGCGCCGGCCGCCGGGCGTCGAGGTGGGTGGGGTGGCGAACGGCCGGCCGCCGTCAGGCGGCCGGCCGCGGCGTCGTCGTCCATGGCGCGGACGAGGCTGCGTGGCCGCATGTCCGTCCAGTGCGCGTCGATGTACTCGAGGCACTCCGCACGGGATCCCTCGCCGTGCGCGATGGACCAGCCCGCGGGCACGTCGGCGAACGCGGGCCACAGCGAGTGCTGGCCCTCGTCGTTGACGAGCACGAGGAAGCTGGTGCTCTGATCGTCGAAGGGGTTGTCCATGGTGGTTTGGGATGGTCGCGACGGGTAGACCCCGTTTGCGCGGGCGACCCGGTCGTCTTGTTGTTAGGCTACCCTAACAAACGATGCAAGACACCCTTGCTGATGTCGCCGGTGTGCCCGGCGCCCTGCGGGAGCGGCTCGTACGACTCGCCGCGCCCGAGTTCTCCGGCGTCCGGGTCTGGGCGCTCGACACGACGGACGCCGGCGCGCTGGCCCAGCGTCTCGCGCCGCGGCTGCCGGCCGGCGAGCGCCGCACCGCCTGCGTCGGCAGCTCGCGCGCCACCACGCGCGCGACCGCAGCCGTGCTCGCCCGCGTCGTGCTGCGCGGTCTGGCGGCACGGCCCGACACGCCGCTGCTGCGCGGCGCGCACGGCCGCCCACGCTGGGTGGGCGGCCCGTCGTTCAGCGTCGCCTACGCCGGTCCGCTGGCGCTCATCGCGATCGCCGACGATGACGACGACGAAGTCGGCACCGTCGGCGTCGGCGTCGACGTCGAGGACGGGCTGCCCGGTGGCAGCGAGCCGCTCGCGCTCGCCGCCGCGGCCGGCTTCCACGCGCGGGAGCGCGAGGCGATCGCGTCCGCCGCCTCGTCAGCCGAGCGCGACGCGTGCTTCCTGCGGCTGTGGACGCTCAAGGAGGCGCTGGCCAAGGCCGCCGGCGGCGGGATCGGCTCGCCGGCCTGGTTTCTGCCGCTGCGCTGCGCCGCGGAGGCGCAGGCCGTCGGCGGTGCAGGTGGGCGAGGCGTCGTGGTCGCGCTGGCGGGGCTCCCCGGCCGGCCCGCGGCGGTTGCGCGCTGGTACGCGACGGCGGCCGGTGGCGGCCGTCAGGCGGCTGCGCTGGCGGCGGGCACGCGGTCGTCCACGTCGCCGGCACCGGGCGCCGCGGCCGGCGGCCAGGCGCGGCGCAGCACGTACTCCGGCGGGCAGATGTCGCGGTAGTTGCCGAACGCCCATCTGACGAGCCCGGGCGGGGAGATCGCACGGATCGCCGGCGTCAGCAGGCGCGTGGGCGTGATGCGCCCGACCCAGTTCTGGACGCGCAGCAGCCAGCGGTACTGCCAGACGTGGTCCTGCGAGAACGCGCCGTAGCGGGTCAGCGCCTGCTCGCGCGTCTGGCGCCCCTCGACGACGTCGACGAGCTCGCGGCCCAGCGCCAGGCCGAAGTAGAACGCGGGGCGGATGCCCTCGGCCGTCGTCGGCAGGCAGTGCCCGGCCGAGTCGCCGACGAAGAAGATGCCGTCCTCGGTCGCGGGACGCAGCTGGTGCGGGATCCAGTTGCCCTGCCAGCGCTCGGCGGGCACGCCGACGTCCTGGGCGAGCTGCAGCGTGGGCTCCTTGACGTGGTCGCGCGGGTCGAACGAGCCGACGCCGACGCGCAGCTCGCCATCGGCCGGAAACGACCACGAGTAGCCGCGCTTGACGTACTTCGGGTCGATCCACAGCTCGAGGTCCTCTCCGCCGGCGTGGGGGTGGACCTCCAGCCCGCGCGACAGGCGCGCGTTGGGCGGCTGGACGTTGTCGCCGGCGCCGAGGATCCGCCGCCAGCCGAGCGCGTCGACGATCAGCGGCGCGCGCAGGTCGCCGCGGTCGGTGTGGACGGTGAAGCCGGTGCGGCCCTCGACCTTGGCCGTCTCGAACACCGCCGAGCCCTCGGACTGCTCACGCAGCAACGCGCAGATGCGGCGGTAGTCGAACGTCGAGAAGGTGAACGGCAGCGGCCAGCGCTGCGTGCGCCCGGGGGTGTGCACGACGAGCTCGCCGAACGTCTGCTGGACGGCGTCCATCAGGCCCATGTACTGCAGCCACGTCGTCGGCGCGGCGCAGGCGCTCGTCTGGCGCTCGCCGATCTCGTAGCGGTCGACGATCAGCACGCGCGCGCTCGTACGCGCAAGCTCGCGGGCGACCGTCAGGCCGGCGAAGCTCGCCCCGCAGATGACGACGTCCCAGTCCCCGTGCAGGGGCGTGCGCGCGTCGCCGCGCTTCGTCGCTCGAATCGGCATCGCGGCGGGATTGTAAAGCCGCGGTCTGCGGCGCTCTCGATCCCGGCGCGCGGGCGGCCACGATCTTCGGCGGCTTGTGGCGGGTCGCGCTAACCTCCCGGGCACATGACAACCATCACCGAGGCTGCACCAGAAGCGAAGGTCGTCGCCGGATCTGACGGCCTGCTGCTCGAGATCGACGGGCAGATCGTTCCGAACTACGACGCCACGTTCACCCTCTTCGAGGAGGGCGAGGTCGTCACCGGCATCGTCGTCCGCATCGACAACGACGAGGTCCTCGTCGACATCGGCTACAAGAGCGAGGGGGTCATCCCCTCCAACGAGCTTTCCATCCGCAAGGCCGTCGACCCGCACGACGAGGTCGAGATGGGCGAGGAGGTCGATGCCCTCGTCCTCACCAAGGAGGATCAGGACGGCCGCCTGATCATGTCCAAGAAGCGCGCTCGCTTCGAGAAGGCATGGCGCCGCATCGAGGCCGCCGCCGAGTCGGGCGAGCCCGTCGAGGGCACGGTCATCGAGGTCGTCAAGGGCGGCCTCATCATCGACCTCGGGGTGCGCGGCTTCCTGCCCGCCTCGCTCGTCGACATCCGCCGCGTGCCGAACCTCGACGAGTACCTGCACACGAAGATCGAGTGCAAGGTCATCGAGCTCAACCGCTCGCGCAACAACGTCGTGCTCTCCCGCCGCGCCGTGCTCGAGGAGGAGCGCAAGGAGCAGCGCCAGGAGATCCTCGACCGCCTGCAGCCCGGCCTCATCGTCGAGGGCCAGATCTCGAACATCGTCGACTTCGGCGCGTTCGTGGACCTCAACGGCATCGACGGCCTCATCCACATCTCCGAGCTGTCGTGGTCGCACGTCAACCACCCGAGCGAGATCCTCTCGATCGGCGACACCGTCGCGGTCAAGGTGCTCGACATCGACCGCGATCGCCAGCGCATCTCCCTCGGTCTCAAGCAGACCCAGGAGGATCCGTGGCAGCGCGTCGTCGACACCTACAACGTCGGTGACGAGCTCGAGGGCACGGTCACGAAGGTCGTCACGTTCGGCGCGTTCGTGGAGATCCTCGACGGCGTCGAGGGCCTCGTCCACATCTCCGAGCTCGCGCCGCACCACGTCGAGAACCCGCGCGAGATCGTCGCGCCGGGCGACGAGGTGAAGGTCAAGATCCTCGAGATCGACTCCGAGCGCCGCCGCCTGTCGCTGAGCGTCAAGCGTGTCGAGGGCCAGGTCCTCGAGCCGAAGATCCTGCCGCCCGAGGAGCTCGCCGCGCCCGCCAGCGAGGAGGACGAGGCGCTCGCCCGCGAGCACGGCGCCGGCGACCTCGACGACCTCCCGGAGCTCGGCCTGAGCGAGGAGGTCTTCGCCGGCGATCCCGCCGCCGCGGCCGCCGAGCCCGCCGAGGCGATCGCCGGTACCGACGCCGAGGCCGGGGTCGACGAGGAGGTCGCCGCGCTGGCGGCCGACCCGGCACCCGACAGCGACGCTGCCACGGAGCCTGAGGCCGTGGCCGCCGAGGCGCCCGTGGCCGAGGAGCCCGAGGCCGTCGAGCCCGAGGCCGACGACCCCGCGGCAGCCGAGCCCGCGGCGGACGAGCCTGCCGCAACCTAGCCCGAAGTTGGCCCATGGAACCGTCCCCTTCGTCGGCCTGACCGGGGGACTGGGGGCCGGCAAGTCGACCGCGCTCGAGGTGCTCGAGCGGCTGGGGGCGGCGACGATCTCCACCGACGCCGTCGTCCACGAGCTGTACGCCACGCCCGAGCTGCGCGACGCGGTCGTCGCGCGCTGGGGGGCGGACGTCGCGCCGCGCGGCGTCGTCGACCGGGCGGCGATCGCCGCGCACGCGTTCGGCGCCCCCGAGGAGCGCGCCTGGCTGGAGGGCGAGATCTGGCCGCGTGTCGCGGCGCGCATCGCCGCGTGGCGCGAGGAGGTCGCCGCGCGCGAGCCGCCGCCGGTCGCCGCCGTGGTCGAGACGCCGCTGCTCTTCGAGGCCGGGATGGACGGCATCTACGACGCCACCGTCGCCGTCATCGCCGACGAGCAGGTGCGCGCGCAGCGCGCCGCCACCCGCGGGCACGTCGGCGTCGACACGCGCGCGGCGCGCCAGCTGCCGCAGGAGGAGAAGGCCCGCCGGGCGACCTACACGGTGCACAACAGCGGGACGCTCGAGGAGCTCGAGGGCGAGCTGTCCGGGGTACTCGCCACGTTAAGAGCCGGATGAGCGCCCGACCGATGACATCGCGAGCCGGGACGCAGCGCCGCACGCGCAAGGCCGTCCGCCGCCGCCGGCGGCGGCGCGTGACGATCACGCTCGGCGTGGCGCTGCTCGCCGCGCTCGCCGCCGCGGTCGTCGTGCCGCGCCTGCCCGACGTCGTCCGCGAGCTCGCGCTTCCGCTCGCGCACGAGGACATCATCCGCCAGCAGGCCGAGGCCAAGGAGCTCGATCCGTCGTTGCTGGCGGCGGTGATCTACGCCGAGTCGAAGTTCCGCGACGCGACCTCGCCCGCCGGGGCGCGCGGCCTCATGCAGATCACGCCGGAGACGGCGCGCTACATCGCCAACCTGTCCGGCGGCACCGCCTTCGAGCAGGGCGACCTCGCGACACCGCAGGTCAACATCTCCTACGGCGCGTTCTATCTGCGCTACCTGCTGGGCCGCTACGACCGCAACACGGTCCTGGCGCTGGCTGCCTACAACGGCGGCGAGGGCAACGTCGACCGCTGGCTGGCCGAGGCGGCGTTGTCCGAGCGCGCCTTCGGCCGGGAGCAGATCCCCTTCACAGAGACGCGCGAGTACGTCGATCGGGTCCTCGACGCGCGCTCGAGCTACCGCAAGAAATACCGCCGCGAGCTGGGGCTCTAGCCCCGGCCGCCGGGTGCCCGCCGCCGTTCGCTTGACGGCGGCGACGGCGGGGTAGGGCCGCGCCATGGCTGCTCAGGCACGCCCGTTGCTCGGGCCCCGCAAGACCATCGAGGAGTGTCTCGAGAGCACCGAGCTCGAGACGCACAAGCTGCGCCGCAACCTCGGCACGTTCGACGTCATCGTGCTCGGCGTCGGCGCGATGGTCGGCGCCGGCATCTTCGTGCTGACCGGCCAGGCCGCCGCGACCGAGGCGGGGCCGTCGATCACGCTCTCGTTCGCGCTCGCCGGGGTCGTCTGTGCGCTGGCCGCGCTCTGCTACGCCGAGCTGGCCTCGATGGTGCCGGTCGCCGGCAGCGCCTACACGTACACGTTCGCGACGCTCGGCCAGCTCATCGCGTTCATCATCGGCTGGGACCTCGTGCTCGAGTTCACGATCGGCGCCTCGGCGGTCGCGGTCGGCTTCGCGGGCTATCTCAACGCGCTGCTCGACCAGGTCTTCGGCGTGACCCTGCCAGACGCGATCACCGCCCCGCCGGGCGACGGCGGTACCGTCAACGTCTTCGCCATCGGGCTCGTCCTGTTCGTCGGCCTGCTGCTCATCCGCGGGATCGGCATGACCGCGAAGGCGACGATCACGTTCGTCGCGATCACGATCGCCGTCCTGCTGCTGGTCCTCGCCGTCGGCGTGACCGACGTCGACACGGGCAACTGGGACCCGTACTTCCCGTTCGGGTTCTCCGGCGTCGTCGGCGGCGCGGCGCTCGTCTTCTTCGCCTACATCGGCTTCGACATCGTGGCGACGACGGCGGAGGAGTCCAAGACCCCGAGCCGCTCGATGCCGCTCGGGATCATCGGGTCGCTGGCGATCGTCACGGTGCTGTACATGCTGGTCTCCGGTGTCCTGACGGGCATAGCGCCGTTCGAGGACCTCGGCGGGGACGCCCCGATCGCCGACGCGTTCAAGGACCTCGGCAAGGACTGGATCGCCGCGATCGTCTACGTCGGCGCGCTCGCCGCGACGCTGAAGACCGTGATGCTGCTCATGCTCGGCCAGACGCGCGTCGCGTTCGCGATGAGCCGCGACCGCCTGATCCCCGAGCGGCTCGGGCGCACCCACGAGCGCTTCGGCACGCCGCACAAGCTCACGATGATCACGATCGTCGTCGTCGCGCTGATGGCCGGCTTCGTGCCGCTCTCGACGCTCGCCGAGCTCGTCAACATCGGCACGCTGTTCGCGTTCATGCTCGTCGCCGCCGGCGTCCTGTACCTGCGCTCGGCCGATCCCGGCCGCGAGCGCCCGTTCCGCACCCCGCTCTCGCCGGCGATCCCGCTGCTGGCGATCGCGGGCTGCATCTACCTCGCCGTCACGCTGCCCGCCGACACGTGGATCCGCTTCTCCGTGTGGATGGTGCTGGGGCTCGTGGTCTACGTGCTCTACGCGCGCGGCTCCAGCCGGGTGGGGGAGGACCGGGCGCGCGAGAGCAGCTGACGCAGCTCGGCGGCCGTCGCCGCCGGGCGCTCGACGACGTCACCCCACGTGAACGCGACGTGCCGGGATCGCCGGCGGCGCGCGACGTCCTTCTCGAAGCCGTCCCGCGTGGCGTGGAAGCGGTAGGACAGCAGCTCGACGGTGAGGCCGTGCTCGGGCCAGTGGCAGTCGACCTTGTCGCCGTGGCGGTCGATGTTCGTGCGCGGGAGGGGCAGCCCGTGTCGTCTGAGCAGGATGAGGAAGGCATCCTCGAGGTCGCTGAGCGTGACGTCCGAGCCGAGCGCGCGGCGCAGCTTCGCGATGCCGGGCTTGCGCGGGTTGCGCGCGATGGCGGCCTCGACGTGGATCGGCGTCGTGCGGTGGTGAACCCACGCCTCGTGGCACGCGCGCGCCAGCTCGGGCGGTGGCAGCCGCGGCGCGAGGTCGAGCAGGACCCGCGGCACGGACGTGATCGGGATCCCTTCGTACTCGGTGGTGTCGTAGGGATGTAGCGCCTTGACCCGGTGGATCACGATGCCAGGGCGGCGGCGGTGGTGCAGCGTCGGCACCGTGATCTCGGGTGCCGGCCGCCGCCTGGCGCGCGTGAGCTTGAACACGTGCGCCGCGGGCGCGTGCGAGAGCTTCGCACCCTCGCTTCCGGCCAGTACCGCCGCGAAGTATTCGCCGAGCATCGAGGGCGCGATGTGCCCGACGGCATAGACCCCGAGGTGCACCCGCCGCAGCCGACCGTCGCCGAGCCAGCGCTCGATGCGCTTGGCATCGATCCCCTCGGCCAGCAGCTGCCGGCGGGCCACCCGCCCGTGCTGGCCTTCGGCGATCGCGGCGGCGATGGCGAATGTTCCCCGCATACCGGGTACTAGGTGCCATCGCGCCAGATCTCGCCCCCCGGGTCGGCCGCCAATGGCACGAAGTCCCCGGATATAGGGGAGAAGGTGCCAGAGGCTCGGCCGACGGTCCTGAGCGCGCGATAGCCTCCGCGCCCGATGCCCCGCATGTCCGCGAAGCGCACGCTGCCAAGGCATCTCCAGCCCGCCGAGCTCCTCAAGCGCTATCACCGGCGCACGCGCCGGCGGGTGCCGTGGCTGCAGACCGCGGCACTGCTCGTCCTGTTGCCGTTGCTGTCGCTGATCTCCCGCGTGCGGGTCGTCGGCCGCGAGAACATCCCCGACGGTGGCTACATCGCGGCGTCCAACCATCCCTCGGTCTTCGACGCGCTGTTCGTCGCGCTCGCGCTGCGCCGCCGCATCCGGTTCATGGCCAAGAGCGAGCTGTTCGGGGGCCGCTGGGCGGGGCTGCTGAACCGGCTCGGCGCGTTTCCGGTGCAGCGCGGCGTGTGGGACACCGACGCGTTCGAGACCGCCGCCACCGTCCTGCGGCGCGGGCGGGTGATGAGCATCTTTCCCGAGGGCGGCGTGCACACCGACCGGGTGCCCGCGAAGTCCGGCATCGGGCACATCGCCCATCTCGGCGGCGCGACGGTCGTGCCCGTCTACCTCGACGGCACACGATCGCTGTACAGGCCGTGGCGCCGGCCGAAGGTGCGCGTCGTCATCGGCGCGCCGCTCCGTGTCGAAGTCGACGCGAACCCGTCGCGCGATCGCTCCCAGGCGACCGCCCAGCGCATCCTCGACGCGATCCACGCGCTCGGCTGAGGCCCGTGTGGTGAGTTGACCCCGAATACGGGGGTCAACTCACCACGCGTCCGCCGCGTCACTCGATGAAGGACAGTCTGTGGCCGCAACCGCGGCTATCGTGGAGCGCCGACCATGCCGAAGTTCAAGCTCGAGGACATCTTCACGCCGGCCGCCGATCAGCCCAAGGCGATCCGGGAGATCTCCGCTGCCGTGACGCGCGGCGATCGCTTCACCACGCTGCTCGGCGCGACCGGCACCGGCAAGACGATGACGATGGCGGGCGTGATCCAGGAGCTGCAGCGCCCGACGCTCGTGCTGGCCCACAACAAGACGCTGGCGGCCCAGCTCTGCAACGAGTTTCGGACGTTCTTCCCCGACAACGCGGTCGAGTACTTCGTCTCCTACTACGACTACTACCAACCCGAGGCGTACGTTCCGTCGAGAGACCTCTACATCGAGAAGGACTCCGCGATCAACGAGGAGGTCGACCGCCTGCGGCACGCCGCGACCGCCGCGCTGTTCGCCCGCCGCGACGTGATCATCGTCGCCAGCGTGAGCGCCATCTTCGGCCTCGGCTCGCCCGAGACCTACGAGATGAACATGCAGGTCCTGCGCAAGGGCGACGTCATCGACCGCGACGCGCTGCTGCGAAAGCTGGTCAGCATCCAGTACCAGCGCAACGACACCGCGCTCGGCCGCGGCACGTTCCGCGTGCGCGGCGAGACGCTCGAGGTGTTCCCGGCCTACGAGGAGACGGCGTTCCGGGCGACCCTGTTCGGCGACGAGGTCGAGCGCCTGCAGCACTTCGATCCGCTCACCGGCGAGCTGATCGCCGACGACCTCGAGCACGTCGCGGTCTGGCCGGCGACGCACTACAACGTCAAGGAGGGCAGCATCGACCGCGCGGTGCAGGAGATCGCCCGCGAGCTCAACAACCGCTGCCTGCAGCTCGAGTCCGAGGGCAAGCTGCTGGAGTCCCACCGCCTCCGGCAGCGCACGCAGTACGACATGGAGATGCTGCGCGAGATGGGCTTCTGCAACGGCATCGAGAACTACTCGCGGATCCTCGACGGCCGCGAGCCGGGCGCGCGGCCGTACTGCCTCATCGACTACTTCCCCGAGGACTTCATCTGCTTCCTCGACGAGTCGCACCAGACCGTGCCGCAGATCGGCGGCATGTACGAGGGCGATCGCAGCCGCAAGCAGACGCTCGTCGACTACGGCTTCCGGCTGCCGTCGGCGCTCGACAACCGCCCGCAGAAGTTCGACGAGTTCCTCGCGATCACGCCGACGCTCGTGTTCGTCTCCGCCACGCCCGGCAAGTACGAGAAGGCCCACTCCGGCAGCGTCGTCGAGCAGATCGTGCGCCCGACGGGGATCGTCGACCCGATGGTCGAGGTGCGCGAGACGCGCAACCAGATCGACGACCTCATGAACGAGATCCGCATCGTCGTCGACCGTGGCGAGCGCACGCTCGTCACGACGCTGACGAAGAAGATGAGCGAGGACCTGACCGACTATCTGCTCGAGATGGGCTTCAAGGTCCGCTACCTGCACTCCGAGATCGACACGCTCGAGCGCATCCAGATCATCCGCGACCTCAGGCTCGGCGAGTACGACGTGCTCGTCGGCGTCAACCTGCTCAGGGAGGGGCTCGACCTGCCCGAGGTCTCGCTCGTCGCGATCCTCGACGCCGACAAGGAGGGCTTCCTCCGAGGGGAGACCTCGCTCATCCAGACGATCGGACGCGCCGCGCGCAACATCGAGGGCAAGGTCCTCATGTACGCCGACAAGGAGACCGACGCGATGCGCGCCGCGCTCGGCGAGACCGACCGCCGCCGCGCGATCCAGCTCGCCTACAACGAGGAGCACGGCATCACCGCGGCGACGATCGTCAAGGGCATCTCCGACATCGCCGAGTTCCTGCAGTCGGAGTCCAAGGTGCCCGGCAAGGGCGGCAAGCGCCGCCGGCGCGCGGCGAAGAGCACCGTCGAGGCGATGACGCTGCCCGAGCTCGAGCAGACGCTGGTCGAGCTCGAGGAGGAGATGCTGGCCGCCGCCGAGGAGCTGCGCTTCGAGTATGCCGCCCGCATCCGCGACGAGATCCGCGACCTGCGCCGCGAGCTGCTCACCGCGCAGGCCAACGAGGCGCCGGCCTGAGCCCAGCCGCCGCGGCGCCCGCGGGCCACGGGCCCCTGCAGGATGCGGTGCTCGCGTGGTACGACGACCACGGCCGCGACCTGCCGTGGCGGCGCACGCGCGACCCCTACGCGATCCTCGTCTCGGAGGTCATGGCCCAGCAGACGCAGATCGCGCGCGTGCTCGAGCGCTACGACCGCTGGCTGGCGCGCTGGCCCACGGCGACGGAACTGGCGGCGGCGACGCCGGCCGAGGTGCTCACGGAGTGGGTCGGGCTGGGCTACAACCGGCGCGCGCTGCGCCTGCGGGAAGCCTGCGTGATCATCGCCCGCGACGGCTGGCCGCGCGAGGGTGACGGCCTGCGCGCGCTGCCCGGCGTCGGCCCCTATACCGCCGCGGCGGTGGCGTCGTTCGCCTTCGGCGAGCGGATCGCGGCGGTCGACACGAACGTGCGGCGGGTGGCGATGCGGCTGGGCGCCGAGCCGGGCGCCCTGCTGCCGGCGGACCGCCACACGGACTGGAACCAGGCGGCGATGGAGCTCGGCGCGCGCGTCTGCACGGCGCGGGCGCCCCGCTGCGCCGCGTGCCCGGCGGCGTCGTGGTGTCCGTCGCGCGGCCGCGTCGAACCGGCGCCGCGGGCAGTGGGCGCGCCGGCCCCGCGCTTCGAGGACACCGATCGCTGGGCGCGTGGCCGGGTCGTGGCCGCGCTCGCGGCGGGCGACCCGTTGCCGGCGCGGATCGCGCCGCAACGGCTCGAGCGCGTGCTGGCGGGACTGGAGCGCGACGGGCTTGTCGAGCGCGACGGTGCAAGGGTGGGACTCCCGGGCGCTCCGCGCTAGGGTCTGGCCTCGCTCGTCCGTCCGTCCGCGAAGAACTCCCGGAGGCACCTTGGCCCTCGACCGTCAGTCCATCGAGAAGCGAGATTTTCCCATCGGCCGCCGCGGCTACGAGCCGGCGGCTGTCGACGCGCACCTCGCGACCGTCGCCCGCGAGATCGAGGCGCTGAAGCGCAGCAAGCGCAGCGAGCCGGCCGCGCCCGCCGAGGGAGGCCGCCCCGCCCAGTCGCTGGCCAGCGTCGCCAGCGCGCAGGTCCAGGCGATCGTCGAGGCCGCCGAGGCCAGCGCCTACGCGATCGAGCGCGAGGCGCGCGACAACGCCGAGCAGGCCGCCAAGGACGCCGCGCGCGACGCGCAGCGCACCCGCGACGAGGCCGTCGAGCGCTCACAGGAGCACGTCGGCAAGGTCCACGAGGCGACCGCGCTCATGCTGCAGCGCGTCGACGCGATGGAGAGCGAGCTCAGCGCGCTCGTCGAGTCGCTGCGGACCGGCGCCAACCGCCTCAACGCCGACCTCTCGCTGCTGTCGGGCAACATGGGCGAGCTCTACGACGCCTCCGGCCGCGGGTCGCGTGAGGACGCAGCGGCGCCGATCGTCGAGGACATCGACATCGTCGCGGACACCGCGCCCGCGCCCGCGGCCGCCGCCGCCGCCGCCGCCGCGCCCGAGCCCGCGACGCCGGCTGCCGCGCCCCGCAAGCGCGCTCCCGCGCCTGCTGCGGCCGCCGAGCCCGCCGCCGCCGCCACGAGCACCGACGACACCGACGACGTCGAGGGCGCGCGTCTGATCGCGCTCAACATGGCGCTCAACGGCCAGTCGCGCGAAGAGACCGACAAGTACCTCGCGGAGAACTTCGACCTCAGCGACCGCGCGGCGCTGCTCGACGAGGTCTACGCCAGCGTCGAGGGGTAGCGGCGCCGTTCAGCCGGGCGGCTCGTGTGGCCCGAGCTCGTCGCGCAGGCGGGCCTCGTCGATGCCGTGCGCTCGCAGGAACCGGGCCGCGGGCGTCTCGTTGACGAGCAGCAGCTCGAGCAGCTGGCGGTCGACGTTCGCGTTGCCGAGGTCGCCGAGCGGCAGGCCGTCGTCGCCGACGGTGACCGTGACCGGGTGCCCTTCGCGCAGCCGGGCCGCGTGCTCGGCCGTCGGCGTGCGGATCAGCCGCGCGTGGCGCTCGCGCGCGGCGTGCCAGAGCTCGGCCGCCTGCGGATCCGGCGGCGATCCGGGATCGGCGTAGGCGGTCCAGCCGGCGTTCGGCGTCGCGTCGTCCGGGCCGCCGGGCGAGGACGTCCCGGCGACTGCCAGCGCCCGCTCGCGCACCTCGCTCGGGATCGCGCCGGCCTCGCGCAGCGCGCGTGCACCGCCGCCGCCGGTCTCCATGAGCGCCAGCAGCACGTGGGCGAGCCCGATCGTCGTGTGCCCGAGCGACAGCGCCTGCGCGTTGGCTGCTTTGAGCGTCGTCGTCGCCTCCGCGGAGAACGGGATCGCGTCGACGGTCGGCGTCGCACCGCTGCCCTGGAGCGCGACGACGGTCGCCCGCACGGTCTCCACCTCGACGCCGAGCAGCCAACCGTCGACCCGCGCGACCCCCAGAAGCAGATGCACCGTGCCGAGCTCGTCGTGTCCGAGCCGCCGCGCCTCCTCCTGCGCGAACACGACGCACGTGCGGGCGCCGTCGTCGAAGTGCTCGAACATCGCGAACGGATCGTCGCACAATGCGGGGACGGCTCCGGGTACCGAATACGAACGTCCGTTCGCCCTCCTACAATGGGCGAGTGGCCAAGCACGATCGCATCGTCGTCACCGGCGCCCGCGAGCACAACCTCAAGGACGTCAGCCTCGAGCTGCCGCGTGACGCGCTCGTGGTCATCACGGGCCTGTCGGGCTCGGGCAAGTCGTCGCTGGCGTTCGACACGATCTACGCCGAGGGCCAGCGCCGCTACGTCGAGTCGCTGAGCGCCTACGCGCGCCAGTTCCTCGGGCAGATGGACAAGCCCGACGTCGATTCGATCGAGGGCCTGTCGCCGGCGATCTCGATCGACCAGAAGACGACCTCGCGCAACCCGCGCTCGACGGTCGGCACGGTCACGGAGATCTACGACTACCTGCGGCTGCTGTGGTCGCGGATCGGCAAGCCGCACTGCCATGTCTGCGGCGCGCCGATCGAGGGCCAGTCGGTCGAGCAGATCGTCGACCAGGTCATGGAGCTCGAGGAGGGCGCGCGCTTCATGGTCCTCGCGCCGATCGTGCGCGGGCGCAAGGGCGAGTACGGAAAGCTCTTCGACGAGCTGCGCGCCGACGGCTACACGCGCGCCAAGGTCGACGGCGAGCTGCGCCTGCTCGAGGATCCGATCGAGCTCGACAAGAAGTTCAAGCACGACATCTCGGTCGTCGTCGACCGGCTGGTCATGCGCCACGACGTGCGCAAGCGGCTGGTCGACTCGATCGAGACGGCGTCGGGGCTGGCCGACGCGATCGTCGAGGTCGAGCTGCTGCCCGCCCGGGGGGACACCGTTCCCGCCCACCCACCGCCCGACCACCCCGGCACGGTCCTGACGTTCTCCGAGCGCTTCGCGTGCCTGAAGTGCGGCACCTCGATGCCCGAGCTCGAGCCGCGGATGTTCTCCTTCAACTCGCCGCACGGCGCCTGCGAGCGCTGCACGGGCCTGGGCTCCCAGCGCGAGATCGACCCCGAGCTGATCGTGCCCGACGCGGCACTGTCGATCTCCGAGGGCGCGCTCGTCCCGTGGGCCAACAGCTCGTCGAACTACTACGAGCAGATCACCGAGGCGATCGCCGAGCGCTACGGCGTCGATCTCGAGGCGCCGTGGGCGGGACTGAGCGACGAGGACCGCGACCTGTTCCTGTACGGCACCAACGGCGAGCCCGTCCAGGTCACCTACCGCAACCGCTATGGCCGGCGGCGCTCCTACCAGACCCGCTTCGAGGGGATCATCCCCAACCTCGAGCGCCGCTACCGCGAGACCGACTCGGAGTTCTCGCGCGAGAAGATCGAGGAGTACATGAGCCTGCGGCCGTGCCCGGCCTGCGGCGGCGCGCGGCTGCGGCCCGAGTCGCGCGCGGTGCTCGTGGCGGGCATGCCGATCCACGAGTTCACGCACCTGAGCGTGCGCGCGGCGCTGACGTGGCTGGCCGACGTGCAGCTGTCGGAGACCGAGCGCCACATCGCCCGGCTGATCCTGCGCGAGATCTCCGAGCGGCTGAACTTCCTCGAGAACGTCGGCATCGGCTACCTGTCGATGGAGCGCGCCGCGGCGACGCTGAGCGGCGGCGAGGCGCAGCGGATCCGGCTGGCGACGCAGATCGGCTCGTCGCTCGTCGGCGTGCTCTACATCCTCGACGAGCCGTCGATCGGCCTGCATCAGCGCGACAACGCGAAGCTCATCGCGACGCTCGAGCGGCTGCGCGAGCTCGGCAACACGGTCATCGTCGTCGAGCACGACGAGCAGACCATGCGTGCCGCCGACCACATCGTCGACATGGGTCCGGGCGCCGGCGAGCACGGTGGCGAGATCGTCGCGCAGGGCAAGGCGGCCGACATCGAGGCGGTGGCGGAGTCGCTGACCGGGCAGTTCCTGGCGCGGACGCGGGTCATCGAGATCCCGGCCAAGCGGCGCGCGCCGTCCGGCTACGTGGAGATCCGCGGCGCGGCGGCCAACAACCTGAAGTCGATCGACGTCAAGGTGCCGCTGGGCGTGCTGACGGCGGTGACCGGGGTCAGCGGCTCGGGCAAGTCGACGCTCGTCAACGAGGTCCTGTTCAAGGCGGTCGGCAACCGGCTGCACCGCGCGCGCCAGAAGCCCGGCCGGCACACGACGATCCTCGGCCTCAGCCAGCTCGACAAGATCATCCAGGTCGACCAGTCGCCGATCGGGCGCACGCCGCGCTCCAACCCGGCGACGTACACGGGCCTCTTCGACGTCATCCGCGACCTGTTCTCCAAGACCCAGGAGGCGCGGGTGCGCGGCTACAAGCCCGGCCGCTTCTCCTTCAACGTCAAGGGCGGGCGCTGCGAGGTCTGCCGCGGCGACGGTCAGATCAAGATCGAGATGCACTTCCTGCCCGACGTCTACGTGCCCTGCGAGCAGTGCCACGGCAAGCGCTACAACCGCGAGACGCTCGACGTGCACTTCAAGGGCAGGACGATCGCCGACGTGCTCGACATGCCCGTCGAGGAGGCGGTCGAGTTCTTCCAGCACATCCCGAAGATCCGCCGCCGGCTGGAGACGCTGGCGGCCGTCGGGCTGGGTTACATCCGCCTCGGCCAGCCGGCGACGACGCTGTCGGGCGGCGAGGCGCAGCGCGTCAAGCTCGCCACGGAGCTGTCGAAGGTCGCCACGGGACGCACGCTGTACATCCTCGACGAGCCCACGACCGGCCTGCACTTCGCCGACGTGCAGCGCCTGCTGGAGGTCCTGCACCGGCTGGTCGACCAGGGCAACAGCGTCGTGGTCATCGAGCACAACCTCGACGTCATCAAGACCGCCGACCGGCTCATCGACATGGGCCCGGAGGGCGGGGAGGAGGGCGGCGAGGTCGTCGCCGCCGGCACGCCCGAGGAGGTCACCGGGACGCCGGGTTCCTACACGGGCGCGTTCCTCGCCGAGGCCGGCGTCGCGGCGGCGGCGCCGAAGGCCAAGCGCGGACGCAAGCGCAAGGTGGCGGCGGCGGCGTAGCCGCGGAGGATCGGTTGCCGTCGTGTGGTGAGTTGACCCCTCTATCCGGGGTCAACTCACCACTCGTTCCCGAGCCGCCGAGCCCGGCTGCCGCCGAGTGTGACCGCCCCGCGGAGAGTCAGTGCCCGTGGTGCGCGTGCACGACCGCGTGGCCCTTGCCGCGCGCCAGCAGCCAGCGGTTGACCGGGTAGGCGGCGGCGCCCGCGATGAGCAGGGCGACCGCCAGCGCGGCCCAGAAGCCGAGGTCGCCGAGCCCCGCGTCCATCGCGCCCGGGATCGAGAGCAGGATCGCGTTGTCGACGATCTCCATGATCGAGATCGAGATCGTGTCCGAGGCGAGCGCGATCGGAACGACCGCGGCGACGGTCATCCCCGCCCGCAGCAGCGGCAGGCTCGTCAGCAGATAGCCGAAGAAGAACGCGAGCACCACGGCCAGGGCGATCGTGCCGAGGTCCGAGAAGCCGAGCGCGGTGCCGATGACCATCCCGAGCACCTCGCCGATCGCGCAGCCGGTGAGGCAGTGGACGGTCGCGCTGAAGGCGAGGCGGTTGAGGGAGCGATCGGCCGCGTGCGTGCCGCGGCCGTCCGCGCTGTGGGCGTGTGTGCTCATGCTCTGCTCCGAGGTTCGTTGTCTACCCGGCGCAGCCTAGCATACCCCCCTGGGGTATCTGGCCGGGAGCGTGACGCGAAATCGTCCACTGCGATCAGCGTCAGCCGGCCAATCGCCTGCGCAGGATGGGAGTGCCCTAGCCTCCACCCACGATGAACGACCTCGCGCGCCAGGCGCTCCTCTGGGCTCAGAAGTGGCGCTGGTACGAGCGCAACGCGCTGCCATGCAATCGCGCCCGGATCCACTGGGAGCTCATGCGCCGCGAGGCGTTCGCCCGCCGGCCGCTGCACGGCAACGTCCTCGAGGCGCTGCGCGACGGGCGCCTGCAGATCGGCGCGAACACGCTGCTGGAGCCGAACGTCTGGATCACGCTCGGCGACGACGCGACCGTCAGCATCGGCGAGGGCACGTTCCTGAACATCGCCGTGATGGTCGCCGCGCACGAGCGCGTCGAGATCGGGTCGCACTGCATGCTCGCCAACGGCTGCTTCGTCACGGACGCCAACCACCGCTTCGACGATCCCGACAAGCCCGTGCCGTGGCAGGGCTTCTCCTCCAAGGGCCCGACGCGCATCGGCGACAACGTGTGGCTCGGCGCGAATGTCGTCGTGACGAGCGGCGTGACGATCGGCGAGCGCTGCGTGATCGGCGCCAACAGCGTCGTCACGCAGGACATCCCGCCGTTCTCGATCGCCGCCGGCGCACCGGCGAAGGTGCTGCGCTCGGTGACCTACGACAACGACAACGGCAGGCCAACGGCAACGGCAACGGCGACGTGCCCGCGTCCGCCTAGCGCGCGGCGCGAGCCGCATCGCCGCGCGTCGCTCAGCCGCCGAAGCGCCCCTGCAGCGCGAGCACGTTGTCGACGTAGCGCTTCGTGTCGTCGAACATCCCGCGCTGGCGCACCGACTCCAGGCCCTGGTAGTAGGCCGCCGCCGCCATCCGCGGATCGCCACCCGTCTCGCGCAGCAGCGAGGCGAGGTACAGCGAGCCCGCCCGTACGTTGTCGACGGCCGAGCCCGGATCCAGCGCCATGGGAGCGAGGTTGCGGTTCACCCAGTCCCACGTGCCGGGCAGGATCTGCATGATCCCGCGCGCGTTGGCCGAGGAGACCGCCGCGTTGCTGAAGCCGCTCTCCTGCCAGGCGATCGCCGCCGCCAGCGAGCCGGGCGCGCCGTGCTCGGCGGCCAGGGAGCTGATCTGCGCGCCGTCCAGCCGCTCGCTCGTGGGCGCGGGGTCGGCCTGCGGTACGACACGCGCAGCGGGCGCCTGCGTCGCGGCGCCCGCCGGGGCGGGCGCACCGGTCGGCAGCTTCAGCACGGTGCCGATGATCAGGTGGGCGGTCGGCTCCAGGCCGTTCATGAAGGCCATCTGCGCGGTCGGCACGCCGGTCTGCGCGGCGAGGCCGCTCAGCGTGTCGCCGGGGCGAACGACGTAGGCGCCCTGTGGCGGGGGCGCACCGGGGACCGGCACCGGCGGGGCGACGCGGGCCGCGGGCGCCGACGCGGGTGCCGTGTCGTCCGGCGCCACGCCGGCGTTCGCCAGCGCCGCCTGGCCCTCGGCCACCGACGGGATCTTGATCGTCGAGCCGAGCACGACCTGCGCGTCCTCGCCGAGGCCGTTGTAGGCGGCCACGGTACGGGTGGTCAGGTTCGACTGCGCGGCGATCGTCCACAGCGTCTCGCCGGCCGTGACCGTGTGTAGGACGTGGGCGTGTGCGGCCGCCGGCGCGAGCAGGGCGATCGCCGCCGCGGCGATGCCGATTCGCAGTGCGCGCATGGGTTCCTCTCGTCGGGTGCTGAGATCACCATTCCTCGCAACGCCCGGCGTTTCACGTCTGCGCGCGGAGTTACGACGTCCTGCAACCGGTGCTGCAGCCGCCGCGCGCCACGGCGCAGGGACTCAGTCCTTGGCGGTGATGACGATCAGCCCGAAGACGATCGCGGCGACGAACACCGCGAGGCCGACCGCCGCCGTGGCGACATGCAGGGCCGCGATGGCGGGCTGGCCGTCGCGTCGCGCCTCGCCCGCTCGCGCCATCCCGTAGACCACGACGCCCCAGGCGACGATGACGATCACGGCCGCGATCGGCGCGGCCCACGCGAGCTCGAGCAGCGCGGCGGAATCGACGGAGCCGATCATGACTCGGCCCGGGCGGGTGGGGGCGCCATCGGCGGGCCCTGGCGCAGCCGCTTGCCGAACATCGCCGCGATGAGCATGAGCAGGCTGAGCGAGATCAGCAGCGGGCCCAGCGCGCCGGTCCCGAAGATGCGGCTCACGCCGTAGGTCACGGCGCCGACGGCGGCCGCGGCGGGCAGCGTCAGCACCCACGCGACGGCGATGTTGCCCGCCAGGCCCCAGCGCACGGCGGACAGGCTCTTGGCCGCGCCGGCGCCGAGCACGGCGCCGGTGATCGAGTGCGTCGTCGAGAGCGGGAAGCCGAGGTGCGTCGCGGTCAGCAGCACGGCGGCGCCGCCGCCCTGCGCGGCGAAGCCCTGCGCCGGGTCCATCTTGTAGATCTTGCTGCCCATCGTGCGGATGATCCGCCAGCCGCCGCTGTAGGTCCCCAGCGCGATCGCCGACGCCGCCGAGACGATGACCCAGAAGGGGGGATCCGGGCTCGGACCCTCCAGCGTGCCGTGGGCGATGAGCGCGAGCGTGATGATGCCCATCGTCTTCTGCGCGTCGTTCGTGCCGTGTGACAGCGACAGCAGGCTGGCGCTGACGATCTGGCCGAGGCGGTAGCCGCGGTTGACCGAGCCCGGCCGCAGCCGGCCGACCATGCGGTAGGTGATCAGGATGCAGATGCCGGCGGTCAGGAACGCCACGATCGGGGCGACGAGCGCGGGCACGATGACCTTCTCGAGCAGGCCGTCGCCGAAGATCGCGTCGGGCCCGCTGGCCGCGAAGGCGGCGCCGACGACGCCGCCGATGAGCGCGTGCGACGAGCTCGACGGCAGCCCGAAGAACCATGTCGCGAGGTTCCAGGTGATCGCGCCGATCAATCCCGCGAAGATGACGGTGGTCGTGATGAGCTCGGAGTCGACGATCCCGCCGGCCACGGTCGCGGCGACCTTGATCGAGATGAAGGCGCCGACGAAGTTGAGGATCGCCGACAGCGTGACCGCCGTCTTGGGCGCCAGCGCACGCGTCGAGATCGACGTCGCCACCGCGTTGGCGGTGTCGTGAAAGCCGTTGGTGAAGTCGAACGCGAGCGCCGTCGCGACGACGATCACCAGGATGATGTCGCTATCCACGAGCTAGTTGTGGTGGATCAGGAGTTCTTTACGACGATGTTCGCGATGACGTTCGCGATGTGCTCGGTTGCGTCGACCGCCTCCTCCAGGCGTTCGAAGATGTCCTTCCAGCGAATCACGACCATCGGATCGATGCCGGTGTCGAACAGCGACGCCACGGCCTCCCGGGTTACCCGGTCGCCGTCGGTCTCCAGTCGGTGGATCTCGTTCGTGTAGTGCGTGACGTCCTGAAAGCCGCGCATGCGCGGAACGGCCTCGTTGATCTTGCGACAGGCCTCCATGAGGATGTGGGCCAGGCGCTGAGCCTGCTCCATCGGCGCCTCGATGCGGTAGAGGCCGAGGTAGTCGGCGACCTCCTCGGTGAGATCGACGATGTCGTCCAGCCCCGACGCGAGCTCGAGGATGTCCTCGCGGTCGATCGGCGTGACGAACGTCGCGTTGAGGCGCTGGATGATGTCGTACGTGATCCGGTCGCCCTCCTGCTCGCAGAGCAGGATCGCCCGCGCGCAGCCGTGCTGGTCGGGAAACGAGCGCAGCATCTCGTCGAGCAGTTCGGCGGCGCGCAGCACGTTCGCGGCCGATTCCTCGAAGAGATTGAAGAAGACGCGATCCTTCGGGGCGAACACCTGCGAGAGCCGAGCCATTGCCCGGACTCTAGTGATCGCGGCGCTCAGGCCCCGAGCCGCTCTCCGAAGGCCGCCAGCTCCTGAGGATCGATCGCGTAGCCGTGCTCGGGCGCCGGGTAGCGGCGCGTGCGCACGTCGCCGGCGAACGCCGCGACGCCGGCGGTCATCTCGTCCTGGAGGTTGGCGTAGCGCTTGACGAAGCGCGCGCCGAGCCCCTCGCGGATGCCGAGCAGATCGTGGAAGACGAGGACCTGTCCGTCGGTGGCCGCCCCGGCGCCGATCCCGATCACCGGAACGGTGATGCGGGGCATGATCAGCGCCGCCACGTCGGAAGGGATCGCCTCGAAGACGATCGAGAAGCAGCCGGCGCCCTGCAGCGCGAGCGCGTCGGCGGCGACGCGCGCGGCCGCCTCGGCGCTGCGGCCCTGCGCGCGGTAGCCGCCGAGCGCGGTCGCCGTCTGCGGCGTCAGGCCGACGTGGCCCATGACCGGGATACCGGCGCGGACGATCGCCTGCGCGCGGGCGACCGGCGTCGGGCCACCGCCCTCCAGCTTGACCGCGTCGCAGCCGGCCTCCTTGACGAAGCGCAGGGCGGTGGCGACCGCCTGCTCGTCGGAGACCTCGTAGGAGCCGAACGGCAGGTCGCCGACGAGCAACGGCGTGCGCAGACCGCGCCGCACGGCGCGCGCCAGCATGAGCATCTCGTCGAGCTCGACGGCGACGGTCGACGGGTAGCCGAGCACGGTCATCGCGCCGGAGTCGCCGACGAGCACGACGTCGACACCGGCCTCCTCGGCCGCGCGTGCGCTGGGGAAGTCGTAGGCGGTGACCATGACGATCGCGTCGCCGAGGCGCTTCATCTCCTGCAGCCGCGGCAGCGTCATCGGCAGGCGGTCGACGACCGCGCTCGCGGCGATCTGGCTGGGATGGGTGGACATCAGCGCCCTTCCTTTCCGAAGGTCAGCAGGGTGGCGACCTCGGCGTCGACGTCGAGGATGCGGTTCGTCCGGCCCTCGACATGGACGACGACGGGCTCGTAATCGCGCAGCTCGGTGCGGTCGTACTGCGCGTAGGAGATGACGATGACCGTGTCGCCGCGGTGGACGAGGCGGGCGGCGGCGCCGTTGACCTGCACGGTGCCCGAGCCGCGCTCGCCGGCGATCGTGTAGGTCTCGAAGCGCTGGCCGTTGTCGACGTCGACGACGTGGACCTGCTCGTGCTCGAGGATGTCGGCGGCGTCGAGCAGGTCGGCGTCGATCGTGATCGAGCCGACGTAGTGCAGGTCGCAGTCGGTGACCGTCGCCCGGTGGATCTTTGACTTGAGCATCGTTCGCTGCATCACGTGTGGCTCCGGTTGAGGATGTCGTTGTCGATGAGGCGCACGTCGCCGACACGGGCGGCGACCGCGACGAGCACGGGCTCGTCGCCGACGCTGTCGACGGGCACGAAGGTGTCGGGCACGACGAGCTCGAGGTACTCGGGCTCGACGTCGAGCTGCGCCATCGCCGCGCGGCCGATCGCCGCGAGGATCGTGGCGTCGCGCTCCCCCGCGGCGTGGCAGGCGCGCACCGCCTCCAGGCCGCGGTGCAGGGCCAGCGCGCGGCGGCGCTCGTCGCCGCGCAGGCGGGCGTTGCGACTCGACAGCGCGAGGCCGTCGTCGTCGCGGATCGTGTCGCCGACCTCGATCCGCACCGGGATGTCGAGGTCGCGCACCACCCGCCGGATGACCGCGACCTGCTGGGCGTCCTTCTGGCCGAAGAAGGCGACGTCCGGCTGGACCATGTTGAGGAGCTTGGTGACGACGGTGGCGACGCCGGCGAAGTGGGCGGTGCCGCGCTGGGCGCCCTCGAGCGGGGCGCTGATCTCGTCGACGGTCACGGTCGTGGCGAAGCCGCGCGGATAGACCTCGCCGGGCGCCGGCGCGAACAGCACGTCGGCGCCGGCCTCGGCCGCGAGCGTCGCGTCGTGCGTCTCGTCGCGCGGGTAGGCGTCGAGGTCGCGCGGGTCGTTGAACTGGGCGGGGTTGACGAACAGCGTCACGACGACCTCGTCGCACGTCGCGCGGGCGCGGCGGATCAGCGAGAGGTGGCCCTCGTGCAGCGCGCCCATCGTGGGGACAAGGCCGATGCTGCGCCCGGCGCGGCGCGGGCCGTTGAGGGCGGCGCGCAGCTCGGCGATCGTGCGCAGCGTCTTCATGTCGTCACCGCGACGGGTGCAGCGGGCGGCGCCGTGGGCGCGGGCGCGGCCGCCGCCTCTGCCGCGAGGCGGCGGGTGGCGTCGGTCAGCGCGTCGAAGAGCTCGAGGTCGGCGGGCAGGCGCTCGGCGACGGCGGCGCGCTGGCGTGCGACGGTCGCCTCGTCGCCGCGCGCGATCGGGCCGGTCAGGGCGGATGAAGCGCCGAGCCGCGCCCAGTTGGCGACGCTCGCCTGCACGAGCGCCACGAGCGGCGCGCGGTCGATGCCCGCGGTCTGCGCGAGACGCTCGGCCAGGCCTTCGAGCGTGACGAGGAAGTTCGAGGCGATCGAAGCGGCGGCGTGGTAGGCGGCGCGGTCGGCGTCCTCGACGTGGACGGGTCGCGTGCCGAGGGTCGTGGCGAGGCTCTGGGCCGCCGCCAGCGCGCGCGGCGTGCTGCCGGCGATCGCCGCGGTGGCGCCGCCGAACGCCGCGCCCTGCGCGGTGACGGTCATCAGGGGATGCAGGGAGAAGGCCTCATGCGGTGCGAGTGGCGCCAGGGTGGTGGCGGCCGAGGTGTGGCCGACGAGCCGGCCCGCGCGGGGCGCCAGCGCGGCGGCGGCGGCCTCGATCTGGCCGTCGGGTACGCACAGCAGCACGGCGTCGCGATCGTCGGCGGGAACCTCGCCGCGGCGCAGCGGGCCCTGAACATCGATTGCGGCGGCGCTCAACGCGCCGGCCAGCGCCAAGCCCATCCGGCCGGCCCCGACGATCGCGAGGCGATCGAGGGCGCATGCCTGGGCAGGCAGCGAAAGCTGGGGCTGCGTGGTCATCGTGTCGGTCCAGTCCTCCAGGAGGTACCGGTCGCGGTATTGATGTGCGAGCGGTTGGCGCCGCCGCTGCGCAAAGAGTAGCTGACTGCGTGCGCCTCTACGATCCGGACGTGGCCACGAAGGACGAGCGCCGCGCGCAGCTCACCGACGTCTATCGCGAGGCGCGCGCCTGCACGCGCTGCCCCGAGCTGGCGCGCACCCGCACCCAGGTCGTCTTCGGGGCCGGCAACGCCGACGCGGACCTCATGTTCGTCGGCGAGGCGCCCGGCGCGAAGGAGGATGAGCAGGGGATCCCGTTCGTGGGCGCCGCGGGCAAGCTGCTGGACCAGCTGCTACAGGAGGTCGGGCTGGCGCGCTCGGACGTGTTCATCGCCAACGTGCTGCGCTGCCGCCCTCCCGGCAACCGCGATCCCCTGCCGATGGAGATCGAGAACTGCTCGGACTACCTCTTGCGCCAGGTCGAGCTCATCGCACCGCGCGTGATCTGCACGCTGGGCAACTTCTCGACGAAGCTCCTGCGCGCCGACCCGACCGGCATCTCACGGCTGCACGGGCAGGCCGAGATCCTTGTGATCGGCGCCCGCGCCGTGCGCCTGTACCCGCTGTTTCACCCCGCCGCCGCGCTCTACACGCGCTCGCTGCTGGACACGCTGCGCGCCGACTTCGCGCGCCTGCCGGCGCTGCTGGCGCTCGACCCGCCCGAGCAGCCGCAGCCCGCCGCCCCGCCCGAGCCGGCCGTGCCCGAGCCGGCGCTGGCGGCGCCTGAGCCCGAGCCCGAGCCGCTGCCCGCGCCCGCGCCCGCGCGGCTGCAGCCCGTCGAGAGCTACGAGCCGCCCGCGCCCGAGGAGCCCGACGACCGCCAGCTCGGCCTGTTCTGACGCGCCGGCCTCAGGCGCGGACCGAGCGCAGCGCCGGCAGGACCTGCTCGCCGTAGGTCCGGATCGAGCCGAACGGGTCGGCGCGGCCGATGAGCTGCAGGCAGATGACCGTCGCGCCGGCGTGCTCCATCTCGCGGATGCGCTCGACGTGCTCCTCGGGGTCGGAGGAGATGAGGAAGCCCTCGTGGGCGAACTCCTCGTCGCTCATCTGCTCGTCGGCGCGCCGCTGCATGTCCTCCTGGTCGGCGATGTCCTCGAGGTAGAGCTCGGGCAGCTGGGTCGGCTTCCAGTGGCGCGCACCCTCGATCGCCGCGCGCTCGTCGTCGGCCCAGGCGAAGCCGGCCTGGAAGATGATCTCGCCGGGCTCCCTGCCGTTGTCGTCGCAGGCGGCGCGGTAGGCCTCGACGATCGCGGGCGCCTTCTCGGGATCGCCGAGCGTCCAGAGGCCGTCGCCGAAGCGCGCCGCGACCTCCGCCGACTGTGGCCCGAACGCCGAGACGTAGAGCTTCGGGCGCGTCTCGGCGCGCGTCCACAGGCGCGCGTCCTTGAGCTTGAACCAGCCGCCGTCCATCGTCACGGTCTCGCCGTTCCACAGGCGGGTGATCGCCTCCAGCCCCGTCTCCAGGCGGCGGCGCTGCTCCTCGTAGGGCGGCCAGTCCATGCCCAGCGGCGTCTCGTTGACCGCCTCGCCGGAACCCACGCCGAGGAACACGCGGCCGGGATAGAGCTCCTCCAGCGACATGAACGCCTGGGCGACGAGGCCGGGGTGGTAGTGGTGGATGATCGGCGTCACGCCGGTGCCGATCGGCTTCTGCGTCACCTGCCCGAGCGCGCCGAGATAGACCCATGCCTGGGTCGCCTGGCCGTCGGGGAACCAAGGCGCGAAGTGGTCGGAGGTGCCGAGCCCGTCGAAGCCTGCGCGGTCGGCGGCCTTGGCCTGCTCGAGCATCTGCGACGGCGTGAACTCCTCCGTCGAGGTCGCGAACCAGTACTGCATCGGGAGCGCTCCTTTCAGGCGGGTCAGACCGACGGACTACCCGGTGCAGCGCCCCCGTGCACGGGCAAGCCGAGCGGCTACTCGCCCGCGTCCGCCGGCTTGAGCTCCAGCGCGCAGCCGTTGATGCAGTAGCGCTGCCCGCTCTCGCCCGGCCCGTCGGGGAAGACGTGGCCGAGATGGCCGCCGCACTGGCTGCAGAGAACCTCGGTGCGGCGCATGAACAGGCTGTTGTCGTCGCGCAGCGTCACCGCCGCGGCGACCGCGGGGTCGGTGAAGCTCGGCCAGCCGCTGCCGGAGTCGAACTTCGTGTCCGAGGAGAACAGCTCGGCGCCGCAGCCCGCGCACGTGTACATGCCGGGGGTCTTCTCGTCGACGTACGGGCCGGTGAAGGCGCGCTCGGTGCCGGCGCGGCGGAGGATGTCGTACTGCGCGGGCGTCAGCTCCGCGCGCCACTCCTCGTCGGTCTTCTTGACGGGAGCGTCGATCGGGGTGTGCTTCATGACTGCAATGTAGTCCCAGGGGGCGTGGCGTTACGCGGGTTGGCGCCGCCCCACCTGCGTCGCGCCAGACGGCGTGCGAAGTAGCCGACCTGCGCGAGCTGCGCGATGCCGTCGAGCACACGCTCGCCGTGGGTGAGATCGGCGCGGACGTACTCGGCGAGCTCGCCCACGCGTCCGTAGTAGCGCCAGTTGCGCGTCGTGCCGACCGTGCGCAGCAGCGCCGCCGTCAGCGGCGGAGCGGCAAACGCCCCGTAGACGAACAGCAGCCCGCCGGGCGCGACCCGTCCCGTCCAGCGCCCGAACAGCTCGGCGGCCACGCTGTAGGGCGCGGCCGGGCCGATGAACATCACGTCGATCGAGCCGTCGACGCGCGCGACCTCGCCGGGTTCGACGACGAGCACCTCCACACCGGGGCTGGCCTCGCCGCTGATCGCGGCGATCGCGTTCGGTGGCACGTTGCCCGTCATGACCACCCGCGCGGGGGCGACGAGCACGCGTGTGCATGCCTGCAGCAGCGACACCTGGGCGGAGCTCAGCACGCCCGCGACGCTAGATGATCGATTCCAAATTCGCGTACCCGCCGATGACAGGCCAGGATCGGCGCCGGGATCGCCACCCGCATCCTCGTAGGTACTACCGGTACCTACTTCGCATCCGTGCGGCGCCCGGCATCCGCCCTGGCCTGCCCCCGCAGGCACGCCAATTCGGACTCAACCATCTGGCGCAGCGGGTGATCGATCAACACCGCCCAGGATTGCGCCGCGCGAGGCATTAGAGTGCGCGGCGTGTCGTGGTCTCCTCGCCGCCTGCTCGTCGTGCCGCTCGCGGTCCTGATGCTGGCGCTGCCCGCATCCGCCTCGGCGCAGAACTCGACGATCCCCGAGGACGGCGCCGGCGTCTCGACGACGCCGCCGGTGCCGCTGCCCGGCGAAAGCGGCGCCGAAACCGCGGCGCCCGCGCCCGCGAGCGATCTTCCGAACACGGGCTCGGACCCGCGGATGCTGTTCCTGACCGGTCTTGCCATGTCGCTTCTCGGTGCCGGGCTGCGTCTGCGCACCGCCGATGCCGACGACTACTGAGCCTACCTCCGGCCCGCAGGAGACAGAGGCGCTGGCCGCTGCGCTCGCCGAGCGCCTGCGCCCCGGCGACGTCGTGCTCGTCTCCGGTGAGCTCGGTGCCGGCAAGACGACGTTCGTGCGCGGCGCCTGCCGCGCCCTCGGCGTCGCCGGCGTGGTGACGAGCCCGACCTTCACGATCGCGCGCCGCTACGACGGCGCCGTACCCGTCTCGCACCTGGACCTCTACCGGCTGGGTGACCTCGCCGACGAGGACCCGGCGCTGCTGGCCGACGAGCTGGGCCCCGACCGCGTCGCGTTCATCGAGTGGCCCGAGGTCGGCTCCCCCGCCGGGCTGGACCTCGAGCGCGTCGTCGCCCAGGTCCGCCTCGAGCACCGTGGCGGCGATCGCCGCCATGTCGTCGTGCGCGAGCGCCCGTTCGTGCCGTGATCGTCCTCGGCATGGACACGGCCACGCCCGCGACGGCCGTCGCGCTGCTCGACGACGCCCGGCCGCAGGCCGCCGCCGAGCGCCGCCACGAGCCGCCGCCGGGCGAGCGCCCCGGCCATGCGGCGCAGCTGCTCGTGCTCGCCGCCGAGCTGCTCGACGAGGCCGGGCTGCGCTTCGCCGACGTCGAGCGGATCGCCATCGGGCTCGGCCCCGGCACGTTCACGGGCCTGCGGATCGGCGTCGCCACCGCCCGCGCGCTCGCGCAGGGCAGCGGCGCCGAGCTCGTCGGGGTCTCGACGCTGCGCGCGCTCGCCGCCGCCGCCGAGCCCGCGGCGCCCGCCGGCCGCGGCGTGCTGGCGGTGATCGACGCCCGCCGCGGCGAGGTGTTCGCGGCCGGCTGGCGCGACGGCGCGCCGGTCCTCGAGCAGGCCGCGCTCGCGCCCGCGCGGCTCGCCGAGCGCGTCGCGCAGGCGGGCGGAGACTGGCTGGCGGTGGGGGACGGCGCGATACGCTTTCGAGCCGACCTGGAGGGCGCCGGATGCACTGTTTCATCGGACCGATCCGCGCAGCACCGCGTCAGCGCCCGGACGATCTGCGGGCTTGCGCTGCAGGTGCCGCAGCCGATCGCGCGCGACCTCGTCGTCCCTGACTACCTGCGCCTGCCCGACGCCGTACTCGCCCGCCACCAGCCCGCCCGTTGACGTGTCGCACCCCGACGGCCCCCTCGACATCCGCCGCCTCACCTACGCCGACCTGCCCGAGCTCATCGCGATCGAGCGGCGCGCCTTCCCGACCCCGTGGTCGCTGGCGATGTTCGTGCTCGAGCTGTCCAAGCCCGCCAGCGTCTGCCTCGCCGCGCTGCGCGGCGGCCGGATGGTCGGCTTTCTCATCTGCTCGCGCTACGACACGGTCTGGCACATCATGAACGTGGCCGTCGACCCCGAACGCCGCCGCGAGGGGATCGCCACCGCGATGATGAACGACCTGCTGCGCCGCATCGACGGCCGGGACGCGCGCTTCACGCTGGAGGTGCGCGCGTCCAACACCGGCGCGATCGAGCTCTACGAGCGTTTCGGCTTCGCCGCCTCCGGCCGCCGCAAGCGCTATTACCAGGACAACAACGAGGACGCCGTGATCATGTGGCGCACCCGCTCGACGCTCGCCGGGCGCTTCGACGACGTCCCCAACGCCGCCCCCGGCGCGGCGAAGAAGCCCGCATGAGCCTCATCCTTGCGCTCGAGACGAGCTGCGACGACACCTGCGCGGCGGTCATCACCGGCGACGGCGAGATGCGCTCGAACGTCATCTCCTCCCAGGGCATCCACGACGAGTACGGCGGCGTCGTTCCGGAGATCGCCTCGCGCCACCACCTCGAGCTCGCCAACGCCGTCGTCGACGACGCGCTGCGCCGCGCCGGCGCCACGCTCGACGACATCGACCTCGTCGCCGTCACGCAGGGGCCGGGGCTCGTCGGGGCGCTGCTCGTCGGCGTCGCGACCGCGAAGGGCCTGGCGGCCGCGCGCGGCCTGCCGCTGGCCGCCGTCGACCACCTGCAGGGCCACGTCGCCGCGAACTTCCTGCGCGTGCACTCCGACTCCGCCCACCCCGCCGACCCCGGCGCCCCCGCCCGCGCCATCATGGAGCCGCCGTTCGTGTGCCTGATCGCCAGCGGCGGTCACACGCTGCTGGCCCGCGTCGAGGCGCACGACGGCTTCGAGGTTCTCGGCCGCACCCTCGACGACGCCGCCGGCGAGGCCTTCGACAAGGGCGCGCGGCTGCTCGGGCTGCCGTTCCCCGGCGGTCCCGCGCTCGAGCGACTGGCCCGCGACGGCGACCCCGGCGCGTTCGCCTTCCCGGTCGCGCGCAACCTCGCCGGCCTGGACTTCTCGTTCGCCGGCGTGAAGACGTCGCTGCTCTACAAGGTGCGCGAGCTCGGCGACGGCGGCGCCCGCGAGCGCGCCGCCGACCTCGCGGCGAGCTACCAGTACGCGATCGTCGAGGCGCTCGCCGCCCGCTGCGAGCGCGCGCTGGCCCAGACCGGCACCGACCGGCTGGCGGTGGGCGGCGGCGTCGCCGCCAACGGCCCGCTGCGCGCCCGGCTGGAGGCGCTCGGCGCCACGGTGGGCATCCCGCCGCGCGAGCTGTGCACCGACAATGCGGCGATGATCGCCTCCGCCGCGCGCTACGTCGAAGCGCACCCGTTTGCGGACTACCTCGCGCTCGACGCGTACGCCTCGGGCGAGCGGGCGCTGGCGTAGTGCTCGCGGCGCTGACGGGGGAGCGGCTCGTCCTGCTCGGCAAGCCCGGCTGCCATCTCTGCGACGACGCGCGCGCGGTTCTCGAGCGCGTCGGTGCCACGTTCGCGGAGCTCGACATCACGACCGACGACGCGCTGCACGCGGCCTATCTCGAGCGCATCCCGGTGATCCTGCTCGACGGCGTCGAGCGCTTCGAGCTGTTCGTGGATGAACCCGCGCTGCGCCGTCTTCTGGATAAAGTGAACCGTCGATGACGACCGGCGAGCGCGTTCCCACGGCGGTTGACTCGGCTTCGCGCGATGGCGCGATCGGGGGCGGCCAACGGCTCTCGCTCGGCGTCGCGGCGCGCTTGTCGCGGTATCTGCAGGTCCTCACGCAGGCCAAGAAGATGGGCAAGGAGACGATCTCCTCGCGTGAGCTGAGCGACTACACCCACGTCAACCCGACGCAGATCCGGCGCGACTTCTCGGGCTTCGGGAAGTTCGGCAAGCGCGGCGTCGGCTACAACGTCGACGCGCTCGTCTCGCAGATCCGCAAGATCCTGCGCACCTCCGGCCAGCACAACATCGCGCTGTTCGGCGCGGGCCATCTCGGGCAGGCGATCGCGTCGTCGGACATCTTCGCCGACCACGGCTTCCGCGTCGTCGCGATCTTCGACACCGACAAGCGCAAGATCGGCCAGAAGGTCGGCTCGACGACCGTGCGCCACTCGTCGGAGCTGAAGTCGATGGTCGAGTTCGAGGACATCGTCGTCGGCGTCCTCGCGGTGCCGACCGCGGCCGCGCAGTCGATCGCCGACGACCTCGTCGAGGCCGGCGTCAAGATCATCTTCAACTACTCCGAGGCGCTGCTGCAGGTGCCGCCGGAGGTGACCGTCCACACCTCGTCTCCGGCGGTCGATCTGCTCTACGCGCTGTACTTCTACTTGACGTAGAAGCCCACCGCGCCGAAATCACGCCTGTGCCGATCGACCTCGACAACACGGAGGAGATGTTCGCCGCGTCCACGGACCTGACCGTGGGCCTGGAGGAGGAGTTCGCGGTGCTCGACCCCGCGACGCTGGACCTCGTCGGGCGCTTCGAGGAGCTGCGCGACGCGGCGGCCGAGCTCGACCCGGTGCTGCATCAGTCGATCACCGGTGAGCTGATCTCCTCGGAGATCGAGATCGTGTCCGGCCGCGGCGAGCACCTGCACGACGCGATCGCCCATCAGCGCGACCGCCGCCGGCGGCTGTTCTCGCTCGCCGCCAACCGCGGCGTCGCGCTGGGCTCGACGGGCACGCACCCGTGGGCCGACTACCGCGAGCAGCGCAACATCGACACCGCGCACTACCGCCGCGTCGTCGAGGGGCTGGGCTACGTCGCGCGGCGCAACAACACGTTCTCGCTGCACGTCCACGTCGGCGTGCGCGGGGCCGACCGTGCGGTCGCGGTCTGCGATCGCCTGCGGCCCGTGCTGCCGCTGCTGCTCGCCGTCAGCGCCAGCTCGCCCTTCCTCGAGGGCCACGACACGCGGCTGCACTCGGCCCGCAGCCAGACGTTCACGAAGTCCTTTCCTCGCTGCGGGGTGCCCGACGCGTTCGGCGACTGGCGCGCGTTTCGCGAGTACCTCGAGCTGCTGATCGCGACGCGCTCGATCGTCGAGTACACGCAGGTCTGGTGGGCGGTCCGCCCGCATGCCTCCTTCGGCACCGTCGAGGTGCGCATCTGCGACGCGCAGGTGACGGCGGCCGAGTCCGAGGGCCTGGCCGCGCTCGTCGTCAGCTGCGTCGCGCAGGCGCTGCGCGACATCGACGAGGGCGTGCCGTGCGACGACCTGCCGCACCGGCTGATCGAGGAGAACATGTGGCGAGCCATCCGCCACGGGATGGACGGCGACATGATCGACTTTCGCCGCGGCGTGGAGATCCCGGCCCGCGCCGCGATCGAGGACCTGTGGTCCTGGACCGCGCCGGCTCGTGCCGAGGCGCGCATCGACGTCGCGCTCGAGGGCCCGACCGGCGCCCAGCGCCAGCGCGCGGCGCTGCTGGAGAGCGCCGACCTGCGGGCGGTCTACGCTGACACGGTGCGCGAGACCATGACGACCTACGCCCAGGAGGTTCCCGCATGACGGCCGATGACGATGTGCCACCCGCCGGCGATCCCGGCTTCGACGAGGCCGACCTCAGCGATCTCAGCGAGGAGGAGCTGCGCGCGGCCTACGAGGCCGAGATCGCGCGCGTGCGCGTCGAGGACGTGCTGGTGCAGACGGTCGTCTCGCTGCTGAACCTGGCGGCCCGCAAGGCGGGGCTCACCGGCGCCGAGGAGGAGCCCGACTTCGAGCAGGTCCGCCAGGCGATCGACGCGACGACGGCGCTGATGCCGCTGGTCGAGCCGACGCTCGGTCCCGATGCCAAGCAGGTCCGCGACGCCCTCGCGCAGCTGCAGCTCGCCTACGCGCGCTCGGGCGCCAAGCCGCCCCCGGATGCCCCGCGCGCAGGTGAGCCTGAGAGCCCCGCGGCCTCGCCACGGGGCAGCAGCGGGCTCTGGGTGCCTGGGCAATGAGCGCTGGGGTACGGGTCAGGGGGCGCGCCGTCGGCCCGGCCGGTTAGTATCCGCGCGCGTTTCCCGTGGCTGTTGGCCATTGACACCCGCCACGCGGTGGGCTAGGTCCGCAGCACCAAAGATTTACGGAGGCAGTTTCCCTTGAGTGATTTCCTGTTGGACCATGGGGTCGTCGTCGCCCTGCTGTGTGGCGGCCTTGCAGTGCTGTATGGCGCGCTGACCGCCCGCTCGCTGCTGGCGCTTTCACCCGGCAACGAGCGCATGGTGGAGATCTCGAAGGCCGTCCAGGAAGGCGCCTCCGCGTACCTACGCCGCCAGTACACGACGATCGCCATCGTCGGTGTTCTGCTGTTCATCGTCCTGATCCCGTTGCAGAGCATCGAGGTCGCCGTCGGCTTCGCGCTCGGCGGCCTGCTGTCGGCCGCGGCCGGCTTCATCGGGATGAACGTCTCGGTGCGCGCCAACTGCCGCGTCGCCGAGGCTGCCCGCGGCGGCATCCCGCCCGCGCTCAACGCGGCGTTCCGCGGCGGTGCGATCACCGGCCTGCTCGTCGTCGGCCTCGCCCTGCTCGGCATCGCCGCCTACTACGGCCTGCTGACGGCGGTCTTCGACAAGACGCAGAAGGAGGCCGTCGACGCGCTCATCGGCGTCGGCTTCGGCGGCTCGCTGATCTCCGTCTTCGCCCGGCTGGGCGGCGGCATCTTCACCAAGGGCGCCGACGTCGGCGCCGACCTCGTCGGCAAGGTCGAGGCCGGCATCCCCGAGGACGACCCGCGCAACCCGGCCGTGATCGCCGACAACGTGGGCGACAACGTCGGCGACTGCGCCGGCATGGCGGCCGACCTCTTCGAGACCTACGTCGTGACCGCCGTCGCCGTCATGCTGCTCGGCGTCCTGACGTTCGCGGGCGACAACGCGACGCAGGTGGCGCTGTACCCGCTCGTGCTCGGCGGCGTGGCGATCATCGCCTCGATCATCGGCACGTTCGCCGTCAAGTCGGCGGCCGGCAACGTCGAGCGCGCCCTCTACCAGGGCCTGATCGCATCGGGCGTCATCGCCGCGATCGCCTTCTACCCGATCACGAAGTGGATGATGGAGGGCCTCGCCACGGCGACCGCCGACGTCGACGTCTTCGCTCCGTCCGTCAGCGACCTGTACCTCTGCTCGCTGATCGGCCTGGCCGTCACCGCGCTGCTGTTCCTCATCACCGACTACTACACCTCGACGCGCTTCAACCCCGTCAAGAAGACCGCCGAGGCCTCACAGACGGGCCACGCGACGAACATCATCTCGGGCCTCTCGCAGGGCATGCAGGCGACGGCGCTGCCGGCGATCGTGCTGGCGCTCGGCATCTACGGCGCCTACGAGCTCGGCGGCATCTACGGCATCGGCGTCGCGGTGATGGCGCAGCTCGGCCTCTGCGGGCTGATCGTCGCGCTCGACGCGTTCGGGCCGATCACCGACAACGCCGGCGGCATCGCCGAGATGGCGGACATGCCCGAGGAGGTCCGCGCCGTGACCGATCCGCTCGACGCGGTCGGCAACACGACGAAGGCCGTCACGAAGGGCTACGCGATCGGCTCGGCCGTGCTCGCCGCGCTCGTGCTGTTCGCCGCGTTCAAGATCGAGCTCAACGCCGAGCTCGCCGAGGGCGGCGAGGAGCCGATCCAGTTCCTGCTCGACAAGCCCGAGGTGCTCATCGGCCTGCTCATCGGCGGCATGATGGTCTACCTCTTCGCCGCGCTGTCGATGGAGGCCGTCGGCCGCGCCGGCGGCGCCGTGGTCGAGGAGGTGCGCCGGCAGTTCAAGGAGCACCCCGGGATCATGGACAACACCGAGAAGCCCGACTACGCCCGCTGTGTCGACATCGTCACGAAGACCGCGCAGCGCGAGATGATCATCCCGTCGCTGATCCCGATCGTCTTCACGCTCATCATCGGCCTGCTCAGCGTCGAGGCGCTCGGCGGCCTGCTCATCGGCGTGATCGTCGTGGGCCTCTTCATGGCCGTCTCGATGACGGCCGGCGGCGGTGCCTGGGACAACGCGAAGAAGCTCATCGAGGAGGGCGAGTTCGGCGGCAAGGGCACGCTCGCCCACGAGGCCTCGATCACGGGCGACACGGTCGGCGATCCCTACAAGGACACCTCCGGCCCGGCGATCAACCCGATGATCAAGGTCGCGAACATCGTCGCGATTCTCATCATCCCGCTGGTCGCGTAGTCGCCTGAGCGGCCCTCGCCGCGCCTGGCCGCACCGACGAGGAGGGCCCGTGCGTCCGCACTGTGCCCTCCTCGCCGGCACGCCCAGGCACGACGATGGCTCGCTCAGCTGACCACGCGACGGCGGGTCTGAGCGCGCTTCTAGAGGAGGCGCGGGCAGGGGCGGGCCGACGACGTCGACTCCGCGCGCGGCGAGGTCGCGCGTCAGGCCCTCGACGTCGGGCGGGCCGTCGGGCAGCGGCGGCAGCGTGCGCTCGAGGGCGGGCTCGCTCCAGCCGTCGAAGAACGCCTCGAAGCCGCCGGGCGTCAGCAGCAGCACCGCCCGCGCGACCTCCGAGCGGACGGCGAAGCCGTGCGGCACGCCGCGCGGGAGGAACACGAAGCTGCCCGGCTCGGCGTCGACGCGTTCGTCGCCGACCTGGAAGGTCATGCGACCGTTGAGCACGAGGTAGGCCTCGTCCTCATGGGCGTGGACATGCAGCGGCGGCTCGGTGCCGGGCTGGACGGTGACCTCGACGAGCGAGAAGGCGCCGCCGGTCTGCTCGCTGCGGGCCTTCCACTCGAACAGGCTGCCGAGGTACCAGCGGGCGTCGCCGGCGCCGGGCGCGAGGGCGTAGGGCTCTGGGGTCGTGTACGTCGTGATGGTCATCGCAGGCTCCTGCGGTCGGGTGCCCGACCACCGTCTCCGATCGCCCGCCGGAAGTGAAAGACGGGCTGGCCGGCGATCAATCGGCTGCGTCCGATGAATCGCCGCCGGCCGGGCGCGCGACGTCCCGCGCGATCTCGACCAGCGCCTGCACGGCCGGGGTCTCGTCGGCAGGGCGCCAGCCGAGCGCGAGCTGAGCCGGGGCCAGATCGGCGACGGGGCGAAACTCGATGCCCGGCCAGGCCGAGACCCGCGCGTGCGAGCGGGGGATCGCCGCCACGCACAGGCCCGCGCGAACACCCTCGAGGATGCCCTCCATCGAGCTGATCGTCGGACCGCGCCGCGCCGCCGCCCCGCCGCGGTAGTCGACGCAGGTCCAGAAGTCCAGCGCGCGGCGATCGGTGTCGACCCACGGCCAGGGCTCGTCGACGAGCTGCTCCATCCGCAGCACCGACTCGGCGGCGAGCGGGTGCGTGGCCTCGAGCGCCGCCACGCGCGGCTCCTCGTGCAGCAATTCGAACGCCAGGCCCTCGTGCTCGAAGGGCAGCCACAGGAACGCGGCGTCGACCGAGCCGTCGTTCAGGCCGCCGGAGTGATCCTCCCAGCTGATCTGACGCAGATCGAGCTGTACCTGCGGGCGCGCCTGGCGAAACGCGCGCAGCACGCGCGGCACCTGCTCTACCCCGGCCGTCGCGCCGGTCGAGATCCGGATCCGGCCCGTCTCGCCGCGGGCCGCGCGCCGCGCGTCCTCCAGCGCGGCGTCGGCCTCGCCGAGGATCCGGCGGGCGCGCTCCAGGAACTCCTCGCCCGCCGCCGTCAGCTCCACCTTGCGTGTCGTACGCCGCAGCAGCTGAGACGCCGAGCTCCTCCTCGAGGCGGCGAATCTGCTCCGACAGCGCGGGTTGCGCGATGTACAGCCGCTCCGCCGCGCGCGTGAAGTGCAGCTCCTCGGCGACCGCGACGAAGTAGCGCAGCGTGCGGAAGTCAAGCGCCATCGTGGGGGATCGTGGCAGAGCCGTCGGCGGCTATGGTCCCCGTCCGTGGGATTCCTCGAGGATCATCTCGGCGGGGGGACGTGGCGCGCCGATGCGCCGTTCTCGTCCGTCACGTTCAAGGTGCGCCACCTCGGGGCGCGCGACTACCGCGCGGGCTTTCGCGACATCGACGCGACGCTCGACGCCGCGGCGGGAACGCTGACGGCGACCGTGCCGATCGCGTCGCTGGACCTCAACAACCCGGTCATCCGCGAGCGGATGCTGTCCGCGGAGTTCCTCGACGCCGCCAGCTTCCCCGACGTGCGCTGGGACGTGGCGGACTTCGACGGCGACGAGAGCCGCGCGCTCACGGCGACCGGCGAGCTCTCGATCCACGGTCACACGAAGGTCGTGACGGCGACGGGCAGGATCGGCCTGCCGGGGCCGGGCCTGCTGAGCCCCGAGAACCGCGTCGGCGTCGAGCTGTCGTCGACGATCGACCGGCGCGACTTCGGGCTGGACTGGCAGGAGCAGCTACCCGCCGGCGGCGACACGCTCGGCTGGGACGTCACGCTCGAGGCGCTCATGGAGTTCGTCGAGGAGGTCCGGTGAGGCGCCGGCTGGCCGCACTGCTCGCCGTGCTCGCGCTCGCCGCGCTGCCCGCCGGCTGCGGCGGCGACGACGCGGACTCCGCCGACACCGGGAGCACGCCCGCGACGTCGACGACCCCCGCGACGGCGACGACCCCCGCGGGCACGACGAGCACGGCGCCGCCAAGCGAGCGCGACCGCCTCAGCAGCTGCCTCACCAAGGAGGGCTACCGACTGCAGGGCGGCGCCCCGCAGGTCACCGACTCCGAGGCGCCCGACTACCAGATCATCTTCACCGGCTCGCGCGGCGGCGGCTACATCGGCTTCTACAGGAACGCCTCGCGCGCCAAGCGCGTCGCGACGCAGCTGCGCAAGAACGCCAAGCGCACGAGCGGCGCCGCCGTCGAGCGCCACGGCGCGATCAACATCGTCTGGATCGACCTCGCCGACCGCGGCGCACGCGCGAGCGTCCGCGCCTGCCTCGTGAGCAGCTAGCCCGCGCGCGGCCCAGCCGCGCCGGTCGCGCGGCGTAGACTCCCGCCGCGGATGGCAGAGCGCCAGCTCCACGGACTGCAGCGCGTGCTGGGGGTCAACGCGCTGTTCTCGACCGCCTACGGCAACGTCGGCTCGTCGATCTACTACGCCTTGGGCCTCGTCGCCGCGCTCGCCGCGGGCCTGACGCCGTTGGTGTTCCTCATCACGGGCGCGCTGTTCTACTGCACCGCGACGACCTACTCCGAGGCGACCGCGATGTACCCCGAGGCGGGCGGCTCGTCGCTGTTCGCCCGCCGCGCCTTCAACGAGCTGTGGTCGTTCTTCACCGCCTGGGCGCAGATGCTCAACTACATCATCACGATCGCCATCTCGGCGTTCTTCGCCGCCCACTACGCGGGCCGCTTCCTGTGGGACGGCTTCAAGGAGGCGCCGGGCGACATCACGTTCGCGGTCGTCGTCGTCGCGCTGCTGGCGCTCGTCAACGTCCGCGGCGTCAAGGACGCCGTCAGCGTGAACCTCGTCCTGGCGGTGATCGACTTCCTCAGCCAGCTGGCGATCGTCGGACTCGGCGCCGTGCTCGTCTTCAGCCCCGAGATCCTCGCCGACAACCTGTCGTTCTTCGGCGAGACGCCGACGCTGACGCAGTTTCTGCTCGCGATCCCGATCGGCACCGTCGCCTACACCGGCATCGAGACGATCTCCAACATGGCCGGCGAGGCCCGCGACCCCGACGCGTCGATCCCCGGAGCGATCCGCCGCGTGATGATCGCCGTCTTCGCGATCTACTTCACGCTGCCGCTCATCGCGCTCTCGGCGCTGCCGGTCCAATGCGTCGGCGGCGAGTGCCAGACCCAGCTCGGCGTCGGCCCGGAGGACGGCGGCTACGCCAACGACCCGATCGTCGGCGTCGTCTCGGGCATGGACCTCGGCTGGTTTCAGGGCGGCGTCGAGGTCTACGTCGGCGTGCTCGCCGTGACGATCCTCATCGCGGCGACGAACGCCGGCGTGCTCGGCGTCTCACGGCTGACGTACTCGATGGGCATGTACCGCCAGCTGCCCGACACGATGCGCCGGCTGCACACGCGCTATCGCACGCCGTACGTGGGGATCCTCGTCTTCTCGGGCTTCGCCTGCCTGGCGCTGCTGCCCGGCCAGGCCGACTTCCTCGGCAAGATCTACGCCTTCGGCGCGATGCTGTCGTTCTCCATGGCGCACCTGTCGCTCATCTGCCTGCGCGTCACCGATCCCGACGCGCGGCGCCCGTACCGCAGCCCGGGTCGCCTGCGGGTTCGCGGCCACGAGCTGCCGCCGCTGGCGGTCATCGGCCTCACCGGCACGATCCTCTCCTTCGTGGTGGTCAGCGTGCTCGACCTCACCGTCGGCGCCGCCGGGATCACCTGGATGGCGCTGGGCATGAGCGGCTACCTGCTGTATCGCCGCAGCCAGGGCCTGGACTTCGTGTCCACCCACCAGGTCGCCGTGCCGCAGCCGGTCACCCAGAACGAGGCGGAGTACGAGTCGGTGCTCGTCGCGCTCGACGCGCGCCACTACTCGCCGTCCACGATCGCCACCGCCACCAAGCTCGCCGGCCGCAAGCGCCGCGGCATCCACGTGCTCGTGCTCATCACCGTCCCGCAGGCCTCGCCGCTGGACGCCGCGCTGCCCGACGAGGAGATCGCCGCGCGCGCGGTCATCGAGCAGGCGCGGCTGCAGGGCGGGCGGCGCGTGAGCGGCCACGTCGAACGGGTGCGGCCGGGCGGCAGCGGGCGGCTGATCGTCGAGGAGGCCCGCGAGATGCGCGCCCACGCGCTCGTCATGCCGCTGCCGCCGCGCGTCGGCACGACGCTGTTCGGCAAGACGGTCGAGACCGTCCTCGCCGACCGGCCGTGTCGCGTCATCATCGAGACCGAGTCGACCAATGCCTGACGAGCCGCGCTCCGGCCGCGGGCTGCACCGCTCCTCGACGCTCGCGCTGTCGGCGGCGATGGTCGTGCTCGGGCTGGCGATCCTCGTGCGGACGTTCGCCGCCGGCGGCGGCCCGCTGGCGATCGGCACCGTGCTCGGGCTGCTGTTCGTCGCCGCCGGCGCGGGGCGGCTGTACTTCACCTGGCGGGGTGTGTGATGGCGGCGCCCGAGCGCCCGCCGCCGCGCGAGCTCGCGCCGGGGCTGCGCCGCAGCCTCGGCTCGCCGGCGCTGTTTGCGATCGTCTGGTCGTCGCTGGCGGCGGCCGTGTACTTCTCGCTGGGGATCGTCGCCGAGAACGCGCTCGGCCTCACGCCCGTCGTCTTCCTCGGCGCGGGGATCTTCTTCGTCCTGACGGCGATGACGTACGTCGAGGGCGCGTCGCTGCACCAGGAGCGCGCCGGATCGACCGTCTTCGCGCGCTACGCGTTCAACGAGCTGTGGAGCTTCATCGCCGGCTGGGCGGTACTGCTGGACTTCCTCATCCTCATCGCGGTCACCGCGTTCGTCGCCACGCACTACGTCGCCGCGTTCTGGGCGCCGCTGGGCAGCGGTGCGCCCGAGCTCGTCATGGCGGGCGCGATCATCGCCTACGTCGCGATCCGCAACATCCGCGGCACGAGCGCCAGCCGCGGCATCGAGCGCGTCTCGGTGCTGGCGGTCATCGACGTGGTGCTGCAGCTGATCGTGATCGTGCTCGGCGCGTTTCTCGTCGTCGACGTCGAGGCGCTGACCGCGAGCATCGAGCTGGGGACGGCGCCGCGCTGGGAGGACGTGCTGTTCGCGCTGACGATCTCGACCGTCGCGTTCACGAGCCTGGAGTCCGCCTCCGGGCTGGCCGGCGAGGTGCGCGTCAGCCGCCACGGCCTCAAGCGGCTCATCTGGAGCGCGACCGTCTCCGTGCTCGTGATCTACGTCGGGATGTCGCTCGTCGCCGTCGCGTCGCTGCCGGTCACGCCCGGAGCGTCGCCGCTGACCGGCGACGCGCTCAATGCGCCGGTGCTCGCGCTCGTGTCGAAGTTCGACCCGCCCTGGCTGGCGGACGGGCTGCGCTACGCCGTCGCCGCGCTGGCCACCGCGACGCTCGTCGTCGCGGCGCACGGGGCCATGCTGGGGCTGTCGCGGCTGTCGTACTCACTGGCGCGAAACCGCCAGATCCCCAGCGTCATGGGGCGCCTGCACCCGGCCACCGGCACCCCCTACGTCGTCATCGTGCTGGCCGCGCTGCTCGCCGGTGCGCTCGTCGTCCCGCGCGACCTCGAGTTCCTCGTCGGCATCTACGCGTTCGGCGCGATGCTCGCGTTCCTCATCGCCCACGTCGCGATCTGCGCGCTGCGCTACCGCGAGCCCGACCGGCCGCGGCCCTACCGGATCCCGCTGTCGGTGCGGATCGGCGGCGGCGACCTTCCGCTGCCGGCCGTGCTCGGCGCGATCATGGCGGCGGGCGGCCTGGTCAGCCTGCTCGGCTTCCACGCCGGCGCGCGGACGATCGGCCTGGTCTGGATGGCGGCCGGCGTCGCGCTGTACGTGGGCTACCGGCGCAGTGCGGAGATGCCGCTGCGCGAGCGCGTCGTCCTCTCGGAGGCGGCGCTGCGCTTCGAGCCGGCGCGCGCCGAGTACGGCTCGATCCTCGTGCCGATCTACGGCACCGCGATCGACGACGACATCGTGCAGACCGCCGGGCGCCTGGCCGCGGCAGAGAACCCGGAGGAGGGCGAGGGCCACGGCGCGACGATCGAGGCGATCTGGATCTTCGAGGTGCCGCTCTCGCTGCCGCTGGACGCGCGCCTGCCCGAGGCGCAGCTCAAGGCGGCCCGCGCGGCGCTCGCGCGGGCCAAGGCCGTCGGCGAGGAGTACGTCGGCGTGGAGGTCATGACGGCGACCGTGCGTGCGCGCCGCGCCGGCGAGGGGATCGTCGAGGAGGCCAAGCGCCGCGGGGTGGAGCTCATCGTCCTCGCCGCCGAGGAGCCATCGCGGATCCGCGGCGGCGCGCGGCTCGGGGGCATCGGCGGCCCGCTGGACAACTTCGTCGGCGACGCCACGAAGTACGTCGTGCGCAAGGCGCCCTGCCGCGTGATCCTCACCGCGCCGCCGGGCGACCCCGAGCCGGAGGCCGAGCCGCCTGCGTAGCGCGCCGTTCGTCCAGTGGGCCGTCCCCGGGCTTCCCACCGCGTTCGGGGACGACCCACTAGCATCCGCCGCATGATGGTCCTCGTCGTCGGGGCCGGCCGCGTCGGTTCGGCCGTCGCCAAGTCCCTCCTCGCCGCGGGCCACACCGTTTCGGTGCTCGACGAGGATCCGCTCTCGCACGAGCGCCTCGACGCCGGCCAGGCCACCTCCTGGGAGGACTCCGGCGGGCGCTTCACGGTCGGCACCGCGATCGAGATCGACGCGCTGCTCGCCGCCGGGGTGGAGGAGGCCGACGTGTTCATCTCCGCCACGCGCGGCGACAACACGAACCTGCTCGTCGCGCAGGTCGCCCAGAAGCGCTTCGAGGTGCCGCACGTGATCGTCCGCGTGCTCGACCCCGCGCGCTCGGACTGGTACGCCGAGCAGGGCCTGCACACGATCTGCGCGGTCAAGCTCGGCATCGCGATGTTCGAGAAGGCCATCGCCGACATCGCGGACGCGGCGGCCTGATGTACGTCATCGTCGTCGGCGGCGGCAAGGTCGGCCTCAACCTCGCGCGCGAGCTCATCCGCAACGGCCAGGAGGTCACGCTCGTCGAGGCCGACCGGCGCGCCTACCTGCGTATCGAGCAGGAGCTCGAGCACGCGATCCAGTACGGCGACGGCACGGAGCTGTGGGTCCTCGAGCGCGCGGGCATCCAGCGCGCCGATCTCGTCGTGGCGGTCACCGGCGACGACGAGGACAACATCCTCATCTGCCAGGTCGCCAAGGAGAAGTACCTCTGCGAGCGGATCATCGCCCGCTGCAACAACCCCCGCAACCTGCAGCACTTCAAGCTGCTGGGCATCCAGCCCGCGGTGTCGGCGACCGACCTCATCCTCAACCTCATCGAGCACGAGGTGCCCGGCCACGGGCTCGTGCACCTGCTCGACCTGCCCGACGAGAAGCTCGAGATCATCGAGGTCGAGGTCACCGACGGCGCGCCCGCGGCGGGCCTGCACGTCTCGGAGATCGACCTCCCCGACGGCAGCCTGATCATCTCGGTCCTGCCGCGCGGCAAGGCCGGCTTCGTGCCCAAGGGCGACACGGTGATCAACCCGGGCGACGAGGTGCTCGTGGTGCTCGATCCGGGCCTGGAGCCGTACATCACCGCCCAGTTCGCGCCCAACGGCCGCGTCAACTAAGGGGTTGCGTCACGTTTCCCGCGCTCCGCGCGGAGAGCGTCACATACCCCGGCACGGGGGCGAAACATCCACCCGGTCGCCGTCGCCGATCTCGCGCAGCACGCGCGCAGGGTTGCCGACCGCGACGACGCCGGCCGGCAGGTCGCGGGTGACCACCGCCCCGGCGCCGACCACGGTGTCGTCGCCGATCGTCACGCCCGGGCAGACGATGACGCCGCCGCCGAGCCACACGTTGTCGCCGAGCGTGATCGGCTCGGCCGCCTCCCAGCCGGCCCGGCGCGGGCCGGGGTCGACGGGGTGCGTCGGGGTCAGCAGCTGCACGGCGGTGGCGATCTGGCAGGCGGCGCCGATCGTGATCGGCGCGCAGTCGAGCATCACGCAGTCGTAGTTGACGAACGTCCCCGCGCCGATCGTGATGTGCGAGCCGTAGTCGCAGCGAAACGGCGGCCGGATGACGACGTCGTCGCCGACGCTGCCCAGCAGCTCGCGCAGCAGCCGGTCGCGCTCGTCCCGCTCGCCGTGGCGGGTCGCGTTGAAGCGCTCGAAGAGCTCCTGCGCGCGGGACATTCCCGCGATCAGCTCGGGGTCGTCGGCGAGGTAGAGGTCGCCGCGCAGCATCCGCTTCTTCATCTCGCTCATGGGTCCTCCTCCTACCCGGACCACCGGACCCGCGTGGCTATACTCGCCGCGCTGCCTTGCCGGGTGGAGTAATCGGCAACTCGCCAGGTTCTGGCCCTGGAATTCAAGGTTCGAGTCCTTGCCCGGCAGTCGCTTGGAGAACCTACGCCGCCGCCTGGGCCATCCAGTCGCGGTACAGGCGCCAATAGGCGCCCTCGGCGTCGAGCAGCTCGTCGTGGGTGCCCTGCTCGACGATCCGCCCGCCGTCGAGCACGACGATCCGGCCGGCCTGACGGATCGTGCTGAGGCGGTGGGCGATGACGACCGCGGTGCGCCCGGCGAGCAGCCGGCGCAGCCCGTCCTCGATGCGGCCCTCGGTGTGCAGGTCGACGTTGGAGGTCGCCTCGTCGAGGATGAGGATCCGCGGGTCGGCGGCGAGCGCGCGGGCGAAGGCGACGAGCTGGCGCTGACCGGCCGACAGCTGCGTGCCGCGCTCGCCGACCGGCGTGTCGTAGCCATGCTCCAGGGCCATGATGAACTCGTCCGCGCCGACGGCGTCGGCGGCCGCGCGGATCTCCTCGCGCGTGGCCTCGGGCCGGCCGAAGGCGATGTTCTCGGCGACCGTGCCGCTGAAGAGAAAGCCCTCCTGCGGGACGACGCCGAGCTGGCGGCGCAGCGACGCCTGCGTCACGTCGCGCAGGTCGTGGCCGTCGACGAGCACGGCGCCCGTCGTCGGGTCGTAGAAGCGTGCGACGAGCTTGGCGATCGTCGACTTGCCGGCGCCCGTGGCGCCGACGAGCGCGACGGTCTGGCCCGGCGGGATCCTCAGCGACAGGTCCTGCAGCGCCCACACCGCGTCCTCGCCCGAGCCGTACGAGAAGCCGACGTCGCGCAGCTCGATCTCGCCGCGCAGGCGGCCGAGCTCGATCGCGTCGGGGGCGTCGACGAGGTCGGACTGCTCGTCGAGCAGGTCGAAGATCTTGTCCAGCGCGGCCATGCCGGCCTGGTAGGTCGTGTAGAGCTGGGAGAGCTGCTGGATCGGCTCGAAGAAGAGGTTCAGCGCGGCGACGAACGCGACGATGACGCCGGGCGTGATGTCGCCCTCGATCGCCTGCACGCCGCCGTAGAGCAGGATCCCGACGGTCGCCACCGCGCTGAGCAGCTCGACGCCGGGGAAGTACGCGGCGTTGAGGTTGACCGTGGTCATGTTGACCTCGCGGTTGCGCTCGTTCAGCGCGCGGAAGCGCGTGACGTGGCGCGGCTCCTGGCTGAACGAGCGCACGACGCGGATTCCCGACAGCGACTCCTGCAGGTATGCCGTGATCGCCCCGATCGTCTCGCGGGTGCGGGCATAGGCGTCGGCGGAGGCGATCCGGAAGGCCAGCGAGGCGATCGCCATGACCGGGAAGATGAGGAACGTCAGCAGCGCCAGCTCGACGTCGAGCACGAGCAGGATCGCCATCGTGCCGACGAGCGTCAGCGTGCTCGAGAACAGCGTCACGACGCTGTCGGTGACGAGCGAGTCGAGCGCCTGGACGTCGTTGGTCATCCGCGAGATCAACTGCCCGGCCTGGCGGCGCTCGTAGAAGCCGACGGGCAGCGACTGCAGGTGGGCGAAGATCCGCAGGCGCAGGTCCTGCAGCGCCCGCTGGCCGACCCAGCCCACGAGATAGGTCTGCGCGTACGAGGCGCCCCAGTACACGAGCGCGCTGAGCACGAACAGGCCGACGACGAGGTTCAGCGTGCCGACGTCGCCGGGCGTGATGCCGTCGTCGATCGCGAGCTTGATGAGCGGCGGGGGCGCGAGCGTCGCCGCCGTCGCCGCGGCCAGCGCGACGAACATGAGCACGACCTTCGTGCGGTAGGGCTTCAGCAGCGCCGCGAGGCCGCGCAGCTTGCGCCCGCGGCCGCCGGTCTGGCGCAGCCGGCGGCGCAGCTCGGCGGTCGTCAGCGGCCTGTCGCCGTCGCCGTCGGCGGTCAGCTGGGAGCTGACCGCGTCGCGCGTGTCCTGGGGGGACCGGCCGCTCACAGCCCCGCCACCTCGGGCTCGAGCGGCTTGCGCGTGAGGAAGACCTGGTCGGGCAGCCCCTTCTCGACGATCTCGCGGTAGAACGGCGAGCGCTTGAGCAGCTCGTCGTGCGTGCCGCGGTCGACGAGCCGGCCCGCGTCGAGGATCGCGATCTCGTCGGCGAGGGCGATCGTCGAGAGGCGGTGGGCGATGACGAACGTCGTGCGGCCGGCCATCGCCGCCTCGAGGCCCTGCTTGATCTCGCGCTCGGTCGAGGCATCGATCGAGGACGTCGCGTCGTCGAGGACGAGGATCCGCGGGTCCGCGAGCAGCGCGCGGGCGATCGCGATGCGCTGGCGCTGGCCGCCGCTGAGCGTCAGGCCGCGCTCGCCGACGCGGGTGTCGTAGCCGTCGGGCAGCGCGCTGACGAAGTCGTGCGCCTGCGCGCGGCGGGCGGCCTCGACGACCTCCTCGCGCGTCGCCTCCGACCGCGCGTAGGCGATGTTCTCGTGCACGGTTGCGCTGAAGAGGAACGGGTCGTCGTTGACGACCGCGATCTGCGCGCGCAGCGCGTGCGGGTCGACGGTGCGCACGTCGGCACCGTCGACGAGGACCGAGCCGGACGTCGGGTCGTAGAGGCGCGGGATGAGCTGCACGAGCGTCGTCTTGCCTGAGCCGGTGGCGCCGACGAGCGCGAGCGTCGTGCCGGCCTCGACGGTCAGCGAGACGCCGCGCAGGGCCGGCTCGGCGTGATGCTCCTCCTCGTCGCCGTAGGCGAGCGTGACGTCGCGCAGCTCGACGCGGCCCGAGCCGGCGGGCAGCGCGACGGCGTCGGGCGCCGCGACGATCCGCGGCGCGCGGTCGAGCAGCTCGAAGAGGCGCGCGCCGGAGGCGGTCGCGCGCTGCGCCAGGCCGAGCGTCCAGCCGAGCGTGCGGACCGGCGCGAGCAGCATGAGCAGGTAGCCGTAGAAGGCGGTGAACTCGCCCAGCGTGAGGCTGCCCTCGATGACCATCCGCCCGCCCACGAGCAGCAGCGCGGCGAGGCCGAGCTGGGGCAGGAAGCCGATGAACGGGTTGTAGAACGCGCGCAGGCGCGTCGAGATCATCGACTGCTCGAAGACGCGCGAGACGCTCTCGCTGAAGCGCCGCTGGCGCTGCTCCTCGGCCGCGAAGGCCTTGACGACGCGCACGCCGCCGACGCTCTCCTCGACGTCCGCCGTCAGCTCGCCGATGCGCTGCTGGACCTCCTGCAGCGCCGGGCGCGCCTGGCGGCCGTAGCGGTTGGCGATCCAGATGACGAACGGGATCGGAAACAGCGAGACGAGCGCGAGCGTCGGGTCGATGACGATCACCGCGACCGCCGCGAAGACGACGGTCAGCGCCGCCTGGGAGATGAGCACGAGGCCGTAGCCGAGGAAGAAGCGCACCGACTGCAGGTCGACGGTCGCGCGCGACATGAGCTGCCCGGTCTGCTGGGCGTCGAAGAAGCCGAGCTCGAGCGCGAGCAGGTGCTCGTAGACGCGGTTTCGCAGGTCGACCTCGACGCCGAGCGACACACGCCCGGCCACGAGCCGGCGCGCGACGGTGAGCCCGAGGCGCAGCACGCCGGCGCCGACGATCAGCAGGCCGAGGAACTTCAGCCTGTCGCGGTCGCCGTCCTGGATCGCGCTGATCGCCGCGCCGGTGAGGCCGGGGATCGCCACGGTGGCGACCATCGCCAGGGCGGCGAGGATGCCCGACAGCCAGACGCCGCGCTTGTAGTCGCGCAGGAAGCCGCAGAGTCGGACGAAGGTGGCCATGGGCGCCAATTGTAGTTGCTTGGTCAACGACTTTGCCGGTCCGGCTCACGCGCAGCGCCATTACGCTCCTCGTATGGCGAGCCCGTCCCGTCCGTCCGGTCCGTCCGCCGGGCTCTGCGACTCCTGTCGCCACCAGCAGGTGGTGCGCACCAAGCGCTCGTCGTTCTCGCTGTGCCGGCGCTGGAAGGACGACGACCGCTACCCGCGCTACCCGCGCCTGCCGGTCCTGCGCTGTCCCGGCCACGAGCCGCGCGTCGCCGGAGAGGCGCAGCGATGAGGCTCGCCGCCGTCATCGCCGCCGTGCTCGCGCTCGCGGTCGCCGCGGTCGGCCGTCGGCCTCACGACCGGGGGCGACGACGATGGCGCCGCGTCGGCGGCCGCGGGCTGGCAGACGCTCGCCCGTTCGACGGTCCCGCGCACGGAGGTCGCGGCGGCGCGGATCGGCGACGGCGCCTACGTCGTCGGCGGCTTCGCCGCGCCGGACGGCGCGACGAGCGCGGTCGTCGAGCGCTACGACCTGCGCCGCGATCGCTGGACGCGGGTCAAGCCGATCCCGCAGGCGGTCAACCACGCGGCGGCGGTCGCCTACGCGGGCGACCTCTACGTCGTCGGCGGCTACACCGCCGCCGGCGGGCTGGACGGCGAGACCGCCGCGCTCTGGCGCTACGAGCCGGCCGCCGACCGCTGGACGCGGCTGCCGGCGGCGCCGACCGCGCGCGCGGCGCTCGCCGCCGGCGTGATCGGCGACCGGCTCTTCGTCGCCGGCGGGGCGCGCGGCGGGGCGGCGCTGCGCACGCTCGAGGTCTACGACTTCAAGCGCCGGCGCTGGTCGCGCGGGCCGTCGCTGCGGACCGCCCGCGAGCACCTGGCAGGCACGGTCCGCGGCGGCGCCTTCTACGTGGTCGCCGGCCGCGCCAACGGGCTGAACAACTTCCGCGTCGCCGAGCGCTACGTCCCCGCCAGGCGACGCTGGGAGCGCGTGCCGTCCCTGCGCAAGGCGCGCGGCGGGATCGCCGCCGCGACCGTCGCGGGGCGGATCGTCGTCGTCGGCGGGGAGGAGGCGGCCGGCACGATCGCCGAGGTCGAGTCCTACGACCCGCGCACGCGGCGCTGGCGCGCCGAGCCGGACCTGAAGACGCCGCGTCACGGCCTCGGCGCCGTCGCCCACGGCGGCCGGATCGTCGTGCTGGAGGGCGGTCCGGTGCCCGGCCTGACCTACTCCGACGCGACCGAGGCGCTGCCGATCGATGGCTGAGATGCGCGAGCCCGTCCGCTGCTGGCCGACGACCGACCCGCTCTACATCGCCTACCACGACGACGAGTGGGGCCGGCCGGTGCGCGACGAGCACCGGCTGCTGGAGCGCATCAGCCTCGAGGCGTTTCAGTCCGGCCTGGCCTGGATCACGATCCTGCGCAAGCGCGAGAACTTCCGCGCCGCGTTCGCGCGCTTCGACCCCGCGGTGATCGCGCGCTACGGCGATGCCGACGTCGAGCGGCTGATGGCCGACGCCGGCATCGTGCGCAACCGCGCGAAGATCGAGGCGACGATCGCCAACGCGCGGGCGACGCTGGCGCTGCACGAGGCGGGGGAGACGCTCGATGCGCTGCTGTGGTCCTTCGCCCCGGCCGCGCCCGCGCCGCCGCCGCGCGTCGCTCGGCGAGATGCCCGCCACCACGCCGGAGTCCAAGGCGCTCGCGCGCGAGCTCAAGCGCCGCGGCTTTCGCTTCGTCGGCCCGACGACCGCCTACGCGCTCATGCAGGCGACCGGGATCGTCAACGACCACGTCGCGGAGCTGCCACGTCCGCGAGGCCGTCGAGGCCGAGCGGGCCGCCGCCGCGCGACGGCGCTGATCAGCGCCGGTGGCGGCGGTCGCCGCGGATCGTGGCGATGAACGTGCTGGCCTTCTCGAGCAGGCGCTGCGGCAGCGAGGCCGCGGGCTTCACCGCGCCGAACGGCTCGATCACGTCGAGGTGCGACTGCGACGGGACCGGCGGGTCGCCGGCGACGAAGCTCGTGTAGACGTCGTAGCGCTTGAGCGGGTCGAGCACGACGTCGGTCGTGACCTTGCCGTGGCCGCCGGCGTGCACGGCGACGTTGTGCGTCCGCGGCGGCACGCCGGCCTCGTCCTCGGAGTTGACCGTCACGATGAGCTCCAGGGGGCGCGGGTTGCGCTGCGTGAGGTCGTACTCGATGCGCAGCCGCCCGGCTGCGCGCAGCGCGCGCACCGCGGGCGGCTTGGCGCCCTGGCCGTGCGTCCCCTTCGGCGGCCGGGTTGTCGAGCATCTTGTCGGGATCGGTCCACTGCTTCTTGGCGCCCGGCCCGGTCGGGCTGTTGGACTCGATCGCGTTGCGCGGCAGCGAGTCGCCCCAGCGACCCGGCCAGCGCGTCCAGGCCGGGTCGTCGGTCCCGAGGATCTCGAGCCGAGGGCGGTGCTTCATGCGCCGCTTGCCGTCGGCGAGGTCGTACCACGCCTCGGTCTGGTGAAAGCCCGCCTCGAAGTACCCGGCGTGCGATCCGCGGGCGACGTAGATGACGGGCCGTTCGCCGAGCGTCTCGACCTTGTCCCACGGGCGCACCTCGCCGTAGCGATGCTGGGAGTAGACGGCAAGGTCGGGGTGGCCGGCCTCGTCGTCCATCCGCAACTGCACCATCTCCCAGTCGCCCTCGTGCGTGCCGAGCGCGAACGACAGCTGATAGTCGTTGTAGAAGTAGAAGAACCAGTACTGCAGCCACAGGCGCCCGTTGGCCTCGATCGCGTGGCCGTAGGTGACGTTGTTGAGATCGGCGCGGTTCATGCGCAGCGTCACGTACTGCTCGCGGTAGTTGCGCCCGCGCACGGCGATGTGGTCGCCCTTCTCGACGGGCTCGCCGCTCCCGTAGGCCTTCGGCCCGAGGAAGTCGAGCGTCAGCTTGGGCTTGGCGCCGGCGCCGTCGGAGGTGGCGAGGACCGCGCCCGCCTTGTCGCGGGCGGGAGCGGCGCGGCGCAGCGTGATGCCCGGCGCGTCGGTGTACTGCTCGGCGCTGTCGGCGAAGAACTGCTCGTTGGAGTCGTAGCGCAGGACCGGCTGGAAGCGCTTGAGCAGTTCGTCGTGCTCGCCCATCGCGGCTCAGCCCGCCTCGAGCAGGTCGATGCGCAGCGACAGCGCGTCCTCGTCGCGGAACGCGATGCCGTAGGCGCGCCCCGACGCCTCCTTGGCGGCGAGGAACGCATCCAGGCGCACCTCGAGGTCGCCGGTCCCGACCCGGTTGGTCAGGTGGATCGTGAAGTCGTCGTCCGGGCGGCCGGCGGCGATCAGCTCCAGCGTGTCGGTCTCGGGGTTGCCGTCGCGCCCGTTGGCCGAGATGACGTAGTGATCGGCGGTGACCCGTGCGAAGAACTCGGGGCGCATGTTGCGGATCGACCCGTGGTGGGGGAGCTTGAGGATGTCGACGTGCGTCTTGCCGTCCTTCGCGATGCCGGTCTCGTCGAGCCCGGCGAGGACGTGGTCGTCGCGCGCGTCGCCGGTCAGCAGCATCGTCTTGCCGTCGCACTCGGCGAGCACGACGATGCTCGACAGGTTGTAGGGCGAGTTGTCGCGGCCGGCCGCCGCCGAGGCGGGGCTGGCGACCGCCTCGGGATGCTCCTTCAGCCACTTCTCCCACTTGGCGTGCAGTCGCTTGAGCTGAGCGGCGTGCGGGCACACGACGGTCAGCTTCAGCGGCCCGAGGGTGATCGTCCGCACGCCGTCCTCCGGCAGGACGACCGGGCCGTCGAACGGCTCGTTGAGGCTCCAGCCGAGCTTCTCGGCCTGCTGGCGCAGCTCGCGGCCCTCCGCCACGCTCGCGACGACCGCCAGCCCGGCGGCGCGTACCTCGTCGGCGATGCGATCGTCCACCGGCCTGGACAGGACGTCGGCGGCGGCCGTGCGCAGGTCCTCCGCGTCGTTGCCGAGGATGTCGTCGAAGGAGTTGTGCCAGAGCGTCCCGACCTCGTAGCTCAGGGGCTTTGAGTCCTCCTGCTCGGTGACGAGCTCGCCGGCGAAGTCGACCATGCCGGCGACGTGGTCGGAGTCGATGTGGCTGACCATCGCGAGGTCGATCTGCAGGGCCCCGCCGCCGGCGCGCTCGGCGCGCAGCTGCTCCAGCCGGGCGTGCAGGCTCGTCTCCCACGTGCCCGAGGGGCCGCCGTCGATGAGCAGCAGCACCGGCGCGTCGGGCTCACCGGCGTGCACGAGCAGCGAGTCGCCGTGAAAGGCCTGAAGCGCCTCGAGCGAGAAGATCATCGTGTGACGTCGATCGGAGGTCTGAGCTTGCGAAGACCGAAGGGCGTGATCATCAAATCAGATCGATTGGATCGCGCGCAGCGCGTCGACGACGCCGCTGCCCTGGAAGTAGCGCTCGCGGCCGAGGTCGGTCGCGGTGTCGCACAGCACCCGCTTGATCTGCGCGGGCTGGCCGATCAGCTCGGGATGGCGCGCGAGGATCAGCGCCGCCGCGCCGGAGACGTGCGGCGCGGCCATGCTCGTCCCGTCGAGGCTCTTCAGCCCGCCGCCCGGCACCGGCGCGGTGATCTTCTCCCCGGGCGCGACGAGGTCGGGCTTGCAGCGCCCGTCGCCGGTCGGGCCGCGGCTGGAGAAGTACGACACCCCGTAGGTGTGCGGCTGGTGGCGGTGCGTCGCCCCGACGGTGATGACGCCGTTCGCGTTGCCGGGGTCGGTGATCGACATCTCGCGGTAGCCCTCCGTCACGCCCGACGCCATCGAGACGAACGCGCGGCCCTCGTTGCCGGCGGCGGCGACGACGATCGTGCCGCTGCCCAGCAGCCGCTCGCACTCGTCGCAGATCGGCGTGCGGCCGCAGGCGAACGAGCCGACCTCGTGGTCGAGCGACAGGCTGAGGTTGATCCCGTGGACGACCGGGGTGGCGGAGTTGACGTTCAGCCAGCGGATGAACTGCAGTGCCGCGAGGATCGCGAACTCGTCGCCGGCGCCGCTGTCGTCGAAGACCCGCAGGTCGTAGAGGCCGATGTCGGGGCAGATCCCGCGCACGTCGTTCTTGCGCGCGGGATCGGAGTCGGTCGCCAGCCAGTCGGCGCCGATGATCCCGGCCACGTGGGTGCCGTGCTCGTGCTTGGGCGCCGCGTACGTCGCCGGGTCGTGCGCGACCTCCAGCTGCGCGGCGAGCAGACCCCAGTCGATCGCCCGCCCGCTGCGCAGCCGCGCCTCGATCTCCTTGCGCTGCTTGGCCTTCTCGCCGCCGAGGGTGTCGCGCTCGGCGTCGGTCCCGGCGAGGATCGCGCGCAGCCGCGTGAAGTCGTACGTCGCCTTGACGCGCGTCTCGCCGGTCGGCACGCCGTCGGCCCCGCGCAGCCGGAACGCCGGATGCAGGGCGTCCACGCCCGAGTCGATCACCGCCCAGCAGATGTCGTGGCAGCGCAGCCCGAAGAGCAGCGTCGCGGCGTCGGCCTTGATCGTGTTGCGCGACCGCCATAGCGCCGGGCGCGCCGGCCGGTTGCGGTTGACCGTCCACAGCAGCGGCCGGCCGGGCGGCGGCACCCGCGGCACGTCGGCGAGCGTCTGCGCGGCGAGGTCGACGAGCAGCTCGTACGTCAGCCCGTCGGGCGGCTCGTCGTCGGGCTGCTCGTCGTCGGGGTGCGCGGCCTCCCACGTGATGCGACCCAGCAGCCCGACGAACCAGATCAGCGCTCCCGGCAGCTCGTCCAGGCGCGTCGGCTGGCGACCCTGCTCGCGCATCGGCTCCTTGAGGCCGGCGATGATCTCCTCCCGGCGTCCCGCGAGGATCGCGGCGGGCAGCGCGTCGCCCTGCGGCCACAGATGCTCCTGCCACCACGCCGACAGCGGCAGGACGCTGCGCAGCATCTGCGCGAAGGTCAGCCGCGCGGCGACGTGCGAGCCGTTGTAGGCCAGCTCGATCGGCTCGGGGCGCGTCGGGCTGTGGTCGGCCTCGAGTACGGCCCGGGCGAGCTCGCCGGTCGTCGACTCCTCGTGCGGCTCGAGCAGCAGGTCGATGGCGGCATCGGGCTCGCGGCCGTACTGCAGCCAGACGTCGGGCATGACCGGCGAGTCCTGCGTGAAGCGCTTGAGCTGCTCGGTGCCGAAGATCCACGGCCCCAGGTTCTTGAACTCGAGCTTCACGGCCCAAGCACACAGTGCCGCCGGAGTGCCGTCAAGGACGTTCGGGCGCACGGGCGTGCTCTTGCAGGCATCCGCCGGCGCAGCCGTCCCCGTCCCTCAGGTGAGGGATGGACCCTCATGCGCCGGAACCGACCGGGGCCGATGCTGCGCGAACAACCGCAGCACGACCCGAGAGGAACCCGAGATGCACACCCCCGACACGCCCACCACCACCGCGCGCAGCACCGCCCAGGGCCGTTCGCGCCGCCGTCATGCAAGCGCCCGCGCCTGCGCGGCCGGCGCGATCTGCGCCGCGCTGCTCGCCGGCGCCGCCGCTGATGCCGGGGCCCAGGTGCCCGGCGGCCCGGCCGCGCCATCAGCGCCGCTCGGCACCGCGCCGCCGCTCCCGCCGCCGCCGCCGCCGACCCCGCCGCCGCCGGTCGTTGCCGTCCCGGAGGCGCCCGATCCACCGGCCCCGCTGCCGCTGCCGCCGCTGTCCGCCGGCGAGCTGGCGCCCAAGCTCACGCAGATCTACCGCGGCGACGACGGCGGCGCGCTCTACCTCCGGGCCGAGGCGACGAAGGTCGTCGGCTACGCCGAGCATCCCGGCCGCAAGTACGCGTTCGTCTTTCGCGGCACGCGCACGAAGAACGTCATCAACGGCTCGTGGTACGACGTCGCGAAGGGAACGCGCACGACGGTCGGCACGATCGGCCTGAAGATCTTCAAGAAGGGTGACCGGCTCGTGCGCGGCAGCGGCAGCGACTTCGGCCCGGACATCTTCACCGCGATCGCGCCGGGCAGCGTTCCGTGGCCGGGCGCTCGCGAGGCCGGTTTTCAGTCCAAGTCGCGCTCGGACATGGACGGCGCCTTCATCGGCCGCTCGTCGGCGATGGAGCCCGACGGGTCACGTCAGTACTGGCGCGAGAACGGCTCCGGCACCTTCGGCGTGGCCGAGGGCCCGGCGAAGGCCGGCAAGCGCCCCGCCTGGGTGAGCGTGTTCTTCGGCAAGCGCCAGGCCGACGGCAGCGTCACGGGCGAGTACTTCGACGTGCCCAAGGGCACCGAGACGGCCAGCGGCGCCTTCGCGCAGGTCCCGCTCAAGTTCGGCCGCGACTACGCGATGGGGCTCAGCGGCGAGACGACCGGGCGCCCGACGCGGATCGAGGCCGACTACGCGCTCGACCTCGACGAGATCGCCGAGCGGCTCGACAAGCACTTCGACGGCAAGGTCGTCGGCTTCGGCTGGGCGATCGCGAGCGGCGGCAAGGTCGTGCGCTCCGGCGGCGGCGGCAACTCCTACCTCTCCGAGGGCAAGAACGGCTTCGACATCAACATGCCGTTCACGAGCTCGACGGAGTCGCTCACCGCCAGCACGACCAAGCTCGTCACGGCGACCGCGGTCATGCAGCGGCTCGCGCAGCGCGGGATGTCGGTCAAGTCGCCGGTCTTCCCCTGGTTTCCCGACTGCTGGCAGCTCGGCCCCGGCATGATGTCGCTGACCTTCGAGGATCTGCTCGACATGAGCTCGGGGATCTTCCGGCCGGCCGAATCCGTCAAGGCCGAGGACCCCTACCTGTTTCTGATGAAGTCGGCCGAGGGCGGCCTGACCGGGACCAAGGGCTACGAGAACATGAACTACGTCCACCTCGGCTTTCTGCTCGCCGGGCTGATCGACAAGCCCAAGGTCGACGCGTCGCTCGCCACCCACGGCTGCGGCAAGGGGACGAAGGCCTACGGCGAGATCCTGGACATGTACGGCGACTACGTCCTGAACATGCTCTCCGGCCAGGGCGTCGCGGCCGGCTGGAACTACCGCACGAACAAGCGGGCCCTGAAGTACGACTTCCTCGACAAGTCGCTGCCGGGCATCCTGCCCGTCAGCACGGTCGCCAACCCGACGGGCGGCCTGATGATCACCGCGCGCGAGTTCGGCGAGTTCCTCGCCAAGCTCGAGCACGGCCGCTTCGTCAGCCGCGCGACGGTCAAGGCGATGAAGGACGGCGAGCTCGGCTTCGACGACCTGACGGGCAACGGCGGCCCGGCGAACGGCTTCATCGACCCCGACGCGCGCGGTCTCGGCCTCGCCGACAAGAAGAACGGCGGCTGCGGCAGCGACAAGGGCCGCGGCTGCGGGTCGCAGCTCGTGATGCTGCCGGGCGACGTGCAGATCGTCGCGCTGTTCAACTCGCGCAACAACGCGACGAGCAACAACGCCTGGGGTCTGTTCGACGCCTGGAAGGCCGGCATCCGGTAGGTCGGCCCACGACGTGAGGCGGCCATGCGGCGGCGGCGAGCAATCGCCGCCGCCGCTGCGGTGTCAGCGTGCGCTCACGACGGCGGTCAGGGTCAGCGAACCGCGGGGTTCCCGACGACGATCGGCTCGGCCTCGTGCAGGCGCGTGCCGAAGTAGTCCTCCGGCGCGATCTGGCCGAGCGCGACGAGCACGATCCGCAGGATCCCCTGGTGGCCGACGATCACCGGGTGCTCGTGGGCGGCGAGGGCGTCGGCGGTGGCGGCGCGGGCGCGGGCGAGCGCGTCGGCGAGCGGCTCCATCCCCGGCACCGGGGCGCCGAACGGGTCGGCGCGCCAGGCCTCGAAGGCGGCGCCGATCTGCTCGCGCGCGCCGTCGCGGTCGAGGCCTTCGAACGGGCCGTAGTCGACCTCGGTCAGGCGCTCGTCGACGGTCAGCGGCGCGCCGGTCGCATCGGCGATCGCCTGGGCGGTGTCGCGGGCGCGGATCAGCGGGCTGCTGATCACGGCGTCGACGCGGTCCTCGGCCAGCCGCTGCGCCGCCGCGCGTGCCTGCTCGCGGCCGGTCTCGGTCAGCGGGATGTCCGAGCGGCCGGAGTAGGCGTGTCGCGCGGAGCTGGTCGTCTGCCCGTGGCGGACGAGCGTGAGCATGTGGGCGGGCACGGGCGGCGGCCGGTCAGACGGCTTCGGGCTCGACCCAGCGCCGCTCGGCGTCGGCGCGGCGGATCGCGTCGAACAGCGCCTGCACGCGCAGGCCCTCGTCGAGCCCGGGCTGCACCGTGGCGCCGTCGCGGATCGCGGCGTGAAAGCCGCGCGCGATGTGCGCGTAGGCCTGCTTGGAGTTGGCGTCCAGCGGGCCCTCGACCTGCAGCTCCTCGCCCGCGCGGCCCCAGTGCAGGCGCTTGTCGGCGTCCAGGCGCACCGTGCCCTCGGCGCCGTGGACCTCGATGACGTCGCCGCGCTTGTGCCGGGCGGTGGCGGTCAGGCTGACGTGCCCGAGGCCGCCCCCGCGGAAGCGCACCAGGATTACGTAGGCGTCCTCGGCGGTGACGGTGTGCGGCGTGCCGTCCTTGGCTTCGCGCTCGCCCACGCCGACCTCGGTGGCGGCGGCGACGGACTCGACCGCGCCGAACGCGTGCAGGATGAGGTCGAGGTCGTGCACGCCGTAGCCCTGCAGCCGGCCGCCGCCGAGGGCGGCGTCCTGCACCCACGTGAACGGCCGCGACTCGGGCAGCGCGTGGTCGTCGAAGACGAGCGAGATGGACACCATCCGCGGGGCGCCCGCGACCTCGGCGACGCGCCGTAGCAGCTGCTCGCGCGTCTCCTGAAAGCGCCGGCCGTAGTTCACGGCGCCGACGACGCCGGCCGCGGCGATCGCGTCGCGCACCGCGCGCGCCTCGGCGAGGTCCATCGCCATCGGCTTGTCGACGAGGACGTGCAGGCCGCGTTCGGCGGCGGCGATCGCGATCTCGCCGTGCGTGGCCACCGGCGTGGCGATGTGGACCGCCTCCAGGCCGGGGTGGGAGAGCAGCTCCTCGACGTCGCTCGTGGCGAGCTCGAGGTCGTGCTCGCCGGCCAGCTCCTGCGCGCGCTCCGGGGTGCGCGACCAGACGGCGACGGGCTCGAACTCGTCGAGGCTCGACAGCACCGGCAGCGGGACCTTGGCCCCGTAGCCGCCGCCGAGCACCGCGATCTTGACGGGGCCGGTGGGCATCGCCGAGCAGGATACGTACGACTGGGCGCGCCAGTGTTCGCGACGCTAGCCGGCCGGCTTCAGCGCGGCCTTCCACTGCTTGCCCCAGCGGCGCGCGGGCCGCACGTCGCTGATCCGCGGACCCGACCACCGGCTCCGTGGCTGTGAGGCGAGAAACGCGAGGCGATAGCGCGTTGCGCCGGTGTCGAGTCTCACCACCGAGCCGACGTTGTAGAACGGAAAACGTGACGTTGTCGACGTCGGTCAGCGCGATGTCGAACACGTCCGCCTGCGCCCCGGTCGCGCGGAAGCAGCGTATCCGTCAGCCGCTGGCCGCCGCCAGCAGCCCCGGCGCGACCTGCTTCTTGCGGCTCATCACGCCCGGCAGCTCGATCACGCCGTCGTCGACGGGCTTGCCGAACGCGCGCTCGGCGATCGACTCGTTGCCGGCCACGAGCAGGCGCGTGTGCTGGGCGAGGATGTCGGTCAGCATGACCGCGAACAGCACGTGGTCGTGGCGCGCGCGGCGGCGCTCGGCCGAGGCGAGCAGCTCCTCGCTGCGGTCGAACACCGCGCGTCCGACGGTCTCGATCTGCGCGACCGAGAGCGTCTTGCCGTTGTCGAGCTCGTACTCCTTGAGGTCGCGGCGCACGAGGTCGGAGGCGGACACGTCGGCGACGTCGGAGCTGTGCTCGAACATCTCGCGGCCGAACTCCTGGGCGTCGAGTGACAGCAGCCCCTCGAGGTAGCGCGTCGCCTCGCGGTCGCGCTCGGTCGTCGTCGGCGAGGTCAGCAGGACGGTGTCGGAGACGATCGCGCCGAGCAGCATCGTGGCGGCCGGATCCGTCGGCACGGCGTCGCCCTGGCGAAAGCGCTCGGTGACGAGCGTGGCGGTCGAGCCGACCGGATCGAAGATCGCCGTCACCGGCAGCTTCGTCTCGATCGAGCCGATGTGGTGGTGGTCGAGGATCTCGACGATCTCGGCCTCCTCGATGCCGGGCACGCTCTGGGCGCGCTCGCCGTGGTCGACGAGCAGCACGCGGCGCGGCTCGGGGTTGACGAGATCCGAGCGCGTCACGACGCCGACCGGCTTGCCGTCGCGGTCGACGGCGACGACCGCCCGGTAGTGGACGTCCTTGATCTGGTCGGCGATGTCGCGCACGAGATCGTCCTTGCCGACGGTCAGCGGGTCGGCCTCGGCGAGCGCGCGGCAGGGCTCCGACAGCGTGATCATCCGGCTCGTCACGTACGAGTCCAGCGGCGAGGTGACGACGCATGTGCCGTGGTCGGCGGCGAGCTTGAGGACGGCGTCGGTCGGCGCCGTGTCGTTGCTGAGCACGAGCAGCGCGATGCGGCGCTCGATCGCGTTCTCGGTCGCGTCCGGGCGATCGCCGATGACGACGACGTCGCCGGGCTGGACCTTGCTGCTCGCCGTCGAGCGCATCGCCTGCACCCACACCCGGCCCTTGATCTCCACGTTGCCGGCGCCGACGTGCAGCTCGCCGCCGAGCACCTCGACGATCGAGCCGACCGGCGTGGGCACGTCCAGGCGCGAGGCCTCGCGCGACTCACGGATGTAGCGCCGCGCCAGCCCGCGCTCGGTCAGCAGGCCGGTCAGGACGCCGTCGTCGTCGACGACCGGCACGAGGTCCATGCCCTCCGACGCCATCTGCAGGCCGACCGTGCGCACGGGATCGCTGCGGTGGGCGATCGGGAACTCCCGGCGCATGACGTCGCGCACGCGCAGGTAGGCGTGCGGCAGGTGGCGCGGCAGCGGCGCGCCGCTGCGCTCCAGCAGCCATTCGGTCTGCGCGTTGACGCTGCCCAGACGGACCGGCACGTACTCGGCATCGTCGTCGTCGAGGCGGTTCTTCAGCTCGGCGTAGCCGATCGCGGCGGCGATCGAGTCGGTGTCGGGGTTGCGGTGCCCGCAGACGTAGACGCGCGTCATCCGGTGTTCCGCAGGCCGCCGGCGATGCCGTTGATCGCCAGCAGGCTCGCCCGCACCAGGTCGGGGTCGTCGGGGTCGGCGCCGGGCGCGCGCAGGCGCCGCAGCAGCTCGAGCTGCACGAACGACAGCGGGTCGATGAACGGGTTGCGGCGCGCGAGCGCGCGCTGCAGGATCGGCTCGCGGTCGAGCAGCTGCTCCTCGTCGCGGACCGCGCCGATCTCGCGCACGGTGCGCCCGAACTCCGCCTCGATCGCACCCCAGATGCGGTTGCGGACCGCCTCGTCGGAGCACAGCTCGGCGTAGCGGCGGGCGATCTCGAGGTCGGCCTTCACGCACGCCATCTCGGCGTTGGAGATGAGCGCGGCGAAGTACGGCCAGTCGCGCTCCATCTCGCGCAGCAGCTCGACGCCGTGGCGTTCGCGGGCGTGCTCGAGCGACGGTGCCGAGGCCGAACCAGGCGGGCAGGACCGCACGCGACTGCGTCCAGGAGAAGACCCACGGGATCGCGCGGAAGTCCTCGATCCGCGCCGACGCCTTGCGCCGCGCCGGGCGCGAGCCGAGCTGCAGGCGCGAGACCTCGCGCACCGGCGTCGCCGCGTGGAAGAAGTCGGCGAAGTCGGCGTCGCCGTAGACGAGGCCGCGATAGGCAGCCGTCGAGACCTCGGCCATCTCGGCGACGACGGCCTCGAAGCGCTGCTGGCGCTCGGGCTGCTCGCCGGCGGAGGGATCGAGCGTCGTGACGAGCGCGGCGCTCGTCGTCAGCTCGAGCTCGCGGTGGGCGATCTCGCGCAGCGAGAACTTCGCCGACAGCATCTCGCCCTGCTCGGTGACCTTCAGCCGGCCCGCCACCGTGCCCGACGGCTGGGCGCGGACGGCGGTGTAGCTCGGGCCGCCGCCGCGGCCGACCGCGCCGCCGCGGCCGTGGAAGAACTGCCAGGTCACGCCGTGCTCGCGCATCACCGCCGCCATCTCGAGCTGGGCTCGGTAGACGTGCCAGCCCGACGCGGTGTAGCCGACGTCCTTGTTGGAGTCCGAGTAGCCGACCATCACCTCCTGCTCGCCGACGGCGTTCAGCGCGGCACGGTAGACGGGCGTCTCGAGCAGCGTGCGGATCGTCTCGGCCGACCGCTCCAGCGTCTCGCCGGCCTCGAACAGCGGCACGATCCGCAGCTGGGCGTCTTCGCCGCCGGCGCGGGCCAGGCCGACCTCCTTCATGAACAGCAGGACCTCGAGCAGGTCCGACGGGCAGGTCGTGTGCGAGACGACGTACGCCTCGATCGTGCCGGGGTGCTCGCCGTGCAGCAGGTCATACAGCGTGCGGAACGTCTCGACGACCTCGCGCGTCGCGGCGCTGAAGCCGGCGATATCCAGCGGGATCAGCGGCCGGCGGTCGCCGATCTCGCGGACGAGCAGCTCGGCGCGCTCCTCCTCGCCGAGCTCCGCGTAGGCCTCGTGGACCCCGAGCGTCTTGAGGATCTCGTCGAGCGCGCTGCGGTGGACGTCGGAGTTCTCGCGCACGTCGAGCAGCGCGAAGTGAAAGCCGAACACCTCGACCTGGCGGATCACGTCGCGCAGTGCGTCCTCGGCGACGAACGAGGCGTTCTGCTCGCGCAGCGCCGCCTCGACGACGCGCAGGTCGACGAGCAGTTCGCCGGGCCTGCCGTAGCCGCCCTCCCAGCCCTTGCGCGTCGCGCGCAGGCGCGCCGCGAGCAGCTTGAACAGCCGCCGGTAGGGCTCCTCCGGGGTGCGCTGGCGCGCCAGCGCGGCAACGTCCGGGAAGCGCTGCTCGAGACCCTCGAGCAGCGCGCGCAGCGGCTCCGGCTCGCCGGCGACGCGGGCCGACAGCGTGATCCGGCTGGCCAGCCCCCGCATCGTGCTCTCGTGGTAGCGCAGGCACGAGTCCTTCATCAGCGCGAGCGCCCCGGCGGTCATCTGCGGTGTCACGTTGGGGTTGCCGTCGCGGTCGCCGCCGATCCACGAGCCGAAGCTCAGCAGCGGCGGCACCGGCACGTCGGAGTCCGGGTACGTCTCGCGGATCGTGGCCTCGAGGTCGCGGTAGACCTCGGGCACGACCTGGGCCAGCGTCGAGCTGAAGTAGATGAGCCCGGCGCGGACCTCGTCGAGCACGGTGGTCGAGACGGCGCGCAGCTCATCCGAGCCCCACATCTCCTGGACGGCGGCGGCGATCTGGCGGCGGATGCGCTCCTGCTGGCCGTGGCCGGGGCGGCGCTCGTCGAGCTCGCGCAGCAGCGCGAAGATGCGCCCGAGCTTGCTGACGGTGGTGTAGCGCCGCGCCTCGGTGGGATGGGCGGTGAGGACGAGGCGGACCTCGGCGGCGGCGAGCGTCTCGTGCAGCTCCTCAGCGGTCGTGCCGCCGGCAGCGATCTGCGCCACGGCGGCGTGCAGCGAGCCGCGGCGCGGCTCGGGCTGCGCGTCGAGCTTGCGGATGCGGCGCACGCGGTCGAGGTCCTCGGCGAGGTTCATGAGCTGAAACCAGCGCGTGAGCATCCGGATGAGCAGGACGATCTGCGCGAGCTCGAGGCCCGCGATGAGCTCCGCGAGCCGGTCGGCCGCGCTCGCGTCACCGCTGCGCGAGCGCTCGCCGAGCTCGATCGCCTCGCGGTGCAGCTCGAGCGCCTCGGGTCCCTCGACGGCGCGGATGACGTCGTCGAGCACGCCCCCGAGCAGCGCCTCGTCGTCCGCGTACGTGCGGGCGGGATGCTCGGCGGCGGCGACGGCGCTCATCGCCATGAGGCTACTTGGCGGATCTGGCGCGGCATGTGTCGCGATGTGAACGATTCAGGGGGTGCGGTTCGCCACGACGTACGGATCCGGCGAAGGTGCGACGGCGCGCCGAAAAGAGTTGCAATGCGGACCGTCGAGTGCGTATGGTCGGGCTTTCGTCAGCGCCGTCCAGGCCGGCAGGGACTGCAGGCACGCGGATGGCAGGGATGCAGGGGTGGGGACATGAGAGCTCGGCGCGTGCGTTTGGCAACCGGACTGTGGCGGGGGATCGGTCGTTGCGCGGCAGCGTTCGTCCTGGGTGCGGCGGCGTTTCTGGCGCTGGCCGCACCGGCCTCGGCGCAGGTCGGCGCATCGCGCCCCGCAGTGGTGTCGGGCAGCACGAACTGGCACTTGCGCGACACGCTGAACACGGGCACGGCCGACAGGACGTTCTCCTATGGCACGCGTCCGAACGTGCCGATCATGGGCGACTGGGACGGCAACGGCTCGCGCACCCCCGGGTCGTTCGAGGCCGGCACGTTCAAGCTGCGCAACGCCAACGACGCAGGCGTCCCCGATGTGACCGTCACGTTCGGCGACCCGCGCGGCTTTCCCGTGGCCGGCGACTGGAACGGCGACGGGATCGATGACGTCGCGGTGTACCGCAACGGCACATGGGAGTTTCGTTACGTCGTCTGCGGCACGCCGACGACGCTCACGCGGAGCTTCGGCTCGGGCAACTGGCCCACCACGGTCCCGGTCGCGGGCGACTGGGACGGCGACGGCACGGACGGCATCGGCACCTACACGTACGCCAGCGGCACCTGGAATCTGAGCAACACCCTGCCCGATGGCAGCGGCCCGGCGATCACGCCGTTCGTCTTCTGGCAGGGCAGCGGCAGCTATCCGGTCGTCGGCGACTGGAACGGCGACGGCCGCGACACGATCGGCACGAAGCGCAGCACGACGTGGGCGGTGCGCAACGACAACAGCAACGGCGGTCCGGACCTCAGCTTCGACTTCGGCGCCGCCAACGACCTGCCGCTGAGCTGGACGGCCGCGCCACCCGTCGCCGCTGCGACGCTGAGCTTCCACACCCGGTGGGGAGATACGAACGTCGTGCCGGTGGCGCGCACCACGCCCGCGACCGCCGGCGTGTGCACGCCGCTGAACGTCGACGACGACCCCGCCGTCGACCTGTTCGGCACGATCACGCTCAACCCCGCCGGGGACCTCGGGGTCCTCGTCGAGCGCGCCCCCGGCGAGACCTCCGCGCTTCAGGTGGCGGTCGAAGCCGTCGTGTCCGACCCCACCCAGCAGGTCATCCCGCGCACGCATTTCGCCGCGGGCTACGACGCCCGCAACGGCGAGCTGCCCGGGACACCGGGGACCTTCCGCCTCAACGCAGCGCTCGACACGTTGCAGGGATCGCCGCGCGAGTTTGACCTCGACATGTCACAGGAGGATCGCGGGCACCGGATCGCGCTGATCGCCGGCCTGTTCGACGGCACCATCGCCGACCGGGTCAACCCGAGCGAGATCCGCGTCCAGTACGAGCTGTCGCCGGAGGAGGCGACCGTCAGGGCCAACGCCGACTCGGGCGTCGCCGCCACGCTCACCACGAGCCTGCCGGGCGACGCGACGTTCACGCGCCGCCTCGTCACGGGTGCCGATGTCGACACCGCCAGCGTGTCTGCTGCGGCAGCTGCCCGCGCAGGCGACGCTGAACATCGACTCCCGCGCCGATCACGATCGAGGGCAGCGCGCCGATCAGCTTCCTGCGCGATCGACTCGGACGGCCTGGAGGTGCTGCCGGGCGCCGATCGGCTCGTGGCGGAGATCGAGGAGTTGCCGCGGCGGATGTCGCTCGAGCTGCCCGCGACCGGCGTCGCGCGGCTCGATGTCCGTAACGGCGCGGGCGCGCTGACGCCTGTCGGCCAGCTGCGCCTGGCGGTGTCCGACGGCACGGCGACGCTGCCGGCGTTCGTCTCCGACGCCCAGTACAACGCCAACCCCTCAACTCTGGGTTCCGCGACCTGATCGAGGTCGACGACAGTGCCACGTCGTCGTTGCTGCGCCTGCGCCTGACCGGCGTGAAGTCCGCCGACGTCGACCTCGAGCCCGATCGCGCTTGACGTTCGAGCACGACCCGGTACGCGGACCCGTCCGCTGGCAGATCGATGCGGCGTTCCCGAACAGCATCGCGGGCCAGCCCGAGACGACCGTGGCGGCGCTGCTCAACAAGCCGTCGGCCGGACAGTGGCATCGGCATCGACTTCGGGCCGGGCGAGCTGATCCGGATGCGCTTCGAGAACGCGGCCGCGATGGGCAGCCTGTCGCTCGACGCGGCCAACCTGGGCACGGTCCCGCAGGCCAACCTGGCCCTGGGGAACGTCCCGACCCGGCTGACGGCCTGCATGAACACCGACTCGTCGTGCCGGCGCACCGACCGGCTGCCGAGTGGCGCTGGCGAACTACCCGGCGTTCCAGTCCAACCCGGCTCAGGGCGGCACTGCCGGGGGACAGAACCGGCCGTACCCGGCGCTCGCGTCGATGAGCTTCGACGACCTCGGCACGTCGGGCTCGAGTTCGGCGATCTCGTCGATGGTCACGCTGAACGCGGCCATCCGGCTCAACGCGGTCGATCCGCCGATCGCGCTCACGAACCTGCGGTTCCACTCGCTGTCGCTGGACCTCGGCGTGCACCCGGCGAACCCGTCGTTCACCCACCTCGGCGTCGACTACCCCCGGATCTACATGTTCGTCGACTCGGTGGCCAAGCCGTTCGTGATGAACGAGATCAGGTACCCGCCGACGATCGAGTCCTTCAAGATCGGCACGGACAGCTCGCCCGCGACGGCCGACCGGCGGCTGGCGTGGCTCCCTGGCACGCGCTGCACGGCGACCAACCTCGGCACCTGCGTGGCGACCGGCCTGGACCAGCGCACGAGCGGGTCGCTGAACTGCGGCGGGCAGCGCCAGCTCGTCGTCAGGTTGAACGGGCTGAACGTCGACCTGCTCAACCACGGAGGCCAGCAGATCCTGCCGATGTGCACCTCCTGAGGATGCGCGGGGCCTAGACTCGGTCCGGTGACGCTTCAGCGCGGCATCGACGGCTCGGACCCCGCGCGGCCACAGCCGATCGAGGCCCGCGCCGGCGCCTACGAGTACCGTCACGCCTCGCGCCCGTGGCGGCTGGGGCCGGCGACGCTCGCCTGCCCGACCTGCGATGCGCCCGTCTCGCTCGGCGGGCGCTCCGTCAAGCTCACGGTGCAGCTGGCCTGTCCCTTCTGCCGTCACCGCGCGCCGACCCGCGACTTCGTCTCCCTCGCGACGCCCGCCCGGCCCGCCCGCGTCGAGATCCGCATGATCGCGCGCGTTCGCGAGGCGCGCGGCTGAGCTCGCGCCGCGCCGCCGTTGGGTGGCCGGCCTGGACCGCGACGACCCAGCGGCTTACGCGGGGACCGGCGGGCGCCGCAGCACCGCGAGCAGCGACACGCCGGCCGGCAGGTCGCGCCCGCGGCGGATGAGCGCGGCCTCGGCGCGCAGGATGCGCTCCAGGGCCCCGTTGACCGCGCCCTGCGGGGTGCGGCCAAGGTCCGATGCGGGCTGCGCCCGCCCTCGCATCCGCTGCGCGCCGCGGGCCACAGCGATCGCGGGCAGCAGGACGGTGTTGAACGCGGTGACGCGCTCGGCCTCGAAGCCCGCGGCGGCGGCCCGCGCCAGCAGCAGCGCGCGCGTATAGCGGCGGTGGTGGTGGGCGAGGACGTCGTGCTCGCCCCACAGCCACGCGTACTGCGGCACGGTCACCAGCAGCCGGCCGCCGGGCGCGACCACGCGGGCGAGCTCGCGCAGCGCGGCCGCGTCGTCGGCGACGTGCTCGAGCACGTCGAGCGCGACGGCGAGGTCGAAGCTCGCGTCGTCGAAGGGCAGCGGATCGTCCAGCGAGCCCGCCACCACGGGGCCGACGTCCCGCGCGCGCGCCACCTCCAGCGACTGCGAGGCGAGCTCGACGCCGGTCACCGCGCCCCGGCCCGCCAGCTCGACCATGTTGCGCCCCGAGCCGCAGCCGGCGTCGAGGATCCGCGTCGCGCTCGCGCCCGGGGCGGCCGGCGGCCCGAGCCCGTCGAGCACCGCCGCGAGCACGGCACGCCGGCCGCGGTACCACCAGTGGCGCTCCTCGACGTCGAACGTGAAGCGCTCGAGCGCGTCGTCCATCAGCGCGGCGGCGCGTCGCCGTCGATCTGCTCGTCGACGACGAACAGCGGCCGGCCCTTGACCTGGTCGAAGATCCGCCCCACGTACAGGCCCACCACGCCCAGCGAGATGATGATGAAGCCGCTGAGCAGGACGAGCAGGACGACGATGCTCGTGTAGCCCGGCGGCGTGTCCTCGACGTAGCGCGAGTAGATCGCGTACAGGCCCAGCAGCCCGCCGAGCGCCGCGACGACGAAGCCCAGCAGGACGATCCAGCGCAGCAGCACCGTCGTGCGAAAGAACATGCCGTCCAGCGCGACGCGCATGAGCTCGCGCAGGCCGTAGGCGCTGGGCGAGTCGCCCTCGCGCTCGGCGTGGGCGAAGCTGATCGTCGCCTGGCTGAAGCCCAGCCAGTCGAGCACGAGCTGGTACTCGCGGTCGCGGTCGCGCAGCTCCAGGAACGCCACGACGACCTTGCGCGAGATGATCGACAGCGTCGAGAACTCGATGTCGCCGCCCTCGCGCTCGGAGAGCATGCGCCGGTACAGCGAGGCCGACACGCGCCGAAACGCCGAATGGCGCCGGCCCTCGCGGGTCGCGCGCACGATGTCGTAGCCCTCCTGCGCCTTGGCGTACAGGCGCGCGATCTCCTCGGGCGGCTCCTGCAGGTCGCAGTCCATGACCACCGTCCAGGCGCCGCGCGAGCGCGTCAGGCCCGCGGTGATCGCGGCATGCTGGCCGAAGTTGCGGCTCAGGCGCACGACGCGCAGGCGCCGGTCGGAGCGGGCGAGCTCGGTCAGGATCTCCCAGGCGCCGTCGCGCGAGCGATCGTCGACGAGCACGATCTCGTAGTCGGGCGTGAGCGCGGAGAGCGTCGCCGTCAGGCGCGCGTGAAGGGCGGGCAGACAGCCCGCGCAGTTGTAGACGGGGATGACGACGCTGATCTCGGTCACGCTGGCACGCCCTGCTGTGGCTATTCTCGCGCTCTGTCCGAGAGCCTCGTCTACCGCAGCGCGTGGGGCTATGGCCTCGCGATGCGCGTTCTGTACGGACGCTACTACGCGGCGCGCGACGCGGCCGTCGCGGCGCACGTCCCCGACGGCGCGAGCGTGCTCGACCTGTGCTGCGGGCCGGCGCGCCTGTACGAGCGCGAGCTGCGCGGGCGGATCGGCGCCTACGTCGCGCTGGATGCCAACGAGCGCTTCGTCGCGCGCCTGCGCCGCCGCGGCGTCGACGCCCGCCGCGCCGACGTGTCCACCGCCGAGCTGCCGGTCGCCGACGTCGTCGTCATGCAGGCGAGCCTCTATCACTTCATGCCGGCCGCGGCGGCGATGCTGCGCCGCATGCGCGCCGCCGCGCGCACCTCGGTGATCGTCGCCGAGCCGGTGCGCAACCTCGCCTCCAGCCGGCTGGGCGTCGTCGCCCGGCTGGGCGCCGGCGCCGCCGCGACGGCCGGCGGCGCGCAGGCGCAGCGCTTCGATGCCGAGTCGCTGGGGGCGCTGATGCGCGGAACGTTCGGCGACGCGGTCGCCTTCCACGCGCCGATCCCGGGCGGGCGCGAGCACCTCTACGTGCTGACCGGCGCGGCGGCGGGAGGGGCGGCGTGAGCCGGCTGCCGTTCAACCGCCCGCTGCGCACGGGCGGGGAGAACGCGCGCATCGCCGCCGCCCTGGAGCGCGGCTGGACCGGCGGCAACGGACCCGCCAGCGAGCACTGCCAGGCGCTCATCCGCGAGCTGACTCAAACCGCGACCGTCCTGATGACGCACTCCTGCACCGGGGCGCTGGAGATGACCGCGCTGCTGTCCGGCGTCGGCCCCGGCGACGAGGTGATCATGCCGTCGTTCACGTTCTCCTCGACGGCCAACGCGTTCGCGCTGCGCGGCGCGACGCCGGTCTTCGTCGACGTCGACGAGGACACGCTGAACGTCGATCCGGCACGCGTCGCCGACGCGGTGACGGGCCGCACGCGCGTGGTCGTGGCCGTCCACTACGGCGGGGTCGGCTGCGACATGGCGGCGCTCGGCGAGATCTGCCGCTCGAACGCGCACGGGCTGCTGCTCGTCGAGGACGCGGCGCAGTGCATCGGCGCGACGCTCGACGGGCGCGCGCTCGGCACGATCGGCGAGCTCGGCACGCTGTCCTTCCACGAGACGAAGAACGTCTCCTGCGGCGAGGGCGGCGCGCTGCTGGTCAACGACGAGCGCTTCGCCGGCCGCGCGGAGATCCTGCAGGAGAAGGGCACCGACCGCCAGCGCTTCGCGCGCGGCGAGGTCGACAAGTACACGTGGGTCGACGTCGGCTCGTCGTTTCTCATGTCCGACGTCACCGCGGCGCTGCTGGCCGAGCAGCTCGAGCGGGTGGCCGAGATCACCGCCGCGCGCCTGGAGCTGTGGGACGCCTATCACACGGCGCTCGAGCCGTTGGAGCGCGCGGGCGTGCTGCGCCGCCCGGTGATGCCGCCGGGCGCCGGCCACAACGCGCACCTGTACCGGATCATGCTCGCCGACCGGGCGGCCCGCGACACGGTGATCGCCGCGCTCGCGGCCGAGCAGATCAGCGCGTACTTCCACTACGTCCCGCTGCACTCCGCACCGGCGGGCCGGCGCTTCGGGCGCACCCACGGTCCGATGCACGTCACCGATGGCGCCGCCGACCGGCTCCTGCGCCTCCCGCTGTGGATCGGCATGACGCCGGGCGACGTCGAACGCGTGGTTCAGGGCATCGCCGCGGCGAGGTAGCCCGGCTGCTCGAGCGGCGCGTAGCGGATCGTCGGGTTCGTGACGCGCAGGCGCATCTCGCGCACGACGCCGGGCGGCGGCGCCGCGGACGGCCCCTCGGTCTGAAAGCGCAGCGTCGACCTGCCGTGCGGCAGCGTGAGCTCGAGCTTCACGGGTAGCCCGCTGCTCGTCGGCGCGAACCTCGTGCGCCGGCCGGCGGGCCCGGTGAGCGTGACCGCCGACGGTGTCGTGCCGCCGCCGACGAGCTCGGTCTCGAACTGCACGACGCGCCCGTCGCCGAGCGGGTTGTCGAGCTTCAGGGTGGCGTCCGCGCCGGCCCAGCGGAAGCTGGTCTCGCCGGCGAACGGGAGGCTGAACTCGTCCCCGAACTCCGTCGAGACCGGCTGCAGCAGCGCCTCGGCGATCTCCGCGCGCTCGGCGGCCGTGGTCTTGGCGGCGAGGCGCGCGGTGAGCGGCCCGAGGTCGAAGAACTGCAGCCGCCCGTCGCTCGAGAGGCCCGACGTGCCGGGTCCCGCCACCGCCTCGAGAGCGGCCACGACCGCGGCGCCGCCGTCGGTGTAGCCGTTGCGGTCGACGTAGACGGCGCCGAAGCCCGCCGCGGCGGCGGCGGCGGCAAGCCGGTCGGGGGTGAGCGCCTGCTGGCCGCGCAGCCAGTCCGACGGGCGGCCGCGGACGGCGCCGTAGCTCCAGCGCAGGTCTTCCGAGTGCAGGTAGCCCTTGAACATGTCGTAGTCGGCGATGGTGTTCAGCGCCCCGTTCTCGGGATAGCTCATGTACGGCAGCTGGAGCACGTTGGTGCCCGGCGGCAGGCGGCCCTCCATCGCCTTCACGAAGGCGCCGTCGGCCTTCCACGCCGACTTGATCACGGGGTAGGCCGGTGCGTCCGACGGCGACGTCTGGTCGAGCACGCCGACGACGCCGACGGCCGCGGCGATGACGCCGAGCAGCCAGGCCGGCCGCCCGCGGGCGTGCAGCCAGTCGCCGAGCGCGGTCAGCGCCAGCGCCACGACGAGCAGGGCGGCGAACGCGATGACGAGCGACATTCGTCCCCACGCCCGCACCTGCGGTGAGATCTCGTAGGCGATCAGGGCCGACACGCCGCCGGTCGTCGCGATGAGAAAGCCGACGAGCGCGATCGCGCCGGCGATCGCCATCCGCACCCGGCGCGGCGAGGCGGTCGCGCCGCCGGCCAGCCCGGTCATGAGCAGGACGATCAGCCCTCCGGCGAAGCCCAGCGTGGCGACGCTGCCCAGCGCGGGGTCGGCGCCCTCGGACTTCAGCGGCGTGTGAGCGTCGTAGACGCGCCCGTGGTTGGCCAGGGCGCCGATGCGGTGGTTGGGGCGCGGGATCACGAGGCGGCCGAGCGTGAGGGCGTAGCGCTCGCTCTCCTCGGGCCCGCGGTCGGCGACCGCGGTGTTGGCGCCGTGTCCGAGCGGATAGATGATCGCCGGGGCGTGGCAGAGCACGAAGCTCGCGCCGACGAGGGCGACGACGGCGGCGCCCTGCAGCGCGATGCGCCGCGAGCGCCGCGCGAGCGCGGCCACCGGGATCACCGCGAGCAGGCTCAGCAGCGCGAAGACCGCGTAGTAGTTCGACGCGGCGCCGACGAGCAGACAGCCTGCGACGACGAGGGCCGTGCGGCGCGGGGCGGACCGGTCGATGACCCGGCGCCCCTCGGCGAGCGTGACGACGAGCCAGACGGCGACCGGGATCGAGTAGTAGGCGGTCAGGAACAGGTGCGTCTGGTTGCGCAGCATGTGGTAGGGCAGGAACGCGAAGAGGATGGCCACCACGAGCGCGACGGGGCGGGCGGCGCCCAGGTCGCGCAGGACCGCGTAGGCGATGACCGCGATGAGCGCAAAGCACAGCAGGAAGAACGCGTTGAACACGACGACCGGGTCGCCCAGCACGAACCCGAGGACGCTGACGACGAGGTAGTGCACGAAATCGCCGAACGGCGCCGCGAAGTCGTAGTTGACCTGCCCGAACGGCGCGGCGAGATCCGGGTTGCGCCAGAACCAGCCGTTCTCGACGACGTCCTTGACGGTGGCCAGGTAGTACGCGCCGTCGCCGTTGGCGCCGAAGATCGGCACATGGGCGTCGATTCGCCACAGCTTCAGGTCGACGATCGCGATGGCGATCGCGACGACCGCCGTGGCCAGTCCCCACAGCAGCTCGGTTGGCGGCCGGCGCCGGGTGCTTGGCTCCACGGCGCGAGCGTAGCCCAACGGTCAGCCCGCGACGACGCTGCCCCGTACCTCGCCGAGCTCGATCCGTCCGGCGCGACCGCGCAGGACGACCTCGTCGCCGTCGGCCAGCCAGCGCTCGCCGGCGAAGAGCTCTGCCAACGAGCCCTCGGTGCCGGGCTGCGCGCCGCTGATCGTGCCGGTGGCGAGCAGATCGCCCGCGCTCAGGCGCGCGCCGTTGACGGTGGCATGGGCGAGCATCTGCGCGGGGGTCCAGTACAGGCCTGCCGCGCGCGGACGCGAGACGATCGCGCCGTTGAGCTCGACCTCGAGCCGCACGTCCAGCAGCCACGGCCGGTGTGCGGTGAGGTACGGCGCCGGCGGCGGGTCCTGGGGCGGTGGTGGGGTGCGGGCGGCGTCGAGCGCGCCCAGCGGCGTGATCCACGCCGAGATCGACGTGGCGAAGGACTTGCCGAGGAACGGGCCCAGCGGCTCGTACTCCAGGCGCTGGACGTCGCGCGCGCTCCAGTCGTTGACGATGACGACGCCGAAGATGTGCTCCTCGGCGCGGTCGATCGCGATCGGTCCGGGCGCGCCGGGCCCGCAGACGTAGCCGAGCTCGCACTCGACGTCGAGCTGCCGCGTGGGCTGCAGGGCGCCGGGCGTCGTCTGCCCCTGCGGCCGGGCGATCGGCGTGCCGCTCACGACGATCGTCGAGGCGCGGCCGTGGTAGCCGACCGGCATGTGGCGCCAGTTCTCGCGCACCGGCGGCGTGCCGGGGCGGAAGATGCGCCCGAAGTTCGTCGCGTGCTCGAGCGACGCGTAGAAGTCGACGAAGTCCGGGACGCGGATGGGGAGGAGGACCTCGCAGTCGCGCAGGGCGACGCGGGTTTCCGGCGGGGCGCCGGTGGCGGCGGACTGCACGGCGTCCCAGGCGGCGGGGCCCAGGTCGATGAGCGCGTTGAGGTCCGCGGCGCGGACGGCGCGCTCGAGGTCGGGATCGGGCGGGAGGGGGAGCTCGCTGAGCAGCAGGGCGTGGTCGCCGTCGCGCAGCGCCGGCCGCGGGGAGGTGGCGCCCGTGACGCGCACGAGGCCGTAGGGGCGCAGCGGATCGCGCGGGTGCGGGTGCGGGTGCGGGCTGTCGTCGGCGGGGGTCATCGCCACGCAACCTACGCGCATGCGCGATTCGGCCGTTCACCGCGGTCGGGGCGCGCCCGGTCCGATATCCGCGCTCGGCGCGCCCCGACCTGAGGTGCGGTATCCGTCGGGGCGCGCCCGGTCCGATATCCGCGCTCGGCGCGCCCCGACTACCCGCACGGGGGGCGAACTCTTGGGGCTGCGGACTAGGAGGGCTATGGGGACGCTCTTCGACACGGTGGCGTGCATCGCCACGCGGCAGCACGGCCGGATCTCACACGGGCAGCTGCTCGCGGCCGGCGTGGATCGCGGGCGCATCAAGCGGTGGAGCGCCGACGGCCGTCTGCGCCTCGTCCACCGAGCGGTGTATGCGGTCGGACACACCGCGCCCGCCGCGCTCGGCGATCTGATGGCCGCGGTGCTGGCCTGCGGCGACGAATCCTGCGTGAGCCACCGCTCGACGCTGCACGCGCGCGGGGTCCTCCGCGAACCACCGCCCAGGCCCGAGGTGAGCGTGCCGTCGCGCAGCGGCCGGCGCCAGCCGCGGATCGTGGTGCACCGCGTCGCGTCGCTTCCGCGCGCGGACACGACGACGTTTCAGCGAATCCCGATGACGACCGTGCCGCGGGCGCTCCTCGACGTCGCGCCTACGCTCTCGGCCTCGGCTCTCTGCCGGGCATGCCACGAGGCGTGGGTTCGCCGGCTCGCGACACCAGCGCAGATCGAAGCGTGCATCGCGCGAAACCCGACGAAGAAGGGCGCCGCCAAGCTCCGGCGGGCCTACGGCTCGGATGCCACCCTCAGCGAGCTCGAGAAGGGCTTTCTGCGTCTGCTCGACGAGCACGGGTTACCGCGGCCGCGAACGAACATCGACCGCCAGGGCGACAAGGTCGACTGCTACTGGGAGCATCTCGACCTCACGATCGAGCTGCTCAGCTACCGCTTTCACATGTCGCGCTGGGGCTTTGAGAACGACACCACCCGCCGGCGACGGTCGAAGTACCTCGGCTTCACCTGGGGCGACGTCTTCGAGCGCGGCGCCCAGACCGTCGCCGAGCTCCGCCCACTCCTCCTCACGGAGCCCGGTCCGGGCGCGCCCGGCGCGATATCCGCACTCGGCGCGCCCCGATCACGGCCCTGACCCCTCTTACCCCACCGGCGTCCGCGCCCCGGCGTGCCACGACAGCGCGTACGACGGGTCGTCGAGGTCGCGGGCGAGCGTGGTGAGGCGCAGGGGGCGGAAGGTGTCGCACATGACGGCGAGCTCGTCGGTGTGGGTGGCGCCCAGCGAGGCCTCGACACGGCCGGGCTGCGGGCCGTGCGGCAGGCCGCTGGGGTGCAGGGTCAGGGCGCCCTCGCCGACGCCGGTGCGCGAGCCGAACTGCCCGTCGACGTAGTAGATGACCTCCTCGGACTGCAGGTTGGAGTGGTGGTAGGGGATCGGCACCGCCTGCGGGTCCCAGTCGAGCTGGCGCGGGCAGAACGAGCAGATCACGAAGTTCGGGCCCTGGAAGGTCTGATGGACCGTCGGCGGCTGATGCAGCCGCCCGGACTTCGGCTCGAAGTCGTGGATGTTGAAGCTGTAGGGGTAGACGTAGCCGTCCCAGCCGACGACGTCGAAGGGGTGGTAGTCCAGGACGAAGTGCTGCAGCCCTCCGCGCGCCCGGACGACCAGGTCGTAGGAGCCCGGCGAACGGTGCGTCTCCAGCGCCGCGGGCGGATGGAAGTCGCGCTGGGAGAACGGCGCGTGCTCGAGCAGCTGCCCGTAGCGGTTGCGGTAGCGGTTGGGCGTCTCGATCTCGCCGGGCGTGTGGAACGTCAGCCACGTCTGCGGGCCGTCGTCGCTCCTCACGCGATACGTCGTGCCGCGCGGGATCACCACGTAGTCGTGCGCGCGGTAGGGCAGGACCCCGAAGATCGTCTCGAAGACGCCCGTGCCCTCGTGGACGAAGATGACCTCGTCGCCCTCGCCGTTGCGATAGAAGCCGTCGCGGTCGGCCGCCGGCTTGCAGATCGCCATCTCGACGTCGTTGTTGAACATCAGCACGCGGCGCCCGGACACGAAGTCGCCCGCCGGCGCCAGGCCGGCGCTCTGCGTCAGCCGGTGCACGTGCGCATCGGGCACCCACTCCTCGAGCACGAGCGGCTCGAACGCGCCGACCTCCGCCACGTCGCACGGCGACTGCCGGTGGTAGAGGATCGACTCGTTGCCCGAGAAGCCCTCGTAGCCCATGACCTCCTCGACGAGCAGCTCGCCGCTGTCCTCGTCACGGACCTGCGTGTGGCGCTTGGCCGGAACGTCCCCCAGAGACACGTACCGCATCAGAGGTTCCCCCTCAGCGCCTGCTCGCGCTCGATCGCCTCGAACAAGGCCTTGAAGTTGCCCTCCCCGAACCCGCGCGCGCCGTGGCGCTCGATGATCTCCAGGAAGATCGTCGGCCGGTCGCCGAGCGGCTTGGTGAAGATCTGCAGCAGGTAGCCCTCGTCGTCGCGGTCGACGAGGATCCCGAGGCGGCGCAGGTCCTCCAGCGACTGGTCGATCTCCCCGACCCGCGCCGGCACGCCCTCGTAGTAGGACTCCGGGGTGCGCAGGAACGACACGCCGCGCGCCGTGAGCGCCTCGACCGTCCGCACGATGTCGGTCGTCGAGACCGCGATGTGCTGCACGCCCGGACCGCCGTAGAACTCGAGGTACTCGTCGATCTGCGACTTGCGCGCGCCCTCGGCGGGCTCGTTGATCGGGAACTTCACGCGCCCGTCGCCGTTGGTCACGACCTTCGACATCAGCGCCGAGTACTCCGTCGAGATCGCCTCGTCGGAGAAGTGGATGAGCTCGGTCATGCCGAACACGTCCTCGTAGAACTTCACCCAGCGGTCCATCGCGCCGAGCTCGACGTTGGCGACCACGTGGTCGATCCCGGCCAGCAGGCCGGGCTGGGAGACGTCGACGCCGTCGTGTGCGACCGCGACGTAGCCCGGCAGGAACTCACCGGCGTAGTCGCCGCGCTCCACGAACGTGTGCACGGTCTCGCCGTACGCGGCGATCTCCGCGATCCGCACGACGCCGTCGGCATCGCTCAGCGAGAAGGGCTCGCGCAGGCCGGCGGCGCCCCGCGCCACGGCCTCGCGGTACGCCACGGCCGCCGACGGCACCGACAGCGCGATGCGCTTGACGCCGTCGCCGTGGCGGCGCTGGTGCTCGCCGATCTCCGTGCCGTCGACGAGCGCGCCGGTCAGCACGAGCCGGACGCGGCCCTGCTGCAGGACGTGCGAGACGCGGTCGCGCAGCCCCGTCTCCAGGCCCGCGTAGGCGACCTCGGTGAAGCCGAACGCATGGCAGAGGTGGTAGGCGGCCTGCGCGGCGTTGCCGACCCACAGCTCGATGTGGTCGATGCCGTGCAGCGGCATGAAGTCGTGCCGCTCGCTCGCGGCCCTGGGGTCAAGCGACAGCGTGCTCATGGCGCAACTCCTCGATCGATTCGTCGGTACAGGTGTCGAAGAAGCCGCCGACGACGGCCTCGATCTCCGCGACGGACTCCGCGCGGTACAGGACGGGCTGGTAGCGGGTGATGTCGTACTCCGCGGTGCCCATCTCCAGCAGGTCCAGCGGGCGCAGCTGCATGGCGCGAAACTCGCCGAGCTCGCCGTAGCTGGAGAGGATGCCGGCGCCGTAGGCGCGCAGCTCGCCGTCCTCGACGACGACGCCGAACTCGAGGCTGAACCAGAACACGCGCGACAGGAAGCGCAGCGACTCCTCGCGACGCAACCGCCGCGCGGCGACGCCGGCGCGCCGGTGCAGCTCGCCGAAGGTCGGCGTGGCGAGCAGGTGGCCGTGGCCGATGACCTCGTGGACGATGTCCGGCTCGGGCGTGTACAGCGGCATCGCCGGGTGACGGACGTACTGCGTGGAGTGGAACGTGCGATCGGCCAGCGCGGCGTAGAACGTGCGCAGGTCGACGAGGCCGGCGGCGGGCACGTAGCGCCAGCCGCCGAGCGGCGCCAGCCGCGCGCTCACGTCGTCCAGGCCGGGGATCCGGTTGGCGGGGAGCGCGACCTGGGTCAGCGCGGCGCGAAACTCGCTCACCGCGTGGCGCTCGTGCAGCGGGCGCAGCTCGCGGCAGACCGTGCGCCAGACCTCCTCCTCGCTCTCGGCGTAGGCGATCGCGGGCGCGGGGTCGCCGGGACGCCACGCGAGCGCGGCGGCGGCGATCTCGTTGCGGCGGGCGCGGTAGCCGGCATCGTCGGCGCCGGGGTGGCCGTCGTGCAGGTGGACGGTGACCTCGCCGCCGTCGCCGGTGGTCACCGGTGAGTAGAGCTGAGCCTCTTCGAACACGGGGTTCTCCTATCTCTCGTAGGAGGAGGGTCGACGAACGCCGCCGCGTTTACAAGTCTGCTCATCAGAACAGGTCAAGGCATGCAGCACAGCAGGTTGAACGCGTGAAATACTGGACAACATGACTATCGATCGGTTGGACGCCCGGCTCATCGCGACACTGCGGAAGTTCCCTCGCGTCGGCCTGCTGGAGGTCGCGCGCCAGCTCGGCGTGGCGCGCGGTACCGTGCAGGCACGGCTCGCCAAGCTCGAGGCGAGGGGGGTGATCACCGGCCACGGGCCCGAGGTCGACCCCGCCGCCATGGGCTATCCGATCAGCGCGTTCATCCTCGTCGAGCTGTCACAGGGCGAACTTGCCGCGGCAGTCGCCATCATGCAGTCGATCCCCGAACTGCTGGAGGCCGACGCCATCTCGGGGCCGCAGGATCTCATCTGCCGGGTAGTCGCTCAGGACACCGAACACTTGCAAGACATCGTCAACAAGATCACCGCCACCCCCGCCATCCGCCGCTGCACGAGCTACATCGTGCTGACGCGCCAGGTTCCCCCGCGCACGATGCCGCTGATCGACGCGGCGGCGCAACCTTCGCGCGGAGTGCCTGGTTAGTACCGACGTGAGCGGGCCCGGTCCAGACGATCCCGTGCGGGCTGACGCAGATCCTGTGGATCCTGGATCAGCCCGTGTCCGGCCATCCCGATCCGGATCCCGAGCCCGTCCGTGATCCGTCCGATCCCGATGCCGCCCCCGAACCGGAGACCAAGCGCTCGCAGCGCCGCCCCGAGATCCAGGCGCTGCGCGCGATCGCCGTGCTCACGGTGGTGCTCTACCACGTGTGGCCGGAGTCGATGCCGGGCGGCTTCGTCGGCGTCGACGTCTTCTTCGCGATCTCCGGCTACCTCATCACCGCTCACCTGCTGCGCGAGGTCGAGGCCACCGGGGCGCTGTCGCTGTGGGGCTTCTGGGCGCGGCGCGCGCGGCGCCTGCTGCCGGCCGCGCTGCTGACGCTGTTCGTCTGTGCCATCGGGACGCTGCTGTTCGTCCCGCAGATCTACTGGCAGCAGTTCCTCACCGAGATCGGCGCGAGCACCGCCTACTTCCAGAACTGGCAGCTGGCCTCCGACGCCGTCGACTACCTGGCGGCGGAGAACCGCGCGTCGCCGGCGCAGCACTTCTGGTCGCTGTCGGCCGAGGAGCAGTTCTACCTCGCCTGGCCGCTGCTCATCGCGCTCGGCGCGTGGCTGTCGCCGCGGCGGGTGGCGATCTTCATCGTGCTCGGACTGGTCACCGGGCTGAGCCTCGCGTACTCGATCACCGAGACGGCCTCCAACCCGGCCGCCGCGTACTTCATCACCCCGACGCGCGCGTGGGAGTTCGGCGCCGGCGGCCTGCTCGCCCTGCTCGGCGTGCGCGCCTGGCGGTTGCCCGACCCGGTCCGCGCCGCCCTCTCGTGGGCCGGGCTGCTCGCCATCCTCTACGCGGCGGTCTTCTACAGCACCGGCACGGCGTTCCCCGGCTCCGCGGCGCTCGTGCCGATCGTCGGCACGCTGGCCGTCATCCTCGCCGGGATGCCGCGGGCGCGCTGGGGCCCGGCGCCGCTGCTGCGCTTCCGGCCCGGGCAGTTCCTCGGCGACATCTCCTACTCGGTCTACCTCTGGCACTGGCCGCTGATCGTGTTCGCGCCGTTCGTGTTCGTCGAGCCGGGCCTCGACCAGACGCGCGTCGGTGTCATCGCCGGCACGATCGCGCTGGGCTGGATCACGAAGGTCCTCGTCGAGGATCCGGTGCGCCGCAGCGCCTGGCTGTCGTCGCAGCCACGCCTGACGTTCGCCTGCAGTGCCGCGGCGATGGCGCTCGTCGCCGGCGTGCTGTTCAGCGGCACGTCGCACGTGCAGGCGCAGATCCACGAGGCCGAGCGCGCGTCCGAGAAGGTCGTCGACAAGCGCCCCGCGTGCTTTGGCGCGGCCGCCCGTGATCCGCAGCAGCCGTGCTCGAACCCCGCGCTGCGCACACAGGTGATTCCGCTGCCCGTCGCGGCGAAGGCCGAGGACTACGCGCCGTGCGATCGCTTCCACCGCGAGGGCGGGCTGAGCCAGTGCGACTTCGGCGTGCCCGCCGAGAAGGCGAAGCGGACGATCGCGCTCGTCGGCGACAGCCATGCCTCGCACTGGCGCACGCCGCTGAACCAGGTGGCGGAGCGCAACGGCTGGCACGGCGTCTCGATCACGCGCACGAGCTGCCAGTTCTCGGAGGCGACGAAGAAGCTCGCCGAGCCGACGCTCTCGCAGTGCAAGGACTGGGTCGCCAAGCTGCCCGGCTACTTCCGCGCGCACCCGGAGATCGACACGATCTTCGTCGTCGGAATCACCGGCAGCGCGGTCAACGTGCCGCCCGGGCGGACGATGTTCCAGGCGCAGGTCAACGGCGTGCGCAACGCGTGGCGCGCCCTGCCCGACACGGTCAAGCACATCGTCGTCATCCGCGACACGCCGCGGATCGCGAGCGACACCGCCGACTGCGTCGACCGCGCGATCGAGGCCGGCGAGCGCGCCGACATCAAGTGCGCCGTGCCGCGCGAGTTCGCCGTCGAGGCCGACCCGCAGGCCGTCGCCGCGCGCACGTCGGGCTCGGCGCGCACCCAGGTCGTCGACCTCACCGACCGCTTCTGCAGCGAGCGCCTGTGCTTCCCGGTGGTCGGTGGAGCGCTTGTCTACAAGGATCTGCACCACTTCACGCTCGTGTGGGCCGAGACGCTCGGTCCGCCGCTGGCGCGCGAGATCCAGCGCGTGTCGCAGTCCTGGTGAGCGTCAGGCTCAGGCCAGGTCGGCTGCGGCCGGCGGCGGCGGATCGGGCCGCGGGGGCACGGCGGCCGTGACGAGGCCGCCCAGCACGTCGTCGCGCGAGTAGTGCCCGACGGCGTCGAAGAGCCGCTTGGCGTGCAGGCCGAGCCGCAGGTCGCAGTCGTAGACGAGCATGCCCTCCGCGCCGTAGAGCGGGCCGGCGACGATCTTGCCCCACGTCGGCTCGACGATCGCCGCGCCGCCGTTGCCGAAGACCTCGCGATCGGGCAGCGGCAGCGGGAAGTCGCCGGGGAATGCCGTGCGCGGGATGTACTGCGGGGCGGAGATCACGAACGCGCCCGACTCGATCGCGATCGCGCGCATGTGTGCCAGCCACCCATCGGAGTCGTCGGCGGTGGGGGCGGCCCAGATCTGCGGCGCCTGGCGGTAGATGGCGTAGCGCGCCAGCGGCATCCGGTTCTCCCAGCAGATCAGCCCGCCGATGCGCCCGCAGTCCGTCTCGATCGCGCGCAGGTCGTCGCCGCGCCCGATCCCGTGAAAGAGGCGCTCGTGCTGGGTCGGCATGAGCTTGCGGTGCTTGTGCAGCAGCCCGTCGGGACCGAGCACGAGCATCGCGTTGTAGAGCGAGCCCGGCCGCGCGGACTCGCGCTCGTTGACGCCGATCACCGCATGGATGCCCAGCGACGCGCATGCCGCGACGAGCTCGTCGACGAGCGGTCCGGGCACGTCGACCGAGCTGTGCCACATGCGCTCCCACAGCTCGTCGCTGCCGCCGAACGTCGCGGACTGGTGGGCCCACGCGTTGGAGGGATAGATCGAGACGAACGTCTCGGGCAGGACCGCCAGCTCGGCGCCGGCCGCCGCCGCCTCGGCCAGCAGCGCCACGGTCTTGCCCACCGTCGCCTCGGCGTCGAGGATGACGGGCGTCGCCTGGATCGCCGCGACCCGCACGGTGCGCAGGATGGTCATCGTCTGACCCTACGCCGCACGATCATGGCGCCGCAAGGGGCCGCCCCGCGGCGCGCTCAGCAGCCGAGCGAGATCGCGTCGGCGATCATCGCGCTGCGGTAGCGATAGCCGGCCGCGTCGGCGTGCAGGCCGTCGGGCAGGAACACGGCGCCGCCGGTGACGGCGTGCTCCCAGTCGACGACGACGATCCGCGGGTCGCGCCGCTTGGCTGCATGCAGGACGCGGTTGAGGCCGCGGTAGTCGCCCTTGCGCTTGGGCCGGATGATCGTCGCCCACACGACGCAGGCGTTCTCGGGTAGCAGCGACATCGTGCGGCGCAGGCGGTCGGCGAAGCGCTTGGCGTCGCTGCCGTCGTTGGTGCCGAGGCTGATGACGACGATCTTCGGCGTCACCAGGCGCAGCTCGCGGCGCACGAGCTTCATGCCCTGCGGGGTCGTGATGCCGTTCTTCGCGGCGGCCACGATGTTGCGCCCGCCGAGCATCGGGCCGAGGTACGGCAGCGTCCCGACGGCCAGCGAGTCGCCGACCACGAGCACGTCGGAGTCACCCGCGAACGCGGGCGCGGCCGAAGCGAGCAGCGTGCCGAGCGCGGCCAGCAGCCCGCAGCAGACGCTCGTGCGAATCCCCCTGATCATGCGCGCACAGCGGTGTCTCAAGACACGAGTCCCTCGGTCCGTGGATGCGGTGTGAAGCTCCTTGGCGACGACCGCCCCGCGCGGCCTCACGAGGATTATCCGCGTGCCGTCAAGCGCCGGCTGACGGTCGTCGGGTCGCCGGCGTCGGCGGTGGCCTGGACCTGCAGTGTGACGGTCAGCCGGCGCCGCTTGCCCATCGCCTTGCGCAGTCGCGCGACCTGCGCGCGGGTGATCGTCACGCGCACGATCTTCGAGTCCGCCGCCTTCAGCTTGGACGTCGCCGGGCGCAGGCTGAGCGAGAAGGCACGCTTGCGCCGGCGCGGCTTGTCGCGCTCGGTCAGCGTGCCGGTCACGTTCACGGTGCAGATCGTGTCGCAGCCGATGCGGACCGGCAGCGAGCGTGTCGTGAACAGGCTGCCGGTGCGCAGGATCCGCATCGTGACCTCCGGCCCGAGCGGCGGCGGCAGCGTCGGGATCTTCGGCGGCGGCGGATGGCCGATGGGCGTCGTGGCGACGCAGGGCGGCGCCGCCGGCGCGGTCAGCGCGAAGCGCTGCACGCGGTTGTTGCGCGAGTCGGTCACCGTCAGCACGCCGGTGCAGTCGATGACCACGCCGGTCGGGTTGATGAGCTGGCCGGGGCCGATCCCGCGCTCGCCGAACATGCCCAGCCGCTCGCCGTTGGGGCCGAACTGCTGGATGCGGTTGTTGCCACGGTCGGCGACCCAGAGGTTGCCGGCGGCGTCGAGCGAGATCTGCGCCGGCGCCGACAGCTTGCCGAGCGTGCGACCGGACCCACCGAACTGCACGACCTGCTCGCCCTGCGCGTCGTAGGCGGTGATGCGGTTGTTCGTGGCGCTGACGTAGACCCGCGTCCCATCGGGGGTGGCGGCCACGCCGCGCACCGTGCCGAGGCCGGTCCAGGCGCCGAGGTAGTCGCCGCCGGTCGTGAAGCGGGCGACGCGGCGGTTGCCGGTGTCGGCGACGGAGATGACGCCGCCCGCGTCGATCGAGATCGCCGACGGGTCGAGCAGTTGGCCCGGGCCGCTGCCGATCGAGCCGATCGTGCGCGCGGGCAGCCCGGTCGAGCGCGCGAAGACGAAGATCCGCGAGCGCCGCTGGTCGAGCACGTAGGCGTCGCCGGCGGCGTCGAAGGCGACCGCGACGGGGCGGCGCAGGATCGTCGGGCCGGGCGAGGGGGAGCCCCAGACCGAGGCGATCGAGCCGTCCTGGTTGATCAGCTCGATGCGTCCGTTGATCGAGTCGGCGACGGCGAGCAGGCCGCCGGCGTCCGCGGCGACGCCGGCCGGCGCGTTGAACTGGCCCGGGCCGCGGCCCGACGTGCCGAACGAGCGCAGCAGCGCGCCGCCGCGGTCGAAGACGTCGATGCGGTCGTTGCCGGTGTTCGTGACGTACAGCGCGCCGCTCGTGTCCGAGGCGATGGCGCGCGGGTAGGCGAGCTTGCCGGGTCCGGTGCCGTAGCTGCCCCAGCGGGCCCGGTACTTGTAGTCGGGCTGCGGGCCGAAGCGCAGGATGCGCTGGTTGATGTCGTCGGCGACGAAGACGCGACCCTGCGGGTCGACGGCGACGCCGAACGGGAAGCTGAACTGGTTCTTGCCGGCGCCCTGGCCGCTGCCGACGGTGCGGATCACGCGCCCGCCGAAGTCCATGACGACGAGGCGGTGGTGATGGTCGTCTGCGACGATCAGCCGCTGGCCGCGGATCGCCAGCCCGCGCGGGTTGGCGAGCAGGCCCGGCGGGACGATCTCCGTCGCGCCCGAGCCGTCGAGGTTGAAGCGCTGCAGCCGGTCGTTCTGGCTGTCGGAGACGAACAGGAAGTTGCCGGAGATCGCCAGCCCGCCGCCGGCCGGCGCGTCGTTGCCGCCGCCGGGGCCGAAGTTGAACTCGCCGACCTGCGTGCCGCGCTTGCCGAACGAGTGCATCAGCACGCCCTCGGGGCTGAAGCGGTCGATCCGGCTGTGGCCGCTGCTGGCGACGAAGAGCGTGTTGTCCGCCGCGACGGCGACCGCGCCGACGGACGTGAACTCGCCGGGCCGCAGGCCGGCGAGGCCGACCTCGCGGACGAAGCGCCCCTCCGGCGTGAAGACCTGGATGACGCTCGAGGACTGGTCGCCGACGTAGATCGCGCCGTCGGGACCGACGGCCACCGTCTGCGGGAAGCGCAGCACGCCGCCGCCACGCTGCCCGATCTGCGAGCTCGTGGTGTACGGACAGGCGCCGGACGCGCCGGGGCACGGCGCCTGGGCGGGAGCGCTCGCGGGGAGCGCGAGGGCGGCGAGCGCGAGCGCTAGCGCGCAGCTCAGAAGCCGGCGATGGGGTCTGCGAACCATCGTCGCTCTAACCACGGCGCGCGACGATAGTCGCGCCGAGCGGCCCGCTCTGCAGGATGACGTGCGCCGCGCGGTCAGCCGTCGGCGGTGCTCGGCGCCGCCATGTGGCGCTCGAGCATCGCGCGCAACCGGGCGGCCGGCACGGCCCCCACGAGGCGGTCGGCCTCCTGGGCGTTGCGGATGACGACGAGCAGGGGAATGCCCTGCACGTGGTAGCGCGCGGCGATCGCCGGCGCCTCGTCGGTGTTCAGCTTGACGACCTTCAGACGCCCGGCGAACTCGTGGCCCATCTGCTCGACGATCGGCGAGACCATCCGGCACGGGCCGCACCACGGCGCCCAGAAGTCGACGAGCACGGGGACCGAGGCCGCGATCTCCTCGTCGAAGCTCTCCGCGCCGGCATCGACGAGCCACGGCAGGTCGGTGTGGCAGGAGCTGCAGCGCGGGACGCCCTTCGCGGTGGCGCGGACGCGGTTTCTCGTCGAGCAGCTCGGGCAGGTGACGATCGTGGGCGGGGCCGCCATGTCGTGCGCAGCGTACCCGCGCGCCTACGCCGCATTCTCGAGCAGGCGCAGGCCGGCCAGCGGCGGGCGTTCGAGCGGCTCGTCGTGCGCCGGCCCGTCGGCCACAAGGCGGCCCGCGGCGCCGCCGAGCAGCGTGCGGCGGCCACGCAGAAGCTCGACTGAGACCACGCGGCGAGACGCCATCGACCGCACGCGTGCGGCGGCGTTGCGAGGCCGGCTACCCGTGAGATGCACCTGGTTGGCCGCGGCTCCCGCCACGCAGGACATCAGCGACGCAGGCGGATCTCGATCCGGCCGGCCTCGACGCGCGTGTCGTACGCGGCCTGGGGAACGCTGGCCGGACCGTGGACGACGCTGCCGTCCTCGAGGCGAAAGACGCTCTGGTGCCACGGGCACGTCACCGTGCAGTTCGCGTGGTCGACCTCGCCCTCGCCGAGCGGGCCGCCGGCGTGGCTGCAGCGGCTACCGATGGCGTGGATGGCACCGTTGGCGCGGTACAGCAGGACCGTCGCGTCGCCGGCGGCGGCTCGCGCGGTCGCGCCCTCTTCGAGAGCCGTGTCGTCGAGCACCGCCGTCCAGTCCTCGGGAGCGTGCTGGTAGAAGGCGTTGTTGACGCCGACGCCGCGACTGTGGCTGAGGTAGCCGCCGAGGTAGCCGCCGACGGCCATCGACGACATGCCGGTCAGCCCCAGGGCCGTTGCGGTTCGGCGATCACCACGACGCCGCGCTCGCATCGACCACCCGTAGAGCCCCAGCCCGATGACGTTGGCGACCGCGTGGACCGCGCCGACGCGCTGGTCGGGGCCATAGCTCTCAGACCAGTCGGCCGCGCCCGCCGCCGCCGTCGGGACGGCCGACAGGAGCCCGAGCGCGACGAGGAGGTCGGCGGCGTGCTCACCGCGCTCCGCGCCCACGAGATCGAGCACGGTCGCGCTCGTGAACGCGCCGATCGGCACGTCGGTGAGCATCGGATGCAGCGGATGGCCCAGCAGCGTTCCGCTCAGCAGGTCCTTCAGGCGCCCCTGTCCGACGCCCTTCGCGACGGCCTTCGCGGCGGCGCCGGCCGGCTTGTCCAGCCCTTCCAGCCGCGCCAGGCTCTCCGCCGTTGCATGCAGGTTCACGATGCCTCCTCGGTCGGTTTGGCGACTACGCAGCCGGTGGCAGGTCGTCGACGCCGTGCCTCACGAACTCGAAGAGGCTGGCGTGATCCTCGTGGCAGGCGGGGCAGCCGACCAGGTGCGCGCGCATGCCGGGAACGGCCGCGTCCGGATCGTCGCCCGCGACCGCGACCTCCACGTAGCGGTCGAGCTGCTCGAAGCACTCCTCGCAGGTCAGCTCGGGCTCGCCCGGCCCGAGCAGCGCCGCGATGAGCCGGCGGAGCTCGTCGATTCGGTCGTCGGTCATCTGTCGTGCTCCCGTTCGCGCTGGGCGATGTCGAAGCCCTCCGCGGCCAGCTCTCCGCGCAGCTTCCTGCGCGCGTCGTGCAGTGTCTTGTACAGCGCGCCGCGCGTCGTGTTGAGGCGCTCGGCGAGGACGTCGATCGGGATCCCGTTCAGCGTGACGGCGACGAGCACCTCGCGCTGATGGGCGCTCAGGCGCTGTGCGATCGCGTCGCGCAGCGCGTCGAGCAGCTCGCTCTCGGCGAGGTGCTCGCCCGGCGAGGGCAGGTGCGACGCGAACGCCGGCCAGGCGTCGGGCTCCAGCGGCAGCTCGCGCTCCTGCCACGCGCGCCGGCGCAGCTTCACCGCGGCCTCGTAGAGCGCGAACTTGTAGACCCAGGTCGTGAAGCGACTGTCGCCGCGAAACTGGCCGAGCTTGCCGAGCACGGCAACGAGCGCGTCGTCGGCGGCCTGCTGGGCGAGGTCGTCGTGGTCGCCGCCGCGCAGGTGGGCGAGCGAGTGCCGGCGGCGGGAGATCTCGAAGCGGGCGCCGCGCAGCAGCAGCTCGTGCAGGCGGCGGACGGCGTCATTGCGAACGTGGCCCGTGTCGCTGAGGTCCTGCAGCCAGCGCCGGGACTCCTCGTCCAGCGCGCCGGGCGGCGAGGGCGTGACCTCGCCGGCAGGGTGCGGCCGGATGCCGTCCGGGGCCACGCGCCGGACGCTAGCAGCGGCGGCCGGGCGCGCCGTCATGGGCGCGGCGCGTCGAGCGGGGCCAGGATGCGGGCGGCGAGGGGCGGCGGGCAGCCGCGGTCGACGAGCACGAGCAACTCGTGCAGGTCGGCGTCACCCTCGGCGAGCGCCACGGCGAGCGGCGCGTCGAAGCCGGCGGCGATCAGCCGCCGCCGCCGCCAGTCGCCGAGCGCGTCGCGCCGGCGCCCGGACTCTGTGCGTATCGGCTTCATCGGAAGGTTTTGCGTCGCCGGACGCGCCGGTCTTACCCCCTCCGGGAGAAGGTTGCCGTGCGCCCGCGCATCAGCTCTTCACGAGCGACAGGAATTCGCCGCGGGTGCGGGCGTCGTCGCGCAGCAGGCCGCGCAGCGTCGACGTCGTCGTCCGCGCGCCGGCCTTCTGCACGCCGCGCAGCGACATGCACATGTGCTCGGCCTCGAGCACGACGCCGACCCCCTTGGGCCGCAGATGGCTCTCCAGGCAGTCGGCGACCTGCATCGTCAGTCGTTCCTGCAACTGCAGGTCGCGGGCGAACACCTCTACCACCCTTGCGAGCTTGGAGAGGCCGATGATCCGCTCACCGGGCAGGTAAGCGACGTGCGCGACACCGTGGAACGGCAGCAGGTGGTGCATGCACAGCGAATGAAACGGGATCGCCGTGACGACGACGAGCTCGTCGTAGCCGGCCTCGTTGGGGAAGGTCGTCAGCGAGACCGGCTCGTGGGAGAGCAGCTCGTCGAAGGCGGCGGCGACGCGCCGCGGCGTCTCGCGCAAGCCCTCCTCGGTCACGTCACGCCCAAGCGCGGCGAGCAGATCGCGGACGGCGCGCTCGGCGCGCGACCCGTCGATCGCCGGATGCTCGGCGCCACGCTCCAGGCGGCCGTCGACGTGCAGCGGCGTCACTCGCGCGACGTGCACGGCGCTCATGTGCGTCGCTTCCCGCCGGCGGCCGAGCACGCGGCCGCCTCCCACCTGAATGTGTCCATGCGGCCGTGAGCGTCGGGCGGCGGGCACTTCTTACGTGAAGCGTCCGTGGACGACCGGGCCCGCGCGCCGCAGTATGGAGGCGAGGTCGCGCTCGGTGCAGTCGTCGAGCAGCCCGCGCAGCTCGATCGCGCCGCCGGTGGCACGCAGGACCGTGCCTCGCGACCTGTCTGCGTCGCGGCAGCGGCCGCGCATCACGCGGCATCGTGTGACAGCGCCGATGATCGCCCCCGCGCCAACCCGGCGCCACCGAGCTCCGCTGCGACCTATCGTGCGTATATGGCCGGCGAGGTGCACGGGGAGCTCGTGATCGACGCAGCGCAGGAGAGCGGGGGGACGCAGACGGTGTCCGCCGGGCGATCCGAGCGTCTGCTGCTGCTCGTGGGTCTGTCGGCCGTCACGGGGCTCATCCACGCGAAGGCCGCCATCGACCATGCGCCGCACTACTGGCTGTTCGGCGTCTTCTTCGGCGTGCTGGCCTACGCCCAGGTGCTGTCGGCGTTCGTCGTCTACCGTCGCCCGGGCGACCGCCGCTGGCTCACGACCATTGCAGCGGGCAGCCTCGCCGTCGTCGCTCTCTGGCTGATCTCGCGCAGCGTGGGGCTGCCGATCGGGCCGTGGGCCGGCCGGCCCGAGCCGCTGGCGATCACCGATATGACCGCAACGCTGAACGAGCTGCTGCTGGCCGGGCTGATCGTCGCCATGTTGCGTCCCGGGGGGCGGCTCGCGGCGCGCACACGCTGGCTCGACGGCGACAACTGCGTCCGGGTCGGCTCGATGCTCATCGCGCTCAGCCTGCTCGCGCTCGTACTCGGAAATCACTCACATCCGGGCACCGGATGAGCCAATTATTGTGCAATTGCGTGCACCAAATTAATGACAGAGGACTATGCTGATCGCGGTGCCCGACATGCTCGACCGCATCCGCCTCGAGCTCGCTGAGCGCATCGCGATCCTCCGTCCCGCCGTGGAGGAGCTCGAGCGCCTGCAGCGTGCCGCTGACGCACTGGACCGGATTGCGGCCGAGGGCGTCGCCGCGTTGTCGCCGCCGCACGCCGCGCCCATCCTCGCCCCCGTCAAGCGCGTCGCCGCCACGCGATCCTCGCGCCGGCGCGCGTCGCGGTCGCACCCCAAGCGCGCCGCCCCCGGCCAGACCCAGATGCGCGTCATCGCGCAGCTGCGCAGCGGGCCCGGCAGCACGAGCCCGGCGGTCGCCGCGGCGCTTGGCATCTCCGCGAATGCGGCTGCGGCCACGATCTCCCGGCTCGTCAAGCAGGGCCGGGTGCAGCGTCTGGACGCGGGCGGCTATTCGGCGGCCGAGCCCGAAGCACCCCGCGGCTAGCGCTCGCCCAGCGCGTACGTCGTGCGCGCGGTGAGCGCCGCGCGGGAAAGCCCGAGGTCCGCGCAACCCGCCGCCAGCGCCGCCGCGGCGGCCCGGTCGGGGAGGCCGGCGAGGCTCACCGCGAGCAGCTGCGCCTGGCGCAGCGAGACCGGCGTCTCCAGGCACAGACGCCCCAGCCAGCGGGCGGCGGCGCGCGCGAACAGCGGCTCGCCGACGACGAGCAGCACGAGCGCGAGCGCGTCCTGCAGGTCGATGTGCTCGAGCTCGGTCGCGGCGTTCCACGCCAGCGAGGCGCGACCGGTCTTGAGCGCGCGTTGAAAGCGCGCGTAGGCGGAGCCCTGGGACGTCACGAACGCATGTTCGCATGCGGCGGCGGGGCGAGCCGGAGCGGCGTGTCCTCCGTCAACGCGCGGGGCGGGACCCGCTCCCGTGCGGGAGCGGACCCGCCGCCGTCACATCCCGTGCATCGGGTTGTGCGGCGGCGCCGGGTTGTCGCGCGGCGGCTCCTCGGTGCCGCGTTGCTCGGTCGCCGCCGGCTTCATGCGCTGCGGCAGCGCGCCGGGGAGCTTGAGCTTGACCTTGCGTCCGTCCTTGGTCGTCAGATCGCCCAGCTCGGGCTGTTGGCGATGCAGCGGCTCACCTGGAATAGGGCTCATGAGCCCAGGCTACTCCTGCTGTCCAGCGCCGATCGAGTTGCCGTGCCGGCGTCCGCGACCGAGGCTCGGCAGACGTGGCATCCGGGCCTCGCGCAATGCCGCGCGCGCCGCCGCGTGGCCGTTGACGCCGTGCACGGCGCCGCCCGGGAACGTCGACGCGCCGCCGATGAACAGCCCGCGCACGGGCGTCGCGTACGGCGCCAGCGAGGGCACCGGGCGGAAGATGAGCTGGTCCATCGCGTAGCTGCCGTGGCCGACGTCGCCGCCCGGCAGGCTGGCGTTGCGCGCGTGCAGGTCGCCGGGGGTCATGACGTGGCGGGCGAGCACGCGGTCGCGGAAGCCGGGCGCGAAGCGCTCGATCGAGCTCTCGATCGCGTCGGCGAACTCCTCGCGCCGCGTCACCGACCAGTCGATCCCGGAGGGCGTGTGGGTGTAGGCCCACGCCGTGTGCTTGCCGGCGGGGGCGCGCGTCGGGTCGGCGATCGTCTGCTGGCCGGAGAGCAGGAACGGCTGCGCGGGAAGCTTCCCGCCGGCGACGTCGTGCAGCACGGCGCGCATCGCCGCCGGGGCGCCGCCGACGTGCACGGTGCCGGCGCGGCGCGCGTCCTCGTTCTCCCAGGGGATCGGCGCGTCGAGGGCCCAGTCGAGCTTGACCGTGTCCGGGCCGTAGCGAAAGCGCACCGCGCGGCGCACGTAGTCGTCGCCGAGCACGTCGCCGGCGATCGTGACGAGGCCGTGCGGGGTCGTCGTCGCGATGACGGTGCGCGCGGCGATCCGCTCGCCTCCGGCGAGCTCGATGCCGGTCACGCCGCGCCGGTTGGCCAGGACGCGCTGCGCCGGCGCGCCGGTCCGCGTCTCGCCGCCGAGCTCGCGCAGGCGGCCGGCCAGCGCGCCGGTGACCGCGCCCGCGCCGCCCTCCGGGCTCGGCCAGCCGACGGCGTGGCCGAGCAGGTTCAGCCAGAGGCCCGCGATGGCGCTGCCCGCGGCGTTCAGCGGCACGTCGCCGTGCATCGACGAGCCGTACAGCAGGCTCGCGCCGTCGCCGCGAAATATCTCGCCGGCGAGCGCCTCGGCGGGCATGAGCAGCATGCGGGCGAACTCGAGCATGCCGCTGACCTTGAAGGCGCCGACCATCCGCGCCGCGCCGGCCACCGGGGGAAAGCCGGCGAGCATCGTCGTCCGCAGCGCGTCCCAGTGGCGCAGGTAGGGCGTCACGAGCGCCTCCCAGCGGCGGCCGTCGCCGTCCGTGAGCGCCTCGAGCGAGGCCACGGTGTACGCGAGGTCGCGCGAGAGCGCCGCGCCGCGGCCACCCGGCAGCGGGTGGACCATCGCCAGCTCGGGCTGGATCCAGCGCAGGCCGTGGCGGTCGAGCTGCATGTCGGCGAAGACGGGGGAGGCGATGCCGACGGGGTGCACGGCCGAGAAGACGTCGTGCTGAAAGCCGGGCAGCGTGAGCTCCGCGGTCTGGGCGCAGCCGCCGAGCGTCGCGGCGCCCTCGACGCACAGCACGCTGCGCCCGCCTCGGGCCAGCGTCACGGCCGCCGACAGCCCGTTCGGACCCGATCCCACCACGATCGCGTCGTAGCGGGCCCCGCTCACGCGGTCCTCAGCGCGATCTGCTGGAGCATGCTCGACTCGGGCCGCTCGTCGCCCCAGAACGCCTGCTGGGCCTTGCGGCCCTGGCTGCGGTAGGCCTGCTCGAGCGTGACCGGCAGGTCGTCCCAGGTGCCCGCCGCGCGCAGGTAGGGCTGGCCGTCGAGCTCGTAGGCGAGCAGCCGGTTGCGGCCGCGGCCCATGAAGTGTCCCTCGTGCGTGTCGACGCAGATGACGGCCAGCGGCGTGCAGCCGGGCGGATACGCCGGCGGCTCGTCGCGGCCGTAGCGGACCATGAGCTCGCTGAGGCGAGCCGCGTACTTCGTGAGGTCGTCGGGGTGCTCGTCGCGCGTGAAGAAGCGCGTCACGGTCACGTATCCGCGCAGGATCGCCGGCGTGCGCGGCGACAGCGCGCTGATGATCTCGATCTCGAACGTCTGGCCGGCCAGCCCGGCGGTGCTGCGCACGGCGGTGAAGCGGCCCAGGTCGCTGCCGTAATCCGGCCAGGTCTCGGGCCGGGCGAGCGCCGCCAGGGTGCGCTGCGCGGAGGCGATCGCCACCGGCTTGTAGGTGTGCCAGACCTGCTCCTTGCGGTCGCGCGCGGGCGGCGTGAGCTCGCCGAGCCTGCCGTGGCGCAGCCGGTACTCGGGCTTGTAGGCGTCGCGGGCGGCCGTCGTCTCGAAGACGATGCCGTGGGCGCGGCGCTCGTCGTCGCCGTACGCCTCCTCGAACCAGGGGCCGATCAGCCGTGCGGCGCCCGTGAGGAGCTGCTCGCGATCCAGCGTGCCGCGCGGGGTGTGGGCGCTGTCGATGATCCGCTCGCGAAAGAACGCGCGGTGGAAGGCGAGCACGTCGTGCGCGTGCAGGCGATGGTGGCCATGCTGGTGCCAGCGCGTCGTGAGGATCGCGAACGCGAGCCTGAGGTCGTCGACGTCGCGCAGCTCGGGCAGGCGCGCGTAGTAGGCGGCGTTGAGGAAGTCGGTCACCCAGCCCACCGCGTCGGGCCCCGTGATCGACGTCCCGCTCATGCGGGCGATCGTGAGCGGCGACGAGCGCCAGGCCCGCCGTGCGACGGCGGCGGTCGCGACGATGCCGAGCGTGGTGGTCGCGCCCTGCGCGACGCGTCGTGCGTCCATGGCGTCCAGGCTACCCGCGCCACGCGAACGTCCCGGCCGCGGGCGGCGGCCGGCGACGGTGTGTCGAATCATGCACGCGGAGCGACGCTCATTCGACACACCGACCCGACGGTGGGGTCCGGCAGGTCCTGGGTGCGCTATCCGCACGCGACGCGTCACGGCCGCTCACGCGTCGATTCGCGTGGAGATCCCCGGCCCCGGCCGGTTCTTGTCCCCGCAGTGCACAGCCACGTCCTCGGCCACCGCCCGCCACGGGCGCCGGTAGCGTTCGCGCCCCGTGTCCGATCGCTTCGACTCCTACCTGCGCCAGGCCGCCGAGCTCATCCACGACGGCGACCTGTCACGCGCCGAGGGATTCGAGCGCCTCGCCCGCCAGACGCTCGAGGCGCTCGGCTCGCCGCCGCGGCTGGCGGCGAAGCTGCACGCCCACCGCGGCGAGCGCGCGATGCGCCAGGCCGACTACCCGCTGGCGGAGGAGGCGTTCACCGAGGCGATCGCGGCGCTGCTCGCAGCCGGCGAGGGCGGCCACGAGCTCTTCGACCTGCGCTACCGGGTGGGGCTGGCGCGCTCGCATCGCGGGGCCGACGAACGCGCGCTGGCGGCGTTCGACGAGGCGATCGCGCTCGCCGCCGCGATCGGGCCGGCCTTCTATCCGGTCGCCTACGCGCACATCGCGCGCGCCGAGTCCCTGCGCCGCCTGTCGCGCCGCGCCGACGCCGAGGAGAGCCTGCGCGCCGCGATCGCCGTCGCCGAGCACGCGCCGGGCGACGCGCGCGACAAGCTGGCACGCGCGGCGCGCGACGCGCTCGACGCGCTGCGCCCCCACCGTGCTCCGGCGCCCGGCGACCGCCCGTCCGGGCGCGACGGCGGGCGCGACCGCCACGGCGATCGCGACGGCGACGCCGCGCCCGCCGCGGCCCGCGCCGACGCGCCCGCCGAGCGCGGCCCGCGCCCGCCGGCGCCCGATCCGGCCTCGCTGCGCTTCGACCAGGCGGCCTTCGACGCCGTGCTCGCCGAGCTCGACGCCCTCATCGGCCTGGCCGCCGTCAAGGCCGAGGTGCGCCGCCTCGCCGAGCTGCTGCGGATCGCCTCGATGCGGCGCGCCGCGGGCCTGAAGACCGTGCAGGTCTCGTTGCATCTCGTCTTCCAGGGCGGCGCGGGCACCGGCAAGACGACGGTCGCGCGGCTGTTCGGGCGCCTCTACAAGAGCCTCGGCCTGCTGGCGACCGACCGTGTCGTAGAGGTCACGCGCGAGGACCTCGTCTCGGGCTACGTCGGTCAGACGGCGACGAAGACCGCCGCCGCGGTCGACAGCGCGCTCGACGGCGTGCTGTTCCTCGACGAGGCCTACGGGCTCGTGCGGCCCGACAGCCACGGTGACTTCGGACCCGAGGCGGTCGTCGAGCTGCTCAAGCGCATGGAGGACGATCGCGACCGGCTGGCGGTCATCGCCGCGGGCTACCCGCACGAGATGACCGAGTTCCTCGCCACGAACTCGGGCTTTCGCAGCCGCTTCGGCGAGACGATCCACTTCGAGGACTACGGACCGACCGAGCTCGTGCAGATCTTCGAGACGTTCGCGACCGCCGCCGACTACGCGCTCGACGCGCAGGCGCGGGCCGAGCTGCAGCGCGTGATGGAGCGCCTGCACGCCGCGCGCGACCGCTACTTCGGCAACGCGCGCACGGCGCGCAACCTCTTCGACGACGTCGTCGCCCATCAGGCCGAGCGGCTGCTGAGCGGGGGTGGCACGCCCGACCGCACGGCGCTCATGACGCTCACGCTCACCGACGTGCAGGGCGCGAGCGCCCTTCGTCAGCCCGATCCCGAACGATCCGTCGCCGGTGCGCGAGCCGCCCCCGCGCCCCACCCGCTGCCATAGATCCGAAACCTGGCGGCGGTCCAGGTTGGGTCGCCTGGGCCTGAACGCCCAGCGTTGGTCGGGGCGGGCTGTGAGCGCATCTCAAAAGGGACGGCAGCTGGGACGTCGCCGCCGCTTATCCGCACTTGGCGTCCCGAGGGCCACGGCACGCTCGGTCCGGGCGCGCACGGTGCGGATATCGCACTCGGCGCGCCCCGACCAACCGGGGTGCGCGTTCGCCTGCAGGGAGCGCTGCGCCGGCCAGACGCCGAACGCTGCTCGGCGCGAGGACGAGCGCTCGCTCTCTCGGGAGCCGCGGGGCGTGTGCCAAGCGCGCACCGCCTGCCGGACCACTGCTTCGCCCAGCGATCACGTCAGAACGTCACGACATGAGGAGCGTCGGCGCTCCGGCCGAGTACTAGACGCACGGCGCAATTCCGTCACATCGCCTCGACATCGTGCCGATAAGCACAACATGCACATGTCGTACTTCTGCTCGGAGTGCCTCGTGAACTGGTGGCCCTACCAGGCCAAGGGCGGCTGCTGTCCGCGTTGCGGCGGCGGGACGAGTTTTCGCCAGGAGCCGGCCAGCGACGATGCCGAGCCGCTGTTCGTGATGGCGCGCGTCGAGGCCGAGCACCGCCGGCGCTGTGACGCGTTCGAGGCGTACTACGCCGAGCGCGAACAGCAGCGCGCCGCGTAGTCCCGCGCGCGTCCGCGCCGCGCAGCGACCCGCCTCGGCGCGAAACGCCGCTGGCTAATGCGCGAACGCTGTTCTGCCGACAAATGTTGCATCGAGCTTCGGCACATCGTGTATCGAGAGAATCCTCATTCAACAAACGGCAGCACGCCCGTGGCGCCCGCCGCCGCGGAGGGGGAGATCGGCCCCGAGACGACTGTCACCGGACCGGCGACGATCCATGTGCTGTGGATGACCGCCGGCCTCGGGTGCGACGGCGAGTCCGTGGCGATGACGAGCGCCACGTCGCCGAGCCTCGAGGACCTGCTCAGCGGCGTCATCCCCGACAGCCCGCGCGTGGTCCTGCACAACCCGATGCTCGGCTACGAGAACGGGTCCGACTTCCTCCAGGCCTGGTACGACGCCGAGGAGGGTCTGCTCGACCCCTTCCTGCTCGTCGTCGAGGGCGCGATCGGCGACGAGCGGCGCAGCGGCGAGGGCCACTGGACCGGGTTCGGCGTCGACCCGATCGACGGGCAGCCGATCACCGTCAACGAGTGGATCGACCGGCTCGCGCCGAAGGCCGCCGCGCTCGTCGCCGTCGGCACGTGCGCGACGTACGGCGGTGTGCCGGCGATGCGCAACAACCCGACCGGCGCGATGGGCCTGCCCGACTTCCTCGGCTGGGGCTGGCGGTCGCGCCTCGGCGTGCCGATCGTCTGCATCCCCGGCTGTCCCGCCCAGCCCGACAACATGACCTCCGTCCTGCTCGAGCTCGTCCTGTTCGCCGGCGGGGTGGGCCCGCCCCCCGTCCTCGACGAGCGCCTGCGCCCGATCCGCCTGTTCGGGCGCACGACGCGCGAGGGCTGCAGCCGCGCCGGCTTCACCGAGCAGGGCCAGTTCGCCACGACCTACGGCAACGACTCGCGCTGCCTCGTCAAGCTCGGCTGCAAGGGCCCGGCGGCGGTCTGCAACGTGCCCCAGCGCGGGTGGGTCAACGGCATCGGCGGCTGCCCGAACGCCGGCGGCATCTGCATCGGCTGCACCATGCCCGGCTTTCCCGACAAGTTCATGCCGTTCATGGAGCCCGATCCCTGGGGCAACGCGGCGGCGAACTTCCAGCGCTTCACCTACGGCCCGCTGTTTCGCCACTTCCGCAAGCGCAACCTGCTGCTGAAGTTCGAGCAGGAGCCCGAGTGGCGCGGACCGAGCTCGACGCCGACGGCCGCCCCCACGAGCGGGCGGCGCCGGCGATGATCACGCTCGGCGAGGTTCTGCGCTGGCTGCTGTACCGATCCCGCAGCCTCTACTTCCAGGTGCTGCGCCGGCTCATGCGCGGCGACCAGCTGCTGTGGGGCTCGGAGCGCAAGTTCCGCGCGCTGCTGGAGGCGGCGCCGGACGCCATGGTGATCGTCGACGGCCACGGCCATATCGCGCTCGTCAACGCGCAGGCCGAGCGCCTGTTCGGCTACCGCCGCCAGGAGCTCGTCGGGCAGAGCATCTCCGAGCTGATCCCCCGGCGCCTGCGCCCGCAGCACCGCCACCACGTCAAGAACTACGGCCGCGACGCGGTCGCGCGGCCGATGGGCGGCGACCTCGAGCTCTACGGCCTGCGCAAGGACGGCAGCGAGTTCCCGGTCGAGATCAGCCTCGGCCCGATCGAGACCGACGAGGGCACGATGGTCTCCAGCGCCATCCGCGACATCAGCGCCCGCAAGCGCGAGCTCGTCGAGCTGCGCACGGCCGAGGAGCTCTTCCGCGGCGCCTTCGACGGCTCGCCGATCGGCATGGCGCTCGCCGATGCCGACGGCCGCGTCGTGCGGGTCAACACGGCGCTGTGCGATCTCACCGGCCGCAGCGTCAAGGAGCTCGCCGGCAAGCGCTTCGACACGCTCACGCACGTCGTCGACGCCGGAGACGACCGGCAGGTCGTCAGCGCGCTGCTGTCGGGTGAGCGCGACCAGTACAAGGTCGAGACGCGCTTCCTGCACGCCAGCGGCGCGCCGATCTGGGTCTCGCTGCAGGCGACGACGATCACCGACGAGGCCGGTGCTCCGCGCCGCTACCTCGTGCAGGTGCAGGACGTCACCCACCGCCGCCACTACGAGGAGAACCTGCACTACCTCGCCACGCACGACCCGCTCACGAGCCTGCACAACCGCACGAGCTTCGCCAACCAGCTCGACGCGCACGCCGACCTCGTGCGCCGCTACGGCTCCGACGGAGCGCTGCTGCTGCTCGACCTCGACCACTTCAAGTACATCAACGACACGCTCGGCCACGCCGCCGGCGACCAGCTCATCGCGCGCGTCGCCACCGTCCTGCAGTCGCGGCTGCGCGACACCGACGTGCTCGCGCGGCTCGGCGGCGACGAGTTCGCCGCGCTGCTGCCGCGCGCCACCCGCGCGTCGGCCGAGCGCGTCGCCGACGATCTGCTCGACGCGCTGCGCGCCGAGCGGATCGCGCTGCCGGGAACCGGCCAGGGACAGCGCACGATGACCGCGAGCATCGGCGTCGCGATGTTCGAGGCGACCGCCGACCTGCGCGGCGAGGACGTCCTCGTGTCGGCCGACCTGGCGATGTACGACGCCAAGGAGGCCGGCCGCAACCAGGTCGCCGTGCACGTGCGCGGCGAGCACGCCCAGGCGCGCATGAGCGGCCGGATCACCTGGGCCGAGCGGATCCGGGTGGCGCTCGAGGAGGATCGCTTCACGCACGTCGCCCAGCCGATCTTCGACCTCTCGACCGGCGTCATGACGCAGTTCGAGGTGCTCCTGCGGATGGTCGACGAGCACGGCGACCTGATCCCGCCGGGCGCGTTTCTGTCGACCGCGGAGCGCCTCGGGATGGTCCAGCAGATCGACGCGATGACCGTCTCACGGGCGATGCGGGCGGTCGCGGCCGCCGGCGACGTCGGCGGCGTCCGGCCGCGCGTGGAGATCAACCTCTCGGGCGCGTCGATGGGCGATCCGCAGATGCTGCGCGTCATCGAGCGCGAGCTGAGCGAGACGGGCCTCGATCCCGGCCGCGTGATCTTCGAGATCACCGAGACGGCGGCGATCGCGAACATCAGCCGCGCGCGCCAGTTCTCCGACCAGCTCGCCGGGCTGGGCTGCCATTTCGCGCTCGACGACTTCGGGGCGGGCTTCGGCTCCTTCTACTACCTCAAGCACGTGCGCTTCGACATCCTGAAGATCGACGGCGAGTTCGTGCGCGACTGCTGCTCGACGACCACCGACCGGCTCGTCATCCAGTCCGTCGTCGACATCGCCCGCGGTCTGGGCAAGGAGACGATCGCCGAGCACGTCGGCGACGCCGCCACCGTCGCGCTCCTGCGCGAGCTCGGCGTGACCCACGGCCAGGGCTTCCACCTCGGCCACCCGCTGGCGCTCGAGGGGTTCCTGGCGGACCTGTCACGGCGCCCCGCGGCGCTCGCGTAGCCCGCCGGCGGACCCCGCTGTACCGTCTTTGCGGAGGGGGACGAGGGACGTGGCCACGACATTGGAGCGCGAGACGGAGCTCGACGGCATCGCCGATGCGCTCGGCGGCGCGGCGGACGGGCGCGGGAGCCTGCTCGTCATCGAGGGCCCGGCGGGGATCGGCAAGTCGCGGCTCGTCGCCGATGCGCGCGCGCTGGCCAAGCTGCGCGGCTTCGGGCGCCTGCACGCCGTCGGCGACGAGCTCGAACGCGCGATCCCGTGGGCGGTCGTGCGCCAGCTCGTCGAGCGCTCGCTCTCGCGCGTTCGCGGAGAGCAGCGCGAGCAGCTGCTGGCCGGGCCAGCCGGCACCGCGCTGGCCGTGCTCGAGCGCGCGCCCGAGGATGCCGGCGCCGGCGACGCGACGCTCGCGCGCTCGCTGCACGCGCTGTGGTGGGTCGCGGCCGACCTCGCCGCCGACCGCCCGCTGCTGATCACCGTCGACGACGCGCAATGGGCCGACGCGCCATCGCTGCGGTTTCTCGCGCACCTCGCGCGCCGGATCGCCGACCTGCCGATCGCGCTGATCGTCGGCACGCGACCGCCGGCCGAGCGCAGCGGCCCGCTGGCCGAGCTGGCCGCCGCCCGCGACGGGCACCGGCTGCTGCCCCAGCCGCTCTCGCCCGAGGCGACCGCCGAGCTGTGCGCCCGCGACGACGTCGCGCCCGCCCCGGCCGTGCTCGCGGCGCTGCACACGGCCAGCGGCGGCAACCCGTTCCTCGCGGGCCAGCTCGTCGCCGAGCTCGACGCACGCGGCCTGGCCCAGGACGATCCGGCGACGGCCGCCGCGATCACCGGGCTGGGGCCCGCGACGATCTCGCGCGCGCTGCTGTCGCGGCTGCCCGACGATGCCGTCACGCTCGCCGCCGCGGCCGCCGTCCTCGGCGCCCGCAGCGACACCCGCTTCGCGGCCGCGCTCGCGCGGATCGGCGCCGAGCGCCTGGCGCCGGCGCTCGACGCGCTCGTCGCCGGCCACGTCCTCGACGGCGGCGGCGGCGAGCTGTGCTTCACGCACCCGGTCGTCCGCGAGGCCGTGCTCGCCGAGCTCGGCCCGGGCGAGCGCGCCGCCCTGCATGCCGCCGCCGCGGTCGAGCTGCAGGCCGCCGGCGCGCCGCTGCAGCGCGTCGCCGCGCATCTCGCCGCGGCGCCCGCCGGCACGTTGCCCGAGGCGGCGGCGCTGCTGCGGACGGCCGCCGCGCAGCTGCTCGCCGACGGCGACGCGCCGACCGCGGTGCGCCATCTGCGCCGCGCCCAGGAGGAGGCGCCCGGTGACGACGCGATCGCCGCCGAGCTCGGTGCCGCGTTGCTGCGCGCGCGCGCATGGGCGGCCGCCCGCGAGCAGCTGCGCGCCGCCGCGCGGGCGGCGCAGACCCTGCCCGAGCGCGCCGAGCGCGTCGCGGCGATCGCCTCGGCGACGCTGGCCATCGACGGTCCGGCCGCCGCGCTGGAGGAGCTCGGCGCGGCGCTCGACGCCTGGCCGCCGGAGGCCGCCCGCGAGCCGCCGGCGATCGTGCTCGAGGCGCGCCTGGCGACGCTGTCCTCCTATCTCCCCGAGGCGACCGAGCGCTACGCCGAGCGGCTGCGCTCGTTCGCCGACCTGCCGGGCACCGACCGCGCGCAGCGCACGCTGCTGGCGCTGCTCGCCCAGCGCGGGATGTACGACGTGCGGCCGGCGAGCGAGGTCGCCGCGCTGGCACGGCGCGCGCTCGGCGACGGCGCGTACGCCGCCGACGCCGCCGACGGGCTGATCCCGTGGGGCAACGCCGTCAACGCGCTCGTCGCCGCCGACGGGGTCGACGCCGCGGACGCGGAGGTCGAGCATGCCCGCCGCCGGCTGCGCGAGGGTGGCGGTGCGCCGGTGGAGTTCGCCGCGGTCAGCTGCACCGCCGCGACGGTCGCCTGGCGACGCGGCGACGTCGCGGTCGCGGAGGCCGACGCCGCTGCGGCGATGGCGGCGCTGGCGTTCTCCGATCCCGGTGCCGCGATCGTCGCCCTGCGCGCGGTGGCAGCGCGCTTTCTCGTGCTCGCGGCGCTCGAGCGCGACGACGTCGACGGCGCCGAGGCCGTCGTCGCGCGCTTCGACGCCGACTGTCCGGACGCGCCGGACCTCATCCCGGTCACGCGGCTGCGCCAGGTCCGCGCCTCGGTCGCGCTGGCCCGCGACGACGCGGCGCTCGCGCGCCGCGACGCGTTCGAACTCGGCGCGCAGGTGGTCACGGCGCGGATCGACACGCCGTCGGTCCCGTGGCGCGCGCCGGCAGTGATCGCCCTGCAGCGGCTGGGGGAGGAGGCGCAGGCGCGCACCCTGGCCGCCGAGCAGCTCGGGCTCGCCCGCCGCTGGGGCACCGCCAGCGACGTCGGTGCATCGCTGCGGCTCAACGCCCGCGTGAACCCCGACCGCCGCCTGGAGCTGCTCGAGCAGTCGGTCGCGCTGCTCGAGACGGCCCCGTGGCGGCTGGAGCTCGCGCGCGCGCTCGTCGACTACGGCGCGGCGCTGCGCGTTGCCCGGCGGCGCTCGGACGCGCACGAGCCGCTGCGCCGCGCGGCCGAGCTCGCCGATGGCTGCGGTGCGCGCGCGCTGCGCGCCCGCGCGCTGGACGGGCTGGCCGCGCTCGGCGACCGCCCGCGCAAGCTCATGTTCTCGGGCGCCGACTCCCTGACGGCGTCGGAGCGGCGGATCGCCGAGCTGGCGTCGGGCGGGCGCTCCAACCGCGACATCGCGCAGGATCTCTTCGTGTCTCCGAAGACGGTCGAGAATCACCTCGGCCGCGTCTACATGAAGCTCGGCATCAAGGGCCGCCGCGAGCTCGTGGCCGCGCTGACGTAGGGCCGGGCCGGCGCGGCGGTGGCCGGGGCGTGGGCGCGATCTTGCGCGCCGTCCCGCCCGTCGGCTGTGCTGTGCCCGTGCAGCTGCGCGAGGCCAGGGACGCCGGATTCCAAGCGCAGGGCGCCTGGCTGTGGCGGCGCCATGTGTTCTGCGCCGGCGGCCTGCGCGCCGCGCGCGGGCTGCGCGCGGGCGAGCTGGCCCGCGCGCAGGAGCTTCAGCGCGCGCAGGCGGTCTGCCTGCTGGAGTGCGAGGCACGCCGCTACTGGTGGTGCTGCGACCGCTTCTGGTGGGAGGAGGACGGCCTCGCCGCGCGCGACGTCCTCGCGCTCGCCTACGAGCGCCAGATGCGCGGCCGGCGCCGGCTGGAGCGCGCGCACACCGCGCTCGGCGCGGCCTCCCTGCCCGAACGTGCCCGCCGCGAGCCGATCCCGCGGGCGGTAAGGCTCGCGGTCTTCGAGCGTGACGGCGGGCGCTGCGTGCAGTGCGGCGCGGGCTTTGAGCTGCAATACGACCACGTCATCCCGCTCGCGCTGGGGGGCGCGAGCACGGTCGAGAACCTGCAGATCCTGTGCGCGCCGTGCAACGGGCGCAAGGGCGCCGCGCTCTGAGGATCGCCCGTCGCAGAGCTGGCGCCGCCGCGCTGGTGCGAGGATGTCGGGCCGTGGCCGATCCAGCCCATGACTCCGTGGACGCGCCGCCTCCCTGTCCGGCTCGCCCGGCACGGGAGTCCGAACTGGGCTTCGTGCGCCGTCCGATGGTGCGGTGGTTCGATCCCCACCAGCTCGTCGACACCGCCGTACGGGTGCTGCTGTCGGGCATGTTCAGCTCCTACGCCGACAGCCGCGAGCAGCAGGCGCGCGAGCCGGCCGAGGTGCCCGATCACTCCGGCGGGACGGAGCTGTGGCTCGACTACGTCGCCGACCTCGGCGACGGCTGGAACTCGACCTACACGATCGCTTCGCTCCTGGCGGCGGAGGGCATCGACGTCGACTGCGACGGCGACGGGGAGACCCATCGCACCGAGCGCGGGCAGCTGCTCGTCTTCGGGGGCGACGCGGTGTACCCGGTGCCCAAGGCCATCGAGTACGAGAACCGGATGCTCGGCCCCTACAGCGCGGCGTTTCCGTGCGCCGAGGGCGAGGCGCCCGAGCTGTTCGCGATCCCGGGCAGCCACGACTGGTACGACGGGCTCGTCAACTTCACGAGCATCTTCTGTCGCCACCGCTCGATCGGCGGCTGGCGAACGCGCCAGCGGCGCAGCTACTTCGCGATCAAGCTGCCCAGCGGCTGGTGGCTGTGGGGCATCGACATCCAGTTCGGCGCCTCGATCGACGAGGTCCAGCTGCGCTACTTCGCCGAGGTCGCCGCCGACCAGATGAAACCCGGAGACCGCGTCGTCCTGTGCATGTCCAAGGAGGTCGAGAGCGGTCGCAAGCAGACCGAGGTCCACTCCGACCGCGACGTCGCCTACCTGGAGCGCGAGATCATCCAGCGCAGCGGCGCCCGGCTGCTGCTCTACCTCAAGAGCGGCAAGCACTACTACTCGCGCTACGAGGAGCAGGACGGCGCGCGCCACCACATCGAGTCGGGCGGCGGCGGCGCGTTCCTGCACCCCACGCACAACCTCCCCGAGCGGGCCGACCTCCCGGGGCCGGACGGACCGACCGCCTACCGCAAGGCGCGCACCTATCCGTCGGCCTCGTTCTCGAAGGGGCTGAGGAAGCGGATCTGGCTGATGCCCGCCTACAACATCCCGCTCGCCGCGGTGTTCGGCACCGTCCAGGTGCTGTTGGTGTTCATGCTCGGGCTGCACCTGGAGGACCGCTATGTGTCGCTCGGCGTCGGCGACCTGCTGCGCGCGATGTGGGAGAGCCCGACGGCGTTCCTGCTGAGCCTGCTCGTGCTGGCGTCGCTCGTCGGGATGGTCCGCTTCGCCCACGACGCCAGCGGCATCGGTCGGATCCTGCTCGGGCTGGCGCACTCGTCGCTGCAGGTGTCCAGCGTCTCCGGGGTGCTGATGGCGTCGTCGTACCTCTCGGCGGGGCTGGCGCCCGAAGGCGTGCCCGCCCTGCTGACCTTCCTCGGCCTGGTCTGGCTGGTGGGCGGCATCTCCGGCATGGTCGGGATGGCCGGATATCTCTGGGCGACCGGGTACCTCGGCCTGCACAACACCGAGGCTTACGCGCCGCTTCACCACCAGGACCAGAAGCACTTCCTGCGAATGCACATCCAGGCCGACGGCTCCCTGACGATCTATCCCATCGCCATCGAGCGCGTCGGGCGCAAGTGGAAGCTGACCCCCGACGCGCCGGCGCACGAGCCCTGGTTCGCCCCCGATGGTCCGCCGCTGCGACCGCATCTCATCGAGCCGCCGATCGCGATCTCGGCACCGGCCGCGCCGGATCCCGTCGCGGCCGTCTCGCCACGCCGCACCGCCCGACCGGTCGCCTGACGCGCGATGGGTGGCGACGTCAGTCGCGTCGCGCGCGCGCGCCCTTGCCGGGCTTCAGCGCGACGAACTCGGTGTAGCGACTGAGAAACACATCGAGCAGCTCGCTGGTCAGCTTCAGCGCGGTGACGGACTCGTGCAGCGTCTCCATGCCCTCGCGCGTGAGCTCGTACATGCGCCGGTCGGGGCCGCTGGACGACTTCTCCCAGACCGAGCGCACGAGACCGTCGGTCTCCAGCGCACGCAGCGCGCGGTACAGCCGCCCCGGGTCGTCGCGGTTGAAGCCCAGCGGGCGCAGACGCTCGAGCAGGTCATAGCCATGCGCCGGTTGCTCGCGCAGGAGCAGCAGCAGACATGGCCGCAAGAAGTTTTTCGGCAGGACCTGCGCGGGTGTCTGGTCAGGTGGTATGGGCTTTCCAGATTTCTCATGGAGGCATCCAGCGACCGCTTCGGGGGATCATGACACCAGCGGTCGTCCTCGCACTCGCCGCGCTCGAGGGCTACACGCTTCGCCACCAACGCCCGCACGTTGACATTCGCGGTACGGTCGCAGGGCCAGGGCCTGTGCAGAACGAAGCCGGAGTGCGGCGGTCTGCGCGGGCCACCCCTACGAACGAGAGTGGGCCATTCGTGGCGCGCGAGCGACCGACAGCCTCCGACGTGCCAGCGCCGGCACTCACGGTTCTACCCGGCGGCATGCCCGCGACGGGGGTTCCGCGACCCACGCGGGCGGAGGCCCACGCCGAGCGCCACGGCGCACGGCAGACGCATGACCGGCTGAGCGAGCATTTCGCGCTGCTGTCCGGGTCGGCGCCCCGACCGGTCGATGACGCTCCCGAGTGGGCAGACCCCATGAGCGGAGACTGCGTCCACACGGTATACCGGCCCGCCACCGGAAACTGGGCCAACGAAGCCGGGTCCGGCCAGCGCGTGTTCGGCGTCCACGCGACGCGGGAGGAATCGGTGCTGCGTGGTCGGGATCTCGCCCGCGCCGCCGCGACCCACCACGTGATCCACCACCCCGACGGGACGGTCGAGTCCGTCGAGGCCTACGGCGAAGAGCACCCGTCGCGGCATCGGCACTGAGGTTCGTCGCACGGGCATTGTGGGACGGGAGCCGCTGCGGAAGACCACAAAAGCCCCACATCTGCAGGGCTTTCGCGTGATGCCGGAGGAGGGACTCGAACCCCCGACACGCGGATTATGATTCCGCTGCTCTAACCGACTGAGCTACTCCGGCGGGGGCGCGAAGTGTAGCCGGGGCATTCGCGGTGGCGACAGGAGGCGATTTCGTCGTGCGCCATGTGCGGCCGCTTCGCCGTAAGGTGCGCCGACGATGGCGGCCTCCAGGACGACGGAAGGAACTGTGTGAAGAAGTTCGTCAGGAAGATCAGGACGTCGATTCCGGCGATGAAGCCGCTCGTCAGGAAGATCAAGACGTCGATTCCGGCGATCAAACCGCTGTACCTCATCCCGGCAGTCGTGATCCTCGTTCTGGTCATCGTCATCATCGCCGTGGTCGGCGGAGGCGGCGTGGGAGGCGGGGACGGCGACGACGACGGCCCCGATTCCGCCCGCGGCTTCGCCGAAGGCGACCGCTCGCGGCTACCCGGCGCCGACACCAAGCCCGTCCCGGAGGCGCCCACCGTGCGCAGCGGCAAGCTGGACGAGGCGCGCCGCGAGGGCCGGCTCGCCGTCGCGCAGGCGCGCGGCACGGTGATCTCGCCGCGGCGGGTGACGATCCGCGTCAGCGCGGCGCCCAAGCAGACCGTCCGGGTCAACTGGCAGCTCGGCTGCTTCAAGGATCGCCGGCCTCGCATCGGCACCGGCGAGTACCGCACCCGCACGCCCGATGTCCGTGCGGTCAAGATGCCCGTGCAGGGAGCCAAGAGCTGCATCGCGACGGCCAGCGCCCAGCTGACGCGCTCGGATCGCTCCGGCCGCATCAAGGTCGCGGTCTACTCCGGCGGCTGAGCGGGCGGCGCAGGTACCCGGTGAGCGAGCTCGAGCAGGCCGTCGCCACCGTCGTCGAGCGCTGCCTGCGCGTGCGGGCGGGGGAGACGGTGCTCGTCGTCGCCGACCCCGGCAGCGTCACCATCGGCGAGGCCCTGCTGGCCGGGGCGCGTGCCGCCGGCGGCGACGCCGTGCTGACGATCCTGCCGCCCAACCCGGCTCGCGGCACCGAGCCACCGGCCCCCGTGGCGGCGGCGTTGGCGGCCGCCGACGTCTTCATCGCGCCGTGCCTGCCGTCGCTGTCGCACACGAGCGCGCGCAAGCGCGCGTGTGAGCTCGGCCACCGCGGCGCGACGCTGCCGGGCGTCACCGCGGACATGCTCGCCCGCCTGATGAGCACGGACTTCGATGTCCTCGCGCGGCGCTGCCGGGCGGTGGCATCGCTGTTGAGCGAATCCGACGAGGCGCACCTGACGTGTCCCCACGGGACCGACATCCGCCTCGACCTGCGCGAGCGCGAGGCGATCTCCGACGAGGGCGACCTCGCGGCGCCCGGCGCGTTCGGCAACCTGCCGTGCGGCGAGGGCTTCGTCTCGCCCGCCGGCGGCGAGGGCACGATCGCGACCTCGTCGCTGGGGCTCGTCGGCCTCACGCAGCAGCCCGTCCTGCTGACCGTGCGCGACGGCCGGCTGGCCGGCGCGGCGGGCAGCGGCGACGACGCCGAGCGGTACCTCGCCATGCTCGACGCCCACGGCCCGCTGGGGCGCAACCTCGCCGAGCTCGGCGTCGGCACGAACGATCGCGCGACCCTGACCGGCAACATCCTCGAGGACGAGAAGATCCTCGGCACCGCGCACATCGCGTTCGGCGCCAGCGCGGGGATCGGCGGCACCGTCACGGTGCCGGTCCACCTCGACGTCGTCGTCACCGAGCCGACGCTGTGGATCGGCGACGCGCAGGTGCTCGACGCCGGTCGCTGGCGGCTGGACTGAGCGCCGCGATGCCCGCGCCCGGCCCGGACCCCGACGACCTCCTGCTGACCATTCCCAACGTGTCGGAGGGACGCGACCCGGACGTGATCGCACAGATCGGCGACGCGTTCACATCGACGGGAGCACGGCTGCTCGACGTCCACTCCGACGCCGACCACCACCGCAGCGTCTACACGCTCGCCGGCGACACGGACACCCTCGTCTCAGCCCTCGTCGCGGGCGCGGGCGCCTGCCGGGCGCTCGTCGACCTGCGCAGCGAGCGCGGCCGCCACCCGCATGTCGGCGCGCTCGACGTCGCGCCGCTGGTCTGGCTGGACGCCGCCCGCCGCGGCGCCGCCTGCGCCGCCGCGCTCGTCGCCGGGGAGGAGCTCGGCCGCGCCGGCATCCCCGTGTTCCTCTACGGCGAGCTCGCCGCCGGCCGCTCGCGGGCGCAGCTGCGCCGCGGTGGCCTGCCGGCCCTGACCGAGCGCATCGCCGCCGGCGAGCTGCGGCCGGACTTCGGCCCCGCGACGCCGGACCCCGAGACCGGCGCGACCCTCGTCGGCGCCCGCCCGCCGCTCGTCGCCTTCAACCTCGAGCTCGCCGCGCCGGCGACCGTCGAGGTGGCGCGCGCGATCGCCGCGCGCATCCGCGAGGGCGGCGCCGAGGGCCTCGCCGGCGTGCGCGCGCTCGGGCTCGCGCTGACCGCCGGCGCCACCCCGCGGGCGCAGGTCTCCACCAACGTCGAGGACCACCGCAGCACGAGCCTCGCGCAGCTCGTCGCGGCGGTCGCCAGGCATGCGCCGGTCGAGCGTTGCGAGCTCGTGGGCCTCGCGCCCCGGGCGGCGTTCGACCGCTTTCCGGAAGACGTCCCCGTGGCCAACCGCCGCACCCTCGAGGACGCTCTAAGCTCGTAGGCACACATGGCCCAGACGAAGAAGAAGCGCCGCAGCAAGCACCGCGGGAACGCCGCCGGAGTCATCGAGACGCGCGGTCGCACGGGTCGCCCGCCGAGCGCGGCCGAGCGCAAGCTGTCCGACAAGGAGCGGGCCGCCCAGGCGCGCCGCGACCGCATGATGCGCGAGCCGACGTGGAAGTCGGCATCCACCCGCGCCGCCCTGGCCGCCCTCGTCTTCGGCGTGCTGCTCGTCCTGGCCTTTCAGACCGAGATCCCGCAGGCGATCTCGCTGACGGCGATGGTGTTTCTGTTCTACATTCCGCTCGGCTTCTACACCGACCAGTTCATCTACAAGCGCCGCATGAAGTCCGAGGCGGCCAAGGCGGCGAAGGCGGGGACGACCAAGGCCAGGCCGAGCCCGCGGGACAAGGTGAAATAGGGCGGTGCCGATCGACGTCGAGATGCTCACCGTCGGCGCCGTGCAGGAGAACTGCTTCCTCGTACGGCCGGAGGGCGGCGACCACGCCGTCATCGTCGACCCCGGCGAGGAGGCCCCGCGCCTGCTGCGGGCGATCGAGGACCTCGGGGTCACGCTCGACGCCATCCTGCTGACGCACACGCATTTCGACCACGTCGGCGCGGTCGCCCCGGTCGCCCGCGCCACCGGCGCGCCCGTCTACTGCCCGCAGCTCGAGGTGCCCGTCCTGCAGGACGTCATGGCCTTCGTGCCGTGGCCGGGCTTCGGGCCCTACGAGTCGTGGGACCCCGAGCACACGGTCGCGGGCGGCGAGACGCTGGAGCTCGCCGGGCTGACCTTCGACGTCGTCTTCACCCCGGGCCACAGCCCCGGCCACGTCACCTACGCCGTGCGCGGCGAGCCTGCGCTGTTCTCCGGCGACGTGCTGTTCGAGAACTCCGTCGGCCGGATCGACTTTCCCGGCGGCGACGGGCCGACGCTCATGCGCTCGATCGCGGCGCTGCTGGAGCGCTTCGACGACGAGACGGTCGTCTATCCCGGCCACATGGGCATCACGACGCTCGGCCGCGAGCGCGCGTCGAACCCCTTCCTCACGCAGCTCGCCGACCGCAGGTGAGCGAGCGCCTCCAGGTTCCGCGCGGCACGTACGACGTGCTGCCGCAGGACGCTGACGCGCGCGCGGCGCTCGAGACGACCGCCGGCCGGGTCCTCGGCGGCGCCGGCTTCCGGCGCATCGAGACGCCCGCCTTCGAGTACACCGACGTCTTCGCGCGCGGCGTCGGCGCCTCGACGGACATCGTCCAGAAGGAGATGTACACCTTCGACGACGGCGGCGGACGCTCGGTGACGCTGCGCCCGGAGGGGACCGCGCCCGTCTGCCGCGCCTACGCCGAGCACGGCATGCACAAGCTGCCCCAGCCGGTGAAGCTCTGGTACCTGTCGAGCTTCTTTCGCCAGGAGAAGCCGCAGGCCGGGCGCTTCCGGCAGTTCTGGCAGATCGGCGCGGAGACGATCGGCTCCGACGACCCCGCCGTCGACGCCGAGATCATCGCCCTGCTCGCGACGCTGCTCGCCGAGCTCGAGGTCGGCGGGCTGCGCCTGCGCATCGCCAGCCTCGGCACGCTCGAGGCCCGCCATGCGTACCGCGAGCAGCTGCAGGCCCATCTGCGCGCCCGCGCCGGCGAGCTGTCGGAGGATGTGCGCAGCCGCATCGACCTCAACCCGCTGCGCGCCTTCGACTCCGACCATCCGGGGACCCAGGCCGTCATGCAGGACGCGCCGCTGCTGCTCGACAACCTCGACGCCGCCGACGCCGAGCACTTCGCCGCCGTGCGCGAGATGCTCGACCGTGCCGGGATCGACTACGAGGTCGACCCGACGCTCGTGCGCGGCCTGGACTACTACACGCGCACGGTGTTCGAGTTCACCTCCGACGCGCTCGGCGCGCAGAGCGGCGTCGCCGGCGGGGGGCGCTACGACGGCCTCGTCGAGATGCTCGGCGGTCCGCCCACGCCGGGCTGCGGCTTCGCCGCGGGGATCGAGCGGATGCTGCTCGCGTCGGGCGGCCAGCCGGTCGGACCGCCGCCCGTCGATCTCTACGTCGCGTTCGAGGGCGCCGGTCGGCGCGCGACGGCGTTCGCGGTCGTCGACGAGGCTCGCCGGGCGCGCCTGAACGCCCAGGTCGAGCTCGCCGGACGGTCGCGCAAGGGGCAGCTCAAGCACGCCGATCGGCTCGGCGCTCGCTACGTTGCGATCGTGGGCGACGACAAGACGGTGCTGAAGGACATGCAGGCGGGCGAGCAACGCGACGTTGCCGCGAGCGAGGTCGTGGCGCGTGTCCTGCGCGACCGGGGCATGCGATGAGGGCCGCTCCGCGGGCCAACCCGTACCGCGACGCCTGGGCCGGCGACCTCACCGCGGTGCGGGCGGACACGCCGGCGCGCGTCTCCGGCTGGGTCCACAACCGCCGCGACCACGGCGGGCTGATCTTCGTCGACCTGCGCGACCGCTCGGGCATCGTGCAGCTCGTCTTCCATCCCGAGAACGGCGCCGAGCTCTTCGCCGCCGCCGAGCGGCTGCGCGGCGAGTACGTCATCAGTGTCGCCGGTGACGTCGTCCTGCGCGAGTCCGGCCAGGTCAACCCGAACCTCGCCACCGGCGAGATCGAGATCCAGGTGGGCGAGATGCAGCTGCTCGCCGAGTCGCAGACGCCGCCGTTTCCCCTGGACTCCGACGTCGAGCTCGACGAGATGCTTCGCCTGCGCAACCGCACGCTGGACCTGCGCCGGCGGCCGATGGTCGACGCGCTCGTGTTGCGCCACGAGGTCGTGCGGACGATCCGTGAGACGCTCTCCGACGAGGATTTCCTCGAGATCGAGACGCCGATCCTGACGAAGTCGACGCCGGAGGGCGCGCGCGACTTCCTCGTGCCCTCGCGGCTGCAGCCCGGCAGCTTCTACGCCCTGCCGCAGTCGCCGCAGCTCTTCAAGCAGCTGCTCATGGTCGCCGGCTACGAGCGCTACTTCCAGATCGCGCGCTGCTTTCGCGACGAGGACCTGCGCGCCGACCGTCAGCCCGAGTTCACCCAGCTCGACCTCGAGATGTCCTTCGTCGAGGAGGACGACGTCATCGACGTCAACGAGCGCCTCATGGCGAAGGTCTTCGAACTCGGCGGCCTGGACGTCGCCAAGCCGCCGTACCTGCGGATGGCCTACGACGAGGCGATGCTGCGCTTCGGCTCCGATCGCCCCGACACCCGCTTCGGCCTGGAGATCGCCGACGTCTCCGAGCACCTGCGCGCCTCGGAGTTCAAGGTGTTCGCCTCCGTCATCGGCGGCGGCGGCGTCGTGCGCGCGATCAACGCGGGCACGCGCGAGGTGCCGCGCAAGGAGCTCGACGACCTGACCGAGGTCGCCAAGCGGGCGGGCGCGGGCGGCCTCGTGTGGGCGTTCGTGCAGGAGGACGGCACCTGGCGCTCGCCGATCGCGAAGTTCCTCTCGGCCGAGGAGATCGCCGCGGTCACCGGCGCGCTGGGCGCCCAGCCCGGCGACCTGCTGCTCGCCGTTGCCGACCAGGCGGCCGTGGCGGCCGACGCGCTGGGCACGCTGCGCCTGCACCTCGGCGCGCGCTGGGACCTCGTGCCGGCCGGGCGCCACGACGTGCTGTGGGTCGTCGACTTCCCGATGTTCGCCTATAACGAGGACGAGGACCGCTGGGACGCCTCGCATCATCCGTTCACGGCGCCGACGACGGCGGCGGGCAACACCGCCGAGGCGCTCGCCGCGGCGGCGAGCCCGGGGGAGTGGAAGTCCCGCGCCTACGACCTCGTCGTCGACGGCTGGGAGCTCGGCGGCGGCTCGATCCGTATCCACGACCCGGCCGTCCAGCAGCTCGTCTTCGACGCGATCGGCCTCGACGAGGCGGAGGCGGAGATCCGCTTCGGCTTCCTGCTGGAGGCGCTGCGCTTCGGCGCTCCGCCGCACGGCGGCATCGCGTTCGGCATCGACCGCATCGTCACGCTGCTCGCCGGCCTGGACTCGATCCGCGACGTCATCGCCTTCCCCAAGACCGCGAGCGGCTCGGATCCGCTCACCGGAGCGCCCGCACGGGTCGATGCCCGTCAGCTGCGCGAGCTGGGCCTGCGCAGTGCCGTGACGCCCGCGGCGACGGCGCCCGAGCCCGCGCGCTGAGCGCCGGCGCCCGGCGGACACGCGTACGAGTTCGCGCCGCCCCCGCTCAGGCGGGGACGGCGAGATGCCGAGATCATGCACATGGCTGAGGCCTCCCGTCCGCTGCTCGCCGTCGTCCTCGTGGCGTTCGTGCTCGTGGCCGCCTACCTGCTCGTCGCCCAGCCCACTCCGCAGCCGGTCGATCGCTCGAAGCACGCCGCTGGCTCCGATCGAGGCGATCCAGCCGGCGCAGGACGTCTCCGCAGCCTCCGACGAGGCCAACCGCCGGCTGCAGGCCGCCGGCGACCAGGTCGCCGCACCCTGACGTATCCACCGCCGCGACCGCGCCGGCAAGCCCGGCCGGCGCGGTCGCGGCGGTGAAACGAAGTCCGATACCGGGTGCCGGGGCGTCAGCGTGACGGCTCGGACTCGATGATGACCCGGCAGGGCCGCTCGGCGAGGACGGTCTCCACGGTCTTGCCGAAGAGCGTGGTGCCGGTGCGCGGCGGGAGCGGCATGACGATCGCCTGCGCGCGGATCGCGCGCGCCTCCTCGACGATGACGCGACCGCTCTGGCCGGCGCGGACCTTGGTCGCGCGTCCGTGCACGCGCCGGCCGACGAGGCGCCGCGCCTGCTCGATCGCGGCGGCGCCGGTGGCCTCCTGCTGGGGCAGCTTGGCGTCCAGCGGCAGCGCCTGGGGCACGGTGATCGTCACGAGCACGTAGATCCCGCGGCCGCCGCGGGCAGCGAGCTTGGCGGCGGTGGCGACGATCTGCGGTGTGAAGTGATCGACCTCGAGGGCGATCAGGACGGAGTCGTACTCCGCCTCGGTGGCGGTCACGGGCCGCGCGACGGCGATCTTCGCGGTCGTCACCAGGTCGAGCCCATGGCGGCGCCGGTACAGGGCGTAGATCGCGATGCCGAGTGCCAGCCAGATCGTGCCGGTCACGGCGACGACGGGGTTCAGGACCGTCACGACGACGAACGACAGGGCGGTGGCGATGCCGCCGAAGACCGCGAACCCCGGCAGCTCGTGCCTGCCGAGGCGCAGCGTTCCGGGGCCACGGTAGGGACGCTCCCGATCGGGCTGGGTCAGGCGCATGCGGACGACGGCCGCGTGGGCGATCGTGAACGACAGCATCGCGCCGAACGCGTACATGTTGCCCAGGAACGTGGCCTGGCCGGGAAGCAGGGTCAGGCACGCCACGACGCCGAAGACGAGGATCCCGACCCAGGGCGTGTTGAACCGGGGATGCAGCCGGCGCAGGCGGTCGGGCACCTGTCGGTGGATGCCCATCGAGTAGACGAGGCGCGAGACGCCGATGATCCCGGCGTTCGTCGCGATGAGCAGGATCGTCGCGGCGAGCAGCCCGACGTAGAGCTCGCCGGGCTGCTGCAGAACGCCGAGGTCGAGCTGCTTGACGACGCCGAGGATCGGGTCGCCGGCGAAGCCGCCGTCCTCCTCGGCGACGCCGAGCAGCGTGCTGTGCTCCCCGGTCGCCGGATCGCGGGTCACGGGGAGCGCCGACAGCGCCACGACGGGCAGCGTGAAGTAGATCGCGTAGACCGCCGTGCGCACGCGCGCGATCGCCTTCGGGATCGTGACCGCCTCGTCCCTGGCCTCCTCGGCCATGTTGGAGATCGTCTCGATCCCGGTGTAGGCGATCATCCCCAGCGGGATCGCGAGCAGGAAGTCCGTCCAGGTCGGCGCGACACCGAGGCTGATGTTGCCGGCGAGCGTCTGCGGCGAGAAGACGAGCAGCGCGCCGACGACGACCATCAGCACCTGCGTGAAGAAGTCGACGAGCGCCAGGACGATGTTCAGGCCGGCCGACTCCTTGATGCCGACGACGTTGATCAGCGACAGCACGACGATCACACCGCAGCCGAAGATGACGTCGCCGGGCGCCGATCGCAGCGGCTCCCAGAACAGCCCGCCCACGTAGTGGGGCACGAAGAACGCCGAGATCGCGACGGTGATGACGTAGTTGAGCATCTGCGCCCAGGCCGCGAAGAACGAGACGAACTCGTTGAACGCGTGGCGCGCGAAGCTCGACGAGCCACCCGCCTCGGGGAACATCGCCGTCGCCTCGGCGTAGGTCGCCGCCGTGCAGAAGAAGAAGATGCCGGTGATGACGAAGACGAGCGGCGTCAGGCCGAGCGCGAGACCGGCGACGAGCCCGAGCGCGTAGTAGATCGAGGATCCGACGTTGCCGTACGCCGTCGCGAACAGCGCGTTGACGCCCAGCACCCGTTGCAGACCTTGGAGGCGGCGTTCTGCCATCCGCGCCATCGAGCATCCCCCGGCGGCTGTGCGCGCCGTGTGCGGATCGGGCGACGCGCTGTGTGGATGGTGTGAAGGTGGGCGCCGCGGGGGCGGCGGTCAGGCGATGAAGCGATAGCCGACGCGGGCGTCGGTGCGGATGTAGCGCGGCTCGCCGCCGGGCTCCAGCTTGCGGCGCAGGTTGGCGATGTGCGTGCGCAGCGCCTGCGTGTCGTCGGCGTACTGCGGGCCCCACACCTCGCTGAGCAGGGTGCGGTGCGTCAGCAGGCGCCCGCGGTTGCGGGCGAGCAGCCGCAGCAGGTCGTACTCGGTCGGCGTGAGGTGGACGTCCTCGCCGTCGCGGCGCACGCTGCGCGCCGCGAGGTCGATCTCGAGGCCGTCGACGCTGATCGTCGGCTCGTCGACGGTGCTCGCCACCCGGCGCAGCACCGCGTTGAGACGGGCGACGAGCTCGCGCGGGTGAAACGGCTTGGTCACGTAGTCGTCGGCGCCCGCGTCGAGCGCGGAGATCTTCACATCCTCGTCGCCGATCGCCGAGAGGACGATGATCGGCATCTGGCTCCAGCCGCGCAGCTGACGGCAGACGTCGACGCCGTCGCCGTCGGGCAGCACGAGGTCGACGATCGCCGCCGCGGGCGGGTGCAGCGCGGCGGCATCCAGCGCCGCCTGAGCGCTCTGCGCGGCGACGACGTCGAAGCCGGCCTCGCGCAGGACGATCCGCAGGCCGCGCACGATCTGCAGCTCGTCGTCGCAGACGAGGACCCGCAGTCGCGGCGCGTTCACGAGCGCTGCTCCGTCGTCGCGGGAACGGGCGTCTCGGCGAGCGGGAGCTCGATCGCGAACACCGTGCCCTGACCGGGCACCGACTCCGCCCGCACCCGCCCGCCGTTGGCCTCCACGAAGCCGCGCACGATCGCCAGGCCGAGGCCGGCGCCGGGATGCGCGTCGCCGCCCGCCTCGTCGCGGTAGAACGGCTCGAAGGCGCGGGTCAGCTGCGTCGCGCTCATGCCCGGGCCGCGGTCGATGACGCGGATGCTCATCTTGCCGCCGACGACGCGCGCGCGAACCTTCACCGGATGGCCGCCGCTGTAGCGCCGCGCGTTCTCCAGCAGGTTGACGAAGACCCGCTCGAGCTGGGCGGCGTCGGCCTGTACGAGCGGGAGGTCCGGGTCGAAGGAGAGGGCGAAGCTCGCATCCCGCTCGGGGCAGACGTCGCCGGCGGCGGTGCGCACGACCTCCTCCAGCGAGCACCAGTCGCGCCGCGGCTCGGCCGCGCCCGCCTGCAGCCGGGAGAGATCGAGCAGCTTGTCGACGAGCGCCGACAGCCGTTGGGCCTCCTCGACGACGACGAGGCCGAGCTCGTCGCGCTCGCCGTCCTCGAGCACCGGCGAGCGCACGGCGTGGCCCGCGGTGATGATCGCCGTCAGCGGCGTGCGCAGGTCGTGCGAGACCGCGCGCAGCAGCGCCGTCTTGATGACGTCAGAGCGGCGCAGGGCCTGCGTCTCGACGACCTCGGCCTGCAGCCGGTCGCGGTCCAGCGCTGCCCGCAGCAGCGCCTCGAGCGCCGGCGCGACCCGCTCGCGGACACGCGCGCGAAGCGCCTCATCGGCCCCGGCGCCGAGGACGAGCACGCCCGCGCGGCCGCCGCCCAGGTCGAGCACGACGCCGTCTCGCCGCACCGCGTCGTCGACGGGATCGAGCCGGATCTCGGCGCCCGGCAGTCCCAGCGCGGCGCCGACCAGCCGCCCCGCCTCGGGCAGCGCGTCCGAGAGCGTCGCGCCGCCGAGCAGGGCGCGGGCCGTGGCGGCCGCGAGGTCGGCTTCGCCGCGCCGGCGCTCGGCCTCGGCAGCGCGCGTGCGCGCGAGGTCGGCGACCGCCGATGCGACCGACGCCGCGACGAGAAACACGCCGAGCGCCACCCAGTGCGCGGAGTCGGCGATGACCAGACGCCCGGTGGGCGGGATGTGAAAGAAGTTGAAGGCCGCGCCGCTCAGCAGGCTCGTCAGCAGGCCGAAGGCGAGGCCCCGGTAGACGGCCACGAGCAGCACCGCAAGGAGGTAGACGACGCCGGGCGACACCTCCGGGGCGACCTCGCGCAGCGGGTAGATCGCCGCGGTCGTGGCGCCCACTGCGAGCACGGAGAGCGCGACGCCCGACACCGGCCGGCGGGGGGCGTCGACGATCCGCGGAGACTCGCGAGGGCGGCCCACGCGGTACATGATCCTCGACGGCGGAGGCGAATGAGCGATTGCGGTGGGGCCGGCGTCCGCGATGCACTTCCTGCCGGACCGATGATCTTCATGCGACGCGTCGTCGGTTGTGCATGGCATGCCTGCGGTTCTGCCGGCGATCACGCGCGGCCGCCGTGGTCGGCGCGCATCCCGGCTCCGAAACTCCTCTTGACAACAGATGGGTCTGCAAGTACTTTCCTCTGCGTCAACTAGTTTCTACGAAAGAGGTGTCGAGATGCAACCGAGCAAGCACGAGGCGCAGGCGATGCTGGCAGACGCCGGACAGGCCGGAGCCGCAGTCAGCGCCCGGATCCCCCAAGAGCACGTGCCGTTCCTCGCCTGGGGCGCGTTCATGGCGATCCTCATCCCGGGCTTCGACCTCATCGACCGCACGGTCTGGGGCTGGACCACGATGGCGGTCGCGCTCGTCCTGTTCGCGGCGACCGCCGTGTACTTCGTGCTGCGCGAGCGTGACGTGCGCGTCAGCGATCGCACGCCATCGTGGACGTGGGTCGCGCTGACCGCCGGTGTCTGTGTCGGCGGCGCGATCGCCGAGGGCCTCGACGACGCGATCGCGTTCTCCTACGTGCTCGGCGGCATCGTCGCCGCCGTGCCGCTGCTGATCTGGGGCCAGCGCCTGCGGGGGGACGGATGACGACGGCGCATCCCCGCGGGCGCCTGGATGACCTGATCCACCAGCCCGTGCGCTTCTCGATGCTGGCCGCGCTCGCCCGGGCCGACGAGCTTGAGTTCCGATTCGTCCGCGACACGCTGGACGTCAGCGACTCCGTCCTCTCGCGCCAAGCATCGACGCTCGAGCAGGCCGGCTATGTCGCCATCCGCAAGGGCCACGTCGGCAAATGGCCGCGCACATGGCTCAAGCTGACCCCGCAGGGCCGCACCGCGTTCGAGAACCATCTCAACACGCTGCGGGAGATTGCCGGCGCGTGAACCCGACGCAACCCGACGAGCGCCGACGCCGACGCGCCAAATCGGAGAAGGTGCGGCCACTTCGCACTCGGCCGTGGCGGCGCAAGCCGGCCAACTCATGAATTTGCGGGCCGGACTGGCGCATCGCCGGACGCGCACGAGGCGGATCTAGACTCGTCGGTGTGCCCGACGAGCGCTTCGAGGATCACCTGACCCGCCCCCGGGGCCGCGGCCGCATGGTGGCCGGGGCGTCGCACGGCGCGGCCGGCGGCGCCGCGTGCGGGGACCTCGTGCGCTTCTCGCTCGCGCTGGACGCCGCCGGCGAGCGCGTCGGCGCCGCCGGCTTCGAGGCCTCGGGCTGCGGCTCGATGCTCGCGGCCGGCAGCGCCGCGGTCGAGCTGGTCGAGGGCGCGGGGCTGATCGACGCGGCGCGGATCGGCTCGCCGCAGATCGCCGCCGCGCTCGGCGGCCTCAGCGCCGGCAAGCTGCACGCCGCCGACCTCGTCTCCGACGCCATGCACCGCGCGCTGGGCGGCGCCGTGCGCGCGAGCGGGGCGCTCGCCCCGAGCCCCGACCGCACGCTCGTGGCGATGTCCGGCGGCGTCGACAGCGCCGTCGCCGCGCTGCTGGCCGCGCGCGAGCCCGGTGCCGAGGTGGCAACGGTCACGCTCGAGCTGTGGGCCGACGCCGACAACGACGGCGAACGCTCGTGCTGCTCGGCCGCCGCCGTGCGCGGCGCCCGGCGCCTGGCACACGAGCTCGGCCTGCCGCACTTCACGCTGGACCTGCGCGACGAGTTTCGCGCCGGCGTCGTCGCCCCCTGGCTCGCCGAACACGCCGACGGGCTGACGCCGAACCCCTGCGTGCGCTGCAACGGCCACGTGCGCCTGGACGCGATGCTCGACTTCGCCGACCGCCTCGGCGCCGCCACGCTGACGACCGGCCACTACGCGCGACGCACCGCCGGCGGGCTGCTGCGCCTGGCCGTCGACCCCGCGAAGGACCAGACGTACATGCTCGCCGCGCTGGGCCTCAGGTCGCTGCAGCGGCTGCGCTTCCCGCTCGGCGAGCACCGCAAGGAAGCGGTGCGCACGATTGCCGAGGCGGCCGGCCTCGCCGTCGCCCGCAAGCCCGAGTCCCAGGACCTCTGCTTTCTCGCGGGCACCGGGCGGGCCACGTTCCTCGCCCGCCACGGCGCGCTGCACGAGCGCCCCGGCGACATCGTCGACCGCGGCGGGCGCGTGCTGGGCCGCCACAGCGGCCACCACGGCTACACGGTCGGCCAGCGCAAGGGCCTGGGGATCGCCGCGCTCGAGCCGCTGTACGTGGTCGCCACGGACGCCCGCGCCAACACCGTCACGGTCGGGACGCGCGACGAGCTGCAGACCAGCACGGTCTCCGTGCGCGGGGTGCGCCTGCACGACGCCGAGCCCGACGCCGTCCAGCTGCGCTACCACGCGCGGGCGCTGCGCTGTCGCCTCGTCGGGAATCAAATCCACCTCGACGAGCCGTTCGACGGCGCCGCACCCGGGCAGACGGCGGTCTTCCTGCGGGGGGACGCCATCGTCGGATGCGCCACAATCGCTTGACCCGATGGGCACGACGACCGCCGAGATCCGCAAGACGTTCCTCTCGTACTTCGAGGCGCGCGACCACCTGTGGCTGCCGTCGGCGTCGCTCGTGCCGGCGGCCTCGGACGCCTCGGTCCTGCTGACGACGGCGGGCATGCACCCGCTCGTGCCGTACTTCCGCGGCGAGGAGACGCCGCCGCACCCGCGCCTGACGACGGTGCAGAAGTGCTTTCGCACGACCGACATCGAGAACGTCGGCAACACCGCCCGCCACCTGACGTTCTTCGAGATGCTCGGCAATTTCTCGATCGGCGACTACTTCAAGCAGGCTGCCGTCGAGATGGCGTGGGAGCTGTCGCAGGTGGGCTTCGGCTTCGACCCCGACGACATCTGGATCACGGTCTTCGAGGGCGACGAGGAGCTCGGCCTCGGCCCCGACGAGGAGGCGATCGAGGCCTGGCTGGCGGTCGGCGTGCCGCGCGAGCGCATCATCATGCTCCCGCGCTCGGAGAACTTCTGGCAGGCCGGCGACACCGGCCCGTGCGGGCCGTGCAGCGAGCTGTACATCGACCGCGGCCTGGACTGGGGGACCGAGGACGACCTGCCCGGCGGCGAGAACGAGCGCTTCCTGGAGTACTGGAACCTCGTCTTCACGCAGTACGAGCTCGGCCAGGACGCCGACGGCCGCCCGACGCTCGCGCCGCTGCCGGCCAGCAACATCGACACGGGCCTGGGCCTGGAGCGGATGGCGGTCATCCAGCAGGGCGTCGACTCCGTGTTCGACACCGACACGTTCGTGCCGCTCATGGCGCTGGGCCGTGAGCTTGCCGCCACGGACCCCGACGAGCGCGCGCTGCGCATCCTCGCCGACCACTCGCGCGCGCTGACGTTCCTCATCGCCGACGGCGTCGTGCCCTCCAACGAGGACCGCGGCTACATCCTGCGCCGCATCATGCGCCGCGCGATCCAGCAGGGCCGCCGGATCGGGATCGCGCCGGGCTTCCTGCCGCAGTTCGTCGACGTGGTGATCGAGAACATGGGGGAGGCCTATCCCGAGCTCGTGCGCGAGCGCGACTCGATCATGCTCTGGGCGCGCGCCGAGGAGGAGAGCTTCGGCCGCACGCTGGAGCAGGGCACGCGGCTGCTCGACGAGGTCATCGCCCGCGTCGCCGACAGCGCGACGATCCCCGCCCAGGACGCCTTCCAGCTGCACGACACCTTCGGCTTTCCGATCGAGGTCACGATGGACATCGCGGCCGAGCACGGGCTTGCCGTCGATCGCGCGGGCTTCGACGCGCTCATGGAGGGCCAGCGCGCGCTCGCCCGCCGCGGCGCGCGCGCCGACAGCGGCGCGGACGGGCTGCGCGACCGCGCCCGCGAGCTCGCCAGGTCGGCGGGCTTCCAGACGGACTTCACGGGCTACGAGACGCTCGAGCAGCACACGACGGTAGGCGCGCTGACCGATGCCGGCGGGGCCGGCGGGCGCGTCCTCGTCAAGCTCGCGGAGTCGCCGTTCTACGCCACCGGCGGCGGCCAGATCGCCGACGTCGGCACCGTCGAGTGCGAGAGCGGCGACTGCGCCGCGCGCGTGGTCGACGTCGTGCGCCTCGGCGACGACCAGGCGCTCGTCGTGCAGTCCGAGAACGGCGAGCTGGAGCCCGGCGAGCGTGTCGTGGCGCGCGTCGACCGCGCGACCCGCACCGCAACGCAGGCCAACCACACCGCCACGCACCTGCTGCACGCCGCGCTGCGCGAGCGCCTGGGCACGCATGTCCGCCAGGCCGGCTCCTACGTCGGACCCGACAAGCTGCGCTTCGACTTCGCCCACGGCGCGAAGATCGCCGCCGACGACCTCGCCTGGATCGAGGACCGCGTCAACGAGTGGATCGTGCGCAACGATCCCGTCCGGCCGATCACGACGACGCTCGACGAGGCGCGGGCGCTCGGCGCGATGGCGCTCTTCGGCGAGAAGTACGGCGACGTCGTGCGCATGGTGCAGATCGGCGACGGCCACTACTCGCGCGAGCTGTGCGGTGGCACGCACGTGCGCTCGACCGCCGAGATCGGCGTCTTCAAGCTGCTCGGCGAGAGCTCGAGCGCGGCCAACGTGCGCCGCATCGAGGCGATCACCGGCCCGGCGGCGATCGCGGCGCTGCGGGCCTCGGATGCGAAGGCGCACGAGGCGGCGTCGCTGTTGAAGACCGGTGTGGAGCGACTCCCGGAGGCGTTCGCCGAGCTGCGCGACCGCGCCAAGCAGGCGGCGAAGGTGGCCGCCTCCGGCAACGGCGCCGCTACCGGGGTGGACATCGGCGCGCTGGCCGCCGGCGCGAGCAAGATCGCGGGAGCCGACGTCGTCGCGCAGATCGTGTCCGGGGCGGGAGGGGCGAAGGAGCTCATGGACGTCGCCGACCGGATCAAGGGACAGCTCGGCGAGGAGTCGGCGACGGTGCTCGGCGCCGCCGTCGACGGGCGCGTGCACCTCGTCGCGGCGGTGACGCCGGCGCTGGTCGCCCGCGGCGTGAAGGCCGGCGCGATCGTCAAGGCGGCGGCCACGGTCGCCGGTGGCGGGGGAGGCGGACGCGACACGATGGCCCAGGCCGGCGGTCGTGATCCCGGCAAGCTTCCCGAGGCGATCGCCGCCGCACGCGCGGCGATCGAGGCCGCGCTCGCGTAGGCCTTGCGGGTCCTCGCGCTGGACTACGGCGCCGCTCGCTGCGGCTGCGCCCTGAGCGATCCGACCGGAACGCTGGCCACGCCGATCGAGCCGGTGCTGCGCCCCGCCACCCGCAAGGGCTTCGCGCGCGTCTGCGACCTCGTGCGCGAGCGCGAGGTCGCCCGCGTCGTCGTCGGCCTGCCGCTGTCGCTGTCGGGCCGCGACTCCGCGCAGACCCAGGAGACGCGCGAGTGGGCGGCGCGCCTGGCGGCGCGGCTGAGTGTCCCCGTCGAGCTCTACGACGAGCGCTTCACGACGCTGCTGGCCAGCCGCGACCCCGGCGACCCGACCGCCTCGGAGGACTCGCGCGCCGCCGCGCACCTGTTGACCGGCTGGCTCGCGGCCCACGGCGGCGAGCCCGGCCCGCCGTCCGGGCGGGAGGCCGGGTAGCGTTCATGACGAATCACACGGCTAGATGAGCAGGTCACGCCGAGACGACTCGACGGCAGGCAGGGAGCGCAGCGCGCAAGAGCGCGAGCGGGCTCGCCTGGAGCGCGAGGCGCGCCGGGCCGGTACGCCGCCGCCCGCGCGCCCGGACTCCGCCGCCGCGCCGTCACCCGCATCACCCGCACCCTCCAACCCAACGCCCGAGCCTCCTCATGCCGAGCCGATCCCCTTCCGCCGCCCAGCCCGAGCCCCGCAGCGCGAGCCGCGCGCGGGGCGCAGCCAGCGCGCCGCCGGCGGCACCGGGCGGCGCAAGCCCGCCGACACCGGTCCCGTGCCGCTGCCGCCCGCCCGGGGACGCCGTGATCGCTCGGTCGACGCGGACGGCATCCGGCGCATCCAGCCCCAGCCGCCCGCCCCGCCCGCCGCGCCGGCGGGCGCGCTCGGTGACGAGACCGAGCGCCCGATCGGCATCCGCCGCGTGCGCCGGCCGGTGCGCCCGATCGTCACCCCGCCCGGAGACAAGTTCGCCGGCCCCGCGCGGCGGCGGCTCATCACGCCGGCCCGGCGCGTGAAGGCCCTGCTCGCCCTCGCGGTGCTGGCGGTGCTCGTCGTCGGCACGCTGCTGCTCTTCCAGCCGCTCGGCAGCGCGGAGGGCGACACCGTGCAGGTCGACATCCCCGCGGGCGCGGGGACGGACAAGATCGCCAAGCAGCTCGCCGACGCCGGCGTCGTCGACTCGGCGTTCTTGTTCCGGATCCGCGCGACGCTGTCGGGCAAGCGCGACAGCCTGCGCTCGGGCAAGCACACCCTGCACAAGAACATGACCTACGGCAGCGCGATCGAGGCGCTGAGCGAACCGGACATCGCGCGCCGGCGCCCGACCGTGGACGTCACGATTCCCGAGGGCCGCTCGCGCCGCGAGATCGCGCCGATCTCCGGAAAGGCCGGCCTGCGCGGAAGCTACATGGAGGCATCCGCGCGCTTTCGCGGGGCGCTGAGCCCGTTTCGCTACGGCGCCCCGCGCGGGACGCGCTCGCTGGAGGGCTTCCTCTTCCCGGCGACGTACGAGCTCAACGTCGGGGCGCCCGCGCGCGATCTCGTCGAGCGTCAGCTCGCGGCGTTCCGCGACAACTTCGCCAAGGTCGACCTCGCCCGCGCGCGGCGCAAGAACCTGACCGCCTACGAGGTGCTGATCATCGCCTCGATGGTCGAGCGCGAGGCGCAGCTCGCCAAGGAGCGCCCGCTCATCGCGGCGGTCATCTACAACCGCCTCAGCGACGGCACGCCGCTCGGGATCGACGCGACGACGCGCTACGCGCTCAACAAGCCCAGCGGCGCGCTGCGCCAGTCCGAGCTGGAGATCGACTCGCCGTACAACACGCGCAAGCGCGCCGGCCTGCCGCCCACGCCGATCGGCAACCCGGGCCTGTCGTCGATCCGCGCCGCGGCCGCGCCGGCGAACGTCAAGTTCCGTTACTTCGTCGTCAAGCCCGGCACGTGCGGCGAGCACGTCTTCGCCGCCACGATCGAGCAGCACAACCAGAACGTCGCCCGCTACGCCGGCGCGCGCGCCGAGGCCGGCGGCAAGTCGCCGGACACGTGCTGAGCGGCGGAGGCGGCGACGGCGCCGGCGCCGCGCCCCGCTACGGCGTCCTCGGCTGGCCCGTCGCCCACAGCCGCTCGCCGGCGATGATGCGTGCCGCCGGCCTGGAGCGCTACCAGCGCCTGCCGGTCGCGCCGCAGGCCTTCGACGACACCGTCCGCGCGCTGCACGGCGCGGGCTTTCGCGGCGCCAACGTCACGATCCCGCACAAGGAGGCCGCGCTCGCGCTGGCCACGCGCGCCAGCGACGCCGCCCGCGAGATCGGCGCCGCCAACACGCTGACGTTCTCCGCCGACGGCGAGATCGCCGCCGAGAACACCGACGCGCCCGGCCTCATCGGGGCGCTGGGGGACCGCCCCGTCGGCTCGGCGTTCGTGCTCGGGGCGGGTGGCAGCGCGCGTGCCGTGATCTGGGCGCTGGCCCGCGCCGGCGCCGACGTGTCGGTCTGGAACCGCACGCCCGAGCGGGCCGCGGGGCTCGGCGCCCGCGTCGTCAGCGCGCCCGTTGCAGCGGACGTATTGGTGAACTGCACGAGTGTCGGCCTCGGCCCTTCGTCCAGCCCATTCAAGGATCTGCCGCTGGACGCCGATGGACTGGTCGAGTACACGACCGTGGTTGACCTGGTCTACAGGAAGGGCGGAACGGTGCTGGTTTCAGAGGCTGCTGAGCGGGGAGTCGACACGATCGACGGCCTGGAGATCCTGGTTCGCCAGGGCGCGTTGAGCTACACCCTCTGGACAGGTCTGGCGGCCCCGCTGGACTCGATGCGTGCCGCCGCGCGTGACGCGGACTAATGCTTGATGCTCCCTGAACCCATCTCCCTGAAACCACACCCGGCAGCGCACGCGATGGATCCTCAAGGGGTCACGCGACCGCGCCATCCCGGCGGGCCCGCCCGCTTCCTGACGGACGTCATCGTCGACCTCGGCCTGGTCCCGCGCGATCGCGTCGCGAACGCGGTCGAAGAGGGCCGCCGCAGCGGCAAGATGCCCGAGGAGGTGCTCATCGAGCAGGGCGCGCTGACGGCCGAGGGCCTGTCGCGTGCCGTCGCCGAGCGCCACGGCCTCGACCACCTCGACCTCGGCGTCTTCAAGCCCGACATGGCCGCGGCGAACCTCATCTCGATCCCGGCCGCCAAGCGCTACGAGGCCGTGCCCGTCGGCTTCCTCGACGACCGCACGCTGCTCGTCGCGATGGCCGACCCGGCGAACGTCCTCGCGGTCGACGACATCGCGCTGCTGACGGGCAAGGAGATCCGCCCGGCGGTCACGAGCCGCGACGACATCCTCAACCTCATCTCGCGCCTGACGCAGCTCGACGACGTCATCTCCAGCGACCTGTTCGACGACGACGACGAGGACACGTCCGCCGACGTCGTCGACCTGCGCGAGTCCGCCGACGACGCGCCGGTCATCCGCCTCGTCAACCAGATCGTCGCCCAGGCGGTCGAGCAGGGCGCCTCGGACATCCATCTCGAGCCCAACGGCCACGAGCTGCGCGTGCGCTTCCGCATCGACGGCGTCCTCGTCGAGACGGCCACCGTCCAGCGGCGCATGGTGCTCGGCGTGATCAGCCGCGTGAAGATCATGAGCGACCTCGACATCTCCGAGCGGCGCGTGCCGCAGGACGGTCGCGTCGGGCTGACGATCGACGGCCATCGCATCGACCTGCGCGTCGTGACGCTGCCCAGCGTGCACGGCGAGTCGGTCGTCATCCGCATCCTCGACAAGAGCTCGATCGTCATGGAGCTCGAGAAGCTCGGCATGGCCGCGCAGGAGCGCGAGAAGTTCGAGCGGGCCTTCGGCCAGGCCTTCGGCGCCGTGCTCGTGACCGGCCCGACCGGCTCGGGCAAGTCGACGACGCTCTACGCCGCGCTGTCGGCGCTGAACACGATCGAGAAGAACATCATCACGATCGAGGACCCGGTCGAGTACCAGCTCGACGGCATCACCCAGGTCCAGATCAACCCGCGCGCCGGCCTGCACTTCCATACCGGCCTGCGCTCGATGATGCGCGCCGACCCCGACATCATCATGGTCGGCGAGATCCGCGACCGCGAGACGGCGCAGATCGCGATCGAGTCGGCCCTCACCGGCCACCTCGTGCTCTCGACGCTGCACACCAACGACGCCGCCAGCGCCGTCACGCGCCTGGTCGACATGGGCGTCGAGCCCTTCCTCGTCGCCTCGGCGATCGACTGCGTCGTCGCCCAGCGCCTGGCCCGCAAGCTCTGCCAGCACTGCAAGGAGCGCGGGATCATCACCTCCGACGTCCTGCGCGCCAACGGCATCCGCAGCCAGTTCGACATGGAGGCCTACCAGCCGACCGGCTGCCCGCGCTGCAACCACACCGGCTACAAGGGCCGCATCGGCCTCTACGAGGTCATGGTCGTCTCCGAGGAGATCCGCAAGCTCACGCTCGCCCGCGCACCCGCCCCGGAGATCGCCGAGGTCGCCGTGCGCCAGGGCATGCGGCTCATGCGCGACGACGGGCTGGAGAAGGTTCGCCACGGCATGACATCGATCCAGGAAGTGCAGCGGGTCGCGGGATCGGGAGCCGCGGCCGTCGAGGCCTGAGCGCGGGCGCCGTAGGTACCCGGCGGTCAGCGGGGCGCCGCCGGACGAACCGGATGACGCGCGAGCGCGAAGCGGCGGATCGCCTGGTCAAGCTCGGCCTGAGTGGCGAACGGACCCCGGCGCACGGTGACGATGTCACCGTCTCGGTCCATGAAGATCGTCGACGGAAACACGGCGTCGGCGCGCAGAGCGCGGGAGATCTGCTCGTCGGGGTCGATGACGTGCGGGTACAGCGTCGGGTTGGTCTGCAGGAAGGCGCGGGCCGACCGGCGTGCGTCGCCGGCGTTGAGGCCGAGAAACGCGACGCGGTCGCCGTACTTGGCGGCCAGGCGGCGGAGCATGGGAAACTCCTTCCGGCACGGTCCGCACCACGATGCCCACTTGTTGATGACGATCGGGTACCCGCGCAGCCGAACGACGGTGGCCACGAACTCGTCGCCCTGCAGGTGGCGCAGCTGGTCCCCGTCGGCGTACAGCGCGCGCAGCGGCGCCGGCGCTCCGTCGCGCGCGGCCTCGGTCTGTTTCGCCGAGGGCCCGCTCCCGGGCCGCTCGGCCTTCGGCGCCTGAGCGATTCCGACGACCACGGCAACGACCACCACGGGCACCGCCACGGCCACCAGGAGACGTCCTCGGGTCACCCCCTGACCATCGCAGACATACAGGCGACCGCGCCGCGATGATGCGACGTCCACTCAGCCCCGGTCAGCCGTCTACGATGCGGTCAGCGGTCAGCGGGCCGTCCCGCCGCAATTCGTCGATCGTGCAGCCAGCCCATGACAACGTCCGGATCGAGATGCTGGGCTGCTTCCGCGTCCGGATCGGCGATCGAGAGGTCATCGAAACCGAGTGGCCGACACGCCGTGCGCAGGAGCTGGTGGCCCTGCTGGCGCTCGCGGACGGTCACCGGCTCGTCCGCGATCAGGCGATCGAGCACCTGTGGCCGCACCTCGGGGCCGACGCCGGAGCGGCAAATCTGCGCAAAGCCGCCCATCATGCCCGCAGAGCGCTGGGCGACGCCGGCGCGGTCGTCCTGCGCGGCGCGATGGTCGAGCTCTTCCCGCGGCGCCCGGTGCACTGCGACGTCGAGCACTTCCTGCGGGCCGCCGAGCGCGCCCTGCGCGACGGTGATGCGGCCGCGTGTGCCCGTGTCGCCGCGTCGTACTCGGGCGACCTGCTGCCCGCGAGCCCCTACGAGACGTGGACGCAGCACGCGCGTCGGCGTGGCCGGGAGCAGTTCATCGAGTTGCTGCGTCGCAGCGGGCAGTGGGAGCGGCTGCTCGCGCTCGAGCCGGTCGACGAGGCCGCGTGCCGGCGGCTGATGCAGGCCGCGATCGATGCCGGGCAGCGACACGTCGCTCTGCGCCACTACGAGCGGCTGCGCATCGCCCTGGTGCGCGACCTCGGCGCTGCGCCCTGTGCCGAGACGCGCGCGCTGTATGACCGTTGCACCGCCGGTGTCCGCCTCGGGCAGGGCGCGTTCGTCGGCCGCGAGCTGGAGCTCGCGCAGATCGCCGCCACGCTGGCGCGCGTCGCCGGCGGGGCAACGGCGGCGGTGCTCGTGCGAGGCGTCGCGGGAATCGGGAAGTCGGCGCTTTGCCGCGAGGTCGTCAACCGGGCCGCCGAGGATGGCTGGCGGGTCCTCACGGTCACGGCAACCACCGCTGGAGCGCCATACGCCCCGATCGGGTCGGTGGTCGCGCAGGTTCTGGTCGATGGGCGCGGGGCGCTCGATGCCCTGCCGCCGCGGACGCGCGCGGTGCTCGCGGAGCTGAGCTCCCTCGCCGGTCCCGCACCGCCGCTCGACGGCGCACTGACCCGCCACCAGGTGGTGGCAGCGCTGAGGCGGGCCCTGACGCTGTCCGGCGCGAGTTCCCCGACGATCATCTGCGTCGAGGACGCGCATCTGTGCGACGAGGCGACCGCCGACGTGCTGCACCAGCTCGTCGCCGGTGGCGCCGGCGGCCCGCTGGTCGTGCTCCTGGCGTGCCGCGGGGAGTGGATCTGGACGAGCCTGCCCCAGGGCATCCGTGAGCTCGCACGCAGCGACGGCACGCTGACGCTGGCGCTCGGGCCGCTGGAGGACCGATGGATCGCGCGCATCGTCGTGGTGGCGGCCGCGACCCCCGCGACACCGGATGCCGTGGACGCCGTCGTCGAGACCGCGCGCGGCCATCCCTTCTTCGCGCTCGAGCTGGCCCGCACGATCGGCATGGGCTCAGTCGGCGGGCTGCCACACACGGTCCGGTCGGCGATCCGGGAACGCTGCAGCGCGTTTGACGCCGAGACGCTCGCAACGCTGGCGGCGCTGGCGATCGTCGAGGACGACCTCGACCTTGCGAGCGTGGTCGCGCTGACGGGTCGCGATGAGCCCGGCGCCTTCGGCCTGCTCGACGCGGCGCTGGAGCACGGTGTGCTCGTCGTCGCGGGAACGCGCTACCGGTTTGCTCACGAGCTGGTGCGGCAGGCGCTCACCGACGACCTGCCGCCGCACCGGCGCGTGAGCTTGCACCGCGACACCGCCCAGCGCCTCGAGGCGACCGGCGCGCCCGCCGAGCTCGTCGCTCGTCATTGGCTGAAGGGCGGCCGGCCCGAAGCGGCGGTCCGGTGGCTGCTCAGCGCCGCACAGCATGCCGCGAGGATCGGCGCGTTCGCGGACGGGCTCGGCCAGGTGGAGCGGCTGCTGATCGAGGAACCCTCGCATGAGGAGGCGCTGTGCCTGCGTGCCGAGATCCTCGACGCGATGGGGGACACGAGGGCGCCCGGCGCCTATGCCGCCGCCGCCCTGGCGGTCGGTGAGCCGCAAGCGCAGGAGCTGAAGGCCCGCCAGGCGCTCGCGCAGCTCAAGGCAAGCGACCCGCACGGCGCGCTGCGCACGCTCGAGGGCGTCACGCCGCGCACGGCGCGCGGCCGCCTCGCGGAGGCGCTGGCGCTGAGCGCCGCCGCCGCGATCGGCGCGTACGCCGACGCGGACACCGCTGCGGCGAAGGCCGAGGAGGCCCATCGGCTGGCGATCGAGCTCGGCGACTCCGGGGCGATCCTCGACGCGACATGGGCCCACGCGCTGGCCGCCCACGCGAAGGGGGAGCTGCCGGCGAGGCTGCGTGAGTACCTGCGCGCAACGCACCACCTGCCTGACATCGCCACGCACGTGTTCGATGGGCAGCTCTGCGTCACGGAGCGGATGCTCTACGGGGGGCTGCCCAATGCGGAGATCATCGCCTTCGCCGACGGCCTCGCCGAGGAGGCGCAGCGGATCGGCGCCGCGCGCGGACACGCCTTCGCGCTCACGCTGCGCGGGGAGGCGATGATCCTCGCCGGTCGGCTCGAGGAGGCCGATCGCGACTTCGCCGAGGGCGCGCGCCTGCACAGCTCGATCGGCGCATGCGCGGGAGAGGCGCTCTCGCTGCTCGGGCGCGCCCAGGTCGCGAACCACCGCGGTCGTCCGGAACATGCGCAGCCCTTCCTCGTCGACGCGCTGCTGATGGCGCGCGAGTCCGAGGTCGGCCACCACACGCTCGACCGGATCTACGGTGCGATGGTGGAGGCAGCCGGCGGTCCGCCGGACGGACTGAACGTCGTCCGCGAGGCGGAAAGCGCGATTCGCGGTCCGGCGGAGACGTGTCCGACGTGCCGCATCGCGTTCATCGTCCCGGCCGCGGTCGCCGCCGCCAAGGCGGGAGACCTCGTGCGCGCCGAGCACTATGCCAAGGCGTGCGACGCGGCACTGCAGATCATCGCCCTGCCCCCTGCCTGGCGCGCGGCCGTCGCCGAGGTGCACGGACACGTCGCCCGTGCCCACGGCCGCGCCGACGAGGCACGCAGTCACCTTCGACGGGCTGCGGACGGGTTCGCAGCATGGGGACAGCCGCTCGACGCGCGTCGCTGCGCCGAGCTCGCCCGCTGCTGAGTGGGCCGTGCACAGGGAACGTTCCGGGAACACGCAGCCGGGATGGTGTCCGGCGTCGCCGCATCGCGGCCGACGCGACACCACGACGACCAGGAGGTCTCCCCATGCGCAGCATCCCCCGCGAGGACGTACCCGTCGCGATCGCCGACGGGGGCGTCGAAGTCCGCGTCCTCGACCAGGCGGGGCTGATGGTCGGCTTCGTCAGCCTGCCGGCCGGCGCCGACCTGCGCCCCGCCACCGTCGGGCTGCCCGATGACCTCTGCCCGTGCCCGCACTGGGGATACATGCTCAAAGGCTGCGTCCGCATGCACACCACCGGCGGCCATCAGGATTTCGCTGCCGGCGAGGCCTTCTACTGGGGCCCCGGCCACGCGCCGGAGGCGCTGGAGGACAGCGAGTACGTCGACTTCTCGCCGACGCACGAGTTCCAGCAAGTCCTCGATCACCTCACCGGTGCGGCCGCGCCCGCCGACGCCTGAGCCCGCCCGCAAGCGCCGCCGCTCTACGGCATCGCGCGCGATACGACGCCGGCCCCTCGAGTGGGGTTCAGCCCTCGGGCGGCGCGTCCGCCGCCGACAGCCACACCGCGGCCGCGTCGGCGATCTCCACGGGCACGGCGTCGATCTCCTCGGCCAGCCAGCCGATGACGAGCGTGCCCGCCGCGGCCATCGTGCGCGCGCGCACGACGTCGAACTCGCGGCCGAGCTCCATCCGGGCGAGCGTCTCGACGAGCTGCCAGACGTCGCGCGCCCCGTAGGAGTTGCGGATCTCGGGGTCGTCGAGGATCTCCAGCGCCTCGCGCAGGTGGGCGATGAGGGGCGGCGCGGCAAGCAGGATCGACTCGTCGACGTTCGCGTTGAGGACCGCGCGCACATCGGCGGCGCGAGCGCCCGCGTCGCCGTCGGACTGCGCCAGCGCCGCGACGAGCGCCACCCACGGCTCGTCGAACTCCTCGCCGAAGACCTTCGCGTAGACCGCGCGGCGCTCCTCGGCGCTCAGGCGCTCGGCGCGGTGCAGCCAGTACTGGTCCAGGCGTTGTGAGCTCGCGCTCGTCGCGCCGGTCGCCACGCCGCCGCGCATCCACAGCTCGACGAGGCGGTCGACGAGCGCGAACGGGTCGAGCTGCTCGAGCGTCGCCGCCGAATACAACGCCGCCGCCGCCTCGAGCTCGACCTCGCCCATGCGCCGCGGCCCGCTCGGCTCAGGTCGCCGGCGGCAGCGCCGGCGGCGTCTCGGGCGGCTCGATCTCAGCGGGCTCGGCGGGCCGGCCCGCGCCACCGTCGCCGTCACCACCACCGCCGCCGCCCGACGCGGAGTTCGGCTCGAAGCCGGCGGCACGGTAGGCGTCGTCCTCGTCGAGCGTCTCCTTCTCGAGCAGCGCCTGCGTCAGCGACTCGAGCCGGTCGCGGTTGGCGGCGAGCATCCGCCGCGCCCGCTCGTAGCAGCCCTCGACGATCCGTCGCACCTCCCGGTCGACCAGCTCGCGCGTGTCGTCGGAGACCTGCACCGGACCGCCCGGGCCGTAGGCCTGCTCCTCGCCGGGCGCCGGCAGCACCGAGACGAGGCCGATGACGTCCGACATGCCCCAGCGCCCGACCATCTGGCGTGCGATCGACGTCACCTGCTCGAGGTCGGACTCGGCGCCGGTCGTGACGTTGCCGTAGACGAGCTCCTCCGCGGCGCGCCCGCCGAGCGCGCCGACGATGCGGCCCTCGAGGTACTTCGCGTCGTAGCCGTAGCGATCGGTCGACGGCGACTGGAACGTGACGCCGAGCGCGCGGCCGCGGGGCACGATCGACACCTTGCGCACCGGGTCGGCGCCGGGCTCGAGCATGCCGAGCACGGCGTGGCCGGACTCGTGGTAGGCCGTGCGCTCGCGCTCCTCGTCCGACAGGGTGATCTTGCGCTCGGCGCCGAGCACGATCCGCTCCAGCGCGTCGGCCAGGTCGCCCGCAAAGACCTTGTCGTGGTCGCGGCGCGCGGCGATCAGCGCGCCCTCGTTGATGAGGTTGCGCAGGTCGGCGCCGACCATCCCCGGCGTGGAGGCCGCGATGCGATCGAGCTTGACGTCGTCGTCGAGCGGAACGGAGCGCGTGTGGATCTTCAGGATCTCGATGCGGCCGTCCTTGTCGGGCGCGTTCACCGTGAGGCGGCGGTCGAAGCGGCCGGGGCGCAGCAGCGCCGCGTCGAGGACCTCGGGGCGGTTCGTCGCGGCGAGCACGATGACGCCCTCCGAGCCCGTGAAGCCGTCCATCTCGGTGAGGATCTGGTTGAGCGTCTGCTCGCGCTCGTCGTGTCCGCCGAAGCCGCCGCCGCCGCCACGGGCGCGGCCGATGGCGTCGAGCTCGTCGATGAAGATGATCGACGGGGCGGCCTTCTTGGCCTGGTCGAACAGGTCGCGCACGCGCGAGGCGCCGACGCCGACGACCATCTCGACGAACTCCGAGGCGCTGAGCGAGAAGAACGGCACGTCGGCCTCGCCGGCGACCGCGCGGGCGAGCAGCGTCTTGCCGGTGCCCGGCTGACCGGACAGCAGCACCCCCTTGGGGAACGCCGCCCCGAGCTTGCGGTAGCGGTCGGGGTTCTTGAGGAAGTCGACGATCTCCTTGAGCTCGTCCTCGACCTCGTCGATCCCGGCGACGTCCTCGAAGCTCACGCGGGTGGCGGACGCGTCGTAGCGCTTGGCCTTCGAGCGCCCGAGCGCGAGCGCCCCGCCGCCGGCGGCGCTGGCGCTGCGCCGCAGGAAGTAGATGATCAGGCCGACGATCAGCAGCGTCGGGCCGAAGGAGAGCAGCAGCGTCGCGAGGAAGCCGCGGCCCTCGTCGATCGTCCGGGCGTTGACCTCGACGCGCTCCTCGAGCAGCAGCTTGAGCAGCTCGTCGTCCTGGGCGAACGTGGGTCGGACCGTCTCAAAGCGCGTCTCTGGACCCTTCTTCTCGAACTTGACCTCCCGGCGGAACGTGCCCTGGATGACGTCGTTCTTGGCGTTGACCTCCTTGACGTTGCCCGCCGTCACCTGCTGGCGAAAGAACGTGTAGGGCACGTCGAGGCGCTTGTCCTCGCTGGAGGGGATGAGCTGCGCGAGGACGATGTTCAGCACGAGCAGCACGAGCAGGAAGCGCCAGAAGCGGCGCGAGCCGGGGGGCCGCGGCAGCCCGCCGTTGCGGGGCTTGTCGGGGCTGGAGCCGGAGTTGCCCGTGCGCTCGCCCTCCACCCGCCATGGGCGACGCTCGCCGGACGGATCGGAGCCTCCCGTGGGCCCTGGGCGGGGCCGCGTTCGCGTCTGACGGTCAGCCATTCGTGCCGCGGATCATACGGTCGTCCATTTCGGGGGGTTAAGCCGGGGTGCCCGGGCGCCAGGGTCGATAGCCGGGCGTAATGAGCCTTGATTTCGCCGACCTGCTGCTCGAGGTCATCGAGCGCAACGCCTCCGACCTGCATCTCACGGCCGGGGCCCATCCAACCGTACGGGTCCGGGGACGCCTCCTTCCACTGGAGGACTACCCCGTCATGACCACCGAGCAGACGCGCGAGACGATCTACTCGATCCTCTCCAACGATCAGCGCCAGCGCCTGGAGACGGACTGGCAGATCGACTTCGCCTACGCGATCCCGGGACGCGCGCGCTTCCGTGTCAACGCCTACTACCAGCGCTCGGCGATCGGGGCGGCCTTCCGCCTGATCCCGTTCTCGATCAAGACGGTCGACGAGCTGGGGTTGCCGACGGTCCTGCACGACCTGGCCAAGCGCCCGCGCGGCTTCGTGCTCGTCACGGGCCCGACCGGCTCGGGCAAGTCGACCTCGCTGGCGGCCGTGATCGACGAGATCAACTCCACGCGCGAAGAGCACATCATGACCATCGAGGATCCGATCGAGTTCCTCCACGGCCACAAGAAGTGCATCGTCAACCAGCGCGAGATCGGCTCTGACGCGCAGTCCTTCGGGTCCGGCCTGAAGTCCGCGCTGCGCCAGGACCCCGACGTCATCCTCGTCGGCGAGATGCGCGACCTGGAGACGATCCACACCGCGCTGACGGCCGCTGAGACCGGCCACCTCGTCTTCGCCACGCTGCACACGCAGGACACGCCGCAGACGATCGACCGCATCATCGACGTCTTCCCGGCCGAGCAGCAGCAGCAGGTCCGCGTCCAGCTGTCGGTCGCGCTGCAGGGGATCATCACCCAGCAGCTGCTGCCGACCGCCGACGGCGCCGGCCGTGTCGCGGCCTGCGAGGTGCTGCTCGCCACCCCGGCGATCCGCAACCTCATCCGCGAGGGCAAGACGCACCAGATCTACTCCTCGCTGCAGACCGGCGCGAACATCGGCATGCAGACGATGGACGCGGCGCTGGCCACCCTTGTCCGGTCGGGCAAGATCACCCAGAAGCTCGCAGAAGCCCGCTCCTCGACCCCGGATGAGCTGCGCCGCCTGCTGGGCGCGGACTCGTTCGCCGCATCCTGATGAGCACGTACGTCTTCAAGGCGATCGACCTCGGCGGCCGCCAGGCCAAGGGCGAGGTCGAGGCCGACTCCAAGCAGTCCGTCGCCGATCAGTTGAAGGCCAAGGGCCTGATCGTCCTCGACATCGCGGACAAGAGCCGCGCGAAGAAGGACATCGAGCTGCCGTGGGCCAACCGCATCAAGCTCGGCGACCTCGCCGTCATGACACGCCAGCTGGCGACGATGGTCTCCAGCGGCATGACGATTCTGCGCGCGCTCTACGTCCTGGAGGCGCAGACCGAGAACAAGAAGCTCGCCGCCGAGCTCGTCCTCGTGCGCAAGGACATCGAGGCCGGCCTGCCGCTGTCGGATGCGCTCGAGCGCCACCCGAAGACCTTCAGCCCGCTCTACGTCGCGATGACCCGCGCCGGCGAGACCGGCGGCCTGCTCGAGGAGTCGCTGCTCATGGTGGCCGACCAGCTCGAGAAGGAGGCGTCGCTGCGCCGTCAGGTCAAGTCGGCGATGGCCTACCCGATCGTGATCTTCGTCTTCGCGATGGCGGTCATGCTCGGCATGGTCGCATTCATCGTGCCGGTGTTCGCGGGCGTCTTCGAGGAGCTCGACACCGGTGCCGAGCTTCCCGCCCTCACCCAGTTCACGATGGGCATCTCGAGCATCGTGACCGGCTACTGGTACCTGCTCATCCTCGGCACGATCGGCGGCGGCTTTGCCTTCTCGAAGTGGAAGAAGACGCCGAAGGGCCGTTCGGTCTGGCAGCGCTTCCTGCTCCGCGTGCCGTTCAAGATCGGCGACATCTTCCAGAAGGTCGCGCTCGCCCGCTGGTCGCGCACGTTCTCCGCGCTGATGGGCGCCGGCGTGCCGCTGCTGCAGGCGATCGACATCACCAAGCAGACGGCGGGCAACATCGTCGTCGAGGAGGCGATGGATGCGGTCACCGTCAGCGTCAAGGCCGGCGGCACGATCGCCCAGCCGCTGATGGACTCCCCGGTGTTCCCGTCGATGGTCGGCCACATGGTCAAGGTCGGCGAGGAGACGGGCGCGCTGACGACGATGCTCTCGAAGATCGGCGAGTTCTACGAGGACCAGGTCGCGGCCTCCGTCAAGGCGCTGACCTCGATCCTCGAGCCGGTGATGATCCTCTTCGTCGGCGGCATCGTCGGGTTCATCGTCATCTCCATGTACCTGCCGCTGTTCAGCGTCTACGACGCGATCAAGTAGGCAAGCACTGGCACCACCGAGAACAGCTCGGTGCGAGAGGGACCGCCGGCGACGGCGGTCCCTTCGTCGTGCGCGGGCAGCGCGCACGACCCGTCCTCTACGTGGTCGTCCGCAGGTAGGCGAGCACGGCCAGCACGCGTCGATTGGACCCGGGGTTCGTATCGAGGCCGAGCTTGAGGAAGATCTGCTTGACGTGCGCCTCCACGGTGCGCTCCGTGATGACGAGGCGCGCGGCGAGCGCTTTGTTCGAGAGCCCCTCCGCGACGAGCGCCAGCACCTCGCGCTCTCGCTCCGTGAGCTCGTCGATCGGGTCCTCGCGGCGGCGACGGCGAACCAGGCGCGAGACGATCGTCGGATCGATGACCGATTCGCCGTCGCTGAGGCGGCGGAGGGCGTCGACGAGGATGGCGACGTCGAACACGTGGTCTTTGAGCAGGTAGCCGACGCGTTCGGGATGGTCCTCGAGCAGTCTCATCGCATAGCTCGGCTCGATGTGATGCGAGAGGATCAGAACGCCGATCTGCGGATGCTGCGAGCGGATCATGCCGGCCGCGACCAGGCCTTCGTCGGTGTGCGTCGGCGGCATGCGGATGTCGACGATCGCGTGGTCGGGTTGGGTGAGGCGGACGCAGCGCAGCAGGCCGCCGGCGTCCTCCGCCTGGCCGACGACGTCGATTCCCGCGTCTGTGAGCAGGCGGACGATCCCCTCGCGGGTGAGCATGACGTCGTCGGCGACGACTACTCGCACGGGATCGCCGCCCACAGGGTCGTGACGCCGATCTCGAGCGCGCCGCCGAGCGCGCCGACGCGGTCGGCGAGGTGGAGCAGCTCGTAGGTCCGCGGCACGCCGTCGTCCTCGGCTCTGACCACGAGGCGATCACCCTCCTGCCGGACGCGCGCGGAGAGAAACGTCGCGGCGCGCCGGGCCGCGTCGTCGATCGCCTCGGCCATGATCGCGTAGCCGGCGCTCTCGACCGTCGGCGACAGGCGCGCCGGCGACACGTGGTCAAGCTCGACCGGCAGCGGCGCCTCGTCGACGAGCGTTGCGAGCGCGTGCGCCAGTCCGGCCTCGGTGAGGATCGCCGGGTAGATCCCGTGCGCGAGGTCGCGCAGCGCCTCCTGCGCGGCGGCGGTCTCGTCGCTGGCAGCGTCGAGCACGGCGGTGAGCCGCTCGTCGCCGCCGGCGGCAGCGTCGGCGCGCGTGAGACGCAGGTCGTAGGACAGCGCCAGCAGCCGCTGCTGGGCGCCGTCGTGAAGGTTGCGCTCGAGCCGGCGCCGCGCAGCGTCGCCAGCCTCGACGATGCGCATGCGCGAGGCGCGCAGCTCGCGGAGCTGGGAGAGCGCCTCGGCGCGCAGTGCTTCGTTCTCGACCGCGAGCCTGCCGGCCGGTCCGAGCGCCCGCTGCAGCTCCGACTCGTCGACGAGCGCCGCGTCCTGCAGCACAAGAGCCCGCGTTCGGCCGCCGCGGGTGATCCGGGCAACGGTCCGCCCGGGGTCCGGCGGCGCGATGGGTTTTCCCTCCGCGTCGATCAGCTCCTCCGAGTCGCTGCGGCGATAGACGACGTCGATGGCGGGATCGCCGAGCGCGCTCGCCAGCGCCTCGCGCAGCTTGCCCGGCGGCGGCGCGTCTCCCAGCTCACGAGCAAGCCGCGCGACCCGCCCACGGGTGCGCGGGACCTGCAGGACGCTCCAGGCGACGCCAAGCGCGAGCGCCGCAAACGCAACCGCGCGAGCGATGAAGATCGCGGCGAAGCCGGTGTCGTGGGGGCTCTCCAGCGGCGTGCGCAGGAGCGCCACCGCGTAAGCGGCCTCGGCGGCGGCCACGAGCGTGGCCGGCGCCAGCAGCGGCAGCAGAACGCGCCTGCCCGGCCCGCTCGCAGCGAGCAGCCGGTGCAGCGCGAACGCGATCAAGCCGAGCGCGATCGCGAGCGCCGACCACAGCCAGACGTCGTCCAGCGCCCGTGAGAGACCTGGATCGGCATGAACGAGGAGTGCGTTGTCACGGCAGTTGCGCCAGCAGTAGAGGTCGAGCAGCGGGTCGCGGAAGAGGGCGTGACCCACGCCGACCGCCGCCGCGATCCCGTACGCGACGACGATCGCGACCCGCGCGCCCGGTGACCGCAGCCGCCCGGCGTGCCCCAGCGTGAGGACGAGGTGCAGCACGACCACGAGCGCGAACGGCGCCGTCACGGCGCCCAGGCTGCGCAGCACCGCCGGTCCGTGCTGCGCACCCGCCCAGTCGGCGCCAAGCCAGGCGACGCCGGCGAGCATCGCGAGCACGCCGAGCCGTTGTGCGCGCGCCTGCGTGCAGGCGAGCACGCCCGCCAGGACGAGACCGAGACCCGCCGCGATGTCTGCCACGCGTGCACCTGCAAGCGCGGCGGGGTAGCTCGTGGACGGCGTGGCCGCGGGATCGAGGGCGACGAGCGCGGCGATCGCCCAGGCGAGCGACACCGCGGCGGCGATCGCCAGCCGCGGGGCGGCCGCGATGCGGCGCTGAGCCATCGGACGATCCTCCCACCGATGGGAGGGGTTGTTGCCAGCCACAACCATCGCGAGGACAATCCTGTGGTCAGCCGCGATGTGCAAGCGGGCGGCGGCCCGTACGGTCGGCTCGTGTCCAATCGGGAGGCGATGAGAGCGATGAACGGGTCGACGAGGCGAACGATCACAGGTGTGCTGGTCGCCCTCACCGGTGCCGTGGCGGCCGGTTGCGGAGCCGATGACAACGGCGACAAGGCCGGTGGCTCGAGCGCGCCCACGGTGCTGCGGCTCGCCTCGGCAAACGACGCCGACCAAGCCGACGGGGCGTTGGCACGTGACTTCGCCTCGCGGGTGGCCAAGCTCTCCGGCGGGTCGCTGCGCGTTCGCGTGACGTATGACGCGGCGGGGCAGGACCACCCAGACGCGGAGGGGCAGATCGCGCGCCTGGTTCGCGACGGCAGGTTCGATCTGGGCTGGATCGGAGCGCGTGCCTGGGACAGCCTCGGAGTCACGAGCCTCCAGGCGCTGCAGGCCCCCTTCCTCGTGACGAGCCCCGCACTGCTCGGCCAGGTCGCCACGGGCCCGCTGGGGAAGCGGATGCTGGCCGGCCTCGAGGCCAAGGACTATGTCGGGCTCGCACTCGTTCCCGACCGCCTGCGCTACTTCACAGGCGTGCGCCACGCGCTCGCATCGCCAAAGGACTTCGCCGGCGCACGCGTGCGCGTGTTCCCCTCGCGGACGACGGATGCGCTGATCCGGGCGCTGGGCGCCACGCCCGTACACCTTGGCGGCGAGGAACTCGAGGCCGCGCTGGTCAAGCGCCAGATGGACGGCAGCGAGGTCTCGCTCGGGAGCAACTCCGCGAGCGAGGGCGAGAACCACCTCACGGCGAACCTGCCGCTCTTCCCCAAGGCGCTGACGCTGTTCGCCGACCGCGCCGCGCACGCGCGACTCGGCGACGACCAGCGGGCGATCATCGGCAAGGCGGGCGTGCAGACGGCGGCCCAGGCCGCAGCGCACCCCCCGTCGGAGAGCGCGCTCATGCGCGGCTTCTGCGGCGGCGGCCGCGCCGCGAGCATCGTGAACGCGCGCCCCGCGGACGCGGCCGCGCTGACGCGGGCGGCCCGGCCCGTCTACGACGAGATCGAGCGCGATCCGGTCAGCAAGGCGCTGATCGCCGACATCCGCGCGCTGAAGGCCAGTACGCCGAAGGGTCCGACGGCGGTCGCCGCGCGTGAGTGCGCAGCCAAGGCCCCGTCCACGCCCGGCCGCGCGCTCGCGTCGGACGCGCTCAACGGCACCTATCGCTGGCGGCTGACCCAGGCCGGCGCCACGGCCGCCGGCATCCCCGACGATCCGGACATCGGCGACGTCGTCACGGTCACAATGCGCAATGGCAAGTGGCTCGGGGGCGAGAGCGTCGAGGCGGGCGGCGCGACCGGCACGTACAAGATCGTCGGCAAGCGGCTCGTCTTCACATGGCCGGCGGAGGACCTCACGACGACGTGGACGTTCACGCGCCACGCCGACGGCGACCTCGATCTCGATCCGGTCGGGCAGATGAACCCCGGCGACGCCTTTCAATGGGCGAGCGAACGCTGGCAGCGCATCGGCCCGCCCGTCCGCAAGATTCCCTGACACGGCTCACGACGTGTGACCGTCGAGCAACAGCTCGGCGGTCACGCGCGTGCCATCCCCTGGCGGGCTGTCGAGCGCAAGCGTCCCGCCGAGCGCCTCGACGCGGTCGGCCAGCCCGCGCAGTCCCGTGCCTCGGGCGGGGTCGGCGCCGCCGGTCCCGTCGTCGCTCACCACGACGCGCACGCGATCGCCGCTGACGCTCACCGCGATGGCGGCACTCGAGGCATCGGCGTACTTGATGACGTTGGCGAGCGCCTCCGAACAGACGTAGTACAGGGCGGTCGCGATCTCCTCGGGCAGCGGCGTCGCGGGCACGCTGAGCTTCGACCGGGACCGGGCTTCGTGCGACCAGCGCTGCGAGCGCACCACCGAGGCCGCCCTGGTCCAGGCCGCCGGGGTGCAGACCGGCGGCAAGCTCGCACAGCTCGTCGATCGTGCAGGCGAGTTGCGCCTCGGCATGCGCCATGCGAGCCGTCGCCGCGGTGTCGGGGTGGGTGCGCGCGAGCGCACCGGCGAGCTCGCTCAGCCGCCGCTGCACCGTCTCGCGCAGCCGCCGCTCCAGCCGGCGACGCTCGTCGTCCCCGGCCTGGACCAGACGCCGGCGCGACGCGTGCAGGTCGCTCAGCTGTTCGCGCACCTCCGCCTGCAGGCGCGCGTTGGAGGCCGCGAGCCGGGCTGCCGCGGTGAGCGACTGCGACAGACCGGGGTCGTCGGCGACCGCCGGGTCGTGGACGAGGACCGCGATCACCTCTCCCTCTCGCTCCAGGGTCGTCATCCGGCGATCTGAACCGACGGCCGGCAGCGTGACCGGATGGCCCTCTGCGTCGACATACCCCTCGTCGAGGCGGTAGCCGACCTCGAGCGTGGGATCCCCAAGTGCTCTGGCGAACGCGTTGCGCAGCGTTCCCGACCTCGCCTCGCCGAGTTCGACGACGAGGTCGGTGACATGGCTGCGAGCCCACGGCTCACGGACCAGCGCGGCGAGCAGACCGACCGTCAGCACGCACAACGCAACCTCGTAGAGGTGCAGGGTGGCCTGCGTCACCTCCGGGGTCGGGAAGGCCAACCGAAGTGCCGCGATGGCGGCGAGGACAACGGCGATCCAGGCCGTCGCTTCCAACGCGGCGAAGCGCCTCGCCCGCTCGCGTCCGACGGCGCGCAGATAGCCGGCAGCGGCCGTGCCCACGAAGAGCCCGGCCAAGGCAATCGAGGCCGGCTCGCTTCCCCAGATCGCGGGGATCGCCGCGGCCACGTATGCGATCACGATGGCCGCGCGATGCAGACGGCCCGCGACCCGCCCGGTGGGGAAGGACAGCAGGAGGTGGATCAAGGGCCCGCGGTGCAGGTAGAGCGCCTGCTCGCTCAAGCCGTCGATCGCCGCCAACCCGGTCGTCGTGAAGCTGGCGGCAAACCAGGCGAATCCGGTCGCGACCAGAAGTGCTCCGCTGCGGCTCGCGGGCCGGATCGACCAGCCGACAAGACCGCAGGCGATCAGCGTCCAACCGACGGCGAGATCAGGCAGCCAGCCGCCTGGATCACTCCACCCGAAGGAGAGCCACTCCGCGCCGATGCCGATCGCCGCGCCTGCGGGCCACAGCAGCGCCGGAGGACCCGCGCGTGCGCTCACTCCAAGAGCGCCGCGAGCGCTGCGCCCGAGAGCTCTCGCTTCGTGATGAACCCCCGTGCATGCGCGTTTTGCAGCCGTGAGCCATACGCGACGGCCTCGCGACTTGAGATCAGCACGACACGAGGCGGGCTTGTCCCCGCGCTCAACCGCTCCGCGACCGCGAAGCCGTCGAGCCCGGGCAGCTGGACGTCCAGCAGGACGACCTGAGGGCGCAACCGCTCCGCCGCGGCCAGGGCGCCGCCGGCATCGGCGGCCTGCCCGACCACCGTGAACCCTTCCGCATCGAGCATCGCCGACGCTGACTCGCGGAACGCCTCGTGGTCATCGACGATCAGGACGGTATGGCCCACCGGCCGATCGTCCCAGAGGTCGCGGGCGGCCGCATCGGGGCTGGCACGGACGGGATGCTTCGGGGGGTGCAAGCCCCCCGGGGACACCTGCGACGGGTCGGCCGCTAGGCCTCGACGAGCACGATGAGGGTGTCGGCGCGAACGCCGTCATGGGCCATTGCGTCGGCCGCCGCCTCACTCTGCATGAGCTCCTGAAACGCCGCCATGTCCGGCACGTCGGCGAGCACCGCCGCCCGGTTCGGATTCGTCGGGTCCACGAACGTGCGGACACTGATGCCGAGGGACCCGAAGATCTCCTCGCGCTTCGGCGACGCAAGCCAATGCTCTTGGTCGTCGATCTCGTGGTACGCAATCACCGTCGCCATGGCAGCCTCCTCGCTGAGTCATTGCCGGCGCTGCGGTCTGCACCGCCGGGCAGGCGAGTCTCATGGCCACCGTCGCCGAATGCAACCGCCGAGCACGGAATCTCAACGCCTGGCCACGGCGCTACCGTGCCCTGCGTGCGCATCGCCACGTGGAACGTCAACTCGGCCAAGCAGCGCATGCCGCGGCTGCTGGCGTGGCTGGACGAGCGGCGACCGGACGTCCTGTGCCTGCAGGAGACCAAGCTGGCCGACGACGCCTTCGCAGCGTTGCTCGGCGACGAGCTGGCCGCGCGCGGCTACGACGTGGCGGCGCACGGCGAGGCGGCGTGGAACGGCGTGGCGATCCTCTCGCTCGCCGGGCTGGAGGATGTCGCCACGGGCCTGCCCGGCGGGCCGGGCTTCCCGCATCCCGAGGCGCGCGCCGTCTCGGCCACCTGCGACGGGATCCGCGTGACCTCGGTCTACGTGCCCAACGGGCGTGAGCCCGATTCCGAGCACTACCACTACAAGCTCGAGTGGCTCGCCGCGCTGCGTGAGATGGTCGCGGCCGACCCGGAGCACAGCATCGTCTGCGGCGACATGAACATCGCGCCGACCGACGCCGACGTCTTCGACCCCGACGCCTACATCGGCCAGACCCATGTGACGCCGCCCGAGCGCGCCGCGCTCGCCGACCTGCAGGCGGTCGGCCTGCGCGACGTCGTCCGCGACCACTGGCCCGATCACGAGCGTCTGTTCACGTACTGGGACTACCGTGCCGGGATGTTCCACCAGGACTGCGGCATGCGCATCGACCTCGTCCTGGCGGGCGCGCCGATCGCCGAGCGCGTGCAGGCCGCCTGGGTCGATCGCCACGCCCGCAAGGGCAAGGGGCCCAGCGACCACGCGCCGGTGATCGTCGATCTCGACGAGGCCCCGGACGGGGACATCGGGCCGGTCGTGCCGCCGCCCTCCGCTCCGCGGGCGCGTCGGGGCGCGAAGCGGCTGCCGCAGGCCCCCTGATCTCGGCTGCTGACCGCGCCACGGCCCCGGGGGCGGGCGGCGGTTACTGCTTGCGATCGCGGTCGCGTGAGGGCTGCACGCGCTTGGGCTCGCCCGGCATCTTCGGATAGTCGGGCGGATAGGGCATGTCGCCGCGCTCGTCGCGCTCGTAGAGGTCCAGCAGCGGCTGCAGGGAATGGGTGACGTCGTCGATCGCGGCGTGGCGATCGCCGACCTCCGCGAAGCGGTCGGGCATCGTCGCGACGGTGAAGTCCTCGGGGGCGACGTCCGCCAGCTCGTCCCACGTCACGGGCGCCGACACCGGCGCCCCGGGCTTGGGCCGCACGCTGTAGGCCGAGGCGATCGTGCGATCGCGGGCGTTCTGGTTGTAGTCGATGAAGATCCGCTCGCCGCGCTCCTCCTTCCACCATTTCGTCGTCACCTCGCCGGGCAGGCGCCGCTCGAGCTCGCGGCCGAAGGCGATGGCGGCGTGGCGGACGTCGGTGAACGACCAGCGCGGCTCGATCCGGACGTAGATGTGGATCCCGCGGCCGCCGGACGTCTTGGGGAAGCCGACGTAGCCCAGGTCGTCGAGCAGCACGCGCGCCTCGGCGGCGACGCGCTGGGCGTCGGCGAAGTCCGTGCCGGGCTGCGGGTCGAGGTCGAGGCGCAGCTCGTCGGGATGGTCGACGTCGTCGCTGCGGACCGGCCAGGGGTGGAAGGTGATCGTGCCCATGTGCGCGGCCCAGGCGACGACGGCGATCTCCGTCGGGCAGATCTCGTCGGCGACGCGACCGGACGGAAACGCGATCCGCGCGGTCTGCACGTAGTCCGGCGCCCCGCGCGGGACCCGCTTCTGAAAGAAGGCGTCGCCGCCGCCCTTCTCGCGCGTCGACAGGACGATGCCCGGGTGCACGCCCTTGGGCCAGCGCTCCAGCGTGGTCGGCCGGCGCGCAAGCGCGCGCAGGATCCCGTCGCCGACCGAGAGGTAGTACCGGGCGACGTCGAGCTTCGTGATCGCGGGCGTGCGCTCCGTGCTCGGGAAGATCACGCGGTCGGGGCTGGAGACGCGCACCTCGCGGTCACCGGCTTGGACGACGGTCGCGTCGGACGCGGGCATGGCACGGAGTTGTACCTGTCGCCCGCCGTCGTCGTTGGCGCTCGCCCCGCGGTGGCTTGCGGGGTGCCACCCCGTGCGCGAGGCTCAGGCCCCCCGATCGAGGAGACGAAATCCATGTCCAGCGCAGACGCCGGGACGCCGCCGCTGCAGGCGGTGCTCGATGCGTTCAACGCCCACGACGTCGACGCGATCATGGAGTTCTTCACCGAGGACTGCGTCTTCGACACGCCGCGCGGGCCCGCGCCAGGCGGTCACCGCATGGTCGGCAAGCAGCAGGTCCGGAAGGGATTTCAGGCGCGCTTCGACGGGATCCCGGACATCGCCTACGGCGATGACCGCCACTGGTCCTGCGGCGATCGTGGCGTGTCGGAGTGGACCATCCGCGGCACCACCGCGGCCGGCGAGCCCATCGCGGTGCGCGGGTGCGACCTCTTCGAGTTCACCGGCGGCAAGATCAGCCGCAAGGACTCCTTCTGGAAGATCGTCGAGTGAGACCCCGGAGCGGCGGGGTAGTGCGCCCGCCATGGCCGAGATCGGGATCTTCTTCTCCTGCGAGGAGCGCAGCGCGCCGCAGATCGTGCACGCCGCAGCGCAGGCCGAGCGCGCGGGCTTTCGGTCGGCGTGGATCTCCGACCACTTCCACCCGTGGAACGACGCGCAGGGCGAGAGCCCGTTCGTCTGGTCGGTGCTCGGCGCCGCCGCCGCGGTAGCGTTCGGTGCATGTCACAGCGCCTCGGCACGGACCGCACGAACGCGCTGCTGCTCGTCGTCGCGATGGTCGGGCTCATGTGGGTGCTCGAGGTCGTCGACATCGCGGCCGACCACCGGCTCGACAACTACGGCATCCACCCGCGCGACATCGACGGGCTGGCCGAGATCTTCTCGGCGCCCTTCCTGCACGCCGGCTTCGGCCATCTGATCTCCAACACCGTGCCGTTTCTCGCGATGGGCGCGGCGATCGCGCTGGGCGGGCTCATGCGGGTGGCGCTCGTCACCCTCATCGTCGCGGTCGTCAGCGGCGCGGGGACGTGGCTCATCGCGGCGTCGAACTCGATTCACCTCGGCGCCAGCGGGGTCGTGTTCGGCTACGCCTCCTACCTCGTCTCGCGGGGGATCTTCTCGCGGCGTCTGTCGGAGCTGGCGATCGGCGTGGTCGTCGTCGCGATCTGGGGGATCGGGCTGTTGCAGGGGCTGCTGCCGCAGGAGCGCATCTCGTGGCAGGCGCATCTGTTCGGGGCCATCGGCGGGGTGGTCGCGGCGTCGGTGCTGGCGGGGCGGCGGGAGGCTCGGCCGGCGGAGGCGTAAGGGCGCTGAGCTTCTGCGGCGTGCCGGACGCCGTGGCCGTAACGCGCGTCGCTGGGCAGGAACTGCATCGATGAGGGAGAGAGTTCGTTCGGTCCGGGCGTGCGTGCCAGGGCGGCGCGGCCCGTTCCCACGGTCGGGGCGCGCAGGGTGCGGATATCGCACCGGGCGCGCCCGGATGCCGCTGGATGCCGAGGGGTGTGTCGAATACGTCGCGCCGGCCGCGAGGTATTCGACACACCCCCGCCTCGGACCGCCGGCCCCGGCGCGATGGTCGGCAGCCAGACCGAACTCACACCCTCATCGATGCAGTTCGCCGACGCGATCGCCGCGCACACCGCGATGCGAAGCGCACATCCACGCTCCCGTATGGCTCACCCATGCGCCCGCAGCCCACCACCGGCGCCCGCGACTCGTCAGGCGGCGACGGCGACGCGGCGCGGCTCGCAGAGCGCGCCGACGTCGGGAGCGCGCTCGAGCACCTTCGGCAGGCGCATGACGGCGAGCGCGCCGAGCAGGGCGGGCAGGCCGAGCTGGAAGGCGCGGTAGGCGAGCACCGCGGCGGCCGCGGCGCCGAGCGGCGTGCCGTAGAGGACGAGCGCCGCGATCAGGCCACCGTCGGCGCCGCCGACGCCGCCGGGCAGCGGGATCAGGCCGCCGAGCTGGCCGACGACGTAGGCCAGCGCGAGGACGCCGATCGAGGGCATCGCGCCGATCGCCGTGAACGCCGCGCCCAGCGCTAGCAGGTCGAAGACCATGAAGCCGATCGCGCCGGCGACGATGAGCGGATGACCGGCGCGGACGAGGCGGACCGCGTCGCGGATCCCGGCGCTGAGCGCGCCGAGCACGCGGCCGGCGCGTCCCTCGCGGGGGCGGGTGAACAGGCGCGGCAGCGCGAGCACCAGGCCGATGACGACCGCGGCGGCCACCGCCGGGCCGGCCGTCCACAGCAGCGCGCCGCCGCCGAGCGCGAGCGCGAGCCCGGCGATCACCGCGGTGAAGAAGTTGACCGAGCTCGTCAGCACGTAGAAGGCCACGGTGCGGCGCGCGAGGCGCTCGCTCGGCATGCCGGCGCGCTTCAGCGCCCATGCGGCAAGAGCCAGCCCGCCGGCGCCGCCGGAGGGCAGCAGGACGTTCGTCCCCTGCGCGGCCATGCCGACCTCGTAGCTCATGCGCCACGGCAGGCGATGGCAGAACACGCCGCGAAACGCGGCGATGAACGCCATGCAGGACAGGAGCTGCAGCGCGGCCGCGGCGGCCAGCCAGCCGGGGGAGGCGTCGGCGAGGCGGTCGCGGACGTCGCCAAGGCCGGGCAGCGAACTGACGGCGACCACAAGGGCGGCGATCACGCCCGCGACGAGCGCGAGGCGCAACGCGAGCCGGCGGCGGTCGGGGAGGAGGGCGGCCGCCGCCGGCTCGTCAGATGCGAACGTCGACACGGGGAGGGGACCCGTGCTGAGCGTGGGATGTCGTGATCGGCAACCGGGCAGTCCGGAGGAGTTCGCCGGGACGGACCGGAGGAGTGGTCGTCAGCCCCTCGGCGTAACTGGGACGCTCGTTCGGTTGCATGGGTGCAGCCTCCCAGGCGCCACCGGTCGCCACGATGGGGCCTGCACGCGTCTCATGGTGTGGCTAACCGCACCATGGCGGTCGCCGCTCAGCCCTTGAGGTAGGTCAGCACGGCGAGCACGCGCCGGTGCCCGTCGTCGGCCGCCGACAGCCCGAGCTTGCTGAAGATCGACGTGACGTGCTTCTCGATCGCGCGCTCGGTCACGACGAGGTCGCGGGCGATCGCGCCGTTGGAGCGGCCCTGGGCCATCTGGCCGAGGACCTCGCGCTCGCGCGGCGTCAGGCGGTCCAGCGGATCGTCGGCGCCACGGCGGCCGAGCAGCTGCGCGACGACCTCGGGGTCGAGCACCGAGCCGCGGCCGCCGACCCGGCGCAGCGCGTCGACGAAGGCGTCGATGTCGGCGACGCGGTCCTTGAGCAGGTAGCCGACGCCCTCGGCGCTGCCCTGCAGCAGCTCCATCGCATAGCCCTCGTCGATGAACTGCGAGAGCACCATGACGCCGACCTCGGGCATCTCGGTGCGGATCTGCTGGGCGGCGCGCAGCCCCTCGTCGGTCTGCGTCGGCGGCATCCGGATGTCGGTGACGGCGACGTCGGGCTTGTGGGCGCGGACCTTGCGCAGGAGGTCCTCGGCATCGGCGGCCTGGCCGACGACCTCGAAGCCGGCGTCCTCCAGCAGGCGCGCGAGGCCCGCCCGGAGCAGAACCGAGTCGTCGGCGATCACGATGCGCATCTGCGTAGCCTGCCAGTCGCGGCGGTCGGGCGTGCGGTTACGACGAAGACGCGGCCAGCAGGCGGTCCAGCGTGGGGCCGCTGACGTCGTGCTTGGCGACGAAGCCGCGTGCTCCGCTGTCAAGTGCCCGCGCCGGATACAGCGGGTCGTCGGAGCTCGACGTGATCACGATTGCCGCCGTGGCCCCGGCCGCCGCGAGCGCTCCGGCGACGTCGAAGCCGTCCATGTCGGGCAGGCGCACGTCGAGCAGCACGACCTCGGGCCGCAGCGCGGCGGCGGCCTCGATGCCGCGGCGCCCGTCGCACGCCTCGCCGATCACCTCGTAGCCGTCGGCCGAGAGCAGCGCGCGAACCCCGGCGCGGAAGGCGGCGTGGTCGTCGATGATCAGAACGGTCGGGGACACAGTGTGAGTGTCGTCACACGAGGCACGCTTCTCAATACGGGTCGCACCTGCCCGGGGTGGGGGCTAACCGAACCCCAATCCCACCCACGGCGCGGGGGGCGCAGGTACAGTTTCTGCGTTCCCCGCACCGGTGGGTCGTTTTTCGTGTTGCGACGCAGCCTCAGGACCCAGATCACGACGAAGGTGGTGGCGCTCAGCGCTGCAGCCGGGCTCCTGCTCGGAACGACGCTCGTGGTGCTGATCGTCGCGGTCACCGGCCAGCGCGACGCCGCGCGCGTCGCCTTCCGCTCCCACCAGGCGCTGAGCCTCGCCAACCAGCTCGAGAAGTCGCTGCTGTCGATCGAGAGCGGGCTGAACCGCTACGTCTCGACGAAGGACGAGTCGTTCCTGCGGCCCGTGCGCCGCGAGCTCGCGGCCTTTCCCGCGCGAACCGAGCGGCTCATGATGCTCGTTTCCGACAACCCGGGCCAGGAGGTACGAGCGCAGGCGATCGCGGAGACGATCGAGGAGTACGACGAGTTCTGGGCCCAGGGACTCGTCGAGATCGCCCAGCAGTCGGGCTTCGCCGCGGCGCGCAGCCAGGTGCGGACCAACGGCGGCCGCACGAAGCTCGACACGATCCGGGCGGAGTTCGAGCGCCTGTTCGATCGCGAGCGCAGCGTCATCCGCGCACGGGAGCAGAAGGCCGAGCAGCGCTCGGCGCGCGCGATCTGGCTCGGCGCCGGCGGCCTCGCCCTCGTCATCGCCGTGGCGCTCGGCTTCACGCTGTACCTGCGCCGGTCGGTCCTGCGCCCGGTGCGGACCGTCGCCGACGCGACGGGAAGGCTGGCCGCCGGCGACCTGTCGACGCGCGTCCCCGACCAGCGCGAGGACGAGCTCGGCGAGCTCGCCCGCGGCTTCAACTCGATGGCCGACTCGCTGGAGCGCGGCCGCTCCGAGCTGGAGCGATCGAACACGGAGCTGACGCGCTCCAACGCCGAGCTAGAGCAGTTCGCGTCGGTCACGTCACACGACCTGCAGGCGCCGCTGACGACGATCTCCATGTACACCGAGCTGCTCGAGCGCCGGCGCGGGCCCGCCGACGGCAAGGCGGGCGGTGAGCTCGACCTCGTCGAGGGGATCCGCGGAGCGACCCAGCAGGCGCGCGGGCTGATCCGCGACCTGCTCGAGTACTCGCGCGCCGGCCGCGGCCAGCTCACGCTCGAGCAGGTCCCGATCGAGCGCGTCGTCGGACAGGCGCTCGAGGCGCTCGCCGGGGCGATCGACGAGTCGCACGCCACCGTCACCGTCGGCGAGATGCCCGTCGTGCTGGCCGACCGCGTCAGCCTCTGCCGGGTGTTTCAGAACCTCGTCGGCAACGCCGTGAAGTTCACCGGCGACGCCACGCCGCGCGTCAGCGTCGACGCCGAGCGCGAGGGCGAGCACTGGCGCTTCTCCGTGCGCGACAATGGCATCGGCATGGACCCCGATCACGCCCGCCGCATCTTCGAGCCCTTCCAGCGGCTGCACGGCGAGGAGGACTACCCGGGGACCGGCATCGGGCTGGCGGTCTGCGAGCGCATCATCGACCAGCACGGCGGGACGCATCTGGGTCGCGAGTGTCCCGGGCGAGGGAAGCGTCTTTCACTTCACCCTGCCGGCGTCCGCGCCCGCGGGGACAGAGGCGCCGCGCGTCGCGGTGAACGCGTAACCGGCGATGCGCCGCTCGATCCCGCGGCTCGCCGCCGCGAGCCTGGCCGTGGCGCTCGTCCTCGCGCTGGGTGGGTGCGGCGACGCGGACGACGACACCCCTGCCGCCGGACCGCACGACGACCACGGCGATGAACAGCCGATCCGGATCGGCGCGAAGAACTTCACCGAGCAGACGATCCTCGGCGAGCTCTATGGCCAGGCGCTCGAGGCCAAGGGCTTCGAGGTCGACCTCAAGCTCGACATCGGCAGCTCGGAGATCGTCCACCGGGCGCTGCGGCGCGGCGCGCTGGACATGTATCCCGAGTACATCGGCGTGCTGCTGTCGGAGGTCGCCGAGCGGACCGACCGCCCGCGCAGCGACGACGCGGCCTACGAGGAGGCGAAGGCCTTCGAGATGAGCAACGGCTTCACGCTGCTGGCCCAGACGCCGTTCGCCGACAGCAACGCTCTGGCGGTCAAGCCGCAGTTCGCCAAGCGCCACGGGCTGCGCACGATCGCGGACCTGCGCAAGCTCAAGGGCACGGTGAAGGTCAGCGCCCTGGCCGAGTTCGACACCCGCTTCGAGGGGATGAAGGGACTGCGCAGCGTCTACGGCCTGCGCAACCTCGAGGTCGTCCCGGTCGAGGGCAGCGAGCGCTATACCGCGCTCGAGGACGGTGATGCGGACGTGGCCTCCGTCTTCACGAGCGAGGGTCAGCTCGCCGGCGACGACTACGTCGTCCTCGGCGATCCGCGCCGGCTGTTCGCCTCCGGCCACGTCGCACCCGTCGTCGACGACAAGGTGATCGAGACCCACGGCGACGCGTTGAAGACGGCCATCGATGCGGTCACGCGCGTCCTCACGACCGACGCGATGCGCGAGATGAACGCTGCCGTCGACCTCGAGAGCCGCGAGCCGGCGACGGTGGCGGCCGAGTTCCTGCGCGAGCAGGGACTGGGCTGACGGGGGCCCGTCGGCACGAAGCGATGCACGCCGCAGGGCGTCCGCTAGCCTGCCGACGATGCCCGCGCCCATTCGCGTAGCTGTGTGCGACGACGCCCGGGCGGTGAAGTTCTTTCTTCGTCAGGTCCTCGAGGAGGAGGGCGACATCGAGGTCGTCTCGGCCACGAGCACGGGGGAGGAGGCGCTCGTCCAGCTCGCCGAGTGCCGCGCCGACGTCCTGCTGCTCGACCTCGTCCTGCCCGACGTCCCCGAGCCCGCGATGCTCGTCGACCGCATCCGCCAGGCCGCGCCCGGCACGGCGATCGTGCTGATCTCCAACCTGCCGCCGTTCAGCCTGGAGAAGGAGGCCGGCCGCCTGGGCACCGACGGCTGGATGCCGAAGGCCGCCAAGCCGGCGCAGCTGCGCGACGCCGTGCGCGGCGCGACGAAGGGCGCTTCCGGCTGAGCGCCGCGCCGTAGGCGTCGGCGACCGCCCGCGGTGGTCAGACGTTCGCGCGCAGGAAGTCGAGCGCGGCGGCGCGCTGGTCCGGGGCGGCGAGCAGCGCCGGATACCGCAGCACGACGAGCTCCTCGCCCACGACGTAGACGTACGGCTCGGCATGGTGCTCGTCGCCCGGCGAGACCCCGGCGACGATCGCCTCGCCCGTGGCGGCGCGCCGCAGGTCGAGGCCGACGTCGAAGTGCTCGGGCCACAGCTGCACGCGACCGGCTTGGGCGGATTCGGGCAGCTCGGCGCGCAGCGTCTCGAGCACGTTCGTCGCGAAGCCGTAGACGTCGGCCAGCGCGGCGACCGACGGCGGGTCGACGTCGAGCGCCTCGCGCTGCTCGCCGGCGCCGCCCGCGCCGACGCGCACGAGCTCGGCGCCCTCGACGCGCACCTGCTCGCCATCGCCGAAGAAGGGCGTTCCGAAGCCGCCGCGGGTGTAGCGCAGGCCGATCTTGCCGTTGGCGCGTTCGCGGGCCGGCGAGACGTCACGCTCGGCGAGCTCGTGCAGCGCGTCACGGGTCGCGGCATACGCGGCGGGCAACGTCGCGAGGCGACGGTAGGCGCCGAGCCAGCGCTCGGCGCACCAGGCGGCCAGCGTGTCGTCGCCGGAGCACAGCTCGTCCCACAGGACGTCGCCGGTCGGCACGGGCGAGACGATCCGGCGTCCGTCCGGGGCGGATCCGCGCGCTGCGGGATCGTCGGCGAACCAGGGCGGCGCGCTGACCGCGGGAGGCGACGGCTCGAGCACGCGAACCTCCCATTCGCCGTCGAGCCGGTCGAAGGCCTCGCTGCGAGGATCGCTCATGCCGGCTGGGTCCGTTCAGCCGTCGATTCGTTTCACGCAGATGGCTGATCGATCGAAGCCGTAACGGCCGGTCATCTCGCGGGACCTCCGCGCATGGCCACCATCACCAGCACGCTCACGTGGTATCGCGTCGCCGGGCTCGACGAGCTCGACGAGGGGCGAGTGCGGACCGTCGTCGCCGGCCCGAAGTCGATCGCCCTCACCCATCACGACGGGCAGTACGGCGCCCTCGACAACCATTGCCCGCACCAGGGCGGGCCGCTCGGCGAGGGCACGATCGAGAACGGGCTGCTGCGCTGCCCCTGGCACGGCTTCGACTACTGCCCGCTGACCGGAGCGCCGCCCGGCGACTTCGCCGACACCGTCCTCACGTATCCGGTCGAGGTCCGCGGTGACGGCATCTACGTCGGCGTCGAGCACGAGCCCGAGCACGTGCGGACGGTCTCCGACGCGATGGCCGAGACGATGGTCGCCTGGGGCATCGACACGGTCTTCGGCATGGTCGGCCACTCGAACCTCGGCCTTGCCGACGCGATCCGCCGCCAGGAGCAGGACGGCAACCTGCAGTACATCGGCATCCGCCACGAGGGCGCCGCCGCTTTCGCGGCCTCGGCGTACGCGAAGCTCACCGGCCGCCCTGCCGCCTGCCTGACGATCGCCGGGCCGGGCGCGACAAACCTGCTGACCGGGCTGTACGACGCGAAGGTCGACCGTGCGCCGGTACTCGCGCTGACGGGTCAGGTCGAGGCGCAGGTGCTCGGGCCCGGCGCCTTCCAGGAGGTCGACCTCGCCGCCGCGTTCGCGCCCGTCGCGACATGGAGCCAGACCGTGCTGCCGAGCTCCAGGCATGCCGAGCTCATGAACCTCGCCTGCAAGAACGCGATCCTCAAGCGCGACGTCGCGCACCTCGTCTTCCCCGATGACGTGCAGACGATCCCGGCGCCCGACGAGGCCGCCGGCGGGCCCGGCGGCCGTCTGACGGCGCTGGACATCGCGCCGCCGGCCCAGCAGGTCGACGACGCGCTCGCGCTGCTGCGCAGCGCCCGGCGCCCGGTGTTCATCGTGGGCCACGGCGCCCGCGAGGACATGGCGGCGGTCACGGCGCTCGCCGAGCGCCTGCACGCGCCCGTCATCACGACCTTCAAGGCCAAGGGCCAGATCGCCGACGACCACCCGCTCGCCGCCGGCGTGCTCGGCCGCAGCGGCACGCCGGTCGCCAGCTGGCTCATGAACGAGGCCGACCTGCTCGTCGTGCTCGGCGCGTCGTTCTCCAACCACACCGGCATCTACCCGCGCAAGCCGATCGTGCAGGTCGACTTCGACCCGATGCAGCTGGGCAAGTTCCATTCGGTGACGGCGCCGGTGTGGGGGCAGCTCTCGGTCGTGGCGCGGCTCTTCGCCGACGGGCTCGGCGACGAGCTCGCGGCGACCGACCAGCGCGGCGACGTGGCGGCGCGCCAGGCGCTCTGGCATGCCGAGAAGGCACGCCGCGCGCGCGACGACCGCGGGCTCGGCGTCAACAGCGCCGCCGTCTTCGCGGCGCTCACCCGGCGCTGTCCCGCGGATGCCGTCATCGCCGTCGACGTCGGCAACCACGCCTACTCCTTCGGGCGCTACTTCGAGTGCAGCGGCGATCAGCGCGTGCTCATGTCGGGCTACCTCGGCTCGATCGGCTTCGGCTATCCGGCCGCGATGGGGGCCTGGGCGGCGACGCGCGGCGCGCGCCCGATCTGCGCGGTGACCGGCGACGGTGGCTTCGCGCAGTACATGGCCGAGCTGCTGACCGCCGTCAAGCACGACATGGACATCACGCACGTCCTGCTCAACAACGGGCAGCTCGGCAAGATCTCCAAGGAGCAACGGGCGGGGGAGTGGGCGGTCTGGCAGACCTCGCTGCACAACCCGGACTTCGCCCGGTACGCCGAGATCTGCGGGGCGCTCGGGATCCGGGTGACGGACGCGTCGGCGCTCGACGAGGCGCTCGAGCGGGCGTTCGCGCACGAGGGCCCGGCGCTCGTCGAGGTCATCACGGACGCGGATCTCGTGTAGCGCCACGCGATGGACGCCCCGAGCTTCTCCGGCCTGCTGATCGTCGTGGCGGTGGCGTTCGCCGTGCCGTTCGCGCTCGGCCTGCTGCCGCGCGTGAAGCTGCCGGCGGTCGTCCTGGAGATCGTGCTGGGGATCGTCATCGGCCCCGCCGTCCTGGGCTGGGTGCAGATCGACGCGACGATCTCGGTGATCGCGCTGATCGGCCTGGTCTTCCTGCTCTTCCTGGCCGGGCTGGAGATCGAGTTCGAGCACCTGCGTGGCCGCGTGCTCAAGCTCGCCGGCCTGGCCTGGGTCGTCTCCTTCGCCATCGCGGTGGTCATCGGCTACGCGCTCGAGGCGGGCGGCCTCGTGCAAACGCCGCTGCTCGTCGCCGTCATTCTCTCGGCGACCTCGCTGGGCGTGATCATCCCCGTGCTCAAGGACGCGGGCGAGATCGCCACGCCGTTCGGCCAGCTCGTCGTGGCGGCCGGGACGATCGCCGACTTCGGCGCGATCATCCTGCTCTCGGTCCTCTTCACGGGGGAGGGCGGCGGCACGGCGACGACGCTGCTCTTGATCGGCGCGCTCCTGGCGATGGGCCTCGCGCTGTACCTCCTCGTCACCGGCGCCGAGCGCTCACATCGCGTCACGGACGATCTGCTGCGCCTGCAGGACACGACCGCCCAGATCCGCGTGCGCGGCGCGATCGTCGTCCTCATCGCCTTCGCGGCGCTCGCCGAGGGGCTCGGCCTCGAGATCATCCTCGGCGCGTTCGCGGCGGGCGCGGTGCTGACGCTCGTCGACCGTGACCGCTTCATGACCCACCCGCTGTTTCGCACGAAGCTCGACGCGATCGGCTACGGGTTCTTCATCCCCGTCTTCTTCGTCTCCAGCGGTGTGAGCTTCGACCTCGACGCGCTGCTGTCGAGCATGGACGCGCTCGTCAAGGTGCCGGTCTTCCTGCTCGCGCTGCTGGCGATCCGCGGCCTGCCGGCGCTCGCCTACCGGGCCGACGTCGGCGACCGGCGCGCGCTCGTGGCGGGGCTGTTTCAGGCGACGTCGCTGCCGTTCATCGTCGCCGCGACGGCGATCGGCCTCGAGCTCGGGCTCATCGGCGGCGCCGAGTCGGCCGCGCTCATCGCCGCCGGGCTGCTGTCGCTGCTGATCTTCCCGCTGGCCGGGCTGACGATCCTGCGCGGCGGCGGCGGCGGCGCGGCGCGGGCGCGGGATCAGCGCTCGGCGACCGCGACGTGGCGGTCGGGGCCGACGGTCAGCGCGCGGCGCCCGTCGAGTAGCTCGAGCAGCTCGTCGCCGACGACCTCGCGCCGCCAGCCCTGCAGCGTGCGCACGTCCGGCGGCGGCCTGCCGTCGCGCATCGCGAGCACGATGCGCTGCAGGTCCGCGCGCGCGGCGATGAGCTCGTAGGCGAGCTCCTCCTCGAGCGCGCGGGTGCGCACGAGCGCCTCGGCGAGCGCGATCACCGGCGCGTCGAGCGCGTCGGGCTGCGCGGGGCGGTCGCCGTCGACGGGGATCGGTGGCCGGCTGCGGCCGCGCTCGACCGCCTCGAGGATCGCGCGGCCGCGGCGGCGCAGCGTCGACTCGTTGATGCCGCGGATCTGCTCGAGCTGGGTCATCCCGCCCGGGCGGCGCTTGGCGACCTCGACGAGCGCGGCGTCCGACAGGACCGACGGGATCGGGCGATCCTGCGAGCGCGCGGTCTCCTCGCGCCAGACCACGAGCTCGCGCGCGATCGCCCGCAGCTTGGGATCGAGCGAGTTCACGCGCGGCAGGCGGGCGAAGATCGTGTCCGGGTCGCGCTCGTCGGTGACGCCGGCCAGGGCGACGCACTCCTCGCGCGCCCAGTCCAGCCGGCCGCGGGCGCGCAGGCGGTCCTGCAGCTCGCTCGTCGCCTGCAGGATGTGGCGGACGTCGTCGCGGGCGTAGTCGATCTGCTCGGCGCTGAGCGGTCGCGCGTCCCAGCGCGTGAAGCTCGCGCTCTTCTGCAGCCGCACGCCGAGCAGCTCGTGCAGCAGCGGCTCGTAGCCGAGCTGGGCGCGCAGCCCGGCGAAGCCGGCGGCCAGCTGGGTGTCGAAGAGGTTCGTGATGTCCGTGCGGCAGACGCGGCGCAGCAGCGCGACGTCCTGGCGGCCGGCGTGCATGACGATCTCGACGTCCGGATCGGCCAGCACGGCGGCCAGCGGCGCGAGGTCGAGCGCTTGGTCGATCGGGTCGAGCACCTCGATGCGCACGTCGCTGCCCGGGCCGTCGAGCTCGGCGGCTACCTGGATGAGGCACAGCAGCGTCTGGTAGCGCCCCTCGCCCATGAACTCCGTGTCGATCCCCAGGCGGCCGGAGGCACGCGCGAGGTCGGCCAGCGCTGCGACGTCAGCGCTGCTTGCGAGATCGCTCAACGGTCGTCTTCGTCGCTCTCGGCGAGATAGAGCCGGCGCAGCAGCCAGACCGTGCACGCGCCGACGATGACGATCAGCGCGAAGCCGATCCCCGTGATGCTCGGGTTGAAGACGATCGCGATGACCGCGACGATCACGAGCGCTCCCACCGCAATGGGAACGAAGAGCTGGTTCAGGTCCACTGGAGCACCGTCGGTTCGGTTGGCAGTACGGATGGGTCGAAGCGGTGTAGCAGCCCGTCGAGCGTCGGCAGCTCGCCGGCGGCGGCGAGGCCGGCCGAGCGGGCCAGCGCGGCGCGAACCTCGGCGGGCGACTCGCCGGCGGCGACGCGGCCGTCGAGCGTCACGGCGCCGTGGCGCTTGGCCAGGCGCGCCCCGTCGGCGCCGAGCACGAGCGGGACATGGGCGTAGGACGCCGGGGCCGCCCCGAGCCGCGCGGCGACATGCAGCTGGCGCGGCGTGGTCTCGATGAGATCGGCTCCGCGCACGACCTCACCCACCCCTGCCGCTGTGTCGTCGACGACCACGGCGAGATTGTATGCGGGGACGCCATCGTTGCGGCGGACGACCAGGTCGTCGACGACCGCGGCGTGGGGACCCAGCAGCCGGTCGGTGAAGCCCACGGTGACCGCGCCGGCGCGCAGGCGCAGCGCGGGCGGGCGCCCCGCCGCCTCGCGCGCCGCCCGCTCCGCGCGCGTCAGCTCGCGGCACGTGCCGGGGTAGGAGCCCTCGGGCAGCGCGCCGTGCGGCGCCGAGGCGGCCTGGCGGATCTCCGCCCGCGTGCAGAAGCACGGATACAGCGCGCCCTCACCGTCCAGTCGCGCGATCGCCTCCGCGTAGGCGTCCATGCGCTCGGACTGGCGCACGACCGGCCCGTCCCAGTCCAGGCCCAGCGCGGCGAGATCGGCGAGCTGCTGCTCGGCGACCCCGGGGCGCACGCGCTGGCGGTCGAGGTCGTCGATCCGCATGAGAAAGCGCGCGCCCTGGGAGCGGGCGAACAGCCAGGCCAGTAGCGCGGTGCGCAGGTTGCCGAGGTGCAGCGTGCCCGTGGGGGAGGGCGCGTAGCGACCGGTGGCGTGGGCGGGAGGCGGCCCGGGCATCTGGCTCGATCGTAGGGGCGCCGCCGAGGCCGGCCTGACGGCGGGTGGTAGCGTCAGGCGCCGATGGCCGACCCCGACGAAGCCCAGCCCGCCGCAGCACCGGCGCCGTGCGCGCCCTGCCGCGGCACCGGCGAGGTCATCTCCAACCTCGGCGGCAACCCGTCGCAGGTCACGTGCCCGTGGTGTGAGGGCACCGGCCGGCAGATCCCGGGCCACGACGCCCAGGCCGCACGCAGCGCCGCCGCCGCCTGAGCGCGACCGCCGCAGATCGCGGGCTGATCGTCCGTATGTCCAGAAGCGCATGACTCGCTCTCCAGGAAGGCGCCCGCGGACCGATGAGCGTGGTGTGCAACAGCCCCGGTCCTGGCGCTGAGGACACACGCTCGTGAGGGCGGAAGACGGATCGACCGTCACTCAGAAGCGAAGCGTCAGAGCCGAGGCCTGCACACGTCATGTCATCCGGATCCTGGAGGGATCTTTCTCATGCTGCAGAACCTGCGCAACCGCGCTTCGGACGAGTCAGGCTTCACGCTCATCGAGCTCCTGGTCGTCATCCTGATCATCGGCATCCTCGCCGCGATCGCCCTGCCGACCTTCCTCGGCCAGCGCGACAAGGCGGCCGACTCCTCGGCCAAGTCCGACGCTCGTAACGCCATCTCCCAGATGGAGTCCTGCACGGCCGACGCGACCGGCGAGCCGTGCCGGCCGCCGTCCTGGCCTGCTCGGCCAACGCCGGGGTCGCTCGGCACCGGCGACTCCGCCGTCGACCGTCACCGACCGTCGGACGGCGCGGGCTACACGGTCAACGCGACGTCGGAGGGCACCGACAACGTGTTCAGCATCACGAAGACGCCGGCCGCGCCGGGCGCGTACACCCGCACCTGCCACCGGCGCGCCGGCGGACACCGGGCGGCTGCCGCAGCGGCGGCAGCTGGTAGTCAGCACGCATCACACGCAAGTCTGACCAAGGGCGGGCCTTCGGGCCCGCCCTTCGTCGTTGTCGGCCACGCCCCGCCATCCGTCCAGACCGCCGGCGCGGCAGGGCCGAACAACCGTCCAGCCGCCCGGGCGCCTCTGTTTGCATGCGCGAGCCGCGGCCGATGACTGGGGCATGGACGAACGCGGGTTCACGCTGGTCGAGCTGCTCGCCGTGATCATGATCATCGGCATCCTCGCCGCGATCGCGCTGCCGGCCTTCCTCGGCCAGCGCGAGTCGGCCCGCGACGCCGGCGTGAAGACCGACCTGCGCAACGCGGTCACGCAGATGGAGGCGTGCTTCCACGAGCACGAGACGTACGCGGGCTGCCCGGACGCCGACCACCCGCTCGCCGCCGACGTCGATGTGACCCTGCTGCTCGGCGGCGACCGGGTATCGCGTCGAGAAGACCTCCCGAGCGGCACGACGTTCGCGACCCGGCGCGTCGAGCGCAGCCAGTCGCGCACGTGCACGCAGCCCGACTACGGCGGCTGCAACGCCGACCGGCAGCTGGTAGCGGCGGCGACCGTCGAACGCGCGACACAAGGGCAGAGCTCGGCTGGATCGCACGAACGTCCGGTTCGCTCCCTCGTGCTGCATTTCGGTCTGACGGCTGCCGATGCGACTGGAATGAGCGGCCCGCCGAACGGTCGTGTCCCCAGCGCGGGACATGCTCTGCCCCGCGAGGAGGGTTTCACCATCATCGAGGTCATGGTGGCGGCGATGTTGCTCATCGTCGGGATCCTCGGCGTTCTCGCGATGTACGTCGGGGCGCTACAGACGACGACCACGAGCAACGCGCGCGTCGCGGCCACGAACCTGACGCGTGAGCTCGTCGAGACGGCGCGCGAGACCGACTACGAGGATCTGTCTGCCATAGCCGCCGAGCTCCAATCGCGCGGGCTGGGGTCCGGCTCACCCTGGACGATCGAGCGCCGCGGCACCGCGTACGGCGTTAGCGTGTCGTCGTGCGTCTTCGATAGCCCCACCGACGGATACGCGGCCACGGCGCCCCCCGACCCCTGCAGTGCGCGTCCCGCTGGAACGGACTCAAACGGCGACGACTTTCGCCGTGTGACCTTCCGCGTGACCTGGGAGGACGGCGCGCGAACGCGCGAGATGTCGCAGGCGGCGCTGATCGTCAACCCTGCCGGCGGCCTGGGGCCGCGGATCCTCGCGATTGCGCCGCTGACGCAGACGATCACGGCGAACGTCGGCACGGTCAGCACGGTCTGGACGACGACCGCCGCCCAGAGCCTGCGCTGGGAGATCGACGACGGCGTGAGCGCGGGCAGCGTGACCGGCTCGACGAGCTTCACGTCGGCGTGGAGCATCGGGACGTCGGGTTCGGGCAGCGAGGTGCTCGACGGCGCCTACACGATGACCGGTCAGGCCTTCGACGACCGCGACATCCCGGGCGAGTCGCGTCGCGCTGACATCGTGCTCAACCGTCGCGCGCCATATGCGCCGACCAGCTTCGAGGGCGGCCACAACACGCGCGGCGGCTGGGTCGAGCTCGAGTGGGAGCGCAATCGCGAGCGGGACATCCTCGGGTACCGCGTCGTCTGGGCGGGCCCCGACGCCGCGCCGGCGACAGCCGACGACGAGCAGGTCTGTCCGGCTCCAACCGCCGGCGCGATGCTCGGCCCCGGGGCCGACGGGTGCGCGGACTTCAGTCCGCAGGCCGGCGCGCAGACGTACCGGATCGTCGCCATCGATCGCGACGGGAGCAACAATCTGCGTGACGGCGCGCCCCGCTCGCTCACCGTGCCCTCCGCCGCCCCGGCTCCGCCCCGCCCGCTGCTGCTCGTGCTGACGAACCTGGGCGGCGTCCCGCGGCTGACGTGGACGGCACCGCCGCTGGCAGACATCGCCTTCTACCGCGTCTATCGCGACGGCACGGACGTCACGTACGCAGACCGCTACGACCGCACGGCCGGCGGACTGATCACGACCTACACCGACTTCGACCCGGGCACGACGTCGCACCGCTACTGGGTCACGGCGGTGGACAGCCATTTCAACGAGTCCAACCCGATCGGGCCGGTGACGTGGACGCCATGAGGGCTGGGGACGAGCGCGGATTCACGCTCATCGAGCTGAACGTCGTCATCGGCCTGGGGCTCGCTGTCCTTGCGGCGACGCTCCTGACGTTCACGACGCTGTCGAACACCGCCCACGAGAACAACGTGCGGCTCGACACGACCGAGGTTGCGCGCGACGCACTCGACGTCGAGGCGCGGCAGCTGCGCAACCTCGCCAAGCGCCTCAACAACACACCGGTTCTCGACACCGTGGAGCCCTATGACCTGATCTTCCAGACCTCCGATCCCAGCCGGACCTGGGTGCGCTACTGCATGGACACCGTGCACCCACCCGCCACGGCCGGCCAGGCCCGCCTGTGGACACAGGAGCGCGCGCTCGTCTCGGCGGCCGCCTCTCCGGTCACGCCTGCGATGCGCCTGGACTGCCCGGCCAGCACGACCGACTGGACGACCACGCGCGTCGCCGCCGACCACCTGACCAATCGCCGCGACGGCCTCGAGCGACCCATGTTCAGCTATCGCTGCACGGTGGGGACGACGTGCACGTCGGATCCGGCGACGTACGACCGGGTGATCAACATCAGCGCCCAGCTCCTCGTCGACACCGACGGCGACCGCAACGTCCCCGAGCTGCGGGTGGCGAGCGGCGTCTTCCTGCGAAACCAGAACCAGGCGCCGGTCGCCAGCTTCGTCGCGACGCCGGCCTCGACCAGCAGCACGATCGTGCTCAACGGCTCCGGGTCGACGGACTTCGAGGGTCGCACGTTGAGCTACTACTGGTTCATCGGCGCGCGCCCGGCGATCTCCGGCGATCGACTGCGCCAATCCCGCGATCAGCGGCAGCGGCGTGCTGCGCACGCTGTGGGGTGCCACCGGGTACGCGGGGGAGAGCATCACGCTGAGCTACACGTTCAGCGCCGCCGAGCGGGTGGCCGGCTCGAGCGTGAACGTCGGGCTCGTCGCCTGCGACCCCGGCGACCGCTACGGCACCGCCGGCATCACGTCCCCGATCGCCGTGCAGATCCCCAGCTAGCCATGGCCCGTCGCGATCTGCACGGCGAGGAAGGCTGGGTGCTGGTGACGTCGGTGATGGTGCTGGCGACGATGCTGACGATCGCGCTGCTCTCGTTCGCGCTCGTCGATCGCGGCCAGCAGCACAGCCATGACCAGCGCCAGCGCGAATCGGCGCTGAACCTCGCCGAGGGTGTGCTGTACAGCCAGGCCTTCGCGCTGGCGCAGCATTGGCCGGGCAATGCGGCATCCACCGCGAGCGCCCCGTCCACGTGCACCGAGGCGACGGCGCCGACACCGCTGTGCCCGACGCCGAACACATTGGCCGCCGCTCAGGGCTCACCGGCGACGGCGGCGTTCGTCAACCGCGACTCGTCGACGAACGTGACGTGGACGACGCGTATCCGCGACAACGGCGGACCCGGTCTCGCCGGCTTCTACACCGGGGGCGCTACCGCCGACGCGGCGCAGAGCGGCACGAGCATCCGCACCGGCGCGGCCTACTCCTGCCCCGGCCCCTGCCGCTGGGACGCCAACGGCGACCGCCAGCTCTGGGTGCAGGCGCGCGCGGTGGTGGAGGGCAAAGCGCGCAACATCGTCGCGCTGCTCAAGCGCGAACGCTTCGCCGAGCCATTTCCCCGCAACACCGTGACCGCGGGCAGCTTCGAGACGACGAACTCGGGCAACAAGACGATCATCGACGCGATCGGCTCGCAGGTCGTGGTGCGCTGTACGTCGACGGCCTCGGCCTGCACCGACTACAACGCGGGCAAGAACCACGTGTTGCCCGCCACCATCGTCCGCGATCCGGCCACACCACCGGCGATGACGCCTGTCCAGATCGCGCGCTTCAAGGCCGTCGCGCAGAGCTCGAGCCCGTCGACATACCACACCTCCTGCCCGGGGAGCCTGACGGGCACGGTCGTGTTCATCGATGTGCCGGCGGCGACGACGTGCCAAGACGCCAACCAGGCGATCTACAACTCGGCGAGCGAGCCGGGGATCGTGATCATGCCGCGTGGCAGACTGGCGATGAAGGGGTCGCTGCACGGGCTCGTGTACATGGCCAACGAGCAGAACTCCACCACCGCGGTGTTGACCCTGCAGGCCAACTCGGAGATCTTCGGCGGTGTCGCTATCGACGGGCCGGGACGACTCGTCGTCGGCCAAGCCAGCGGGAACCGCGCGACGATCACCTACGTCTCCAACGCCTTCAACTCCCTGTCGAGCTTCGGCACGGCCGGACTCGTGCAGAACACGTGGCGCGAGCTGCCCGCCAACTGAACGTCGAGAGGCCGATGACACCCTAAAGCTTTCGTCCTGGAGACTCGATGAGGATGCATATGCCCCTCGCACTGCTCCCCGCTGCCGCCTTCGGCCTGCTCATCGGGTCCTTTCTGAACGTCGTCGCCCATCGCCTGCCGGCGCGCATGTCGCTGTCGATGCCGGCATCGCACTGTCCCTCGTGCGAGACGCCGATCAAGCCGTACGACAACATCCCAGTGCTCTCGTGGCTGCTGCTGCGCGGTCGCTGTCGCAGCTGCTCGGAGCCGATCGCCGCGCGCTACCCGCTCGTCGAGGCGGGCACGGCGCTGCTGTTCACCGCGGTCGTCGCGGTGCATCACGCCGACACCGCCGCGCTCGTACTCGGGCTCATGCTCGTCGCCTTCCTCGTGCCGATCGCGCTCATCGACCTCGATCACCGGATCATCCCCAACCGGCTGACGCTGCCGGCCGCGATCGTCGCGGTCGTGCTCGGCACGGCGCTGGATCCAGGCGGCCAGGTCGAGCGCCTCATCGCCGGCGCTGCCGCCGGCGGACTGCTCGCGCTACCGGCGCTGGTCCGGCCCAACGGGATGGGTATGGGCGACGCCAAGCTCGTCGGCGTGCTCGGCCTCTACCTGGGCGCCGCCGTCGCCCCAGCGCTCTTCATCGCCTTCATCGTCGGAACCGCCGTCGGCATCGCGATCATCGCCCGCAAGGGCATGGTCCAGGGACGCAAGACCGCCGTCCCGTTCGGTCCGTTCCTCGCACTCGGCGCCGTCGTCGGCGTTCTCGCGGGCAACGAGCTCGTATCCGCCTACCTGGGCACCTTCTAGCTCATCCAAACGGACATATGGTGGATCTTTGACCTCCCCGAATTCCAAGCCGCGGTCCCTGGCGCCGATGGCGTCGCATGGGCGGGAATGCAAGAACGAAGACCGTCGTCGGGCTGAGCATCGAGCCCGGTCTCGTCGCGACCGCACGCGTGAGCGTCAACGGGTCGATCCGCGTCGAGAGCGGTGGCCGCGCGGCGCTGGAGCCGGGCATCGTGCGCGACGGCGACGTCGCCGACGCCGCGGCGCTCGCGGAGGTGCTGCGCGAGCTGTGGGCCGAGCACAAGGACCTCGACAAGCGGGTGCGGATCGGCGTCGCCAGCTCGCGGATCATCGTGCGCACGCTCTACCTGCCGCCGATCACCGATCCCGGCGAGCTGCGCACCGCCGTGAGCTTCCATGCGGCGGAGGCGATCCCGATGCCACTCAAGGACGCCGTCCTGGACTTCCACTCCGTCGGCATCTCGGACGGGCCCTACGGGCCGCGCCAGCGCATCGTGCTCGTCGCCGCCCGGCGCGACATGATCACCGGCGTGCTGACCGCCGTCCGCGAGGCGGGGCTCAAGCCGGTCGGTATCGACCTCTCGGCGTTCGGCATGGTGCGCGCGCTGCAGCAGCAGCGTCGCGTGGGAGACCTGCCCGAGCTCTTCGTCTCGGTGGGCGGGCTGACGAACCTCGCCATCTCCGACCATGGCATCTGCGCGTTCACCCGGGTCGCCGGCGGAGGGCTGGAGAGCATCGCCGCCGAGCTCGCCGAGCGCCGTGAGCTGGCATCCGAGGCGGCGCGCGCCTGGCTGCAGAAGGTCGGCATTCGGGGACCGCTGGACTTCTCGGGTGAGGACGCCTCGATCGCCGCCGACGCACGCGCCGTGCTCCGCGAGGGTGTGCGCCGGATTGCGGCGGAGATCCGCGCGTCGCTGGACTTCTACTCCGTCAACGAAGGCGCCGGTGGCGACGTAGAGCGCGTCGTGTTGACCGGTCCGGCGGTTGCCGTTCCCGGGTTCGGCGCCGCGCTCGCGGACCGCCTCGAGCTCGACGTCGACGAGCGCGTCGTCACGGGCAGCGACGCCACGGCGCTCAGCCGAGAGGACGCCGCTTGCCTCAGCGTCGCCGCCGGGCTCGCGATCGAAACCGGGCTGACGACGTGAAGGCCGTCAACCTCATCCCGCAGGACACGAAACGGGGATCCGGTGGCCGCGGGCTGGGCGCCTATGTGCTGCTCGCTGTTCTCGCCGTCGCGCTCGCGGTCGCCGGCGCCAACGCGTACGCCGGCCGCCACCTGTCAGACCGCCAGGCCGCGTTCGCGCACGCCGACGCCGCCGCCCGTGCCGCCGAGGCAAAGGCCGCCGCGCTCGCGCCCGACCCGGCCGGCAGCGGCTCCGGCGCGATGCGCGTGGACACGATCGAGGCGCTCCTCGATGGCCGCTTTGACTGGTCGCGCAGCCTGCGCGAGGTCGCCCGCGCAGTGCCGAGCGACGTCGATCTCGTCTCGCTCGTCGGCACCGTCGCGCCGACGACGCAGATCGCGGCAGCCGGCGGCGGCTCGCTGCGCGGGGCGCTCGCCGTGCCGGCGATCGACCTCATCGGCTGCGCGCCTAGCCACGGCCGCGTGGCTACGCTGCTGACGCGCCTTCGCGCGATCGAGGGCGTCCAGCGCGTCAGCCTGGCCAGCTCGGAAAAAAGCGACGCGGCCTCGCTGAACGACACCGACTGCCGCGCGACGGACACGATGCCGCAGTTTCAGGTGACCGTCTTCTACGACGAGCCGAAGGGGCTCATGCCCGCGGTCGACGCCACGGCCCCGCCGGACGCCGGATCCCCGCGGACCGAGGGTGCGAGATGAGCCGCCCGGGTCGCATCGCCCTCGCGGCGTTCGTGGTCGTCGCCGTTCTTGCGGGCGGCTGGATGGGGCTGGTGGCGCCCAAGCGGCAAGCGGCGATGGCTGTGGAGGCGCAGATCGCGCAGGCGAAGACGCGCCAAGCGGGCGCCGTGGCTGCGATCACCCACGCAACGAGAGCGCGCGCGCAGGCGCGGCGCGACGACGCCACCGTGGCCCGGCTCAGCAAGGCCGTCCCCAACGACGACGACGTCGGCACGCTGATCCGCCAGCTCGACGTGATCGCGCGGGCCAACGACATCGACTTTCGCTCCGCCGCGCTCTCCGGCGACGCCGCGGTGGCGCCGGCGGCGACCGAGGCCGCCGAGGGCGGCAAGGACGCGCCGGCGGGCGACAACGCGGCCACGACGGAGGCCGCCGGCGGCGAGTCCCGTGAGGCGGCGCCGGACGAGGACGGCGGCCCGCCGGTCGCCGCGACCGTCGTGCAACCACCGCCGGGCGCCGCCGTCGGTCACGCGGGCCTGCTGACGGTCCCGTTCTCGTTCACGTTTGACGGTGGTTACCTCGCGTTGCAGCGCTTCCTCGGGGCGATCGACGCCCAGGCGCAGAACGACAAGGGCCGCATCTCGGTGCGCGGGCGCCTCATCACGGTCGACGGGTTCTCGCTGGCCGCGGGCCGCAACGGATTCCCGAAGTTGCGGGCGCTCGTGAGCGCCACGGCCTACGTGGCGCCCGACGTCCCCGCAGCGAGCGGCCCGGGCGACGCGACGCCCGCGACTGACCCGATGAAGGGAGGCGGCGGATGAGCAGGCTCAACCAGGTCCTGAGCCAGGTCCTGCATGACCTCGTCGCCAAGCGGCTGTGGCCCGTCGCGGTCGTGCTGCTCGTCGCGCTCGTCGCGATACCGCTGACGATCGGCCGCTCCGGCAGCGACGCTCTGGTCCCGGCGCCGGGCGCACCGACCGCCACGAGCACCACGCCGGCCACCACCACGACGCCGGCCGTCTCTGACGCCCAGCCGCAGGCACACGTCCGGGTGAAGCGTCGGCGAGGGGGAACGGTTGACGACCCGTTCTTCAATCCGCCCAGCACCAAGGACGCGGGCTCGTCGTCCGCCGCAGCGGACGCAGGCACGATCGCGCGCGCCACGCCGCCCGAGTCGGAGAGCGCTTCGCCGGCATCACCGGATGACACCTCCGCATCGTCCGGCAAAGCATCTGCGCCCTCAAGCACGTCAAAGGCGCCCGCGACGGAGCGCCGCCCGGCGACGCTCCAGTCCACGCCGGTGGCATCCTCGTACCTGCGCACGGTCGTGCAGGTCAACGGCGCCCAGCCGCACGCGGTCTCGCGCCTGACGCCGCTCGGCGGCGCCGACGATCCCGGCCTCGTGTTTCTCGGTGTCGCGCGTGCCGATGCGCGCTACGCCGTCTTCCTGCTCGGACCCGATGCGATCTCGCGCGGCGACGCGACGTGCAAGGGCGACACGGGCTGCCGGATGATCGGCCTGAAGGCCGGCCAGCGCCAGCTCGTCACCATCCGGCTCGCCGGGGGCGCGGTGCGGCGATTCACCGTGCGCGTCCGGTCGATCCGGTCCGTGTCGGCGAGCGCCACCCGCGCCGTGATGGCGCGCGACCGCGTGCATGCTGACGGACCGCGCGTCCTGCGCGCCCTGCGCCGCGACGGCGAGATCGCCGCAGCGCTGCGCACGGCGCGCTACGACGAGCAGGCCGGGGTGCTGCGCGCCGTCGCCGCCACGAGCGCCGCGCGATAGCCGCGACATAGACTCAGCCGCGCCATGGCACTGCGCTTCGTCACCGCCGGGGAGTCGCACGGCCCCGGCCTCACCTGCATCGTCGAGGGCCTGCCCGCGGGGCTGCCCCTCGACGAGGACCTGCTCAACCGCGACATGGCGCGTCGCCAGCTCGGCCACGGCCGCGGGGGGCGCATGAAGATCGAGCGCGACCGCGCCGAGGTGACCGCCGGCGTCCGTCACGGCCGCACGCTGGGCGGCCCGATCGCGCTGCAGATCGCCAACCGCGACTACGCCAACTGGGAGGAGCGGATGAACCCGTGGCCGGTCGAGGCGACCGTCCCGGAGGTCCACCTTCCGCGCCCCGGCCACGCCGACCTCGTGGGAACGCAGAAGTTCGGCTTCTCCGACGTGCGCAACGTGCTCGAGCGCGCGAGCGCCCGCGAGACCGCGGCGCGCGTCGCGGGCGGCGCGCTGGCGCGGGCGTTCCTGCGGGCGGTCGGCGTGGAGGTACGCTCGCACGTCATCCAGATCGGCAGCGTGCTGGCGGGGGGCGGGGCGGATTGCGGCCGCTGACGGTGGCCGACTTCGACGGCGTCGACGACGATCCCGTCCGCTGCCTGGACCGTGACGCGAGCCGCGCGATGGTGCAGCACATCAACGTCCAGCGCAAGGCCAACGAGTCGATCGGCGGCGTCTTCGAGGTGATCGCGTTCGGGCTCGTCCCGGGGCTCGGCTCGCACGTCTCCTGGGAGGAGCGCCTCGACGGCCGGATCGCCGCCGCGCTGTGCTCGATCCAGGCGATCAAGGGCGTCGGGCTGGGGGAGGGCTTCGACCTCGCCGGCAAGCCCGGCTCGGAGGCCCACGACGAGATCTTCTGGTCGGCCGAGCGCGGCTACTACCGCGAGACCAACCACGCGGGCGGCCTCGAGGGCGGCATGACGAACGGCGATCCGCTCTACGCGCGCGCCGCGATGAAGCCGCTGCCGACGCTGACCAAGCCGCTGCGCTCGGTCGACATCGCCACGAAGGAGCCCGCCCAGGCGTTGCGCGAGCGCACGGACTCGTGCACGGTGCCGGCGGCCGGCGTCGTCGGCGAGTCGATGCTCGCGTTCGTGCTCGCCGAGGCGTACCGGGCGAAGTTCGGAGGCGACCACATCGACGACGTCGTCGCGGCGGTCGCGGCCTACCGCGAGCGCATCGACTGGCGCGCGACGGACTGAGCGCGGCCGGGGCTGGAATGGCGCTCGTCTTCGTGGGGTTCATGGGCGCGGGGAAGTCCTCGGCGCTCGACGACGTGCTCGACACCGACAAGCTCGTCGAGGACCAGATCGAGATGCCGATCGCGTCGTTCTTCGCCGCGTTCGGCGAGGCGAAGTTCCGCCGCCGCGAGGAGCCGATCGTGCTGCGCGCGCTGCGCTCGGGGGCGCCGGCGATCGCGCTGGGCGGCGGCAGCGTGCTGTCGGAGACGGTGCGCAACGCGCTGCGCGAGCACACGGTCGTGTGGATGGACATCTCCGACGAGACGGCCTGGGCGCGCGCCGCCGGCGACGACGACCGGCCGCTGGCCGCCGACCGCGACGCCTTCTGCGCGCTGCACGCCGAGCGCCGCCCGCTGTACGAGTCGATCGCCGACGCGTTCCTGCCGGAGGGCGACCGGCTCGTGCGCCGCGCCGAGCCGGCGCTGCGCGCGCTCGCCGACGCGCCCGCCGGGACGAAGCTCGTCTGGGCGGTGGCCGGCGGGTCGGAGTACCCGGTCTTCGTCGGGCGCGGGCTGATCGGCGGGCTGCCGCGGCCGGGGCGCCGCGCGTTCGTGGTCACGGACTCCAACGTCGGCGCGGTCTACGGCGGGCAGCTGCGCGACACGCATCACACGATCACGATCCCGGCGGGCGAGGAGCACAAGACGCTGGCGGTGGCCGAGCGCGTGTGGCGCGAGCTCGCCGCCGAGGGGATGGGCCGCGACGACCACCTCGTCGCGCTCGGCGGCGGCGTCGTCGGCGACCTCGCCGGCTTCTGCGCGTCGGCCTACCAGCGCGGCGTTCCCGTGGTGCAGGTGCCGACGACCGTGGTCGCGCAGGTCGACTCGGCCTACGGCGGGAAGACCGGTGTCGACCTGCCCGAGGCGAAGAACTACGTCGGCGCCTACCACCAGCCGGCCGCGGTCATCACCGATGTCGACACGCTCGCCACGCTGCCGCCCGAGGAACTGGCCGCCGGCTACGCCGAGGTCGTCAAGACGGCTTTGATCGCCGGCGGCTCGTTGTGGGAGCGCGTGGCGGCGGGCGCGGCGGCCGACGAGCGGGTCGTGCTCGACTGCGCGCGCACGAAGATCGCCGTCGTGGCGTCCGACGAGCGCGACGGCGGCGCCCGCCAGCTGCTGAACCTCGGCCACACGGTCGGCCACGCGATCGAGACCGTCACGGCCTACCGGCGCTACCGCCACGGCGAGGCGGTCGCGCTGGGCCTGCTCGCCGCGTTGCGGCTGGGCGGGACGGACGATCTGCGCGCGCAGGTCGCCGAGCTGTTCGCCGCCGCGGGGCTGCCTGGCAGGCTCGACGCCGACGTCGATGTCGACGCGGTGGTGGCGGCGACGCGGCTGGACAAGAAGCGCGTGGGCAACCGCGTGCCGTTCGTGCTCGTGCGCGCGCCGGGGGACGTGGTGTTCGGCCAGCGGGTGGCGGCGGAGGACGTGCTGGCGGCGGTGCGGGAGCTGGTTTCGGGCTGAGCGTCGGCGCGTGCGGCGCTTCGCGCCCCTGTCGCGCTGGGGTGTCGGCGAACTGCATCGTTGAGGGCGTCAGTGTGTCTCGGCTGTCGTCGTCTCGGCCAGGGCCCAGGGGTCCTCAAGAAGTCGTCCATATGTGGGACGTTTCCTGGGGGACCCCGCGCTGACCCCGGAAGAAACGCCTCGACCCAGGCCAACTGACCCTCTCAACGATGCAGTTCAGCCCCGTCGGCATCGCCGGTAGCGCCGGCCCCGGCCACGGCGCCGGTGAGATCTTCATGAGGACCGCTCCCCACCAGCCCGGCCAGGCCGCATCCTGAGGAGGTGATCACTTCCACAGGAGGCATCTCCCTGATGCGCAAGTTCCTCTTCGTCCTGGCCCTCGCCGGCGCCCTCGCCGCCACCGCCGTGCCGGCGACCGCCAAGAAGCACCACCCCAAGGCCAACGGGGAGAACTGCGTCCAGCGCGCCCAGGCCGCCAACCTCTCGGACGCCGGCACCGCCGCCGCGACCGCCGCCTGCACGAAGTACGCCGCCGCCGCCGCCGACGCACGCACCGCGCTGAAGGCCGCGCGCGCCACGCAGCGCGCCGCGTTCAAGGCGGCCAGGACCGAGTTCCGCGCCGATCGCACCGCCGCCCTCGCCCTGTCGGGTGACGCGGAGGTCGCCGCCCTGAAGGCCGCCCGCGCCGAGCGCCGCGCCGCCAAGCGGGCCGCCCGCGCGGCGTTCAAGGCAGCGCACAAGACCTACCACGCGACCGTCAAGGCCGCGAAGCGCACGCTGCGCGCCGAGCTGCGCGCGGCCCGCGCCGCCTAGGACCCCGCCGGCCCCGGCGGCGGGAGCGCCCCGCCGCCGGACCGCGCGGGCACACGTCGCCGGCGCGGCCGTGGCAGAGTGGCCGGGCACATGTCGATCGGCCACAACAACCGCATCCACATCATGCACGGCGTCAACCTCGACCAGCTCGGGCGCCGCGACCCCGAGCACTACGGCGAGATGTCCTTCCTGCAGCTCGAGCAGGCGATCGACGCGTTCGCGGTCGACCTCGACCTCGACGCGCGCTTCTTTCAGACCAACCACGAGGGCGAGTTCATCGAGGAGCTGCACCGTTTGGTGAACCTCGCCGACGCGGCGATCATCAACGCCGGGGCGTGGTCGCACTACTCGCGCGCGATCGGCGACGCGCTGCAGTTCGCCGGCGTGCCGGCCGTCGAGGTCCACCTCTCCGACGTCATGGCGCGCGAGGACTGGCGCCGCGTCTCCGTCCTCGGCGACGCCTGCGTGGCGACGGTCGCCGGCAAGGGCGTCGACGGCTACCGTGAGGCGCTCGTGATCCTCAAGTCCGAGCTCGAACGGTGAGCGCCGGCCGCCGCAGCGCGCTGCTGGAGCGGATCGCCGAGCGCGAGCTCGACGCGCTGCTCGTCACGAACCTCGTCAACGTGCGCTGGCTGACCGGCTTCGACGGTTCCAACGCCGCCGTCGTGCTCGGCGCCGAGCAGATGCGCTTCGTCACCGACTTTCGCTACCTCACCCAGTCGGCCGAGCAGCTCGATCCCGAGTGGGAGCGCGAGATCGCCACGGACCTGCTCAAGCGCGTCGCCGAGGGCCTGCCCGCCCGGCCGCTGAAGCTCGGCTTCGACGACGGACACCTGACCGTCCGCCAGCACGCGCAGCTCGCCAAGCTCGTCGCCGAGCGCGACGTCGAGCTCGTCGCCGCAGGCGGCATCGTCGAGGCCCTGCGCGCGGTCAAGGACGAGGCCGAGATCGAGCTCATCCGCGCCGCGGCGAAGGTCGCCGACGAGGCCTTCGAGGAGGTCGTCGCGGCCGGCATCGTCGGGCGCACCGAGCGCGAGGTCGCGCTCGACCTCGAGATCGCGATGCGCCGGCGCGGCGCCCAGGGCGTCTCGTTCCCGCCGATCGTCGCCGCCGCCGAGCACGGCGCCCGCCCGCACGCCGTGCCGCGCGACGTGCCGATCGCGGAGAACACGCTCGTCGTCATCGACTGGGGCGCGCACATGGACGGCTACGCGTCGGACTGCACGCGCACCGTCGCCACCGGACCGCTGGACCCGCGCGACGAGGCGATCTACGAGACCGTGCTGGTCGCCCAGGAGGCCGCGCTGGGCGCCGTCCGGGCCGGTCCCACCGGCAAGGAGGTCGACGCCGTCGCACGCGCGATCATCGACGAGGCCGGCCACGCCGAGCACTTCGGCCACGGCCTCGGCCACGGCGTCGGCATGGAGGTCCACGAGGGGCCGCGCCTGGGCAAGACCGGCGAGGATCCGCTCGCGGCGGGCAACATCGTCACCGTCGAGCCGGGCATCTACGTGCCCGGCGCGGTGGGCGTTCGCATCGAGGACCTCGTCGTGGTCACCGACGACGGCTACGAGGTCCTCAACGGGCTGCCGAAGACGCTGCGCGTCGTGGCGTAGGCGGCGCCGCCGCTCTCAAGCAGGGCGCCGCGCCTGCCGATGAACCTCGCGTGCGAGCACGCCTGAGGACCGAAGGAGGCTGGTGGGCCGCCGCGCTGGCCGGCGTCGTCGTCATGAGCTGGCTGACCCTGCAGGGCTTTGCCTGGAACGACTACGACGACGAGGCCTCCGTCGCCTTGCGGGCGCTCATCGCCGGTGACGTCGCGGGCTTTCTCGGCCTTCTGCCGGCCTACGGCGGCTCGCTCGTCCTGCGCGCCCCGTTCGCGGGCGTGACCGCGGCGCTCGGCGGCGGCGAGCTCGCCGTCTACCGCGCGGTCTCGATCCCCTGCCTGCTCGCCGCCGCCGTCTTCGCGGTCTTCCTCGTGCGCCGCCTCGACGCGCGCGGGCGCTCCCGCGGCGTACGCGCCCTCGTGCTGGGGCTGTGCGTCTGCAACCCGATCACGCTGCGCGCGATGGAGATCGGCCACCCCGAGGAGCTGCTGGCCACGGTGCTGGCGATCGGCGCCGTGCTCGCCGCCGTCGACCGGCGCACGATCCTCGCCGCGATCCTGCTCGGCCTGGCGATCGCCTCGAAGTCCTGGGCGGTCCTCGCCATCGGCCCGGTGCTGCTCGCGCTGCCGGCGCGCCGCATCCTCGCCCTCGGCATCGCCGGCGGCGTCACCCTCGCCGTCCTCGCGCCGATCGCGCTGGCGGGCTCGCCCACGACCCTCGTCACCAGCGCGAGCACGACCGGCAACGTCATCTTCCAGCCCTGGCAGGCGTGGTGGTTTCTCGGCGAGAGCGGCCACGTCGTGATCGGCGGCGGCGGCGTGCCCAAGCCCGACGGCTACCGCGTCCCGCCCGAGTGGCTGTCGCCGATCACCCACCCGCTGATCGTCTTCCTCGTCGTGCCGCTGTCGCTCGCGTGGGCGCGCGTGCATCGCGCCGTGCCGCGCCTCGGGGGCGAGCAGATCCTCCTCCTGCTGGCGTTGCTGTTTCTGCTGCGCTGCGTGCTGGACCCGTGGAACATCGTCTACTACGAGCTGCCGTTCCTGCTGGCCCTGCTGACCTGGGAGGCGCTGTGCCGGCCCGACCGTCCGCCGGTCCTCGCTCTCAGCGCCACCGCGATCGTGTGGATCACGCTGTACCGCGCGCCCGAGTGGCTGCACCCGGACATGCAGTCCATCGCGTTTCTCGCCTGGTCGGTGCCGTTCGCCGCCTGGCTGACGCGCGCGGCGTTCCGGCGCCCGCGACCGGTCGAGCAGGCGGCGCCGGCCACGTCGGCGGCAGCGGCGCCCGCGGCCTTCGGGCGCGCCTAAAGGGCCCAAAACGGCGGCCCAAACGGCCGTTGCGATGCGGCCGGGCATCGGCTATAGCTTGGGCCGTCCTCGCACGAGCTCGAGCCCGGAGGTAGGCGTGACAGCAGCCGTTGGAGCAGAGCATTTCGATGCCGTCGTCGTCGGATCCGGGTTCGGCGGCTCGGTGACCGCGTATCGCCTGGCCGAGGCCGGCCACAGCGTGTGCCTGCTCGAGCGCGGCAAGCCGTTCGCGCCGAACTCCTTCCCGCGCTCGCCGCTGGGGATGAAGACCCAGTTCTGGGATCCCAGCGAAGGCCTGCACGGGATGTTCAACATGTGGAGCTTCGACAACATCGACGCGATCTGCGCGAGCGGTCTGGGCGGCGGCTCGCTCATCTACGCCAACGTCCTGCTGCGCAAGGACGAGGAGTGGTTCGTCAAGGAGGAGCCCGGCCACGGCTCGTGGAAGGACGGCTATGAGTACTGGCCGGTCACGCGCGCCGATCTCGACCCCCACTACGACCGCGTCGAGCGGATGATGAACGTCCAGAAGTACCCGGTCGACGAGCTGCCGGCCGACCTGACGCGCAAGACACGGGCCTTCCGCGACGCCGCCGTCAAGCGCGGCTACGACTGGCGCCTGGTCAACCTCGCCGTCACGTTCGCCAACGAGGGCGACCCGGTGCGGGTGGGGGAGCCGATCCGCGAGGAGCGGCCGAACATCCACGGCGCGACCCGTCTGACGTGCAAGCACGTCGCCGAGTGCGACCTCGGCTGCAACCACGGCGCGAAGAACTCCCTGGACTACACGTACATCACGGCCGCCTGGCACGCGGGCGCCGACATCCGCACCCGCCACGAGGTGCGCTCGTTCGAGCCGCGCGAGGGCAGCGGATACCAGCTGGAGTACGTCATCCACGACGAGTCCGCCGAGGGCGTCAAGACCGACACCTCCAAGCTCGACCGCCACACGATCACCTGCGATCGCCTGATCCTGTCGGCGGGGACGCTCGGCACGAGCTACCTGCTGCTGCGCAACCGCGCCGCGTTTCCGAACATCAGCCCGATGCTCGGCACGCGCTTCGGCGGCAACGGCGATCTGCTGACCTTCGCGCGCCACTGCCAGATCGACGGGCCCGACGGCCGGCGCGCCCCGCACGTCCTGGACTCCGCGCACGCGCCCGTCATCACGAGCGCGATCCGCATGCCCGACGCGATCGACGGCGGCGGCCGCCCCGACCGTGACCGGCGCGGCTTCTACCTCGAGGACGCCGGCCAGCCCGAGTTCGTCAGCTGGATGCTGCAGCTGCTCGACGCGCCGCGCTCGGTCTTCCACGACCTCCCCAAGCTCATCAAGCTCGGCGGCAACTTCCTCACGCACAAGGACACCGACATCGGCGCGGAGATCACCGAGGTCCTCGGTGACTGCGCGGAGTCGGCGTCGTTCCTGCCCCTCCTGGGGATGGGCCGCGACGTGCCCGAGGGGATCATGTCGCTGAGGGACGGCGGCCTGGCCATCGACTGGAAGAAGAACGGCGCCTCCAAGAAGTACTTCGAGCGCGTGCGCGACGTCTCCAAGGAGATCTGCGACGAGCTCGGCGGGACGTTCCTCGACAACCCGATCTGGCTGCTGTCGCGCGTCGTGACCGTCCACGCGCTCGGCGGGGCGCCGATGGGCCGCGACGAGAACGAGGGCGTCGTCGACGCCTGGGGGCGCGTCTTCAACTACCCCGGCCTGCACATCGCCGACGGCTCGGTGATGCCCGGCCCGGTCGGCCCGAACCCGAGCCTGACGATCGCCGGCCTGGCCGACCGCTTCGCCGACGCCATCCTCGAGGAGATGAAGGGAAACACCGTGACCGCACCATCGCCACCGCCGCCGCCCGAGGATCCCGGTCCGCCGGCCAGCGAGCACCCCGCCAACGTCCGCTTCACCGAGAAGATGCGCGGCTTCATCACGTTCGGCGAGGACGACTACGACAAGGGCTTCCGCCAGGGCAAGAAGGCCAAGACCGCGTGCATGTTCCACGTGACCGTGCTCATGGAGGACATCGTGCGCTTCATCGAGGACCCCGCCCACGAGGGCTCGATCACCGGCACGGTCGACTGTGACGCGCTGGGCGGCGAGCGGCCCGTCCAGCAGGGCTGGTTCAACCTCTTCGTCGACGCCGACGAGGACGGCAAGGAGCGCAAGCTCATGAAGTACCGCCTGTGGATCGAGGACGGCGAGGGCCACCCGGTCACGCTCAACGGCTACAAGGAGGTCATGGACGATCCGGGCTTCGACGTCTGGACGGACACGACGACGCTGTTCACCCACATCCTCGCCGGCCACGTCGCGCCGACCCCGGCGCAGGAGGTCGGCGACGCGGGCGAGGAGATCGTGGCGACCGGCATCCTGCACGTGCTGCCCGCCGACTTCGCCGTCCAGATGACGACGTTCCGCGTCGACCCCGCCCACCGCCTCGACGCGCTCGGGCGCTTCGGCGGCCTGTTCCTCGGCGCGCTGTGGGAGTCGTTCAAGCCGGGTGGCGGGAAGGACGACGCTTGACGACGAAGGCGTCCTACACCGAGCAGACGTTCCCGCTGGACACCGCGGACGGCGTGCCGTGCAACGTCGTCCACGTGCGTGGGCCGAAGAAGCCCACCAAGGGACCGGTGCTGCTCGTCCACGGCGTCGGCGTGCGCAAGGAGATCTGGCGCCCGCCGAACCCGTACACGCTCGTCGACGCGCTGCTCGACGACGGCTACGACGTCTGGATCGAGACGTGGCGGGCGAGCATGGACGTGCCCAACAACACGTGGACGCTCGACCAGGGCGCGGTGCTCGACCATCCGCTCGCGGTCCGCAAGGTGGTCGAGCAGACCGGCGCGAGCTCGATTCAGGCGATCACGCACTGCCAGGGCTCGACGAGCTTCATGATGTCCGCCTGCGCCGGCCTCGTGCCCGAGGTGCGCACGGTCGTCGCCAGCGCCGTGACGCTGCACCCGGTGGTGCCGAAGGTCTCGGCGCTGAAGCTCCGCTATGTCGTACCGCCCGTCTCGCGACTGCTGGGCTACCTCGACCCGCAGTGGGGGCGCACCGGTGCGCCGTGGATCCTGCCCAAGGCGCTGACGGCGTACTGCAAGCTCTCGCGGCGCAAGTGCGACAACGGCGTGTGCAAGGTGTCGAGCTTCATGTTCGGCGCGGGCGACCCGACGCTGTGGACGCACGAGCAGCTCTCGCCCGCGACGCACGAGTGGACGAAGGGCGAGTTCGGCGCCGCCCCGCTGACGTTCTTCAAGCAGATCTCCAGGTGCGTGGCGCTCGGCGAGCTCATCAGCGTCGAGGGCCGGCCCGAGCTGCCGAAGAACTTCACCGCGCAGGACCCGCAGACCGACGCGCGCTTTGCCTTCATCACCGGCGGCGCGAACCACTGCTTCCTGCCGGAGAGCCAGGAGCGCACGTGGAAGTGGTTCGACGAGCGCGACCCGGGGCGCCACACGCTGCGCATCGTGCCCGGCTACGGGCACCTCGACGTGTTCATCGGCAAGAACGCCGACAAGGACTACTTTCCCTGGATCGTGGGCGAACTCGACAACAAGAGATGACGCTCGTCATCGACCGCCGCGACGCGCCGCCGTGCAACGTCGACGGCGAGTCGATCTCGATCACGCTGTTCACCACGCAGCGCCCGCCGGGCCGGGTCTTCATGCCGTTTCTGTTCGCGGCGTCGCGCTTTGCGCCCAGGCAGCTGCTCAAGGACATGGACGCGCTGTCGTTCATCTCGTTCGCGTCGTGGTCGCTGATCCGGCGCATCCCCTACAACGGGCCGCCGCAGCGCCTGCGCCGCCTGCGCTTCGGGCACCTGTTCTTCGACGTGAGCTTCAACGGCGGCTGGGATCAGTACGTCGACGCCTCGGTGCGGATCCTGACCGGCGGGATGAAGTCCTACTGGGGCACCTCGGCCGGCTTTCCGGGGCCGCTGCCGGGCAGCCAGTTCAAGGCGTTCTTTCGCCGCCACGAGCTGCCGTGCAGCCACTACTACTGCGCCTACCCCGAGGCGACGGTGCGGACCGTGCGCCAGGCGGTCGCGCTCGAGCCGCGCCTCGATGCGCTCGCGACCGGCGCCGCGGCGATGGACGCCGCGACCTTCGAGCGCGAATGGAAGGCGTTTCTCCACGAGACCCAGGCGTACGTGTGAGCCGGTCGTCGAACGTCTTTCGCAAGGCGTACATGCTCATGGTGCTCACGCCGATCCGGCCGGGCGAGGAGGACGCGCTGCGCTCGTACCTCGAGGGGCTGGGGGCTGCCCCGGCCGGCGAGGACGAGCGCAGCCCGATGGCGCGTCTGGCGCGCACGCACATCGCGCGCTGGCTCGTGATCGACGACCTGCCGCACGACCCGGCGGCGCCGCACGACCACCTCGACATGGCCTACCTGCTGTTCACGAGCGCCTTCGACGGCGACCTGGACAGCTACCTCGACGAGCTCGTCTTCGCGCTGGCGCCCGAGGCGGGGGAGATCTGGGGGCGCTGCGTCGGCTGCCCCGAGCCGGCGGCGGGCGCCGCGCTGAAGCGCTACCTGCGCCACAACCAGCTCGACGCCGGGTTCTTCTTCGCGGCCTACGGCGAGTCGACGGTGGCCGACGTGACGCGCGCCCTGGACAAGCGCGCGCGGCTGACGGCCTTCCTGCTGCGTACGCAGGGAATGGAGCCGGCCGCGTTGCAGGAGGAGTTCGTGCGGGAGTTCGCGCCGTGATCGGCAGCCGGGCGCCGGCGATCGAGCTCGAGCTCGCCGACATCCAGGGCGACATCCTGCGCGCCTACGGCAACGCCTACGACTGCACGACGTACCTGTTCGTGACGCTCGGCGACGATCCCGCGAAGGCGCGGGGCTGGCTCGGCGGCCTGCTCGGCGACGTCACGACCGCCGCGCCCTGGACGCACGGCAAGCCCGCGACGACCATGAACGTCGCGCTGACGGCGGGCGGGCTGGCGGCACTCGGCGTGCGCGAGGACGTCGTGCAGACGTTCGCCCCGGAGTTCGCCGAGGGGATGGTGGCCCGCGCGCGGCTGCTCGGCGACACCGGCCTGAGCGACCCGCAGCATTGGGACAAGGGGCTGGGCACCGGCGACGCGCACGTGCTGCTCACGGTCAACGCGCAGACGCCCGATGAGCTCGACGCGGCGCTCAAGCCACTGCGGTCGGGGATCCGGCGGACGGCCGGGCTGCGCGTCGCCGCCGAGCAGGACGCCCACCTGCTGCACGGCGCCCGCGAGCACTTCGGCCATGCCGACGGCTTCGCGCAGCCGGCGATCCTGGGCTCCAGCGAGGAGAAGGCGCGCGGCGGCGGCGTGCCCGAGGCCGACGGGCGCTGGCGCGCGCTCGCGCCCGGCGAGTTCGTGCTCGGCTACCCCGACGAGGACACGCTCGTCGACAAGCAGCGACGGCTGCCGGCGGCGCCGCTGGAGCCGCTGGGGCGCAACGGGACGTACATGGTCTGGCGCAAGCTGCACCAGGACGTCGCGCGCTGGCGACGGGTCATGCGCTCGGCGGGGGAGCGCTATGCGAACGGCGACGAGGCCAAGCTCGCCGCCAAGGTCGTCGGCCGCTGGCCCGACGGTACGCCGCTGAGCACCCACCCCGACGCGCCGGATCCGTCGTTCGACGCGGCCGCGCCCGGCGCCAACGACTTCGGCTTCGACGACGACCGCTTCGGGATGAAGTGCCCGCTCGGCGCCCACATCCGCCGCTCCAACCCGCGCGACGCGCTCGGCTTCGCGGGCAACCAGAGCTTCCGCCACCGCATGATCCGGCGCGGGATGCCCTACGGCGAGCCGCTGCCCGAGGGTGTGCTGGAGGACGACGGCGCCGCGCGCGGGCTGTGCTTCGTCAGCTTCCAGGCGTCGATCGCGCGCCAGTTCGAGGGCGTGCAGGTGCCCTGGCTGAACGACGGCAACATCTTCGGGTGCGGGCACGACACGGACTTCCTGCTCGGCGACGCCAGCGGCGAGGCGCGCGGCAAGATGACGATCCAGGGGCCGGTGCCGTTCTTCCTCACGCCCCAGGAGGCGTTCGTGACGACGCGCGGCGGCGAGTACCTGTTCGTGCCGGGGATGCGCGCGCTGGAGGCGATCGCGGACGCGATGACCGGCTGAGGCCCGCCGCGCCGGCCGGCCCGGGCGCGGGGTTACGCGGGCGTGATCGTCGGCTTGGACTCGCTCGTACGGCGGCGGTGCGACTCGGCGTAGGCCTCCGAGCGGAAATGCATGATCGGGTCGTCGGACGGCTCGATCCCCGGCGGGACGTTGAGCGGGTCGAAGACGTAGCCCTCGACGACGTCCTGATCTTCGTGCAGGCGGTCGATGGTCAGCCGTCCCGCGGTGAGCAGCCGGCGGTCCTCGGGCCAGGCCCGCGTCATGTCCGCGGTCGGGTCGCCGTTCTCGGCGAGCTGGAAGACGAGGTCCCAGGCGATCGGGCCGCGCAGGATGCGCCGGCGGATCTCGCTGACGAGGTACTGCGGCGGCAGCGCCGCGTCGTCGGCGGGGTCGAACGGGACGCTGCCGGCGAGCGGCATCCAGCGAAAGCGAAACGCCTGCCGCGCGCCGCCGGCGTCGACGAGCCAGTACGCGTGCAGGCCGTTGAAGCGGGTCGTCGCCCAGCTCTTCGTGGCCTTCAGCGTGGCGGCGTCCTTGATGCCGGGGAAGGCGTGCGGGCGCCGGGCGACGAACGCCGCGATGCGCAGCGGGTTCGGCGTCCCGCCGGGCAGGGCGGCGCGCTGCGCCTCGACCATCGCCAGGAAGTCGTCGGGGATGCGCGGCGGGAACGCGCTCAGGCTCAGCGCCGTCCAGGTGCTGGCCCCGCCGGACGGCAGCTCGAAGCGCACGCCCATGCCCAGCGGGTTGCCGGTCTTGGCGTTCTGGCGGTCGGGGAGGTAGGGGCTCGCGCCGCCGTTGGACAGCCGCACGACGACGCCGATCTCGTCGCCCTGCATGTGCTCGGCGGTCGTCAGCGCCGCAACCTCGGGGCTCGCGGTGAAGCTGCCGCGAAACGCGATCCCGCGCGCGTGGCCGCGGCGGAAGCCGGGCACGCCGTTCATGCACTGCTCCATCGCGCCGATGACGTTCTTCGCGCGGGCCGGCCCGCCGAGCGCGGCGGGGTCCTGTGGCTGGCGGCGGCCTCGCAGCACATCGCGATCCATGCTGCGAACCGTACCCGGTTGGCGATGTCGGGACGGGCAGAATAGGTTGCCCGCATGAACCGGAGGGGGAGGGTCGCCGACCCGGCTGCACTGGGCGGCGAAGCGCGTGCCGAACGGCTGATGGGGCTGATGCAGGAGAACCTCGGCTTCGTGCCGGGCTTCCGCCGCGCGCACGCTCGCGGGATCGGCGTGCGCGGGCGCTTCACCGCGACCCCGGCGGCCGCCGAGCTCACGAGCGCCGAGCACATGCAGGGCGACGAGATCGCGGTCGTGGGGCGCCTGTCAAACGGCGCCGGCACGCCGTACGCGGTCGACCGCACGTCGGAGAAGAAGGGCGGCGTGCTCGGCTTCGGGGTGCGCTTCGAGCTGCCGTCGGGCGGCCATGCGGCGTGGGCGGCGCTGAACATCGAGACGTTTCCGGCGCGCGTGCCCGACCACTTCATCGGCCTCACGGCGGCGCGCAAGAAGGGCCTGCCGTTCGGGCTGCCCAACCCCGTGCGGTTCGTGAGCTACGTGCTCAGCCACCCGCCGGTGTTCGGCGGCGTGAAGGCGATCCTCGGCGCGCGCACCGCCGTGTCGTTTGCGACCGCGCCGTTCTTTGGACTGCACGCGTACTTCGCCGTCGACGCCGATGGGGTTCGGCGGGCCTTTCGCTATCGCTGGGTGCCGCTGGCCGGCGAGGCCTCGATGAGCGCCGCGGAGAACCGGACGCTGCCGCCGCAGTATCTGATGAGCGAGCTGCGCGGGCGCCTGGCGGACGGGCCGGTGGCCTGGGACCTCGTCTTCCAGCTCGCCGAGCCCGGCGACCCGACCGACGACCTGACGAGGGCGTGGCCGTCGGATCGCAAGCTCGTGACGGTGGGGCGGCTGGAGATCGACCGCATCCACGAGGACCAGGCCGCGCTCGACGCGCTCGTCTTCGACCCGACCGTCGTGCCGCCGGGGATCGAGCTCTCCAACGACCCGGTCCTGCACTTCCGCTCGGAGGCGTACACGGCGTCGAAGAACCGCCGCGCGAGCGAGACCAAGCCGACGATCACGCCGGAGTAGGCGTCGCGGCCGTGCCGACCTGGGAGGACGTCGTCGAGATCGGGTCTCGGCTGCCGGGCGTCGAGGTCGCCACGTCGTGGGGGATGCCGGCGCTGCGCGTGCGCAAGAAGGGCATGTGCCGGATGCGCACGAACCCCGACGCGCTCGTCATGCGGGTGCTCGACATGGGCGAGCGCGAGGCGCTGCTGCAGGGCAACCCCGACGTCTTCTTCTCGACGCCGCACTACGACGGCTGGCCCTACGTGCTCGTGCGGCTGGAGGCCGTCGACGCTGACGAGCTGCGCGAATTGCTCGAGGACGCGTGGCGCGTGTTCGCCGCGAAGCGCGTTGTGAAGGCATGGGAGGCCGAGCAGGCGGGGGAGTAGGGCAGTGGTCAGCCGTCACCGCCGCCGCTCCCGGCGGTGTGGCGATTGAGCCTCGCTATCCGAGGTTGCTTCGCCACACCATCCACGGATGCGCAAACGCGTCGCAGCTCCGCGGCAGAAACGTTGCGATGCGGTCTGGTTTCGTCACACGCCTGTCCGGACGCTTCGTGGCATGCGCGTACCCCAGCCTCGAACACGGTGTGGCGAATGAGCCTCGCTCCGCGAGGACGATTCGCCACACCCCCCGACGTCTTGGTCGCTCGCCGCGCGGCGATGCAGCATGGCCGCATCCGCTTCGACCAGCTCGTGGCGTGCGGGCTCGATGACGCTGCCGTGGCGCGGCGCGTTCGCAATGGACAGCTACACCGAGTTCACGTTGGTGTCTACGCCGTCGGCCATCCAGGAGAGACGCTCTACGCGACGTTCATCGCCGCGGTCCTCGCGGGCGGCGACGACGCGTTCGTCAGCGGCTGGGCGTGTTGTGCGCTTGCGGACCTCCTGCGCTGGGATGACCGAAGCGTCGACGTGACGGTCCGCGGAACGAGCCACCGCAGCCGCCCCGGGATCCGCTTTCACCGCGCCCGCTCGCTGCACCCACACGACACGACGAAGCTGCATGGCATCCCGTGCACCACCCCGGCGCGCGCCATCCTCGAGGTCGCGCCGCAGCTCTCGGATCGGCGCCTCAAGCGGCTGATCCGCAAGGCGCAGATCGAGAAGCGGGCGAACGTGCGGCAGATCGCTGCCGTGCTGCGGCGCGCCCGCGGCCACGCCGCCACCCGACGCATCGCGGACATCATCGCCGGCGGGCCGGCACCGACCGCGAGCACCGACGAGGACGTCGTGCTGGACCTCATCCTCGACGCCGGGCTCGAGCATCCGGTGGCGAACCCGCGGCTCGTGGTGGGCGGCCTGCCCTACTACCCCGACCTGCGCTGGCCCGCCCAGCGCCTCAGCCTCGAGATCGACAGCAGCCCTTGGCACGATGGCCCGCTCGCCCATCAGCTCGACGCCGACCGCCAGGCCGAGCTCGAGGCCGCCGGCGAGCGCGTGCTCAGGACGACCCGCGCGCAGGCGATCCGCGCCCCGCAGCAGCTCATCGAACGCCTGACCCTCGCCGGCGCGCCCCGCGCGCACCAACGTCCGCAGAACGGGGTCCTACACTGACGCCCAGCCATGATCAGCACCAACCAACTGAAAAACGGCAACCACATCGAGGTTGACGGGACGATCTTCAAGGTCCTCGAGTTCCAGCACGTCAAGCCCGGCAAGGGCGGGGCCTTCGTGCGCACGAAGCTGCGCCGCGCCAGCGACGGCAACGTCATCGACAAGACCTTCCGCGCCGGTGAGAAGTTCCGCTGCGGTCCACACCGAGGCGCGCAAGATGCAGTTCCTCTACGCCGACGGCACCGAGGCGCATTTCATGGACTCCGAATCCTACGAGCAGATCGCGGTGCCGCAGTCCTCGGTCGCCGAGGCGCTGCGCTGGACGAAGGCCAACGACACCGTCGACGTCCTGTTCATCGACGACGTCCCCGGCGACCTGCAGCTGCCCTCGTCGGTCGAGCTCGAGGTCACCGAGACCGAGCCCGGCCTGCGCGGCGACACGGCCTCGGGCGGGGGCGACAAGCCCGCCACGCTCGAGACGGGCGCGACGATCCGCGTCCCCCTGTTCGTCAACATCGGCGACCGCGTCAAGGTCCAGACGGCCAGCGGCGACTACATGTCGCGCGTCTAGCGGCGCCGCGGCGCCGCCGGGCCAGCAGCAACAATGTCCCGCCGGACCGAGCAGCGCAAGGCCGCCGTCTTCGCGCTCTACCAGGCCGACGTCACCGAGCGCGAGCTCGAGGACGTCTTCGAGAGCAACGCCAGCCTCTTCACGCGCGCGCTGGCCTACGCCGCCGAGGATCGCGCCGACGAGCTCGACGCGCACCTCGCGCGCCACGCCAAGGGCTGGACGATCGACCGCATCGCCCCGCTGGAGAAGGCGATCATGCGCGTCGCGCTGCTGGAGATGCTGCACCCCGACGCCGCTCCCGCCGACACGCCGATCCCGCCGGAGGGCGCGATCGACGAGGCCGTCGAGCTCGCCAAGACCTACTCCGGCGCCGACGCCCCGAGGTTCGTCAACGGCATCCTCGCCGCCGTCCATCGCGAGATGGGCGACAATCCGCCGACGACGTCATGAGCGAAGCCAACCCGACCACCCTCGACGAGCTCGTCGGCCAGCTCGAACGCGCCGCCGAGCAGCTGCGCTCCGGCGAGCTGAGCGCCGATGCCGCCGCGACGGTCGTCGAGGATTGCGCCGCGCTCGCCTCGCAGGCCTCGGCCGAGCTCGAGCGCCGCGCGCGCGAGGCGCAGCGCGACCCGCTGCCGGGCCAGGACACGCTCCTCTGACCCGCCAGGGCCAGAAGGCGAGCGACGCCGTGCCCTATCCCGAAGAGCTGCAGCGGCTCGTCGAGCACGAGCTCGAGCACCTCACCTTCTCCACCGAGACCGGCACCACCCGCCTCGTCGAGGCGATGCGCTACAGCCTGCTCGCCGGCGGCAAGCGCATCCGCCCGGTCCTCGCGCTGGCGACCGCCCGGGCGATCGGCCGCGACGAGCGCGACATGCTGCCGCTCGCCGCCGGCATCGAGCTCATCCACACCTACTCGCTCATCCACGACGACCTGCCCGCGATGGACGACGACGACATGCGCCGCGGCCGGCCGACCGCCCACAAGGCCTTCGGCGAGGACGTCGCCATCCTCGCCGGCGACGGCCTCTACGCGGAGGCCTTCCGGCACATCCTCACCCACCAGACCGGCGAGCCGCACGCGATCCTCGAGGCGATGCGCGAGCTGGCGGCGGCGACCGGGGTGGAGGGGATGGTCGGCGGCCAGTACATGGACGTCGCGGGCGAGCAGGCAGACGCCGACGACCTGCGCCGGCTGCACGAATTGAAGACCGGAAGGCTGATCGGGGCCTCAGTAGAGTGCGTATTGCTTATCAACGGAATGACCCGGCCCGATACATCAGACTTCTGCGAGTTCGCCTCCGAGCTCGGCGTCCTGTTTCAGATCGTCGACGACATCCTCGACGTGACGGGTACCGACGCGGCGTTGGGCAAGCCGCAGGGCAGCGACGAGCGTCACGGCAAGCGCACGTACGTCAGCGAGTTCGGACTCGACGGCGCACGCGAGCTGGCCGCCCGATCGCACCGTCAGGCACGCGCGTCGCTGCTCGCCGCCGCACCCAACGGCGCGCCCGAGCTCGAGCAGATCACGGACTTCATCGCGACCCGCAGCTCCTGAAGACGACCACATGACCCCTGCCAAGACCCTCCTGCAGAACATCGACCGCCCGCAGGACCTCCATGCGCTCAGCGAGGACGAGCTGACCCGTGTCGCCCAGGAGGTGCGCGAGCACATCATCGCCACCGTCGGCGAGATCGGCGGGCACTTCGGCGCGAACCTCGGCACCTGCGAGCTGGCGGTCGCCCTGCACTCGCTGCTGGACTCACCGCGCGACAAGATCCTCTGGGACGTCGGCCACCAGGCCTATCCGCACAAGGTCCTCACCGGCCGCCGCGACCAGCTCGCGACGATCCGCCAGTACGAGGGCCTCGCGCCGTTCTGCGCGATCGCCGAGTCCGAGCACGACATCATGGGCGCCGGCCACGCCTCCACGTCGATCGGCATCGCGGTCGGCATCAAGGAGGCGATGAAGGCGCTCAAGGAGCCCGATCCCGGCAAGGTGGTAGCGGTCATCGGCGACGGCGCGATGACCGGCGGCGTCGCGTTCGAGGCCCTGCACCAGGCCGGCGGCGCCGGCACGCCGATGGTCGTCGTGCTCAACGACAACGGCATGTCGATCGCCCCCAACGTCGGCGCCCTGACGCGCTACTTCACCCGGCTGCGCCTGCATCCGCGCCTCTGGCAGACGCGCGAGAACGTGGAGAACCGCCTCAGTGAGCTGCCCGCCGGCGTCGGCCGGCGCTTCGAGCGCTACGGCCCGCAGATGAAGGAGTCGATCAAGGCGTTCTGGGCGCCGGGACTGCTGTGGGAGGAGCTCGGCTGGGCGTACTCGGGCGTCATCGACGGCCACGACATCCACGCGCTGCGTCTCGCGCTGCGCACGGCGCTCGCCGCCCAGCGGCCCGTGCTCGTGCACGTCGCGACCGTCAAGGGCAAGGGCTTCGCCCCCGCCGAGGAGGGCGGTCAGGAAGGCCAGGAGCGCTGGCACGCCGCCAAGCCGAAGTCGATCGCCAACGGCGTCGTCGCCGCACCCGCCATGCCGACGCTGCCCAAGCCGCCGCCGCAGTTCACGACGGTCTTCGGCGAGGCGCTCGTCGAGGAATGCCGCCGCGACCGCCGCGTCGTCGGGATCACCGCCGCGATGAACACCGGCACCGGGCTGAACATCCTGCAGAAGGAGATGCCCGAGCGCTACTTCGACGTCGGCATCGCCGAGCAGCAGGCGATCCTCTTCGCCGCCGGCCTCGCGCTGGAGGGCGTCAAGCCGGTCGCCGCGATCTACTCGACGTTCCTGCAGCGCGCCTACGACCAGATCGTCCACGACGTCTGCCTGCAGAAGCTCAACGTCGTCTTCGCGCTCGATCGCGCGGGGCTCGTCGGCGACGACGGCCCGACCCACCACGGCGTCTTCGACATCGCCTACATGCGCCCGCTGCCGAACATCGTCCTCATGGCGCCGCGCGACGAGGCGATGCTCGTGCACATGCTGCGCACCGCGCTGCTCTACGACGACGGCCCGATCGCGCTGCGCTACCCGCGCGGCGAGGCGCTCGGCGTGCCGATCCCCACGCGCGCGGACCCGATCGAGATCGGCCGCGGCGAGATCCTGCGCGAAGGCGACGGCAAGGTCGCGATCGTCGGCTACGGCACCGGCGTGACCAAGGGCCTGGAGGCCGCCGACCGGCTCAGCCTGAACGGCCTGGACGTGACCGTCGTCGACGCACGCTTCGCCAAGCCGATCGACGCGCCGCTCATGGCCCAGCTCGCGACCGAGCACGAGCTGCTCGTGACGATCGAGGAGGGGGTGCTGGCCGGCGGCTTCGGCAGCGCCGTGTGGGAGACGCTCAACGAGGCCGGCCTCGACGACGCCCGGATCCTGCGCGTCGGCCTGCCCGACCGCTACGTCACGCACGGCACCCCGGCCATCCTGCAGGCCGAGGTCGGCTTCACCGGCAAGCGGATCGCCGAGCGCATCGAGGCCGCCGTCGCCCAGCGCGCGGTCGCCGGTTCCTAGCCACACTTCCATCCATGTCGCCCCGGCCTGCGCTCGCGCTCGTCGCCGCCGTGCTCGCCGCCACGGCCGCGACGCTCGCCGGCTGCGGCAGCGACCGCGCCACCGGCATCGACCAGGTCCGCGTCCTGCGCCTGAACCCGGCCGCGCTCGTGACGAAGCAGCCGCGCGGGGACACGGTGGTCAGCGCCGCGCTGACGACCGCCTCGGTCGCCGCGCCGCGCCTGCCGCCCGCGATGGCGGTCCCGCAGGTCGGCTCGCTGGCGATGGGCAGGCCCAGCCGCGGACGGCTCGTCAACGGCCTGCAGCTGCCGGGGACCGGCCCCGATTGGGTGACCTGGGACCCGATCCTGCACCAAGCGCCCAACCGCCCCGACCGGCGCTGGGCGACCGACCGGCTGCTGGCCTTCCTGCTCTTCGTGCTGCGCGACTACCGCCTCGCCAACCCGGGCGCCCCGCCGGTCCTCATCGGCGACCTCAGCCTGCCCTACGGCGGGCCGTTCGGCAGCGACTTCGGCGGCCTCGGCCACGCCTCGCACCAGAACGGGCTCGACGTCGACGTCCTGTACCCGCGCGCGGATCGCGCCCTGCTGCCGCCGGGCAGGGTCGCCGACGTCGACCGTGCGCTCGCGCAGGATCTCGTCAGCCGCTTCGTCGGCGCGGGTGCGCAGTTCGCGTTCGTGGGCACGAAGGTCGGGCTCGGCGGTCCACCGGAGATCGTGCAGGTGATCCCGCACCACAACGACCACGTGCACGTGCGGATCGCCAACTGGCGACGCTGACGCACGCGTGCGTCGGCGCGGCCGCGACGCAGGGGGAGGCGCAGCGACCGAACGAGAAACGGCCCGCCTGGGAGGGCGGGCCGCTTCGGGGAGGAGAGACACTGCTATGTGATTTTGGGGGAACTACGGGGCGGCGGCTTCAGTGATGTGCAGGCCATCGGGAGGAGCCTGCTGCGCTCACCGCCCATGTGCAGTGTCCTGGCTGACTGGCCAGTCATGAGTGAGAAGGGTCACACAACGCGAGCGACTCGCGCGGATGCGGTGACGCCGGGAGAACGCCCACGAGTGCCCTGCGACAGCCCACGCCGGGTACCGTTGCACCTCGTGGACACCGCCGCAAACCCGCACGCTGCCAGACGGCCGCTGATCACCGCCTGGCGGCGTCCTCGGTCGTCGATGTGCCGCGAGCACACCTTCCTCCCTGCGTCCTGGCCAGCCGGCGCCAGCAGCCGCCTGGGCAGTGCACGGATCTACGGCGGTGACCATAGTGGCCCGCGTCCGGCTTGACACCCTCCTCGCCGAGCGCGGCCTCTTCGAGTCGCGCAGCCGCGCCGCGGCCTCGGTCATGGCCGGCGAGGTGCGCCTCGGCGGAGCCGGCGAGCGGGCACAGAAGCCCGGCCAGCTCGTGGCGCCGGATGTCGTCGTCGCCGTCGACGAGGCGCCGCGCTTCGTTTCCCGCGGCGGCATCAAGCTCGCCAACGCGCTCGAGCACTTCGGGATCGACGTGGCCGGTCGCGACGCGCTCGACGTCGGCGCCTCCACCGGCGGCTTCACCGACTGCCTGCTGCGAAACGGCGCGCGGCACGTCGTCGCCGTCGACGTCGCCTACGGCGAGCTGGACTGGCGGCTGCGCAACGACGAGCGCGTCACGGTGCTCGAGCGCACGAACGCCCGCGCGATCGCGCCCGCCGCGCTGCCCTACGCGCCCGACCTCGTCGTGGTCGACGTCTCGTTCATCTCCCTGACGAAGGTGCTGCCGGCGGTGCTCGCCTGCACGGCGCCGGTGCACGACGTCCTGGCGATGGTCAAGCCGCAGTTCGAGGCCGGCCGCGGCAACGTCGGCAAGGGCGGCGTCATCCGCGACCCCGACCAGCGCCGCGACCTGCTCGTGGGGGTCGCCGAGTGTGCGCGCGGGCTGGGCGCCGCGGTGCTCGGCTTCGCCTCGTCGGGGCTGCCCGGGCCGAAGGGCAACCAGGAGAGCTTCGTCTGGCTCGCCGAGGCCGGGCGCGACGGCGATCGCGGCGGCGAGCTGCAAGCCGCGGCGCGCGAGGTCGAGCCATGAGCGCGCAGCGCGCGGTGACGGTCCTCAGCCACACCCGGCCGCAGCAGGTGACGCCCTCGCTGCAGCGGCTGATCGACGCCGCGCGCGCGTGCGGCGTGACCCTGCGCTTCGACCCCGACGAGACCCACAAGCACGGGCTGAGCCCCGAGGACGGGGTGATCGACGTCGACGCCGACGTCATCGACGACGTCGTGCTGTGCGTCGCGTTCGGCGGCGACGGCACGATCCTGCGCGGCCTGCGCCGCTACGCCGGGACCGGGGTCCCGGTGCTCGGCGTCAACTACGGCGAGGTCGGCTTCCTCGCGACGCTCGAGCCGGAGGAGCTCGACGATGGCTTCGGCTTCGAGCGCGCGTTCGCGGGCGACTTCGAGAAGCTGGCGCTGCCGGCGATCGTCTTCGAGACCTCGGCGGGCACCGTGCACAAGGCCATCAACGACATCTCCTTTCACCGCAAGGTCGGCGGTCGCGTGGCCGAGCTCGCCTACGGCGTGGGCGACGAGGAGGTCGGCTCGGTGCGCTGCGACGGCCTCGCGGTCTGCACCCCCGCCGGATCGACGGGCTACAACCTCGCCAACGGGGGCCCGGTGCTGGCCTGGGGCGTGGAGGGCTTCTGCGTGTCGTTCATCGCGCCGCACTCGCTCACGGCGCGGCCGCTGGTCGTCGCCCCCGCCGACACGCTGACGGTCACCAACCACGGCCGGGAGGCCGTCGACGTCTTCGTCGACGGGCGCCCGGTCTGCGAGATCTCGCCCGGCGAGGACATCAACGCGCGCTTCGAGGCCGCCGCGACGGCACTCGCACAGCTGCCCGGCTCCTCGTTCTACAAGCGGCTGCGGGCGAAGTTCGGGCGCCTGAGCTCTTGACCTGTCGTAACAAACACCCGCAAAGCCGCGATCCGTCGGGCGCCGCTGCTACACCGTGGCGATGCTCTGCGAGTTGCGCGTCGAGAACCTCCTGCTCATCGAGCGGGCCGAACTGCGGCTCGCCCGCGGCCTGAACGTGCTGACCGGGGAGACCGGCGCGGGCAAGACCGTCCTGGCGCACGCGCTCGACCTGCTGCTCGGCGGGCGCGCCAAGCCGGGCATCGTGCGACCGGGTGCCGCCGAGGCCTACGTCGAGGGCGTCTTCGAGCTGCCCGACGCGCTGCGCGGCGAGCTCGGCGAGCGCCTGCCCGCCGACGCCGACGAGGTCGTGCTCGCGCGGCGGATCGGGGCCGACGGGCGCACCCGCGCGCTCGTCAACGGCCGCTCGGCGACCGTCACCGACCTGCGTGAGCTCGCCGAGCCGCTGATCACGTTCTACGGCCAGCACGAGCACCGCAAGCTGACGCTGGCCGGCGCGCAGCTCGACATCCTCGACGGCTTCTGCGGCGATGCACAGATCGCCCGCCGCGCGAAGGTCGCGGCCGCCCACACCGCCGCGCGGGAGGCGCAGGCCGCGCTCGCCGAGCTACAGGAGCTCGCCGGCGCCCGCGAGCGCGAACTCGACCTGCTGGACTTCGAGCTCGCCGAGATCGAGGCGGCCGATCCCTCCGAGGAGGAGGTCGCCGCGCTGCGCGCCGAGCGCGATCGCCTGCGCCACGTCGAGGCGCTGCGCGGCGCCTCGCTGGGCGCCGCCGAGGCCGCCGGCGCCGACGAGGGCGGCATCGCCACGCTGCTGGCGAGCGCCGGCCGCGGCCTGCTCGGCGTGCAGGCGATCGACCCGGCGCTCGACGCGCTCGGCGAGCGCTGGCAGGCGCTTGCCTACGAGCTCGACGACGTGGCCGCCGAGCTGCGCACCTACGCCGAGGGACTCGACGCCGAGCCCGGCAGGCTGGATGCGGTCGAGGAGCGCCTGGCCGTGCTCGACCGCCTCGAGCGCAAGCACGGCGGCACGATCACGGGCGTCCTCGCGCATGCCGATGCCTGCCGCGCGCGGCGCGCGGAGCTCGCGGACGCGGAGATGGCGATCGAGGCGGCGACGGCTCGACTGGAGGCCGCGCGTGCGCGGCTCTTCACCGGCAGCGCCGCGCTGCACAAGGCCCGCGCCGCCGCCGGGCCCAAGCTCGCCGCCGCCGTGCGGCGGCGCCTGGACGAGCTCGCGATGAAGGGCGCGGCGTTCTCGGTGCAGCTGAGCGAGCGCGAGCCCGGGCCGACCGGCAGCGACGTCGTCGAGTTCCTCATCGCTCCCAACCCGGGCGTGCCGGCGGGGCCATTGCGCGAGACGGCCTCCGGCGGCGAGCTGTCGCGCGTGATGCTCGCGCTCATGGGCGTCGCGGCCGCGGGCGCCGGCGGCGCCCGCACGCTCGTCTTCGACGAGGTCGACGCCGGCATCGGCGGCCAGACGGCGCGCGCGGTCGGCGACCAGCTGCGCGATCTCGCCGCCGAGCGGCAGGTCATCTGCATCACGCACCTGCCGCAGGTCGCGTCGCTGGCGGCGCGGCACTTCTCGATCGCCAAGGACACGTCGCGCACGCCCGCGCAGACGACGGTCAGCCAGTTGCGCGATGGACGACGTGGTCTCGGAGCTCGTGCGGATGATGGGGGCCGACGGCGACGCCGACGAGGCGGCGCGCCGTCACGCCGAGGAGCTGCTGCGCGCGGCCTGATCAGCAGCGCGGGACGGTCGCGCTGCCGGGCGGCGACGGGAAGTGGCGCGCCGTCAGCGTGATCGTCTTCAGCAACGTCGTGGCGGAGCCGTGCGAACCGGGCCGGGCGTAGAAGCGCACCCGGTAGCGGTGTCCGCGCTTGACGAGCTTGTTGGCCTGGATGACGGTCGAGCGCACGCAGTTCGGGGCGCCCGATCCGCCGTAGCTGCGCCCCTTCAGCCCGCGGATCTCGACGACGACCTGGCGCGAGATGTGCAGGTGCGGGCGCGTGCGGAACACGATCCAGGCGGAGTTGTAGCCCGCGCCGCCGCCCCGCGGCTGGACGTAGAGCTTCGGCGTCCCAACGATCTCGATGTCCTCCACCGCCACCGCGCCGCTTGCGGCCTGCGGTGCGCCGACGAAGCCGCCGAGGCCGAGCGCCGCGAGCAGCATGACGGCGAACAGCGTGGGCAGGGTCCTGGGCGAACGACGGGCGGTGCGGCAGGCGGCATGATCGGGTGACACGGCGGGCTCCTCTCGAGGAGGCGGTCGATGCGTGTCACTGAAACCGCCCGCGGGCGCAAAGGATGCGCGGCTGCTCAGCGAGCGGCCTTCACGACATCGACGATCGCGTCGATCACGAGCTCGGGGTCCTCCTCCTCGACCGCGTGTCCGGTGCGCACGACGACCTGCTTGGCCTGCGGGCTGAGGACCCGCCAACCCCGCTGCGCCTGGACGTTGCGGCGCATGCCCCGCCGCTCGCTCGCGAATGGCGACTCCCTGATCTCGGCGGCGGAGTAGCGGTTGCTGATGATCGTCACGGGGATGTCACCCACCCGCCTGCGGGCGTTCCACGCGTCCTTCTCGACCTGCAGGAAGTCGCGCTTCTCCACGTTGTCCGGATTGTCCGGATCGGTCTCCTCCACGATCTCACGCGGCGGATCCTCGAACGGGGGCGGGACCTCGACGAAGACCAGGCCGGCCACCTCGCGCGGGTTGGCGACGGCGTATCCCGCGGTGATGTAGCCGCCTCCCGACGTCCCCACGAGCACATACGGAGCGGGGATCCGGGCGCTGCGAAGAAGCGCCTCGAGGTCGCCGACGAGCTCGTTCAGCCCGCGCGGTCCCGGCGCCGGATCGCTGCGCCCGAGGTTCGCGCGGTCGTAGACGCACGTCCGCGTGACCTTCGCGACGTCGGGCTCGGCGAAGGCGTAGGAGGCGCTCGTGTCGCCGTCGCCGCCCTCCATGACGACGGTCGGTGAGCCGGTGCCCGCGCATCTGACATAGAGGCCGCGGTCGCCGTCGATCTCGACGACGCGGTCGAGGTCGTCGGAGGGGGCAGGTGCGGTGGTCGTGGTCGTGGTGGCGGACGCTCCCGGCGAGTCCGGGCTCTCGTCGTCCCCGCAGCCCGGGAGCGCGACCGTGACGATCGCGATGAGCAGGGGTGCCAGCCAGACGCGCATGCTCGGGCGACCCTATGCGCCGGATGGAGGTAGACGCAACCGCCTTGACATATGCTGATATCAGCATATATCGTCCCCGCCATGGCTCGGGCGGCGACCACGACAGATGCGTTCAACGCGATCGCCGAGCCGCGCCGCCGGCAGATCCTCGATGTCCTGGCCGGAGGCGAGCGGCCGGTCAACGACCTCGTGAGCGCGCTGGGGCTGACCCAGCCGCAGGTGTCCAAGCACCTGCGCGTGCTGCGCGAGGTGGGGGCGGTCGACGTCCGCGACGCGGGGCGCCGGCGCCTGTACCGGATCAACGGCCACGCGCTCAAGCCGATTCACGACTGGGTGAAGAGCTACGAGGCCTCGTGGGAGGAGCGCTTCGACGAGCTCGACGCCGTGCTGGAAGACCTCAAACGACAGGAGGCAGGTGATGGAGTTGACCCATAGCGCCGCCGCGAAGGTGACGCTCCCCACGGACGACCAGATCCTCATCACGCGCGAGCTCGACGCGCCCCCGCACCTCGTCTACCGCGCGTGGACGACGCCCGAGCTCGTCAAGCGCTGGTGGAGCGGGCGGCGCGGCAAGATGACGCTCGCCGAGATCGACCTGCGCGTCGGCGGCGCGTGGCGGTACGTGATGATCGCCAACGCCGGACAGGAGGTCGGCTTCCACGGCGAGTACCGCGAGATCGTCCCGAACGAGCGGATCGTGGCGACCGAGGTCTACGAGGGGCCGTGGCCGCAGGACGGCGACCCGGCGGTGACGACCGTGACGTTCACGGCGCTCGACGCCGGGCGCACGCTGCTCGAGCAGCTCATGCAGGTCGGCAGTCGCGAGGAGCGCGACGCGATCATCGCCACCGGGATGGAGACCGGTATCCACGAGCAGCTCGACCTCCTCGACGAGCTGACCCGCGAGCTCGCCTGACCGGCGGATCGCGCGGCGGGCCCGGCGAGTCGTGCCCTGCCGGGGGCATGACTCGCCCCGCCTGTGTGCGGCCTGGTGCACCACCAGCTCAGGCGTGCAGGTGCACCCGCTCGCCGTGGGCGCCGAAGATCGCGATGAGCTCCACCGGTCCGTCGATCGCGCCGAACCAGTGCGGCGTCCACGTGGTGAACTCGACGGCCTCTCCGGCCTCGATCGTGAACTCCTCGTCGCCGAGCACCAGGCGCAGGCGCCCGTCGAGCACGTAGAGCCATTCGTTGCCTTCGTGCACCGGCAGCTCGGCGGGCGGAGTGCGGCGCTTCGCGCTGATGACGATCTTGTGCGCCTGAAGGCCGGCGGCCGGTCCGCGCCGCGTGAGCGGCCACATCGTCAGGCCGTCGTAGCGGCGGGCCGGCCCGCGGACGCGCGGATCGTGCGCCCGCGGCGTGGCCAGCAGCTCGTCGGCGCTCACGCCGAGCGCGGCCGCGAGGGCGGGGATGTGGTCGAGCGCCAGGCGGCGCTTGCCCGCCTCGAGGCGGCTGAGGGTGGAGATGTCGATGCTCGCCCGCTCGGCGACCTGCTGGAGCGTCAGCCCCTGCTCGGCGCGCAGCTCGCGCAGCCGGCGGCGGACGCGCGCGTCGACCGGCTCTTCGCTGGCGTTTGCCGACATGGCAAAAGACCTTGGCACTCGCACCGTCCCGCGTCAAGCTGACCGGCATGGACACCACCTGGGACTGCATCGTCGTGGGCGCCGGCGCCGCCGGCCTCAGCGGCGCGCTCGTGCTCGGCCGCGCCCGCCGCCGCACGCTCGTGGTCGACGCCGGGCAGCAGAGCAACCGCTTCGCGCACGGCATCGGCGGCCTGCTCGGCCACGACACCCGCCCGCCGGCCGAGTACTACGCCGCCGGGCGCGCCGAGCTCGGCGCCTACCCGACCGTCGAGCTGCGCTCCGGGGAGGTCGTGCGTGCCGAGCGCCACGGCGACGGCTTCGTCCTCGAGCTGGCCGACGGTGCCCGCGAAGCCACGCGTCGCGTGCTGCTCGCCACCGGCATGGACTACCGCTACCCGGAGCTGCCGGGGGTCGCGGAGCGCTGGGGCCGATCGGTGTTCCACTGCCCGTTCTGCCACGGCTGGGAGGTCCGCGACGCGCCACTCGGCGTGCTCGACCGCGGCGCCGCGGGCCTGCACCGCGCGCTGCTGCTGCGCATGTGGAGCGACGACGTGACGCTCTTCGCCGGCGAGGCCGCCGGGCTGGACGGAGACGAGCGGCGCCGGCTGGCCGCGGCCGGCGTGGCGATCGACGAGCGCCCGGTCGCCGGACTGCGCGGGCCGGGCGACACGCTGACGGCGGTGGTCTTCGCCGACGGCAGCGAGCGCCCGTGCGGCGGGCTGCTCGTGCCGGTCACCCTGCACCAACGCTGCACGCTCGCGCGGCAGCTCGGAGCCGCGTTCGCCGACCCGGGACCGATCGTCGCCGACGCGCTGCAGGTCGACGCCAAGCAGGCGACGACCGTGCCCGGCCTCGTCGCGGCGGGCGACACGGTCGCGCAGATGCCGACGGTCGTCACCGCCGTCGCCACCGGCTCGATGGCCGCCGCGATGATCGTGCAGAGCCTGATGGCGCCGGCGCACGACCTCGTGCCGGCGGCCTGACCGCCTGACCGCGTCACCGCCTGACCGCCGCCTCAGGCTCAGGCTCAGGCGCCGACGTCCAGCGGGCGCCCGAGGAACGCCTCGAGCGCGAGCCACGCGGCCTCGTGGGCGAGCGGGCCCAGGCGCAGGATCGCGCCGCCGTGCGGCGCCGGGCGCAGCGTCGCGACGAGCCCCGCGCCGACCATGCCCGGTCGTCGGGGGACCGGTCGGGCTCGGGCTTCGGGATGTGCCGGCGTCGCAGCACGCGCTCCTGAAGTGTGCGCCATCGGCGGGCCGGGCTCGCAGCTTGCGCTCGCCGGAAATCCCGCGGACGAGCGCCGGCGGGAGTACACTGGCCGCGTTCAATGGTCGGTGGTGAAGGGAAGTCCGGTGTGAATCCGGTGCGGACCCGCCACTGTGACCGGGGAAAGCCACCGCACGCGCCCGCACCGGCGCAGCCACCGGCGCGCGAGAGCGGCCGGGAAGGCGCGGCCGGACGGCCCGGAAGCCAGGAGACCTGCCTCCGGCCACCAAGCACTTACGCCCTCGCGGAAAGGGGTGGCTTCTCGTGGTGTCTCGTCTGCTCGCAGTCCTCGTCGGAGGGGCGCTGATGAGCGCCCTCGCAGCCCCCGCAGCGCTCGCGGCCGGTCCGGCCGACGTCAACGTCCGCATCGAGGGTGCGACGTCGACGCTCGTCCCGCGCACCGCCGTGCGCACCGACGCCACGGCCGTCAACAAGGACGGCAACCCTGCGCACACGTGCAGCGGGACCGGCGCCGCCGGCGCGCTGGAGAAGGCGACCGGCGGCGACTGGAGCGGCCCCTGGTTCGACGGCCTCGGCTACAGCGTGCAGACGATCAAGGGCGAGGCGCACATCTTCCCGGCCCCGGAGTACTTCGCCCTGTGGATCAACAACCGCGCGACGAGCGAGGGAATCTGCGGCACGACCACCGAGCTGCAGCAGGGCGACGACGTCCTCTTCTTCGTCGACCGCTGCGTCAGCGACCCCGTCACGTTCCTGTGCACGAACGCGCCGGTCCTGCCGCTCGGCCTCACCTCGCCGCGGACCGTCGCGCCGGGCATGCCGTTTCGCGTCAGCGTCGTCGAGTACGCGCCCGACGGCACGCCGACCCCGGTCGGCGGCGCGACGGTGACCGGCGGCGACGCACCCGTCACGACCGACGCCGCCGGCAACACCAACGTCACGGTCAGCGCCGGCGGATCGTTCAGCCTGCGTGCCACGAAGGACAACCGCGCCCCGTCGGCCACCGAGACGAGCTGCGCCACGAACGGCGGCGACGGCTTCTGCGGGACCCTCGGGCCGATCCACGGCGATGGCCCGCCCTGCGCGTCGAGCGGCAGCGACGGCCTCTGCGGCACGACCGACCGCGAGGCGCCCGCCGCGTCGATCACCTCGATCCGCGAGGGCCAGCGCTTCACGCGCGCCAAGGCGCCGCGCCGGCTCAGGGCGACGGTCAGCTCCGATCCCTCCGGCCTGGCCGTCGTCAAGCTGCGCCTGACGCGCACCGTCGGGCCGCGTTGCACGTACTACAGCGCCAGGAGCGAGCGCTTCCGGCGCGCCCCGTGCGGCGTCAATCGCGCGCCGTGGTCTGCGGTCGGCGACCGCGAGCAGATCGACTACCTGCTGCCGCAGAAGCTCGGTCGCGGGCGCTACGTGCTCGACGTCAACGCGGTCGACAAGGTCCACAACCGCGACGACGTGCGGCGACGGGGCGCCAACCGCATCGTCTTCCATGTCCGGTAGGGCCCGGGCCCGGACGCGCCGCGCGCTCGGGCCCATCGCGGCCGCGGGCGCCGCGGCCGCCGCGCTCGGCGGCTGCGGTCTCGGACCGGGCGAGGCGCCCGAGACGCCGGTCGGCCTGACGGTCACGCGCGACTTCGGCGCGCGCCCGCTGCTCGCGCGCGAAGATGCGAAGGTCTCCGGCGCGGACACCGTCCTGCGCGTGACGCAGCGCAACGCGAACGTCGGCACCCGCTTCGGCGGCGAGTTCGTGCACGCCATCGCCGGCGTCTCGGGCGGGCGCCGCGACGGCCGGCCGGTCGACTGGTTCATCTACCTCGACGGGATCCTGACCGAGCAGGGTGCCGGCGGCCTGCGCGTCCGCGGCGGCGAGCGGATCTGGTGGGATCACCACGAGTGGGGCCTGACGCCCGACGTGCCGGCCGTCGTCGGCTCGTTCCCCGAGCCGTTCAGGCACGGCGCGGGCGGCCGCACGCCGGTCAAGGTCCAGTGCGAGGCGCCGTCGTCGCCGGCCTGCGACGGCGTCGTCTCCCGGCTGGGCGGGCTCGGGGTCGAGACGACCCGCGGCGCGCTGCGCCGCAGCGAGCGCGACGCCTCCCTGCGCATCCTCGTCGGGTCGTGGCAGGCGCTGCGCGACGGGACGCCCGAGGCGCGCAGCATCGAGCAGGGACCGAAGGCCAGCGGCGTGTTCGCGCGCTTCGCCGAGGACGGCGCGACGCTGTCGCTGCTGGACCCGCGCGGGCGAGCGGTCAAGCGGCTGACCGCCGACGCCGGGCTCGTCGCCGCGACCCGCCAGCCGGGACGGCCGCCGGTGTGGTTCGTGACGGGCACCGACGCAGGCGGCGTCGCGGCGGCCGTCGAGGCCTTCGACCAGCCCGTCCTGCGCGACCGGTTCGCGGTCGCGACGTTCCACAACCTCCCGCTGCGCGTGCCGCAGCCGCAGGCCACCGGCTGATGGCCGAGCGCTTCGATGGCGCGGGGCCCGCCAGCCCGCTGCACGCGGCGCGCGCGCCGGTCGCCGCCGCGTACGCCTGCGCGCTCGTCACGGCGGCGCTGGCGTTCGAGCATCCGCTCGTGCTGGCCGCTCTCGGCGTGACGATCCTCGCCGCAGGGGTGCTCGCGGGCGCCGGCCACGAGCTGCTGCGGGCCTGCATCTTCGGCGTTCCGTTCGCCGTCATGATCGCGCTCGTCAACCCGATCGTCGCGCGCGACGGGCTCGACGTCGTGTTGCGGCTCGGCGACCTCGGGCCGCTGGGCAGCCTCGACGTCACGCAGCAGAGCCTCGTCTTCGGCGCGATCCTCGGCGTGCGCGCCCTCCTCGTCGTGCTCGCCGGCGCCGCGCTGCTGGCGGCGACCGTCGACGCCGACGAGCTGCTGCGGCGCTTTCGCGGGATCTCGGCGCGCTCGGCGCTGACCGCGGCGCTCGCCGTGCGGCTCGTCCCGGTCCTCGGGCGCGACGCCCGGCGACTGGCCGACGCACGCCGCTGCCGCCCCGGCGCGGCCGGCGCGACAGGCAGGACGGGCAGGACGGGCCGGGCGGGCGGGCTCGGGTCGCTCGAGCGCCTGCAGATCGTCCGAGCGGTGGCGACCGGCGCGCTGGACCGCGCCCTCGACGTCGCCGCGACGCTCGAGGTCCGTGGCTACGCGAGCCCCGCCGCGCGGCGACGCGCTGGCCGCGTGCGCGAGCCGTGGTCGCGCCACGACATCTCGGTGGCGGCCGCGGCGGCCGGGCTCCTCGTCCTCGCGGGCGGCGCACGGCTGCTCGAGGTCGCGCCCTTCGAGGCCTACCCGCAGACCGTCGCGCCGGTGGGCGCCTCGGAGTGGCTGCTGTGCGCGGCGCTCGTGCTCGTCGCCCTGGCGCCGTTCGCCGATCGCCGGGGAATCGTGCGATGACCGCCGCCGTCCTGCGCTTCGAGTCGGTCACCTATCGCTACCCGCACGCCGAGGAGCCGGCCCTGCGCGACGTCTGCGTCGACATCGCGCCCGGCGAGTTCGTCGTCGCCGCGGGCCTGTCGGCGTCGGGCAAGTCGACGTTCCTGCGCGCCGCCTCCGGCCTCGTCCCGCACTTTCACGGCGGCGAGTTCGGCGGGCGCGTGCTCACCGGCGGCCTGGACACGCGCGATCACGGCCCGGCGGCGCTGTCGGCGGTCGCGGGCACGCTGTTTCAGGATCCCGAGACACAGGTCGTGCTCTCCACCGTGCGCGCCGAGCTTGCGCTGCCGCTGGAGAACCGCGGCCACGGCGCGGCGGCCGTCGCGCGCGGGGTGGAGGAGGCCGCGCTCGCGCTCGGCATCGCCGACCTGCTGGACCGCTCGACGCACGAGCTGTCCGGCGGCGAGCTGCAGCGCGTCGGGCTCGGCGCGGCCCTCGCCGGGCGCCCGCGGATCCTCCTGCTCGACGAGCCGACCTCGCAGCTCGATCCCGTTGCCGGCGACGAGCTCGTCTGGCTGCTGCGCCGCCTCAACGAGGAGTGGGGGACGGCGATCGTGCTCGTAGAGCACCGCCTCGAGCGCTGCCTCGGCGCCGCCGACCGCGTGCTGGCCTTCGACGGCGGCGCGCTGGCCTGTGACGCGCCGCCGCGCGGCTTCCTGGAGTGGGCCGCCGAGCGGGCGCCGGCGCTGGCGACGCCGGGTGCGCGGCTGTTCGCCCGCGCCGGCCTGCGCCCGCCGCCGAGCGGGGTCAAGCAGGCGCGCGCGACGCTGCGCGCGCACGGGCTGCTCGACGACGAAGCCACCGAGGCCTCGTCAGCCGCGCGGGCCGCCGCGGCGGCGACGGCGGCCGGCGGACGGCGAGCCCGCGGCGCCCTGACGCGGCGCCGATCGGCCAAGCAGCCGCCGGCGCTCGCGTTCCGTGGCGTCTGGCACGAGCGCTCCGGCGGGCGGGTGGTCCTGCGCGGCGTCGACCTCGCGGTGGCGCCCGGCGAGCGCGTCGCGCTCATGGGCCGCAACGGCGCCGGCAAGTCGACGCTGCTGCGCCATGCCAACGGGCTGCTCACCCCGACCCGCGGCCGCGTCGAGACCACCGGCCGCGTCGCGCTGCTGCTGCAGAACCCCAACGACTACTTCCTCGCCGACCGCGTCAGCGGCGAGCTCGGCCCGGCCGCGCTCGCGGCGGCCGGCCTGAGCGCGCTCGCCGGCCGCCATCCGCGCGACCTGTCCGGCGGCGAGCGCCAGCGGCTGGCGCTGGCGATCGTCTCGGGCAGCGCGGACGGCGACCCCGACGGGGTGGACGGGTCGGTTTCCCCCGCCGCGCTCTGCCTCGACGAGCCGACGCGCGGCATGGACCGCGCCGCGAAGGGCGATCTCGCCTCACTGCTGCGCGCGGCGGCGGCGGCCGGCAGCGCGGTGCTCGTCGCCACGCACGACCCGGAGTTCGCGGCCACGCTCGCCGAGCGCGTCGTGCTGCTCGCCGACGGCAACGTCATCGCCGACGGTCCCGTCGCGGAGGTCCTGAGCGGCGGCTGGTACTTCTCGACCGAGACCGCGCGGATCGTCGACGGGGCGCTGCTGCCCGAGGACGGCGCCGACCTGCTGCGCGCCCGCATGACGATCGAGGCGCGGCCGTGACCTGGCAGCTCGCCTCGTTCGGGCTGCTCGCCCTGGCTCTCGGCGCGGGCTTTGCGTGGTACGAGCGTGCGCGGCCGTCGGCGAAGGTGCTCGCGCTCGTCGCGACGCTGGCCGCACTCGCCGCCCTCGGGCGCATCGCGTTCGCGCCGCTGCCGAGCGTCAAGCCGACGACCGACATCGTGCTGCTGTCGGGCTACGTGCTCGGCGGCGCGCCCGGCTTCGCCGTCGGCTCGGTCGCGGCGCTGGCGTCCAACGTCTTCTTCGGCCAGGGTCCGTTCACGCCGTGGCAGATGGCGGCGTGGGGTGGGGTGGGGGTCTTCGGCGCCCTGCTGGCGCGGGTGTTCGGCCGCGACCTCGGGCGCTGGTCGCTGGCGGCGGCCTGCGCGCTGGCCGGCCTCGCCTACGGCGCCTTCATGGACCTGCACCTCTGGGTCATGTACTCCGGCGAGCACGCGCTGAGCGAGTACCTCGTCATCGCCGGCCGCGGGCTGCCGTTCAATCTGGGCCACGCCGCGGGCAACGTCGTCTTCTGCCTCGCCTTCGGCCCGCTTCTCGCCCGCGCGCTGCAGCGCTACCGTGACCGGCTCGACGTGACCTGGAAACCGCTGCCCCGACCCATACCCGGAGCCGGCGCCGCCGGTGCCGCCGTCGCGCTCGCGGCGCTGCTCGTCGCACTCGGTGCGCTGGCCGCCCCGCCGCCCGCGCACGCCGCCGATCGCAACTCGGCACGCGCGATCACGTACCTCGCCAAGGCCCAGAACGCGGACGGCGGCTTCGGCGCGGACGCCGGCCGCGCCTCCAGCCAGCTGCACACGAGCTGGGCCGTGCTCGGGCTGCGTGCGGCGGGCCGCGACCCCAACCGCGTGCGCCGCAACGGCCGCTCGCCGGTCGACTACATCGTGCGCGGCATCGGCCGCGTGCGCGGCATCGGCGACATCGAGCGCACGATCCTCGCGCTGCGCGCCGCGAAGCGCTCGGTGCGCTCGGTCGGCGGACGCGACCTCGTCGCCGAGCTCGTGCGCCAGCGCCGGCGCAACGGCTCGTTCGCCGGCCTCGCCAACCAGACGGCGTTCGCGATCCTCGCGCTGCGCGCCGCGGGCCGGCCGCGCAGCGACCGCACCGTGCGCACGGCCGCGAGCTGGCTCATCAACCAGCACAACGCCGACGGCGGCTACAACTTCGCCGGCAAGGGCGGGCGCAGCGGCATCGACGACACCGCCGCCGCGCTGCAGGCGCTCGTCGCGGCGGGCAAGCGCGGCTCGAAGACCGTCACCCGCGCCGCGAACTTCCTCGCCGCCCAGCAGAACGCCGACGGCGGGATGGCGCTGACGCCGGGCCAGGGCTCCAACGCGCAATCGACGGCCTGGGCGATCCAGGGGCTCGCGGCGGCGGGCCGCTCACCGGCGCGCCTGCACCGCGGCGGCGCCCGCTCGCCGCTGGAGTACCTGCGCTCACTGCAGAGCTCAAGCGGCGCCGTGCGCTACTCGCGCTCGAGCACCCAGACCCCGGTCTGGGTCACGGCCCAGGCGCTCACCGGCTTTGCGCGCCGGGCGTTCCCGCTGCGCTGAGCCGCAACCGCCGACGCCACTCCAGCGGCGCGCGGCGCACGTGTTTCGGCACGTGCGGCCGCGCGCCCGTCACGCGCCGGTCCTGCCTTTCACCGCTCCCATGGGCGCAGGCCCTTGGCCGACGTGCGCGCGACTGGAGCGGGCGCAGCGGCGGCCGCCGGCGGGGCGCCGAGCAGCGAGTTGAGGGTCGCCGCGCCGCGAGCGTAGTCCTCACCGATCGCCACGATCGGGCCGTGAACGCCGACGCGTTGCTGGAACCTCTGACCTTCGCCGGGGAAGCAGGACTCCACCAGGCCGGCGGCGTCGGAGCCGGTCTTCTTCAGGGCCAGGCCTTCGAGCAGATCGCGGCCCGCGACGAGGGTGGTGTTGATCGCGTCGAGCACGCCGTTTACGGGCGCGGTCTTGGTCACGATCTCCGTGACGCCGTCGAGGACCTGGCTGAGCCCCTTGTTGATCTTGGTGAGCTCCAGGATCGTCAAGAGGAGGTACACCGCCAGCGCCGCGATGACCAGTGTGATGAGCAGGATGAGAATGGCAACAGGAGCTTCCATACGTCACCTCAGGCGTCCGGGAGGGCGACGTCGAGCGAGCCCCCGTAGTTGGCCAGGCCAGCGACGGTCTGGCTGATGTAGTTCTGCGTCGTGACGAGCGCGATGACCGCGTCGAGGTCCTTCGATCCGGCGGCGGCAACGCCCGCGATCGCGTTGACCGTCGGCGTGATGCTGCGCGCAGCAGCGAGGACTCCTTTTAGCAAGACCACGAGCGCGATGAGCGCGAGCGTGAGGACGATGCACATGACCCAGAGAACGACCAATCCGTCCATGACCTATCCCCCCGTGACCTTGCGAACGACGAACGCCGCCTTGGCGGCGATCCCCGGCAGCACGCTCAGGATCGTCGAGAAGCGATCGTTGATCTGCCCGACGATCATGCCGAGCGGACGCAGGTGCTGCGACTGGACGGTGGCAAGCGCGCCCGCGAGCGCCGTGAGGCCGCCCGAGATTCCGCTCAGCCCCTGACGCACCCGCGTGAGCGCGACGGCGAGGATGATCACGAGCAGCAGCGCCTCGGCGACGCTGAGCGCGATCATGGTGTCGGTGCTCATACGATGACCTCCCCGGGTGCGGCGTAGTGCGCGCCGAGGACGTTCATGTACTCGTCCTGCACGAGCGCCTCGGCGATGATCATGTCCAGAACCCCCGGCGTCGCCTTCAGCTTCGTGAGGTTCGACGTCTGGTTGGCAAGCGCCGGCGCGACGGCCAACAGCGTGTCGACGCTCGAGCGGATGTCCTTGATGAGGCTGAGCAGCAGCACCATGAGGACGATCACGACGGCAAGGACGACGGCGCCCATGCCGAGGACGACCTGCCACATCGCGTGCGTGTCAGCCATTCCGATGATCGTCATTTGCCCACCGCCGCCTTCCTGATGACCCGCGCCATGTGCAGGATCCGCACCGCGGAGTCGTTGACCCTGTCGACACCACCATCCAGGCTCGTCGTCTGAGCGCGCACGGTGTCGACGCCCCCGACCGCGGTCCCCGCCTTGTCGGCGATCCGCGCGGCTAGTGCCAGGATGGTGGCCACGATGATGACCACCACCACGATCACGAAGAACGACAGCCCGAGACCGATGTACCAGTCCTGGTAACCGTCTGCTGAAATCATGAATCCCCCCGTCTCGCCCTGCTTAGAGGCACCGATGAATGCCGCCGGGGCATGGCAAAGCCACGCCCCATCACACGGGAGCCATCCGCCCGAAGAGAGCGTGTCCTGACACAGCGAGTCCGGCCACTTCCCAGCCGTCCGCGCCCTCACCAGTCCGCGCCCCGTCCGAGACGCAACCTACGAGATGGCGTGCATGACGTCAACACCACCTTTGACTACACAGGTATAGGTAAATGGTGATCAGCTGAGGACGCCTGGGGACGCCCCACCATGCTACAGAACGGCCTCACTCCCAGGGGCGTGCGTGGCCACCACCATGCTACAGAACGGCCTCACTCATGGGGGCGCTGAAGCGATTGTCGTTAAGGTTACAGAACGTCCTCACTCATCTGCATGCCGCTCGTTGTGCGGCAGCCTCCAGCACGACCATGCCGTACGGGTCGTCAAGGCAGATCCCCTGCGGCGCTCGGACGTGCCTATAGTGGCGAGGTGCCAGAACCCGACGAGCATGCCGTCGATAGGACCCGCACCGGTCGCGAGCGAATCCTGACCGCGGCCTACGATCTCTTCAGCCGCTCGGGGATCCGTGCCGTCGGGGTGGACACGATCACTGACGAGGCGGAAGTCGCGAAGATGACGCTGTACCGCAACTTCCACGGGAAGAACGGGCTCGCGCTGGCGTTCCTCGAGCTGCGCCGGGAGCGCTGGTTCGAGGGCTGGGTTCAGGCCGAGACGGAGGCCCGCGCCGCGTCGCCGACCTCCCGGCTGCTGGCGATCTTCGAGATCCTCACGGAATGGTTTGAGCCCGACGACTTCGAGGGATGCCCGTTCGTCAGGTCGCTCTTGGAGTTCGAAGACCCCGGCGATCCTGTCCGCCAAGCGTGCGTCGAGCATCTCGCCGGCATCCGCGCATACCTCTGCGATCTCGCGTCGGCGGCAGGCGCGCTCGAGCCTGCGCGTTTCGCGGCGCAGTGGCACATCCTCATCAACGGCGCGATCATCGCGGCCCACGAGGGCGATCGCGACGCGGCGATGAAGGCGCGCGAGCTCGGCTCGCTGCTGCTGGAGCATGAGGGTCTGGCGAAGCTTGCATCGCCGGTGGGCCGCTGACGCGCCTGTCGGACGATCCCGCCTCCGTCAAGCCCGCGAAGAGCCGCCGGCAGCGTGCCGCAAGCGCCCGCGGCGCGGCGCCACGTGCCTGGGCACGGGCCGCCGCGCGCGCGTTTCGCGCCGTCGCGCGCGTCACCTGCCAGTGCGTGGCCGGGGCGCCGACGCGGCGAAGGAGCTGCGCTCCCTCGCCCGGACAGACCGACTCCACGTGCCGGCCGCGTCGGGTGAACCGGGTCGTAGCTATAACAGATACGCGTGACTCCGGGACGTATTTTCGTCACCGCCCGCGGGGTAGCGGACGAAGCGGGAGTCCGATCACCCCTCCGTCCGTTCCCGGCGTCAGCTGAACTTCAGCTTGGGCGTGACGCGCTGCACGCCCGCCGCGTTGGTGTACATCGTCGGGATCCGGAAGCTGGCCAGCGAGCCGACCTGTCCCGGCAGCGCGCGGTCGGCGGTGAGGGGGTCGAGTCCGCGGTGGGCGTTGACGCCGACCTGCTCGACCGTCGAGGACGTCGCCCCGACGCGCAGCCAGATGCCGTTGAAGCGCGTCAGCGTCGGGCTCGTCACGCGCTGTCCGGCCTTCGCCCGCGCGACGATCTTTACGTCCTCGGCGGTCATGTTCATGATCCGGATGATCGACTTCGCGCCGGCGCCGTAGCGGCCGACGATGCGCGTCTCGGCGACGTCGGTCTCGCGCGCCACCGTCCTGAACACGCGCGTGAGCTTGCGCTTGGCACGGATCACGTACGTGCCGGGACTCCTTCCGTTCGTCCGGCTGAAGACGATCGTGTCCTTGAAGACCGACGGCGCGATCTCGTTCGCCGAGCTCGACAGCGACGTGAGCTTCTGCTCGGCGGCGGCGCCCACGTCGTAGCGGTACAGATCGCCGCCACGGGCGTAGACGATCGCGCGGCCGTTGGTCTTCGTCGGCCCGAGGTCGGGGTCGTAGGGGGTGGGGGAGGCGGGCACCGGCGCGTCGACGACGGTGGCGCCCTGCGCGACGACGAGGTGGTAGCCGTCGGCGGCCTGGCGCGACCACGCGGAGGTCGTGCCGTAGGCGGTCACGTTCTGCGCGGTCGGGTCGGCGACGGCGGTCATGTCGGCGGAGGCCGCGCCGGCGCTGAACGTGCCGAGCGACGCGAGTGTCAGGACGGCGATCGTGGCGCCGCGGCTGAGGGATGTGCGGGGGGTCATGGGGAGGAACTCCTGGGTCGTGCTTCTCGTTGAACACAGGATCGGCGGAGGCGGTGTGGCGGGCAAGCCACCCTGGGTGTCGCGATCGCGCACCTCGCGTGACGCCGCGGCTCCGACCGGTAGCGTGCGGTGCCCACCGCGACGCAAGGACCCGGCATCACCTTCTCGCCCGATCGGCCGCACATGGTCACCGTGGACGTCAGCCCCTACTGCGAGCTGGCGCGCTGGACGCTCGACCGGCTCGGGGTCAGCTACACCCGGGAGAACCATGCGCCGTTCCTGCACCGCCTGGCGACGAAGCGCCACCGCGGCGGGTCCACGGTCCCGGTACTCGACATCGGACGGACGTCGCTGACCGACGCCCGCCAGATCGTCGAGTACTACGACGCCCGCGCGCCCGAGAGGCTGCGGCTCTACCCCGCCGACGCCGTGGCGCGAGCCGAGGCCAAGCGGCTGTTCGACGAGTACTTCGACGTGCTCGGCGTCGCCGTGCGCGCGTGGGCCTACGCCTACCAGCTGCCGCTGCGAAGGACCACCGCGGCCGCGTGGACCGACAGTGCCCCGGTCTGGGAGCGCCGCGTGGTCTCCATCACGTATCCGCTGCTGGCGAAGATCGTCGGGCGCAGCCTGGGGCTGCGGGACGACAGCGTTCGCGTGCAGCGCGCGGTCATCGACGCCTCGCTGGCGCGCGTGGGCGACCAACTGAGCGACGGCCGTCGCCATCTCGTCGGCGACGAGCTGACGGCCGCCGACCTCGCGCTGGCCACGCTGCTGGCGCCGGCCGTGCTGCCGGCGGGCTACCGCGGCCCGCTGCCGCAGCTCGACCAGCTGCCGGCGGCGATGCGCGGCGAGGTCGAGGAGATCCGCGCGCATCCGGCGGGCGCGTTCGTGTTGCGGGTGTACCGCGAGCAGCGCGATGTCGTGACGGCATGACGAGCCGGCGGACCGTCGCGGCTCAGCCTCGGTCTCAGTCTCGGGCGGTGCGCACGTGCAGCGGGGCATGCCCGCGCTTGCCGGCCGCTTCGACGATCCCGATCATCCGCAGGCAGTAGAGCGTGCGCTGCGCCAGCGACGTGGTGCAGCGCAGCAGGGCTGCGAGCTCGCGCGTGCTGAACGGCTCGAGGGGGAGCGCGGGCAGCGCCGCGAGGATGTCCGCCGGCGTGCGCAGCTCGACGCGGTCGAGGATCTCGACCAGCCGGCGCTCGCCGGGATCGCGGGTGCGCCGGCGCGTCGTGGTCGGCTGCGGGTGGCGGATGTGGTCCTCGCGCAGCAGCAGCACCTCGATCGTGAGGTTCGGGTGCGTCAGCAGGGACGGGAACGCGACGAGCTTGTCGAACACCTCCGCCGCGGTCGCGCGCTTCGGCGACCGGCGCGCGCTGAGCACCTGGCCCTGCTCGTCGACGCGGACGATCCGCCGCTCGGCCGCAACCGGGTGCACGACCCGGATGCGGTGGTCGTCCAGCAGCGCGTCGAGCTTGTTGGCGAGCGGGCCGAAGTTGCCCGTCTGCACCTCGACGAGCTCGCCGTCGGCACGGACGATGTCGATCACGAACCGTCCGACGGGCACCTCCACGCGGTCGCCGGGCGCGGCCAGCAGCGCCTTCATCGCGGCGTGCAGCGGGCCTTCGCGCAGGACCCCGATCCCGGCCATCTCAGTGCGGCTTCTCGCGTCCGCGCCGGTGCATGACCGCCACGACGACCGCGCCGACGGCAAGCCCCAGGAGCGCCGATGCGGCGGTGTTGGTCAGCCAGGCGCCGACACCGCCGAGCGCGCCGAGGGCGTGCTCGACGTCCTCCTCGAGGTGGTGGACGGCGTCGTAGAGAACCGAGATGCCGAGCTCGTCGAGCCCGACGAGCAGGATGTGCCCGCCGACCCAGAGCATCGCGGCGATCCCGACGGTCGCGAGCACCGACAGGACGACCGGCATGGCGCGGACCAGCCCGCGCCCGAACGATGCGACGGCGCCGGCGCCTTGCTTCGCGAGCCGTAGGCCGACGTCGTCCATCTTCACGATCAGGGCGACGGCACCGTAGACGAGCGCGGTGATCCCGAACGCGACCGCCACGAGGATCAGCGCACGCGAGACGAACGGCTCGTCGGCGACCTCGTTGAGCGAGATCACCATGATCTCCGCCGAGAGGATGAAGTCCGTGCGGATCGCCCCGCCGACGAGCTTCTCCTCGTGCTCCGGTCCCTGCGCGCCGGCCGGCACGTCGGCCTCGTGCTGGTGCGGGCCGATCTTCTCCCAGATCTTCTCGGCGCCCTCGTAGCAGAGGTACGCGCCGCCGACCATGAGCAGCGGCGTCAGCAGCCAGTCGAGGAACTCGCTGAGCAGCAGCGCGGCGGGGAGGATGAAGAGGAGCTTGTTGCGCAGCGAGCCGGCGGCGATCCGCTTGATCATCGGCAGCTCGCGCTCGGGCTGGAAGCCCTGGACGTAGCGCGGGGTCACCGCCGCGTCGTCGACGATCACGCCCGCGGCCTTCATGCTCGCCCGGCCCGCGCCGGCGGCGACGTCGTCCAGCGAGGCCGCGGCCAGCCGGGTGAGCGCCGCGACGTCGTCGAGGAGGGCGGCGAGACCTGCGCTCATCGCCGGCGCCGCCGGCGCGGCGACGCAAGCGTGACCGGCGGGCTGGTCGTGATCGCGGTCCTCACCGCGCACAGGGTATGTGCCGCGCGCGTCGGAAAGCGCGTCGGGTACGGTGCCCGGCGTGGTGCTCGCGGCCGACATCGAGAGGATCGTCGGCTCCGGCATGCCGCTCGTCCTGGCGATCGGCTTCGGAGCGATCCTGGTGCTCCGGCGCCGCGATCGCCGGCGCGGCGACCCCGGCGACGACTAGCGGGGTCCGGGCGCGCTGCTTCGACGGGATTCCGCTCGCCGGCCCTGCTCTGAGCCCGACCGCCGCGGGTGCGGGAAGCAAGCGTGGGTCAGGACCTGAGCAGCGACGAGAGCGGGCCGGTGTTGAGGACGTCGGCGGTCGTCGCCCAGCCGCGGCGCGCGGTCCGTACCGCGAGCTCCATGTTCTCGAGGCCGCGGACCGAGTGCGCATCGGTCGAGCAGACGATCCGCACGCCGGCACGGATCGCGTCGCGGACGTGCTCGCCGCTGAGGTCGAGTCTCGGCGCGAGCCCGTTGACCTCGATCGCGACGCCCTCCTCGAGCGCGACCGCGAAGACCCGCTCGAGGTCCAGCGCGTTCTCCGGTCGCCGGCCGATGATCCGGCCCGTCGGATGACTCAGGCAGCGACACGTGCGGGTTGCGCAGCGCCTCCTCGACGCGGGCGGTCATCTCTCGCCGCGCCATCCGCTGCCCGCCGTGGACGCTGGCCTGCACCCATTCGAGCTGCGCCAGCACGTCGTCGGGAAGGTCGAGCCGCCCGTCGGCGAGGATGTCGCACTCGATCCCGCGCAGGACGCGAAACGGGGCCAGCGCCTCGTTGGCCGCCGCGATCTCCTCGGCCTGCCGGCGGACGTCGTCGGCGTTCAGGCCACGGACGGCGCCGACGGCCGGCGTGTGGTCGCAGATCGCGACGTAGTCATAGCCGCGCTCGCGCGCGGCGCGGCCCATCTCCTCGACGCTCGCGCGCCCGTCGGACCAGGTCGTGTGGCAATGGAGGTCGCCGCGCATGTCGGCCGGCGAGACGAGGGTCGGCGGGGGCTCGCCGCGGAACGCCTCCTCGCGCAGCTCCGGCGGACACCAGGGGATGCCGAGCGCGGTGTAGACGCCCTGCTCGTCCGGTGCGTCCGGCAGCGGCTCGAGCGCCGCCACGTACGCCGGCGTGCCCGTCGCCCGCACGAGCGCGGTCCCGAACCACCGCGGCTCGGCGGCGACGAGCTCGATCGGGACGCCCTCGACGGTCACCCCGACCGCGCGCCGCTCGGCCTGCTCGACGACCGCGACGATCTGGGGCAGCGCGGCGAAGCGCGCCAGCACGGGCGCGGGATCCGGCGCGGCGCAGACCACCGCGAGGTGCTCGCAGGAGTCCTGCCAGCGCCGCGCGTCGCCGGCCGCCTCGCCGCCGAGAGCGGCCGCCACGCCGCCGACCAGCTCCCGGGCGTGGTTCAGGAGCAAGGCGCGTTGCGGCCGCGGCTCGCCCTCGCGGGCGAGCGCGTCGAGCAGCTGCGCCTCGCGCTTGGGCCCGATCCCGGGCACGGTCCGCAGCCGCCCGGCCGCCGCCGCCTCGCGCAGCTCGCCGGCCGTCCGCACGCCGAGCGCCCGCGCGATCTCCAGCGAGCGGGTCGCCGTCAGCCCGAGGTAGCGGCCGAGGCCGACGAGCTCGGGCGAGAGCTCGCGTTCGAGTTCCGCGAGCTCGGCGATCTCGCCGGTCTGCACGAGCTCCCGCAGCCGGGCCTCGATACCCGGGCCGATCCCGCGCAGCCGGCGCACCCGCCCGGAGCGCACCAGCCCGGCGACGGGGACGGCTGCGCTGCGGATCGTCTCGGCCGCGCGGCGATAGGCACGCGGCGTGTAGGGGTTCGCGTCGGCCAGATCGAGCAGCGACGCGAATGCCTCCAAGCGGTCGGCGATCCAGGCATTGTCCACCACGCCAGTGTCCCCGAGGCGACCCGCCTGCGGACGACGGACCGGACGGCGATGCCGCACGCGCGCGCCGACGCGGGCAGTCGCTCGTCGCTCGTCGCTCCCGAATTGATCGACCTCGAGACGACGTCCGTGGTTCGCCGAATCCGGACGGACCTCGTCCGCGCCAGGTTCACATAAACGGTGAGATCTGGTCCGAGGAGCTCCTGTCGTGGGTGCACACTCGGCGGACATGCGCGGGCCTGTGGCATGGGCGATGCAGTCTGCTAGCATTCTGCGACATGAAGACGCTCTACCTGCGCAACGTGCCAGAGGACGTCAGCGAGCGGCTCGCGTCGCTCGCGGCCCGCGACGGGCTGTCGGTGTCATCGTTCGCCGTGAGGGAACTGACGGAGGCTGCGCGGCGCGCCGACAATCCCGGGTTGCTGGGCGACCTTCCAGATCTTGAGATATCGGCCGCGGATGTGATCGCCGGTCTCGACGCCGGACGTTCGGTTCGGTGATCGTCCTCGACGCGTCGGCGGCGGTCCTCGCGCTGCTGAACGACGGAGACGCACGCCGAGCGCTGGGCAACGAGGCCGTCGCGATCCCGCACCTCGCGGACTCGGAGGTCACTCAGGCCCTGCGCGCACAAGTGCTGCGCGGCCGGATCGGCGCAGACGACGCCGGGGCGGCGCTCGGGCGATGGATGCGACTCGGGCTGCGCCGCTACGGCGTGGTTGGTCTCATCGCCAGGCTGTGGGAGCTGCGCGACAACCTGACCGCATATGACGCCACCTACGTCGCGTTGGCTGAGGTCCTGGCGTGCGAGCTCGTCACCGCTGACGCTCGCCTAGCCCAAGCACCCGGGCCTACATGCGCGATCACGGTCGTCCGTCGCTGATTGGATCAACGTGCCAGTGCGTGTGGAGGCCAAGGCATGTGTGGGAACCAGCACCGCCCGCGCTCCGAGACCTGGATGGAGCAGCCCCGGAGCGTGCGGCTCAGCGCGGTACGCGCGGCGTCGACGTCGATGTCGACAATGCTTACCCCGGTTTTCCGCACAAACTCGCTCCGCCGACGAGATCAAGGTCCGCCGAACCGCATGCGGGCCGTTCGCGCCCCCGGGTTTTCGGCGGTCATCCGGTGTCGCCCGATGCCAGGCGGATACTGCGAAACCCGAAGATCGTGGCGAGCAGATCGAAATGCCTATCCACGTGCAACACATCCGCGCCATGCTGCTGGGCGCATGCGCCGATCAGCAGATCCGGGAGCGCCACGCGATGCTGGCCCCGCTCGGCGAGCTCGCGCTGGGCAGACTCGGCTGCGGCCAGTGTCGCCGCATCGATGCGCAGATCCCGGTATGCGTCGAGGTCCTCGCGTAACGTCACGAAGTCCTGTGCTGACCTGGCGCTGTAGAGGATCTCCAGGCGCGTGATCGCGCACATGCACAGCTCGCCGTAGTCGAGGAGCTCGGCGCCGCCTCGTACCCAGGCAGACTTGTCGAGCAGGATCAGCGCCACGCGCTGTCGCCGACGAGCTCGTCGGCGTCGACGAGCCCCGACGCCCGCTCGAGCCCGATGCGCTGACGCTCGCGCCGCTGGTCCTGAGCGGCCAACTCGGTCTCGAGCATGCGGCCGCCAGCTTCCGTGAGACGGAGCAGCAGCTGGCGGCGATCGGTGATCTGTGGCCAAGCGCGCTGCGCGAGATCCAGCAGCTGCGCCGTTTGGCCGGTATCGGTCACGGTGTATCGGGGGCGTGTCGTCGGCACAGGCAAAGTGTAGCACCGCAGGTAGCCTGGTGCGACACCCGCCGCCGTCCACGGTACGCCGACAACCTGCCATCCCTGCGCTGTCAAGGAGCGCGCTGATCACCACCCACCGTCGCCCGCGAAGAACGCCGACCGACGCACCAATCCCGCCGCGCAGCGGCGTTCACCAGAACTGCTCGTTTCGCCGAGAGCAGCTATCGCTCGTGCTTCAAGCAGCCGATGCAGTTCTGTGTTGCGCGGGAGCCCAGGCCTGTCTCGGCGTGTCCGCAATTGCGCAGCGACCTCGGCAACAGTCCATTCGACACGGGTTGAAACCGCGCGGGTTGTTCTAGCTGCGTCTTTGACCGCGGCCACGAGAAACTCCCCACTGGTGGCCACGTAATTCCCCACCCGTCCGGTTCGGGCTCGACGGTGCGGTGCTCTTGCACCGACGGTCGGGAGGACGCCCATGAAGAGCGGAAGGACGCAGGTGGAGATCATCGCCCTCTATCAAGAGTTGGGCAGCTATCGCGCGGTCGCGGCCGTGGTTGGCTGCGATCACAAGACGGTCAAGCGCTACGTCGACGCGGCCGGCGATGCCGGTCAGCTTGCGCCGGCGCTGACGCGCTCGCGGGTGACCGACGAGGTCGCCGAAGTGATCGCCGAGCGCGTCGAGCAGACGCACGCGAAGATCACCGCGCGGCGGCTGTTGCGGGTTGTTCGCGCGGCGGGCTATGACGGGTCGGAGCGTTCGCTGCGCCGCGCGGTCGCCGACGCCAAGCAGTGTGGCGTGAGAAGCAGGCTGCCGAGGGCCGCGTCTACCGGCCGTGGATCTCGGCGCCCGGCGAATGGATGCTCTGCGATGGGGCGCGGCCGGGACGGTCCCGACGCCTGCCGGTCCGCGGAGGTTGTCGTTCTTCTCCGGCGTGTTGGGCTGGTCGCGTTACCGGACAGTCAGCTTCTCCTGCAGCGAGCGTTCGGCGCGCTGGCGGTCGGGCTTGCGCACAGCTTCGAGCAGGTCGGCGGCGTCCCCGGCCGAGTGCTGTTTGACAACCCCAAGACCGTCGCCACGGATCACGTCGCGGGGGCGGCGGTGCTCAACCCCGAATGGTGCGCCTGGCGGCGCACTACCGCTTCTCACCGAGAACGACCGAGCGTCAGGACCCGGAGTCCAAGGGCAAGGTCGAGGCGCTCGTTCGCTTCACCAAGTCTGACCTGATCCCCTACGAAGGCTTCGGCTCACTCGACGAGGCCAATCAGGCTGGCGCCGCATGGTGCGCCAAGGTCAACGGCGAGGTCCACTACGAGACCAGGGTGCGCCCCAGCGAGCGCTTGCAGGTCGAGCTGCCGCTGCTGCGGGCACTGCCGACCGCGCGGCCGGTCGTGGCGTGCGGTGAGGAGCGCAAGGTCGACCGGCTGGCGACGGTCAGGTTCTGCTCGGCGCGCTACTCGGTCCCGCATCGCCTCGTCGGCGAGAACGTCATGGTGCAGGCCAGTGATCGTGACGTCGTGATCATGTACCTCGGTGTCCCGGTTGCCCCAGAACGCGTTGCTGGCCCCGGGCGAGGCGTCGATCAGCGACGCGCACTACCCGACGCCAGCGCCGACCGGCGTGCGCGCGCTACGCCCCAGGACGCCATCAGAACACGCGTTCCTGGCTGGGTGACGAGGCGGAGGACTACCTGCGTGCCGCCGCGGCGGCCGGCACCGCCAGGTTGCACGAGCGCCTGGAGGAGGCGCTTGGCCTCGCGCGCACGCGTGGAGAGGACCAGGCCCGCGCGACGCTGCAGCGTGCCACGAGCTTCGGGCGTTTCGCGCACGGCGACCTTCACTCGATCGCTGACGGGCTCGCCGCGGCACCGCCAACGGCCGTCGCCGACGCTGCGCCGCTGGCGCTTGAGGGGCTGCCGAAGGTTGCGGTCCGCTCGCTGGATGACTACCGCCGCACCCGCCGATGACCCAGCCCCTGGACCCCGAGCTCGAAGCGGGTCTGCGGCGCCTGCGGCTGCGCGGGATGCGCGAGCTCGCGCCCGAGCTGTTGCAGACCGCCAAGACGCAGCGCTGGCCGCCGGCCGAGCTGTTGGGCACGCTGGTTCGCGAGGAGCTCGCCTCGCGCGACGCCTCCAACGAGCGCGCCCGGATCAAGGCCGCCGGATTTCCCGCGCACAAGACGCTCGACGGCTTTGACCTCAAGGCATCCCAGTTGCCGCGGCCGACGTTCGAGTTCCTCGCCTCGCTGGAATGGCTTGATCGCAACGACAACCTCTGCCTCGCCGGCCCCGCCGGCATCGGCAAGAGCCACCTGCCGAAGCTCGGCCGTGCCGCGATCACCGCCGGCAAGAAAGTCCGCTTCTTCGGGGTTCCAACCACAAGTCTGCGTGGGACAACGCTAAGCGTTAGTCGCCGTCGCGTTCGCATACGTATGGGTCGCTCCTCAGTGGACGAGCGGCTACGCGCCACGTCTGCCGCTCTACCTATCGTTCTCGGCGGTCGCCGTCGATAGGCAACGTGCTGAGGGAGGGAAAATGCCTCAGCACGACGCTCTTGGGTCCGGTCGCGCTAGAACGTTCGCCGACCGACGTGCCAGGAGACCGATGGTCACCGGAGGGGTAATTCTGATGGGCTCCGGTTTGCAGCTGTCGTCGCTCGCGTCCTTGTCGCATCGCACCGATCAGACTGCGAATCCGGTCGACCCCGCGCAGCAACTCGCCTCGCGTACGGCCGGTCCTCGTCGTGGTCTGCCTCGGCGTCATCGGCGTGGCGCCAGCCATCGGCGCCGGCCAGCAGCAGCCGCCGCGCGTTCCCGCCGAGGCGCTCTCCGCGGCAGATCCGAACTTCGGGGCGGGCATGAAGCGAGAGCAGGCCCGAACCGAGAAGTTGCGCACGCCCGAGGCGCGAGCCGAGCGCCAGCGCAGCCGCGATCGCTACCGCGACCTGACCGCGCCGGCAGCGCTGGATACCGGCCAGGCGGCATTTCCTGCCGAGTTCAAAGGAGAGCTGTTTGACGGCGCGCGGCCCGACCCAGGCGTGAAGGTCGTCAAGCAACTGCGCAACGGAACGGCCATCACGCAGAGCGCTTCTGGTGACAAGGCGGTCTTGCAATCCTCGCTTCCGCTTGAGACCGAGAACGCCGCCGGCGAGCAACAGCCGGTCGACCTGACCCTGGCGTCTGACAGCACCGGATTTCGGACGCGCAACGCGTTCGTGGACCTGCGGATCGCCACGCGTCAAGCCGGCGGCGTCTCCTTCTCGAGGGGCGGCTTCTCGATCGCGCCCGGCGGCCAAGCGGATGCTGCGGCGGCCGAGAGCGCCGATCGCGTGTTCTTCGCCAACACGCAGACCGACGCCGACTTCGTCGTCGCACCGCGCCCGGCCGGCGCGGAGCTGGGCTGGCAGCTGCGCTCGCCCGCCAGCCCCGAGCGGCTCACGCTCGACGTCGACCTTCCCGCGGGCGCCGTGCTGCGGGGCGCACGCACCGATAGGCCGATTCCGGGTGACCCGCCGAGCGCGCTTGAGATCGCCAAGGGCGACGCCGCGATCGCCTACATCCAGCCGCCCAACGCCTACGACGCCGACGGTGTGCTCGTCCCATCAGATGCCATGATCGAGGGCGACAGGATCGTCGTGACCGTCAAGCATCGCGACGGCGAGTACCGCTACCCGCTGTTCGTCGACCCCGAGGTGCAGATCAACGACTACAACGGCAGCAACTGGCGGGGCTGGGGAACGGTGCGCGACGCCGTACAATCCGACGCCGGGCACGCGCAACTACTACGGCGCGTCGGCGGCCAACTGCGCCTACTACTGCGGCCTATATCTGAGCATGCCGACGAACACCGCCTATCGAGCCATCCCGGCTTTGACGGAGACTTCTGAAACAGGACTGTGGTCCTGGGAAGGGAAGTCGCTGGCATATGGCTCGAGGACGGCAGTACTCAACGGAGGTCAAGGCGCGGGCGGTCCGCACGGTCTTAGAGAGCGGCCGGCCGATCGCGCAGGTCGCCAAGGATCTGGACGTCGGTTCGGAGTCGCTGCGCACCTGGGTGCGTCAGGCACGAACGGACGCCGGTGCGCCCGGGGCGCCAACCAGCGAGCAGCTTGAAGAGTTGCGCCGGTTGCGCAGCGAGAACCGCGAGCTGCGTAAGACGGTCGACACGCTGAAGGCCGCGAGCGTGTTTTTCGCGCGCGAGCTCGACGGGACCCCGCGGAGGTGAGCGCCTTCATCGATCAGCAGCGGGCGGCCGGCTTTGCTGTCGAGCTCACGTGTCGCAGCATCGGGACCTCACCGTCGGCGTACTACCAGCGCGCCACCGGCGCGCTGTCGACACGGGCCGTCGAGGACGAGCGGCTGCTCGTGGCGATTCGTCGCGTGTACCGCGCCAACTACGAGGCGTACGGATCGCTACGCGTCTGGAAGGCCCTTCGGCGCGAGGGCATCATGGTTGGCCGCGGCCGTGTGGAGCGCCTGATGGCCGCTGACGGCCTGGTCGGCGCCAAGCGCCGCGGCCGGGCCTGGAAGACGACGGTCGCCGACCCCGCGGGCTGCGAGCGTCCCGATCTCGTCAACCGCGACTTCACCGCGACGCGGCCAGATGCCCTGTGGATCGCCGACTTCACGTATCTGCGCAGCTGGGAGGGCGTTGGGTTCTTCAGCTTCGTCCTAGACGTCTACAGCCGCCGCTGCGTGGGCTGGCAGCTCGCAGGCAACATGCGCACCGACCTCGTCCTGGACGCCCTGAAGATGGCGCTCGGCACCAGGCGCCACGGCGCCGACCTGCAGCTCATCCATCACAGCGACAGGGGATCGCAATACACGAGCTTTGACTTCACCCAAGCCCTCCACGACCACGACGTCCTCGGCTCCTTGGGGTCGACCGGCGACGCCTACGACAACGCAATGGCCGAGAGCTTCGTCGACAGCTTCAAGACCGAACTGATCCGCGACCGCGTCTGGAAGACCCGCACCCAACTCGAGCTCGCCGTCGTCGAATGGGTCGGCTGGTACAACCACGACAGGCTGCACTCAGCCCTCAACCATGTTCCCCCAACAGAATTCGAAGCCCTCTACGCTCGACAGAACGACATCATCTCCCCCTCTCATCATGAGCGGGGATTCCAAATAGAAAAGTCTCCGTAGAACCGGGACGGCTCATGGAGCTGGAACGGAACCTCGATCTACTGGCAGTACCGCGCGATCGCCAACACCTACATCTATGCCGGCACGTTTGGCGGCATGGGCCACATCCCATCAGCGCCCTATGCAGCGTACGGAGCCGGCTACCAGACGCATCCGTGGGTCTTCAGCCTCTGGGTTAACGGCATCTTCAACGGCGCGTTCACCAACTGGGAAGCCAACACCAACTACCTCAACCAAGGCGGCGCCTACGGCCCCAATCCGTTCGGCCCGTCGTGGGGCGGAGCGTCGGGCATCACGCACGCGTTTTGCCTGACCGCGCCGGTTCTGCGCTGTGACCGCGAGAACACGCCGCCCAGCGACAGCAACGCCCTGATCCTCGGCCTGAACGCCAAGAACGACATCAACCAAAACGACATCAACACCCTGGGCTCTCGCGCCAGCGTAACGATGGCCTGGTCCAACACCTACCTCAACGACCGCTACAACCCGTCGGTAAACAGACCCGCCGACAAGAGCTGGACGGACGACAGCGCCGCGCCCGATCATCCGCTCAACGTCAACGTTCTCGATGCCGGGCTTGGCGCGTACTACGTCAGCCTGAGCGGCTGGGGCACCGGCACCCAGGCGTGGTACCGCAGCGCCACATGTACCGGCGACCCCCAGCGAAGCCCGTGTCCTCTCAACTGGTCGCCGCCCGCGCTCTTATACCGACTCAACGAAGGCGTCAACACGCTCACCCTGCGCGCAACGGACGTCGTCGACAACGCCGCTGCTCCACAGACATGGACCGAGAAGATCGACCGATCAGATCCTGCCGTGGCCTTGACCGGGGCACTGGCCGACGCTGATGACGACCTGATCGCGCCCGGAACCTACGCGCTGAACGTCAATGCCACTGACTGCGCGGTCAGGGGCAGTTCGCGTCGAGATCTCCGTCAACGGCCACCGCGTCGTTGATACCGGCGTCGTTAGCTGCACCAACCCGTCGGGCGGTTGCTCGCTTCCGGCCAACTTGTCCCTCAACACCGCTGATTTCCCAGGCGGTGACCAAGAAATCGAGATCAAGGCGACGGACGGCGTCGGCCGCACGGCGATCGCACGCTGATGGTGTTCACCGAGGAAATGGGAGCTGAGACGGAGATCCCGGCGAGGATGACACCGCCGCCGACATCGCAGAACGCCCAGCGATCGCCGAGCAAGATTCACAGATGTTCTGCAACCCGACGTACGACCCCTGTGCCGACGCTGCGGAAGGAACCTTCACGCGCGCCGCAGCCATCGAGCGAGCCAGCAGTGACGGGGTGCTCTTCGGGATCTCAGATCAGAAAGCCGGCCTGTTCGGAGATAGCCGCATGACCTCGTCGGCGTCCGCCGAGCGCGGCTGGTGCCAGAATACAACGTCGTAACCAGGGCGCTCGGCACGCCACCGACAGGCCAGAACCCGGCCGACTATTACCGACTCACGCAGCCCTCCTCGTCGGGCGGCGCCAACTCGGCTGCAGGCCGACTGAGGCTGGCCGATCGATGGATGACGAAGGTATGCCCGAATCCGAGCGCTGGGTGCACTTTCGATCCGCTCGTGTCCTTCTGGTATGACCGAGAGAACTCAGGCCACACACCCTCTGTTGAGGAGTACACCCTCGCCACACGAGCTTTTCGCCAGCGGTATCCGTTCGTACGGTTGTACACCTCGTGGAACGAAGTGAACAAGAAGCTCAAGATCGGCACTGGACTATTTGACTCGTTCGCACTGAAGCCGTTCCTTGCTGGACAGCTCTGGTCGGCACTCAATGCGGAGCGCCACCCCGCCGGCGCACCGGAGCAGTGCATCGTTGCCGGCGGATCCTTTATCGACAGTGGCCCGAACTTGAACGGCCGCCCAACAACCACGTATGACGGTCCCGCCGGAAGTAAGACCTACTTCCGCGGGTACGTCCAAGGCATGGGCTTTGTTCGACCGCCCGCCTGGGCCTTCCACCCATACTCCACGATCAATCGCCGACTTGATGCGCCGTTCAAGGACTTTCTCGCTGCGACCCGCGCCACCAGGAACGGCGTCGATGTCAGCCCCAACATCTGGGTGACCGAGGTCGGGGCCTTCCTACGGCTCAAGAACGCTACCTACGATCCGCGTAACCGAGAAGGGCAGCGACAGCAAGACGCCGTCCGCTATCTCGTGGGCAACAGCGACACGCAAACCCAAGGTCTGATCCAGCGCTTCGATCGGATTAGCCGCGTGTACTACTACCCGTGGCGCGGCGATGTGAACCAGGACGCCGGGCTCACCTCGTACCGGAAGTCATCAACAGTCCGCCCCGCCTACTACTGCTTGCGTTTGGCCATCAACCCGCAGGCCGGAGACGCCGCCAAGTGCGCAGAAGACACCTAATCCAATCGCCGTTGCCGTGGTCGTCGGTGCGTCAGCTTCGGTGACCACAGCGAGTCCGTCACAACCGAGCAAGCGATGCGCCTCCGGGCGAACCGTGGCGGTCGATGGGGACGTTCGAGTCTTCATCTCGCCAGGTAAACCTGGGCGAGCCGGGGACTACTACGTGTGCGACCGCAGCGTCGGTCGCTCGCTGTTGCTCAGCCGTCAGTACGTCGGCGTCGCGCTCTATAAATTAAGTCGTGTTCGGTTTGCCGGACACCTCATTGCTTACCAGCGCAGCGTTATTGAAGCTGATTCGCCAGAAGCGGATCCCGCACTCACAGTCGTGGTCCGAGACATTCGGACTGGACGTCAGAAGCGCAGCCTTCCTGCCGCGGAGGCGCGCACGCAGGCCACCGTCGAGTACGACCCGCGCGACGAGATCCGCGATCTGGTACTGACGAGCCGCGGCGACTTAGCGTGGATAATCCAGAACTCGCGCGCATTTCCTCCTGCAAGCAGCACACGATCGAGCGAAGTCTACGTGGCACCGCGCGACGCGAGGACCCCCGCACTGGTCGACCAGGGTGACGGCATTGTGCAAACGTCGCTAAGCCACGCTCGATGCGTCATCCGTTGGACGAAGGATGGCACGGTGCACCAGGCGCGTCTGTGTCCGTGATCCACGAGGGGTTCGTGTCGCAACCTCAAGCGTTCCTCAATGCCGAGGACTTGCAGCAGCCGGCAATTGCGGAGGACACGGGGTTGGGCTAGCAAGTGTGCGGAGCGCGTCGCTTCGTGTTCGTCGCCGTTCGACGCTCTTCGGGGGGGCGTCTTGACGGTGAGCTGCTGGATGATGCTCGGTTGATGGTCAGCGAGCTGGCGTCAAACGCGTTGGTGCATGGCGACGGGCCGATCACGTTGCGCGCCTGCCTTGATGCCAACCGGTTGATGGTTGAGGTCGTCGATCAGGGCGGCGGCTTTGAGCGCGAGTTGCGACAGCGCGATTTTCAGCAGGTCGGCGGATGGGGCTTGACATCGTCGATGAGCGTTCCAGCCGGTGGGGCGTGCACGAAGGCAGCTCGCACGTGTGGTTTGAGGTCGAGCTTCCTGGGCCACGGCTCGGCGAAGCGGCCGAGCCAACGTGACGTTCCCCGGGGGACTACCCCGAGCGACGCTGGTGCGGTCCTTACATCAGGTTCTATGCGCGTCGGGCGTCGGGCAGTAGTGTGGTGGCGTCAACTGGACAGGCGCGGGGATCGCCGAGACTCGTTGCCTCGCCATCTGGAGGCTTTCATGCCCCCCGGCTCGTCAGCCGACGCAGATCCCGCCAACGGGTCGATCGGCAGACAGCAGCAGCAGAACGTCACCGCCGGCCCGGAGGGCGAGCAGACGCTTTCTGGACGTTGCCCTCGATAGGCCGCGCCAGTCTGTCGCGGTGGGGGCACATGTGGGCTGTCGGGTGGATGTGGTTGTCGCCTCGCAGGATGCCTTGCCAGACGCGCATGCGCGCGATAGCCTGAAGATCCCGACCGCTTTCCAACGAGGTGAACGATGCACAGAGTTTTGGTGTGGTCAAGTATCGTCGCTCTTTGTGTCGTGTTGGGGGTGGTTTCGGCCGCAGCGGCGTCTCATTACCACACGACGTGTGTTGACCACGGCTTCGTGCACGGCGATGACACCGGCGATGGCTCGTTCTTCTCAACTACAACGGCAACACTGCCATCTTCAGCCCGCACACCCACTACGCGCACACGGGGCGATGCACATGAGGAAGCCCTCGAAGTCAGCACTCAGTCTCGCGGGAGCCGCGTGCTTGGCTCTTGGCAGCGTCGCGGGTGCGCTTGCACTCATCAATGATGGCACGGGCTCAGGTGACCGGACTCCTGATGATCTGGCGCCTGCGACATACGGCGACGGCGGATTCAGCGTCGAGAACCAGATGATGGCGCGTGACGGGCGCGCTTGGGGCATCTTGGTCTACTACAGCCGAACGGGGAAGACGTGCCCTGTCATCGGTAACGTGCGTGATGGCAGCGTTGGTCGGTTCCGAGGCGGACGATTTACCAGGTATCCGATTGACGAGGGCGCTGCGTGTCTTGAGCCACGTGATGCCTTCGCGAACAGTGGCGTCCCGTCACCGCCGCGATCTCAACGTTTCCGGCAGACGGTGGCGTAAAAGCGCGGACGCAATCCGTAAAGCGCGCGAGAGCGACTCGACGCTGCCTGGGACTACTGTGGTCTACGGGATTGCGGCCGCGAACGTTGAGAAGGTCACCGTATCCGGAGAGCCAGGGTCACGGACCGTCACCCCCTCCAATCGAAGCCGTGCCTATCTGGTCGTCTATGACGGCCTGCTGCAGGACGAAACGCTGGAGGTGACCGCCCACGAACTGGCGGTAAGACAAGCAGCTTGACGCTCACAGCCCACGAGATCCCGATTCCTCCTGGGGCCTAGCGGTAGCAGGCGGTCTGGGCTAGCGTCGACACGTCCCGAGCGTCGATGCGTCGGCGCTCGGACGGCCGGGCTGGATCGCAGCGATGGTGGCGCTCCGTTGGAGCGAGGTGGCGCCCCCCGTGGGCGACGCGTGCGATATCTGTCCGGTCAATGCGGCGTCGAGCACTAAAGGGTGCGCGGCGCGTTGCCATTGTTGTGCGAACCTTCGCCGCGCTGCTGCTCAGCGGCCCGGAACTCCCGAAGCTGGCCTGAGCCGCAAAGTAGGTCTCGGTAGCTGCGGACTGGCGGCTCGGCTGAGGTCGATATGCCTCTATAGTCGCGAGCGTCCTCACGTGCCGATTGAGGGGGGCGCCCGGGGTGCGTCGCGTCTCCGATGCCGTTCGTGTTCGAGACGTGCCTGCGGTCCGGCCACTAATAGCCATTAGTGGCCGTGCCGGACCCGCTGGACGGCGACTAACGTAGCTCGGCGGCGGGGGCGATCTCGTTCCGACCGCGGCCACTAATAGGTTCGCGCCGGGATGGACGGCTGGCGCGACCCGCTGCAGGCACTCCAAGCGTACGAGACATGGCTCGCGCGTCAACCCCTGTCGCCGCGCACGCGCGGGGAGTACGCCCGCTGGGTGCGGCTGTTCTGCGGCTGGCTGGCCGACGGGGCGGACGAGCGCGCGCTGGGCGCCGACCCGCTCGCCGACCTCGCCGCGCGCGACTACGCGGCGCGCGACTTCAAGCGGTTCTTGAAGTCCGAGCGCGCGCTCGGGCCTGCGTCGGTGAACCTCGCGCTCGCCGCCGTCGATCATCTGTACCGTCAGCTCGGGCTCGGGCGCGCGAACGTGCGCCGCGAGTCACTGCCCGTCGCCGCGCCGCGGGCGCTGTCGCGTGACGAGCAGCGCGTGCTGCTGCGCGCGGCCGAGCGCGCCGGCGCGCGCGACCGCGCGCTCGTCGTGCTGATGCTGTTCGCCGGGCTGCGGATCGGCGAGACCGTCGCGCTGGACGTCGACGACGTGACGATCTCGGCGCGCAAGGGCACCGTGACGATCCGCTCCGGGAAGGGCGATGCGTACCGCGAGGTCGCGCTGAACGCGCTCGTCCGCGCGGTCCTCGAGGAGTGGATCAAGGAGCGCGAGCGCCGCGCCCCCGACGACGAGCACGCGCTGTTTCTGAGCGCGAAGGGCACGCGGATCTCGCCGCGGGCGGCGGACTCGGCGATCCGCCGCGTCGCCGGCGACGCCGGCCTCGAGTTGTCGGCGCACGTGCTGCGCCACACGTGTCTGACGAACCTCGTGCGCCAGGGCGAGGACCTCGTGATGGTCGCCGAGATCGCCGGGCATGTCCGGATCGAGACGACGCGCCGCTACAGCCTGCCGTCCAAGGCCGACCGCCAGGCGGCGATGGAACGCATGGACGTCGAGTTCTGATGCCCGGCTGGCCCAGCCCCGCCGAGCGCCGCGCGCTCGACGCGTTCCCCGAGCAGATCGGGCCGGAGGATCTCGACGAGCACTTCAAGCTCTCACCCGCCGACATGCGCTTCGCGCTCAGGCACCGCGGCGACAGCCGCCTCGGCGTGGCGGTGCAGCTGTGCGCGCTGCGCTGGCTGGGGTTTGTCCCCGAGAACCTGACCGCGCTCCCGCAGCCCGCGCTGCTTGAGCTCTGCGACCAGCTCGAGGCGAACCCCGGGGACCTGGAGGGCTACGGCGCGCGCGAGCAGACGCGCACCGATCAGTTCGCCGCGGCACGCAGCACGCCGGCTTCCGGGAGTGGGACGTGCCCGAGGCCGCGGCGCTTGAGGCGTGGCTCACCGTCCGGGCGATGGAGCACGAGCGCCCGAAGGCGCTCTTCACGCTCGCCGCCGAGCAGCTGCACGTTCAGCGGATCGCGCGGCCGTCGGTCGATCAGCTGGTCAGGCTGATCAGCGCGGCGCGCGAGCGCGCGCACCAGGCGACCTTCGACGCGCTCGCAGACCAGGTCGCCGACCGTGCGACGCGCGCTCGCCTGGACAGGCTTCTTGAGCGGCGCGGCGACGGGACGACGTGGATCGAGTGGTTACGCACACCCGCGCGCGAGACGTCGCCGATCGAGATCCGCCGCCAGCTTGAGAAGTTCACGTATCTGCGCGAGCTCGATGCGGAGCGGATCGACCTGTCGACGCCGCCGCCCGGCCGCGTGCGGATGCTCGCCGGCGACGGCCGGCGCCGACCCGCCTGGGAGCTCGCCAGGCTCGCTGC
>CAVUND010000014.1:0-119302 GCA_963742745.1 uncultured Actinomycetes bacterium
TATCCTAAGTGTCGACGACACGATGGACTCGATCCTCGACTGGAACACCAACGAGGGCAAGATCTTCCTCGGCGGCTCGGGCTCGGGCATCAACCTGTCGAACATCCGCGGCTCGACGGAGCCACTGTCCAAGGGCGGCACCGCCTCCGGCCCGGTCTCCTTCATGCGCGGCGCCGACTCCTGGGCGGGCACGATCAAGTCCGGCGGCAAGACGCGCCGCGCGGCGAAGATGGTCGTGCTCGACATCGACCACCCGGACATCCGCGAGTTCATCTGGTGCAAGGCCAAGGAGGAGAAGAAGGCCAACGCGCTGCGCGACGCCGGCTTCGACATGTCGATCGACGGTGAGGGCTTCATCTCGATCCAGTACCAGAACGCCAACAACTCGGTGCGCCTGACCGACGACTTCATGCGCGCCGTCGAGAACGACGAGGAGTGGCACCTCCTCGCGCGCAAGACCGGCGAGCCGGTCGGCGATCCGATTCCCGCGCGCGAGCTCATGCGCGACATCGCCGAGGCGGCCTGGCAGTGCGCCGATCCGGGCGTGCAGTACGACACGACGATCAACCAGTGGCACACGTCGCCGTGTCCGGGCGCATCAACGCGTCGAACCCCTGCTTCCCGGGCACCGCGCGCGTCCACACCACGCGCGGCCTGCTTCCGATCGCGGAACTCGTCACGCGTGGCGAAGCTGGCGAGGACGTCCGCGTCTACACGCACCGCGCGACTGCCGACACGCCGGGTACGGGCGTCGCAGCGACGGTGCCAGTCGCGTACATGCGCAATGGCGTCAAGCCGATCGTTCGCCTGCGGTTCGCGAACGGCGCCGAGCTGCGCTGCACGCCGAACCACCGGCTCTGGACGACCAACCGCGGATACGTTCATGCCGAGGAGTTGACCGCTGCCGACCGCGTGATGCTCAACAATGTCGAGACGCCAGCCACAGACGCGTCATGGGCGCTACCGGTCAAGGTTGAGGCGCTCGCGAAGTCCTTTGCGCGGGGAGGCACCGTCTCGCACAAGGCGCTTCCCGATCACTGGACCGAAGGGCTCGGCGAACTGACCGGTCACCTGATCGGCGACGGTTGGCTCACGGACGTTCAGACCGGATGGGTCTACGGCGGGGACGACATCTCCGACGGCATGGCCGATTCCCACGAAGGGATGCTGCGCGAGCTGATCGGCAACGTCTCTCGGCAGGAAATGGACAACGGGACGGTGCAGCTGCGCGCAGGTAGCGAGGCGGTTCGCGCGCTTTTCCGCAGCCTTGGTGTGACCAGCGCACGAGCGCATCACAAGCGGGTCCCCGCGACCATCTTCACCGCGCCCACCGAGATCCAAGCGGCGTTCCTGCGCGGCCTCTTTGGCGCCGACGGTTGCGTGTCGCGCGTCGAAGGCGGCGGCAAGGCCAACCGCTACGCCGGCCTCGGAAGCCGTAGCGACGCCCTCCTGAAGGACGTCCAGCGGATCCTCAGCACGTTCGGCGTGCGCGGCCGCATCTACCGCATCACTGAGTCGAAGGATGCGACGTTCTCGTACACGCGCAACGACGGCACGACCGTCGAGTACGCGTCCCGAGAGGGCTTTGACCTCCGCATCACCGGAAGCGATCTCGAGCGTTTCGCAGCGATGATCGGCTTCTCGGCGCCGCGCAAGCAGGCTGCGCTCGAGGCCCTGCTGACCGAGACGCGGCGCTACAGCACAAAGCACGTAACAGCGCTCGTATCCCGCGAGGACGACGGCCAGGAGGAGGTCTACAACCTCACCGAGCCCCTGCATCACTCGTACATGGTCGACGGCTTCGTGGTCGCCAACTGCAGCGAGTACATGCACGTCGACGACTCGGCCTGCAATCTCGCGTCGCTGAACCTCATGAAGTTCCGTCGCCCCGACGGCACGTTCGACGTCGAGTCCTACGAGCACGCGATCGACGTCATGTTCCTCGCGCAGGAGATCATCGTCGGGCCGTCGAGCTACCCGACGGAGAAGATCGGCGTCAACGCTCGCGCCTTCCGCCAGCTCGGCCTCGGCTACGCGAACCTCGGCGCCTTCCTCATGTCGAACGGCATGGCCTATGACTCCGACGAGGGTCGCGGCACGGCGGCGGCGATCACCTCGCTGATGACCGGGCGCGCGTACCTGCAGTCCGCGCGCGTCGCCGCGGCGCTCGGGCCCTACGAGCGCTACGCGGAGAACCGCGACGCGCACAACGCCGTCATGCGCATGCACCGCGACGCGTCCTACGCGATCCCCGACGTGACGTGCGCCGACAGCGACCTGCTCGACGCCGCGCGGATGGCGTGGGAGGAGGCCGTCGAGGTCGGCGAGCAGCACGGCTACCGCAACGCGCAGGCGACGGTGCTCGCGCCGACGGGCTGCCTCGTGGAGGGGTCTCTCGTTTCGACCAGTCGCGGACTCGTGCGGCTGGGAAGCCTGGGTGACACCGAGGGCGCCAAGTGGCAGGACCTCGACGTGCAGGTCGCCACCGACGCCGGCCCGCGCGCCGCGACGAAGTTCTACGTCAACGGCTCCGAGCAGGTCGTCTCGGTTCAGACCGCGCGCGGCTACCGGCTTCAGGGCACGCCGACTCACCGCATCAAGATCGTTGACGAAGAAGGCAACTGGGTCTGGAAGCGGATGGCCGAGATCGCCGCCGGCGACCGTGTCCCGATGATGCTGAACTCGCTCGTCGGCGAGCCGCAGGAGGTCACGCTGCCGCCGCTCGGTGATCTGCACTGGAATGCCGACCATCGGACGCGGGTGCCGCGCAGCATGAGCCCGGATCTTGCGGAGCTCATCGGCTACTTCATGGGCGACGGCTCCCTGCACGCCAAGGGAATCCGGCTGTGCGTGACCGATGGAGATGACGACGTCGTTGACCGGCTCGTCGCGCTCGGCAGCGAGCTCTTCGGACTCGACGCACACCTGCTGCCATGCGAGGGCTACACGGAGGTCTCGCTGCACTCGGTCGCCTTGACGATCTGGTGGGAGGCGTGCGGGTTCGCGAAGCGCAGCCCGTTCGAGGGCCATTCCGGCAAGGGCTGGAGCCCCCACATTCCCGATGCCCTCCTGCACTCCAACGACCGCGAGGTCTACGGCGGATTCCTGCGCGGTCTCTTCGAGGCAGACGGCAACGCCAACCACGGCTACGCCTACTGGTCGACGACGAACGAGGACTTCTCACGCGACGTGCAGAGCCTGATGCTCGCGCTGGGGTTCGTCACCACGCGCGGCATGGATGGCTCACGCGTCAAGTGGGGCGCACCGTGCCACCGGATTCGCCTTCTCAACGCCGCGACCGGGATGCGTTTCGCAGAGCAGATCGGGTTCATGTCCGAGCGCAAGAACCAGGCGCTCATCGAGGCCGAGCACCCGCAGGCGGCGCGCTATGACCACATCCCGATCGGTCGCGAGCTCCTCGACGAGCTGGCACCCGCAAACGACCCGTTGCGCAAGACGATGCTCATGTCGCTGGCCCGGCGGGGCGGGGTGTCGCGCCGCTCGGCGACAACCCTTCTGGAGCGCACCGCGAGCGTCGAGCTCGAGCAGCTCCTGGGCTACTTCTACGACGAGGTCGCGACCAGCGAGCTGCTCGAGGACCAGCCGACGTTCGACCTCTCCGTTCCCGACAACGTGACGTACGTCGCCAACGGTTTCGTCAGCCACAACACGATCTCGTTCCTCATGGACTGCGACACCACAGGCGTCGAGCCCGACTTCTCACTGGTGAAGTTCAAGGAGCTCGTCGGCGGCGGCCAGATGACGATCGTCAACCAGACGATCCCGATGGCGCTGCGCACGCTCGGCTACGACGAGCCGCAGATCCAGGCGATCGGCGACCACATCGCCGAGCACGCGACGATCGTCGGCGCGCCCGGCCTGCTCGACGAGCATCTCTCGGTGTTCGACGTGGCCGTCGGCGAGCGGGCGATCTCGCACATGGGTCACATCAAGATGATGGGCGCCGTCCAGCCGTTCATCTCGGGCGCGATCTCCAAGACCGTCAACCTGCCCCACGAGGCCGGCGTCGAGGACATCGCCGACGCGTACCTGCAGGCGTGGCGGCTGGGGGTCAAGGCACTGGCGATCTACCGCGACGGCTCGAAAACCGCGCAGGCGCTGCGCACCGACGCCCAGCAGGGTGCGGGCGAGGGCGCCGGCCAGACCGTCGTCGTGGAGGGCTACTCGCAGGAGCAGGTCGACGAGCTCATCGAGGGCGCCGTGGCGTCGGCGCGCCAGAAGGCGATCGCCGAGGTCGGTCCCAAGCGCAACCGCATGCCGCGCGAGCGCCAGTCGATCACGCACAAGTTCTCGATCGCCGGCCACGAGGGCTACATCACGGCGGGCATGTACGAGGACGGCACCGTCGGCGAGATCTTCCTCACCGACATCGGCAAGGAGGGCTCGACGCTGCGCGGCATGATGAACGCGTTCGCGACGTCGATCTCGATCGCCCTGCAGTACGGCGTCCCGCTCGACACGCTCGTCGAGAAGTTCTCCTACATGCGCTTCGAGCCCGAGGGCATCACGCAGAACCCGGAGATCCCGTTCGCCAAGTCGATGCCGGACTACATCATGCGCTGGCTGGCGTCGCGCTTCCTCGACACCGACACGCAGGAGGAGCTCGGCATCCTCACGCCGGAGGTCCGCGCGCGCAAGATGGCCGAGGACTCCGGCTCCTCGCGCGCGTCGGACACGAGCCGGCCGTCCAACGGCGGGACGACGAGCGCGCCGCAGGCCGTCACCCAGCCGGCCACCACGCGCGCTGCCGCCGAGGCGATGACCGACTCCCCGCCCGTCGTCCCCGCCCGCATGCGCGGCCTCGACCTCGGCCCGGCGTGCGCGCAGTGCGGCGGCATGATGCAGCGCACGGGCTCCTGCTACACGTGCTCGAGCTGCGGCAACAACACCGGGTGCGGCTGACCGCCCGCCGGCGTAGAGCCGCCGCGAGCGTCGAGCGCCACACGCCGGCCCCGTGAGGGCCGGCGGGGCGGCTGCGACGAAGCGCGTCGGGCTCTCCGCCGAGCACGAGTCGCCCGAGGACCCGGCGGGCTCGGAGATCCGGGTCGCGTTGACGCCGTCGGCGGTGCGGCAGATCGCAGAGCACGGGCACCACGTCGCCGTCGAGTCCGGCGCGGGCATCCGTATGGGCTTCGAGGACGACGACTACCGCGCCGCCGGCGCGGTCATCGTGTCGCGGGACGAGCTCTATCGCGACCGCGAGGTCGTGATCAAGATCAAGGGCCCGACGCATGCCGAGCTGGCGACGATGGATCGCGGCTCGCTGCTGATCTGCATGGCCCACGTCAAGTCGATCCCTCAGCGCGCGGCGATCTGCGACGAGCGCGGCATCGACCTCCTCGCCCTCGAGCTCGTCACCGAGCGTCCGCCACCGGCCCGGGGTGCGAACTACATCCGCAGCCGGCTCGCCATGCAACGGATGCTCGCCGAGGACGGCCGGCCCGTCGGCGAGCTTCACATCGCCTTCGCCGGCTTCTCCGCCGACGCGTTCGGCGCGCTCCAGCACGTCGCCCGGAGCCATCCGCGATCGCTGCAGATGCTCGCCTCATCATCCGGGGCAGTGACCCGCGCCCCCGGCGAGGAGGACGGCGAAACGCTCCTCGTGGACCTCGGCGCGCTGGCGCAGGCCGCCGCGCAGATCCCCGCCGCCGACGTCGAGCGGGAGCTCGAACGCCTGCCGGCGCGCCGCAAGATCGAGTCCCTGCACGAGACGGGCCGCGCGGGCGCGCGCTTCGGGATCGACCTCGCACTGCGAACGGGCGCGCGCCTCAAGACCCCAAGCGAGGTCCGGGCTACGGTGCTCGGCTACGGCAACGTCGCGTTCGGCGCGCTTGACGAATGCCTGCGAAGCGGGGTCTCTCGCGTGCACATCCGCACGGAGCGCACGACCGAACACGCCTCGCTGCGCCCCCACCTCGCCGACGCCGACCTCATCATCAACGGGATCGACGGCCGCGAGGACCCGCGCAGCTACGTCGTGACGAACGACGATCTCGGATCGGTCATCCGCCCCGGCACGGTCGTCGTCGACCTCGTCGGCGGCAGTGCGTCCAACCGCGGCGCGGTGGAACCGATCGTCGAGTGCACGTCGCCGGAAGATCCCTACGTCGTCGTCGACGGCGTCTATCTCGCGTCGGTCTGGGGATGGCCGCTGGTCGGCTTCGCCAAGGAGTCCATGGAGCGCTACAGCGAGCAGATCCTGCGCATGCTGCTGTTCGACGAGCGCGTCCTCGACGGCTTGGAGGACGCGCCGGACGGCATTCGCCGCGCGCTCGTAGCCGGTCCGCTCGCCGCCGAGCTGCCGCCGGCCCGGTAGCCGGTCGCGACAGCGGTCAGAGCCCGAGCAGCACCGCGAGCGGCGGACCCGTCAGCTCGTGTCCGTACCGGGCGGCGATCGGGCCGACGACCTGCGGGTCGAACGTGCCCGCGTCGTCGAGCGCGGCCAGGAACGGATGAAAGCCGCCGGGGTTGAAGACCCAGACGCACTCACACGGTTGCGCGTGCAGGTTGGTGAACGTGTGCTCGAGGCCGCGCGGCATGAACGCGGCGTCGCCGGGCTCGAGGTCGACGTCACGATCGCCGAGGCGACAGCGCAAGGAGCCCGAGCGCACCATGACGTACTCGTCCATGTTGTGGTGGATGTGCATCGGCGGCCCCTCGCCCTGAGCGACGCGTTCGATCCCGACGTCGAGCGGCCCGCTGGTGAGCTCCGCTGTGAGGCCGAAGCGCACGCCGCCGGCCTCCGGCTGGTCGGCAGCGCGGCAGATGATCGCAGCGCCGCTCGTGGTGTCCGTGGTGTTGGTGGTGGTGGTGTTCATGGCGCGATGGTCGCGCCGCGCCGGTGTCCCGCCATCGTCCGAAAGGACGAACCTCGATGCCGTCAGACCAGCCCAAGCTCGCGCGCACGGGCGACCGCATGCGTGCGCGATCGCGCATCGAGCTTGCGCATCAGGCTCGCGACATGAGACTTGACGGTGCGTTCGGCGATGACGAGCTCCGCGGCGATCGCGCCGTTGGACGCGCCGCCGGCCAACAGGCGCAGGACCTCGAGCTCGCGCGCGCTGATCCGCACGCCCTGCGCCTCGACCGCCCGCGGCCGGGACGCCGCGCCGCCGGCGCGCAGGACCCGGGCCGCGGCGCCCGTCAAGACCGGATCACCGCAGCGGGCCGCCAGCTCGAGCAGCGTCTGGCCCTGGCGACCGAAGCCGAGCACGAGACCGAGGCGCCCGGTCCGGGCCAGCTCGCGCAGCCAGGGCAGCGCCAGCGCCGCCGCCTCACGCTCGCGCCGGCGCTCCAGGAACAGCCCTGCCAGCTCGGCCACCGGCTCGGCGACGACGAGCAGCGGCGGATCCGGTGGCGCCTCCAGCGCCGCCCGCAGCGTCCGCTCGGCCGCGTCGGGCTCACCGCGACCGCGCTGAGCGAGCGCCACCAGGCATGCGCGTCCACGAACGCCCGTGAAGACGTCGCTCACCTGCTGTTCTCCGGCGATGTCCATGCCGGCCGGGCCGGCGTCGGCGCGATCTCCCCGATCCCACGTCGCGCGCGCCAGGCCGGTGGCGTAGGAGAGCCGCAGCTGGGCATGGACAGCACTGCTGCGCAGCGCTTCGCGGGCCCCGTCCACGACCGCAGTTGCGGCGACGTGGTCGCATCGTGCGAGGGCCAGGTGGAGTGCGACCAGATCGATTTCGGCGTCCGTCCACCCCAGTCCGCCGAGCGAGACCGCGACGCGACGAGCCCCCGCGAGCCTGTCGGTCGCCGTGGCCGGATCGGCTCGAAGCGCGGCCGCGGCGGCGACCACCAGCCCACCCGACGCCGCGAACGGCCCGGGCGCATCGATGTCGAGGGCCAGCAGGCGCCGCTCCAGCGCAGCGGGATCAGGATGCACCAGCAGCTGCGTGACCGACAGCCCCTGCCCGAGCGCCGTGCGGGCGCTGGGGTCGCCGCCCGACAGCGCCAGGTCGATCGCGGCGTCCAGGTGCGCACACGCAGCGGCCGGGCTCCCGCGCATGAACGCGATCCAGGAGCGATTGACCTCGACGGCGACCCGAGCACCGTCGCCCGGCAGTTCCGCCGGCAAGGCATCGAGGTGCGCTTCGCAGCCCTCGACGTCACCGAGTGCGAGCGCCGCGTCCGCGAGCCGCATCCGCACCCAGGTCGTGCCGACGGCGTCGTCCACGAGATCCTCGACGAGGGCTGCAAGTGCCGGAAGCGCCGCATCGGCGGCCCCTCGCTGCAGCTCGCGCGCCGCGCGCAGCAAGCGGATCCACGGGCGCTGGCGCTGCGCCGCCGGCAGCGCGGCGATCATCGCGTCGGGAATCTGCACGACGCCGCCCGCCAACTCGCTCCGGCCCCGCGACTCGATCAACACCGCTGCCCCGTCGGGCTCGCCCGCCGCCAGGAGGTGGCCCGCCGCGGCGAGGTCATCGCCGAGGGCCTGGGCCGCCCGGCGGTGCAGGTCGCGCACGCCGGCGCGCCCGCGCCGCCGCAGCACCCGCGCGAGCAGCAGCTCGCGCAGGAGATCGTGGGCTCGCGCCGGCCCGGACGCGGTGATCAGCGGTAGGCCGGCTGCCACCGCCCGCTCCAGGAGCTCTCCCGGATCATCGAAGCCGGTCACGGCGGCGACCGCGTCCGGATCGAGGACCGCGAGCACAGCGCTGTCCTCGAGCGCGTGACAGACCCGCGGGTCGAGCGCGTCGAGGACCTCTTCGGCCAGATAGTCGAACACCGGCGCCGCTCCGGCACCGCCGGCCAGCAGGGCGAGCCGCAGCAGCGCAGGCGAGCCTTCGGTCGCACGAGCCAAGGCGTCGACGTCCGTCTCGACGCCGAGCAGATCCGCGAGCGTTCGCGCTTCGCCGGCGCTGAAGCGCAGCTCGTCACCGCCGACCTCGGCGACCCGCCCCGCGCTGCGCAGCCGGCCGAGCGCCAGCGGCGCGGTGCCGCGGGCGGCGATCAGCAACCGCGACCCAGGGCCGATCCGCTCTGCGAGAGCGCGCAGCATCGAGCGCGCCGCCGGCGAGCGGACGAGGTGGGCGTCGTCGATCACGACGACCGCCGGCCGTGTGTCGAGGTCATCGGCCAGCGCCGCCGCAAGCCTGCCCGGGTCGGAGGTCCCGGCGCCGAGCACCGCGAGCGTCGCCGTGCCGCCGACGAGAGCGCACAGCGCGGACGCGAGCGCTGCGGGATCGTCGAGCAGCGGCTCGACGGTCAGCCACGCGCAGGGCTCGGTACGGCCTGCCACGGCCTGGCGGATCGCCGTCGTCTTGCCCGCTCCCGCAGGTGCCGCGACCACCGTCACCGGATGGGCGGCCACGAGGCGCTCGAGCCGGCCGCTCACGCGGGGTCGCGCGAGCACCGCGACCGGCGGCTGCGGGGACGGCTTCATCCCCGGATACTCGCGCGTCGCGCGCTCCGCCGCCCCCGCAGACTGCCCATGTGCCGTCAGCGTCGCAACGTCGATCGTCAGCCCTTGACGGCTCCCATCGTGAACCCGGTGATGAAGCGCTCGAGCATGAGGTTGAAGGCGAAGGCGATCGGGACGGCGACGAGGATCGCGGCCGCCTGCAGCGACTGCCAGAAGAAGACGTCGCCGCGGACGAGCTGGGTCGGCACGCCGATGCTGACGGTCTTGTTCGCCGACGGCGAGATGAACGCGAGGGCGTAGATGAACTCGTGCGCGGTCAGCGTGAACGCGAAGACGATGACGGCGACGATGCCCGGCAGGGCAAGCGGGACGACGATGCGCGCGAACGCGCCGACGCGGCTGTGGCCGTCGACCATCGCCTGCTCCTCGACGTCGCGCGGGATCGCCTTCAGAAAGCCCGTCAGCAGCCAGACCGACACGGGAATCGTGATCGTCGGGTAGATCAGCACGAGCGACCACGTCGAGTCCTGCAGTCCGAGCGTGCTCACCACGCGCGTCAGCGCGATGAACAGCAGCGTCGGTGGCACGAGGTAGACGAAGAAGATCGCGATGCTCAGCGGGCCGGCCCACGGCATGTTCAGCCGCGCGAGGCTGTAGGCGGCGGGCAGGCTCACCGCCAGCGTGATCGCGACGACGAACAGCCCCACCCACAGCGTGTTCAGCGCGAACGTCAGAAACTGCGTGTCCTCGAACAGGTAGGAGACGTGCTTGAACGTCGGCGAGAGGTTGAAGACGAACGGCGCGTTCTCCGCGTTGTAGAGGTCCGCGTCCTGCTTGAGCGCCGTGATCGTGCCCCACACGAACGGCAGCGCCGCGATCAGCGCCGCCGCGATCGCGGCGGCGTAGAGGCCGACCCGGCGGCGGGCATGGCGCCGCGCGGCGCGGCGGCGCTCCAGCGCGATGAGGGCCGCGTCGGTCAGAACCTCTCCATCCGCCGGACCGCGCGCAGGATCGCCACGGCCCCGGCCAGCAGCAGCGGAAACAGGAACAGCGCGATCGCCGCTCCCTGCGCCAGGTCACCGCCCTCGATGCCCTTGAGGTACGCGTAGCTCGGCAGCACCTGGGTGGCGTTCTCCGGCCCGCCGCGCGTCAGGACGTAGACGACCGTCATGTCCGTGAACGTCAGGATCGCGCCGAACAGCGCCGCGATCGCGACGACCGGCATCGTCATCGGCAGCGTGATCTCCCACAGGCGCCGCCAGAACCCGGCGCCGTCGACCGCTGCCGCATCGTGGATGTCCTTCGGGATCGACACGAGGCCGGCGAGCATGATCACCGCCGCCAGCGGCACGATCCGCCACGCGTGCACGGCGACCACCGACGCCGCCGCGAGGTTGTCGCGACCGAGCCAGTACATGTTGCCCTCGAGCAGGTTCAGCGATCGCAGCACCCAGTCCAGCGGGCTGTAGACCGAGTCGAGCATCCACAACCACGCGATCGCCGACAGCGCCACCGGCGTCGTCCACGGCAGCAGGACGAAGAAGCGCACGGTGCGCTTGAAGCGGAAATCGGCGACAAGCAGCAGGGCCAGCGCCTTGCCGAGCACGACGATGACGACCATCGAGATCGCCGTGAACACGAGCGTGTTGCGCAGCGCCCGCCAGAAGACGGGGTCGTCGAAGATCGCCGAGAAGTTCGCGAAGCCGACCCAGTCGAAGCTCGGGTCGCCGGTGGTCACGTCGCTGAAGGCGAAGGCGATCGCGAGCAGGAAGGGCAGCGCGACGAGCGCCAGGACGTAGACGATCGCCGGCAGGAGGAACAGCCGCGCGAGCGCCCGGTCACGGTCGGCGAGCGGAGGCTTCGAACGGCGGCCGCCGGCCACGTCAGTCCTCCGCGCGCCGCTCACCGCTGGCGGCGTCGAAGCGGCACAGGTCGCGCTCGGCAAACGCGAACTCGTGGACGCGGCCGGTCTCGATCGGCAGGCTCACCGTCGCGCCGAGCTTCGAGATGACCCGCGTGTCCTCGCCCAGCCCGCGCACGGTGCCGTAGATATGGCGGTCGCCCGACAGGTACTCGACGCGATCGACCTCGAACTTCGCCGTCAGCCGGCGATCGCCGCCGTCGACGAGCGCCGTCGGCAGGAAGCTCTCCGGGCGGAAGCCGAGCAGCTCGTCGCCGCGCGCCACGAGGTTCATCGGGGGCGAGCCCAGGAACGTCGCGACGAACGTGTCGGCCGGGCGCAGGTAGACCTCCCGCGGCACGCCGACCTGCCGCACCCGTCCGCGATACATGACCGCGATCCGATCGCCGAGGCCCATCGCCTCGGTCTGGTCGTGGGTGACGTAGATCGTCGTCGTCCCGATCCGCTGCTGAAAGCCCTTCAGCTCGTCACGCGCCGTCGCGCGCAGCTTCGCGTCGAGGTTCGACAGCGGCTCGTCGAGCAGGAACACGTCGGGCTCGCGGACCAGCGCCCGCGCCAGCGCGACCCGCTGGCGCTCCCCGCCCGACAGCTGGCGCGGCTTGCGATCGAGCAGATCCGTGATCTCGAGCAGCTCGGCCGCCCACGCCGAGCGCCGGTCGCGCTCGTCCGCGGCCATCCCGGCCGCCTTCAGCGGGAACGTGATGTTCTGCGCGACGGTCTTGTGCGGGTACAGCGCGTAGCTCTGAAAGACCATCGCGATCTTCCGCGCCCGCGGCGCCAGCCCGTTGACGACGTTGCCGCCGATGAGGATCTCGCCCTCGGTGGGCTCCTCGAGGCCCGCGATCGTCCGCAGCAACGTCGTCTTCCCGCACCCCGAGGGCCCGAGCAGGACGAGGTACTCGCCTTCGCCGGTGGCCAGGTCGACGCCGTCGATCGCGCGGACGTCGCCGCCGCGGAAGTGCTTGCTCAGTCCCCGGACCTCGACCGCGAGCGCCACCTACGCGCCGCCGATCAGACCCGCCTTGCGCCACTTCGCGAAGATCGGCTTGATCTGCGCCTCGGCCCGCGCGACGGCGGCCTCGGGCGTCGCGCGCCCGCGGGCCGCGCGGGCGTACATGCTCGGGATGATGAACGTCCCGAACACCTCGCCGATCGCCGTATTCGCGTAGCCGCGATGGCCGACGTTCGTCGACCAGTCCAGCGCGTCCTTGAGCACCGCGAGCTTGTTGGCGGGCTTCGATCCGAACGGATCGTCGTCCAGCCAGTCGCCGAGCTGGGGCGAGAGCTTCTCGAAGGCGGGGAAGTCGTAGAGCTCGCTCTCCCAGGTCGCCCGCGCGAAGTTCTCGGTGTAGTGCAGCAGGAACTCCTGCGCCGCATCCGGGTTCTTCGCGTGCTTGGGGACGAGCCAGTTGTACATGACGTGCTGCGCGGCGAGGCCCGCCTCGGGTCCCTTCAGCGCGGGCAGGAAGAAGACGTCCTCGGCGACGCGGGGATTGACCTGCTGCATCGTCCGGTAGGCGGAGATCGAGTTGACGATGTACGACAGCTTCCCGCCGACGAGGGCCTGGTTGTTGGACGCGGGGGTCCACGCGAAGACCTCGTTGGTCATCGCGTCCTCGAACAGCCCCTTCATGTACGTGACCGCCGCGACCGTCTCGGGGGAGTTGATGATCACCTGCTCCTGCGCGTCCTGGATGGCGCCGCCGTAGGACCACAGCAGCGAGCGGCCGGCCATGTTGGAGTCGATCTCCTGCGACATCCCGATGCCGACCTGGACCTTGCGCTTGGACTTGATCTCGGCGCCGCCCTCGCGCAGCTCGTCCCACGTCGCCGGCCCGTTCGGCAGCCCGGCCTCGGTCCACATGCTCTTGCGGTAGTTGCCCGGATCCGGCACCCAACCGGGGGCGTAGGCGTAGTACTTGTTCGTCGTCGGGTTCAGGCTGCTGCGCTCGCAGAGGTCGATCTGCTTGCCGAAGCGCTTGACGGCCTCCTTGGTCACGTCGGCCAGGTCGATCACGCTCGGCTCCAGCTGCGGCAGCGGGCCGATGAACTGGACGACGTCGTGCCCGGACTTGGCGGCGATCTCGGCGCTGAAGCGAGCCGGGATCGTCGTCACCTCGATGTGATCGACGGTGACCTTCACCCCGACCTTGCGCCCCCAGTCCGCCGCGAAGCGATCGAACCACTTGTCGTGGCGCGGCACGAAGTGGCTCCACAGCAGGATCTTGAGCTCGCCGGAGAGCTTCGAGGCTGGGTCGGTGAACGACTCCCCGGGCGCGCCGGCACCGCCGGCGGCCGGTTCGTCGCCACCGTCAGATCCCCCACAACCGACAAGAACGATCGTCGCAGCGGTCCCCTGGATGAACCTGCGACGCGTGATCACGAACGGCTTGTGCCGGTCGGCCATCCGTCCCCCCTTCAAGTCGCCCCGTAGCAACGGGTTTCGACGTTAGATCGCACCGATCCGAGTCTCTACCCGCTGGAGCGCGCGCGACACGTCACAATCAGCACAGATGTCGCGAGCCGATGACCCCGCCCGAGAGCGCAACCGCGCCGTCTGGCAATCCGGCGACTGGGACAAGGTCGCCGTGTTCATCCACGAGGCGGGCCCACGCCTGCTCGACGACATCGGCGCGGTCGGGCCCGGTGTGAAGCTGCTCGACGTCGCCACCGGCAACGGCAGGTCGGTCGCGATCCCGGCCGCCGAGCGCGGTGCACGCGTCACCGGCTGCGACCTCGCCGAACAGTGGCTGATCGCGGCGCGCGGGCACGCCACGGCGGCGGACGTCGAGGTCGAGTGGGTCGTCGCGGACGCCGTCGACCTGCCGTTCCCCGACGCCGGCTTCGACGTCGTCACCTCCACCTTCGGCCACATGTTCGCGCCCGACCACGCCGCCGCCGCGCGCGAGCTCGTCCGCGTCTGCCGTCCAGGCGGGACGATCGGCCTGTGCTGCTGGACTCCCGACGGCGCCACCGCCCAGTTCTTCGCGGCCGTCGCCGCGCGCATGCCATCCCCGCCGGCAGGGTTCCAGCCGCCCGTCCTGTGGGGTTCCGAAGCGCACGTCAGCGCGCTGCTGGAGCCACTCGGCGTGACCCTCCAGATGCGCCGCGGCGCCTTGACGCTGCGCTTCGACTCCCCCGAGGCGTGGCTCGACCTCTACGAGGAGAACTTCGGACCGGTCGTCGCGGCGAAGGCAGCACTCGGCGACGACTGGCCCGAAGCCCGCGCCGAGATCCTCGCGTTCGCCAGGTCGACCAACCGCGCCGAGGACGGCACGATGGCCCACGATTTCGAGTATCTCCAGACGATCGGGCGGACAGCCGCGTGATCGCTCGGCCGACCGACAACGAGCAGTGCAAGGACGGCGGGTGGAAGCTGCTACGACCGCGACGGCCCGCGGTTCAAGAACCAGGGGGACGCGTGAGCGTCGTCCAGCGGGGTCCGAGATGACCTCGCCGAACTGACCTCACCGCGGCACAATCGGCGCCGTGCGTCTCGGCATCGCACACCACTTCGGTTGGGCCGTGGCGGTCACGGCCTCGGCCGACCACAGGGTCGTCGACCGCCGGCGGATCGCGCTCATCGAGCCCGGTCTGCCGGCGGCGCCGATCCACCGCCCCGGCAGACGGCTCGCCGACGACGACGGGGCCGCGGCGCTGGTGGCACAGGTGCGAGCGTCGGTGGTGCGCGCGACGTCAGACGCGCTCGACGAGCTCGCGGCCGCGCTGCCCGAGCCGATCGTCTCGATGTCGCTGCGGGCCTGGCCGAGCGACTTTCCCCAGGACATCGCCGTCCAGCGGCGCGTGCCGTACGAGGCCCGCGCCGACTCGGTCATGTACCGCCAGGTGCTGGCCGAGCTGGCCCGCGCGCGTGGCTGGGAGGTCCACCTCTACGACGCCAAGGACGTCGAGACCCGCGCGGCCGGCCGGCTGGCCGAGCGGGCCGACGAGATCCTGCTCGGTCCGCGGGCGGCGATCGGGCCGCCCTGGGCCAAGGACCACCGGATGGCGCTCGCGGCGACGGTCGTGGCAGGCGAGGACGGCATCGCCCGCTGAGCGCAGCTCGACCTTCCCGCGACCCGTCCGGTCAGCCGAACACCGACGGCGGCGCATCGGCCAGCGCGGCGGCCGCCGCCCGCCGGCCCGCGTCGCGCATGCGGTCGAGCATGTGGAACTCGAGGATGCCGATGCCCTCGTAGTCGGGCCTGATCAGGACATCGGCGAAGGAGCGCCGCCGGTCGCTGTCGGACTCGCTGAGCAGCATCACCTTGTAGAGCGTCTCCATGAGCGACGGCACCGATGGGTCCGTCCCGGCGGGCAGCGTCCGCACCGACGGCTCGGTGGCGTCGACGGCGATGATCGGACCCTCGCGATCGCGCGCCAGCGCCTCGCTGGGCAGGTTGTCCATGAGCGCGCCGTCGAGCAGCAGCCGCCCGTCGAGGACGACCGGCGGCGCGAAGATCGGCAGCGCCATGCTGGCGCCCACCGACATCGCGAGCGGCCCCCGCCGGTGCTCGACCACCTCGGCGCGGATGATGTCGACGCTGACGCAGAAGTACCCACGCGGGAGGTCCTCGATGGCGCCCGGGAGGTTGCGCTCGAGCATCGCTCGCGCCCGTTCACCCCGCAGCAGCGAGGTCCGCGGGAGGCGCCAGTCGCCGAGCGGGTTGCGTCGCACCCACTCCTCGTAGCAGCGCGCGTCGATCGCGGCGGCGTCGAGCTCCTGTGCCAGCAGCGCGCCGATGAACGCGCCCATGCTCGTACCGGCGATGCGGTCGATCCGCACGCCGGACGCCTGCAGCTCCTCGATCACGCCGATCTGCGAGAAGCAGCGCGCGCCACCGCCCGACAGGACGAGCCCGACCGACCGGCCCGCCAAGCGCCGTGCCACCGCGGCGAGGTCCTCCCGCCGCCGATCCCCGGCACCGACCCGGTGGGTCGTCCTCGGCTCCAGCGCGCGCAGCAGCCCATCGGTGCCCGAGTCGCCGGGCGGTCCGAGCAGCACGACGTCGCTGCCGACCAGCAGCGAGCGATCAGCCAGACGCTCGGGCCCCGGCGCCCGCTCGACGGTGAGCATCACACGATCGGCCTCGAAGGCGGCGCCGGCGCGCCGCCGAGTCGCGCCCGAAGGGGCCGCCGGCGAGCAGCCATATGCGCAGGCAGCCGATCAGCCCGCGCATCTCCCCGAGCAGAAACCACCACACGAGCGCGTAGAGGCGGACCGCCATCCAGGGCTTGCGGCGCCGAAGCCACAGGACGAGGTCGACCAGGGCGGCGCCCAGCAGGATGAGCGGCGCGAACGCGGTCAGCGCCACGAACTGCAGCACCTGACGCGCGATCCCGCGAAGGATCCGCACCCGCCGTCGGCCGCGCGGTCCGTCGGGCGCGAGCAGCGTGTGTGACGACGTCGAGGAGTCCATGGTCAGGAAGGCGGTCCGTTAATACGTCATTGCCCCTGCAGGAAGGCCAGCACCGCCGCCACCCGGCGGTGCGTGCCGGTCTCGCCGGGGCGGCCGAGCTTGGCGAGGATCGAGCTGACGTGCTTCTCCACGGCGGATTCCGACAGCACGAGCGCCGCGGCGATCCCCGAGTTGCTCTTGCCCTGCGCCATCGCCCGCAGGACGTCGAGCTCGCGGGCGGTGAGGTCGTCGAGACCCGACCGCGCCCGCCGCGTGCGGCGCGCCACGAGCGCGTCGACGACGCGCCCGTCGATCGCCGAGCGTCCGGCGCAGACCTCGCGCAGCGCCCGCAGCAGCTCGTCGAGATCGCCGACCGAGTCCTTCAGCAGATACGCCAGGCCGGCGGTGCCGTTCTTGAGCAGCTCGTGGGCGTAGGACTCGTCGGCGTGCTGTGAGAGGACGACGACGCCGATCTCCGGGTGCTCGGCGCGGATGCGATGGGCGGCGTCGATGCCCTCCATGTGGTGCCCCGGGGGCATGCGGATGTCGGTCATCACGGCATCGGGCGTGTGCTGCTGCACGCTGCGGCGCAGCTCGGTGGCGGTGCCGACCGCATCGACGACCTGGACCTCGCCGGAGTCCTCGAGCAGGCGGCGCACGCCCTCGCGGACGAGGTAGTGGTCGTCGGCGATCACCACGCGCATCGGGTGCTCAGACGACAGCGCGATCACCGATCGGCAGTCGCGCGGTCAGCCGGGTGCCCGTGCCCGGTGACGAGTCGAGGGCGAACGTGCCGCCGACCGCCTCGATGCGATCGCTCAAGCCCCGCAGCCCGCCGAGCCGGACGGCATCGGCGTCGAAGCCCTCACCGTCGTCGGCGACCTCGACGTCGAGCGCGCCCTCCGCTTGGACGATCCGCACGCGTACGCGCTCGGCGGCGGCGTGCTTGAGCGCGTTCGTGAGGCCCTCGCTGACGAAGAAGTAGGCGGCGCCCTCGATCTCGTCGGCGAAGCGCGTCGCGCGCAGCTGCGGGTCGCACTCGATCGTCACGCCCAGCGCCAGCCGCGACGAGCGGATCTCGATCGCCTCGACGAGCCCGTGGTCTGACAGCACCGAGGGGTGGATGCCCGAGGCGAACCGGCGCAGGTTCTCGAGCGCCTGACGGGCCTCGGTCTTCAGGTCGACGAGCGTCTCGCCCAGGCGCCCCGAGTCGCGGCCGAGCTGGTTCTGGGCCAGGCCGATCCCGGCGATGAGCGCGACGAGCTCCTGCTGGGCTCCGTCATGGATGTCGCGCTCGATCTGGCGGCGCGTCAGCTCCTGCGCCGAGACGATCCGCGACCGCGACGCGGCCAGCTCGTCGGCCTGCGCCTTGATCTCGGCGAGCTTGAGACCCAGCTCCGAGGCCAGTCGCGCGTTGTTGATCGCCAGCGCCGCCTGTGGCGCCAGCGTGTTGAGCAGCTCCTGGTCGGAGCGCTGCGCACGGCCGCGAACCCGCGGACCGCACTCGATCTCCCCCAGGCGCTCGCCGTTGTGGACCAGCTCGGCCGCCAGCGCCGGCGCCTCGTCGTCGCGCGGCGGCTCGCCGGCGACGATCGGCGCGGCCCCGTCGACGTCGACCCGTATCCGCGTCCAGGCCACGCCGAGCCCTTCGCGCGTGTTCGCGGCGATCGCCGCGGACAGCTGCTGCAGGTCGAGCGTGTGCTCGAGCGTCGCCCCCAGGCGCCGCATGAGCTCCTCGCCGCCGACCGACTCGCCGTAGGCCCAGCGCGCGGCCCGCGCCGCGAGATGGCGCCGGCCCGGCTCGAACAGCACGGTGACGAGGATCGTCAAGGCGATCGCCAGCTGCAGTCCGGCGCTCGACGCGGCGAGGCCGACGGCGGCCGCGATGCCGACGTAGGCGCCGCCGATCGCGATCCACAGCGGCGCGTAGACCAGCGAACGGCGCATCGCGCGGTCGACGTCGAACAGGTCGGGGCGGACGAGACCGACGAGCACCGAGGCCGGCAGGGCGACGAGCGCGGCGATCACGAGCGGCTGGGCGACGGCTGCCGACAGGACGCCCGACTCGTCGAGCGCCGTCGCCACGGGCGCGACCAGGACCGCGAGGACCCCGTACAGCGGCCAGCGGATCTGCACCCGCTGCGCGGCACGCAGGCGGCGGTAGCGCAGGCCGATGACGATCGCTCCAGCGAGCGGAGCGAGCGCGAGCGCGGCGTCCAGGTAGGCGCGCAGGGGCGCGCCGATGAACGCCAGCGCGCCGATGTGGATCGGGCTGTCGATCTGCGGAAAGGCATCTGGCCCGGACGCGTCGCCGCCCTCGGCGCCCCACGCGAAGACCCACGCCGGCTGCAGGGTCGGCCGGGTGAGCAGCAGCAGTACCGGCACGGCGACGGCCAGTCCCGTGATCGCGCGCACCAGCCGGCGCTCGTACGGATGGCCGTACTCCCCGTCGGGATACACCGCCAGCAGCGCGATCATCGCGGCGCCCTCGGCCAGCCCGAGCCACTGGACGCCCACGTTCGCCGGACCCAGCCACCAGCCGTTGCCGGTCTCGTCGAACGCCAGCGCGACCCCGACCGCCGCAGCGATGAACAGCGTCGAGGCGGCGCCGAAGGCGAGCAGGCGACGCGCGGCGAGAAGCCCGGGCCGGAGGCGGACCGCGATGACGCCCGCGGCGTAGGCGCCGAGAAACGGCGTGCTCCAGGCGAGGCCGGCGAGGTCGTCGGTGAACATGTGCGCGAACAGCCCCACCGTCGCCAGCGCTCCGACCGCTCCGGCGATCAGCAGAGCCCGGATCAACAGCCGGGAGGGCGATGCAGCCGACACGCGCCGATACTCGCGCACATCCGCGTCACCGTGAAGGGGACACGCCTCACGTCGGGGTGAGGAAAACCGCCATTCGAACGGTGGACGAGCGGTCGCGGGTCGGCGCTCAGCCTCGTTCCCGAACCCGCTCACCGCGCCTAGCGTGCCGTTCAGCGGCGTGCACCTGCCCGCCGCGGCCATCGAAGTCAGCGAGGGGACATCTCATGAACGTCACGCAGGAACCACGTGCCGCACGCTTCGGAGCCGGCCACGTCGCGGCCGCGGTCATCGCGGCCTGGATCGTCTACGTCCTCGTCGGAGGGCTGGAGGGCACCGGTCAGCACTTCGTCGTGCTCGGCGCGCTGCGCATCGTGCTGTTCGCCGCCCTGCTCGCCTTCGCCGTCGCCGCCGGGGCCCAGGCGGGGCGGCTCGGACGCGCCGGGCTCGCCGTCGCTGCGGTCGGCGCGGCCGCCTACCTCTTCGGGGGAATCGGCGCGGTGGCGACCGACGGATGGTCGTTTGACGTGTTCGCCGGCGACGGCGAGTTCGAACCTCCGTGGTACGCCTTCGTGCTCGGCATGAGCGGGGTTCTGTTCGCCCTCGGCACGATCCTCGTCGGGATCGCCGGGCGCTCGAGCGGTCGTCTCGCGGTCGCGGTCATCCTGGCCGGCGCGCTCTTCCCGGCGGTGTTCGCGCTGCAGGAGCCGCTCGGGTTCGCCGGCGCGCACATCGTCTGGCTCATGCCGTGGATGGTGCTGGCCGCCGGGCTGATCGCCGGCCCGGCCGACCAGCCGCGCGCCGGCTTGAAGGCGGCGCCGGCGCGGTAGTCCCCGGCGAGACCGGCAGGGTGGGGCACGCGCTACCGCGGCTCAGTCGCGGGTAGTCGGATGCCATGGCGAACTCGGATGCCGGCGACACGGCCATGATGCGGGCCGTGGTGATCGACAGCTTCGGCGGCCCCGAGCACCTGCATGTACGCCAGGTGGCGGTGCCCTCACCCGGCCGTGGACAGGTCCTGATCCGGCTCGAGACGGCCGGCGTCGGCTCCTGGGACCCGTTCGAGCGTGAGGGCGGCTACGCCGAGATGCAGGGAACGACGCCGTCGTTTCCGTACGTGCTCGGCTCGGAAGGAGCCGGAACGATCGCGGCCGTCGGCGAGGGTGTGACGAGCCGTGCCGTCGGCGAGCGCGTCTTCGCCGCCAGCTTCTTGAATCCGGCGGGCGGTTTCTACGCCGAGTACGTCTGCGTCGAGGCCGGTCTGGTCGCGCCGGTTCCGCTCGGCATGACCATGTCGCAGGCGGCGGTGATGGGCGGGGTCGGCATGACCGCTCTGCGCGGGCTGCAGGACGCGCTCGACGTGCGCAGCGGCGAGACCCTGCTCGTCCATGGTGCCAGCGGCGCCATGGGGCACCTGGCTGTCCAGCTCGGCAAGCGACTCGGGGCCAGGATCCTCGCCGTCGCGTCAGGCGAGGACGGCGTCGCGCTGGCGGCCCGCGCCGGCGCCGATCTGGCGGTCGACGGACGGGTCGAACCGGTCGCCGACGGCGCCGCCCGATTCTCCGCCGATGGCCTCGACGCCGCGCTCCTGACAGCGGGCGGCGCGCAGGCCGACGGCGCCGTGGCGACGGTCCGGCCAGGCGGGCGCGCGGCCTACCCGACCGGCGTCCAGCCGGAGCCCGCGCCGGCAGTGGGCGTGGAGCCTCGGCCGTTCAACGGCGAGCCCGATGCGGAGCTCCTCGAGCGTTTCATGGCGCTCATCGGTGACCGGCCGCTGCATGTGCACATCGCGCGCGAGTTCACGCTCGGTGAGATCCCCGCCGCGCATCGCGCCTTGGGCGAACACCAGCTGGGCAAGCTGGCGATCGCCATCGGCTGAGCCGTCGTCGGAGCGTCGCTCGCGCACGAGCGACGGCGGATGAGCGTTGCCGCCGGTGGCTCAGGCGACGAGCAGGCTCAGCTCCGCGAGCCGCGCGAGTGCGGCCTCGAGCGCGACGGCCAGCTCGCCCGGTGGCGGCTCGACCCCCGTCCCCTCGAGACCGCCGCCGGCGATGAACGCGCCGATCGCGGCCTCCAGGTCGTCGCGGTCCCGCGAGCCGTCGAGCAGCGACAGCAGGTGCACCGCGAGTGTTGACCTCCGCGATGTCGTCGTGGTACAGCAGCGGGTCCGGATGCTGCAGGACGCGCGCGAAGTGGTGGCGCAGCACGCCGGCGTACGGGGTCTAGGCGTTGGCGGCGACGACCAGCCGCATGAGGTGGCGCGCGCGGGCAAGGCGCTCGGCGGGCTCGCCGACGCCCTCGAGATGGAAGCTGAGGATGTCGGACGCCAAGTCGCGCAGGTAGCTGCCCGGATAGGCGTTGTAGGAGATGTAGGCGACGCCGTGGGCGCGAGCAGCCGGCCGCAGGCCGCCACCAGCGCGTCACGGGGTCGCGGCCCGATCCACGAGTAGACGCCGTGGCTGATGACGTAGTGAAACTGCCCCGTGTCGACCGGCAGCTCGAGGACGTCGGCGACGCGCAGCGTGATGTTCGGCAGCCGCAGCTCGTCGATCACGGCCGTGCCGCGGGCGACCGCCTCGGCGCTGAGATCGATGCCGACGAACTCGCTGCCCGGCAGCCCGAGCGCCATCGGGATGAGGTTGCCGCCGTCGCCCGCGCCGATCTCGAGCACCCGGCAGGCCGCCGGCGGCGCCGGCGCCATCCCGAACAGGGTCGCCTGGGTGGCGAGCCTGTCCGGGTGCGTCTGCTCGTATGCGTAGCCGGGGTAGCTGACCGCGTCGTAGCTGGTTGCCGTCAAGGCAGCTTGGTCTGTCCTTTCTGGTCGTACGTGGCGGTGATGGCCGGTCCGAACGACCCGTCCGGCTTCTGCGGCTTGTATTCGATCGCGATCTTCGACGCGTCGAGCTCGACGCCCTCCAGCAGCGGCGGCTCCTTGGTCCCGCCCTGCTGGTAGCCGCTGACCACCACGTCGGTCAGCTTGACCGTGAGGAAGTCGCCCGGGTCCCCGCCGTTGCGGCGGAAGGCGAACGTCGCGGACTCGATGTGCTTTCCGGTCGCCGTCGCGGAGAACAGCGGGGGCGAGGATGCGTCGTAGAGTTTGTTGAACTTGAAGCTCGAGAAGCTCGCCTTGCCCGCACCGCCCCCTGCGCCGGTGCCGCCGCCTCCTGAGTTCGTGACGCCGAACGAGAACGACAGGATGTCGATCGTGTCCTTGTGCGCCTTGTCGGCGCTCTCGCCCTTGATGCCGTCGATCTCGAGGAAGCCCTGCGCGTGGCCGCCCTGCAGCCCTTGCCGCCGATGAGCAGCGCCTCCGTGCCGTTCGCGCCCGCCTGCCCCTGCGGCCCGGTCTCACCCTGCGGCCCGGCCGGCCCTTCGGGGCCCTGCTCGCCCTGCACGCCCTGCTGATTCCACCTGATCGCGGTCTCGCCCTTCGCGCAGCCCTGTCCGTCGTCGACGACGCGCAGGTCGCCGGCCTGCCCCCCGCTCGCCTTGTAGCACCCGGTGATCGTGCCGTCCGCCCCCGGGATGGCCGCCGCGGCGAACGCCCCGCCGACCCCAAGCGCCGCTACCGTCGGCAGGGCGATCTTCGCCGTCCGCCCTGCGGGTAAGCGCCGCTCCTTGTCGCTCATCTGCTCCGTCCCTTCAACGTGCGCCAGTGCTCGCGTTCTGACGGTCTGAGTAACGCTACACCCGGCTGTCAAGCGCCCGGCCGGGCGGACGTTGACCGCCGAAGGCGGGCGCGTACGCGCGGCTCAGCGACGCCGCATGCGCGCGACGTGCGCGGCGGGCACGCCGACCAGGCCGATCGCGCCGAGCGCGAGCAGGACCGTCGTGCCGGCATCGTCGAGCGCGCCGTCGGTGAGGACCGCGTGGCCGATGCCCAGCGCGATCACCACCACCGCGAGGTACGCGTGCAGCGCCCGCCACGTCCCCGGCGCCAGGGGCAGCCGCGTGCGCAGCGCCCCCAGCGCCACCACCGCGAACAGGGCGAGGGTGGCGATCAGCGCCATGCGCGCGCGGGTCGGCCCGTCCGGCGACAGCGCGAACCGCGCGTCGCCGGGCGACTCGACGAACAGCGCGCCGACGTGGACGAGCACGAGGCCGAGCAGCACTGCGCCGAGCAGCTGATGGCGGCCGATCCGGCGCCGTCGCGCGAGCAGCGGCTGGACGGCGAGCGCCGACGCGGCGAGCGTGCCGGCGGCCGTCGACACCAGCAGCGCGGCCGAGGCGTCGGCGAGGTGGCGATCGGTCAGCGCCAGCGACAGCGGCAGCGCGACCACCGCGCCCGCGGCGGCGCCCAGCGCGAGCGCGCGCGCCCGGCGGTCAGCCATCGCGCGCGAGCGTGAGGTTCACGACCGCACGCTCGTCGTCGAGGTCGACCACGCGGCGGATGAAGACCTCGCCGTAGGCGTCGTCGTCGTAGCCGACGTGGATGTTGGGCTCGCCGAACTGCGGGATGGTCGGGTCGGTCTCGATGCGGTAGCGGCCGTCGGCGCCGGTGCGCACGCTCGCGCGGTTGTCCTGCTCGCCGCCGGTCTCCGTGGCGAGCCAGACCTGGACGCGCACGCCCTCCAGCGGCCGGCAGCCGGCCGCCGAGCGGACCAGACCGGTGATCACGAAGCCGCTGCCGAGCGAGTCCTGCTCGGGAGCGTCGGGGATGTAGTTGTTCGTGCCGCCGGGGTTGCTCTGCGTCGCCTCGCAGGTGCGCGCCCGCGCCGCTCGCGCGGGGCCGTCGTCCGCCGCCGGCGCGGCGGTGGTCGTCGGCTCGGGACCTGACTCGCCGACGTTCTCGGCGCCGGTCCCTGACACCTCGCTATCGACCAGCGCCACCACGATCGCGACGGTGACCAGCGCGAGGAGGAGTCCGAGCAACCAGGGCCGGCGCACGTCGCGGACGATAGGTGACGCCTCGTGCCCGCGCGCCGGCGGCGCCGGCCCCCGGTAGCTTGCACGCCCCGTGACCTGGTTCAACGACGTCGGCCTCCTGCACTACCACGCGAGCCTGCTCGCCGACGAGGACCGCGTCGACCGCCTCCGCGAGGCCGTCCACGAAGTCGTGCTCCCCGGCGACGTCGTCGTCGACATCGGGACCGGCACCGGCCTGCTGGCCTACTTCGCCTGCCAGGCGGGCGCGGCGCGCGTCTTCGCGATCGAGGAGGGACCGGTCGTCAACCTCGCGCGCGAGATCGCGAGGGTCAACGGCTTCGACGACCGCGTCGAGTTCTTCGACGATCGCTCCTACCGCGTCGAGCTGCCCGAGCGCGCCGACGTGCTGATCTCGGAGACCCTGTGGAACTTCGGTGTCGGCGAGGGCATGGTCGGCGCCCTCGCCGACGCGCGCCGGCGCTTCCTCAAGCCCGGCGGGCGCAGCATGCCCGAGGCCGTCGAGCTGCACGTCGCCGCGGTGCAGACCGGTCGCGTCTACGGGCAGCTGCGCGATCGCCCCCGCGACCGCCACGGCATCGACTTCGGCGCGATCCGCCGCTGCCAGCTGCACAACGTCCAGATGCCGCATCTGCACTCGGACGACTTCCTCGCGCCGCCGGCGCGGCTGCTCACCACCGAGCTCGACGAGTCCGCGGCGACGGACTTCGACGCCGATGTCAGCGTCACGGCGACGCGCGATGGCGTCATGCACGGCATCTGCGGCTGGTTTCGCTGCCGGCTGACGCCGGCGATCACGCTCGACAACGAGCCGCCTTCGGTCACCTCGAGCTGGGCGCACGCGTTCTTTCCCGCGCAGACGCCGATCGCGGTCGTGCCGGGCGACGAGATCGCGATGCGGATCGCGTCGTCCGCCGAGGGCTCGGTCTGGCGCTGGCGGATCGCGACGAGCCGCGGCGGCGATGTGCGCGCCGCAATCGACCAGTCGTCGACCGAGGGCTTCCCCACCGGGCCGCCCGGCGGCGGTCGCGGGGCGGGGCCGACGACGACGCTCGAGGGCGAGGTCGTCGCGTGGGTGCTCGACGCGATGGACGGCAGCCGCGCGATCGGCGAGCTCGAGGCCGGCGTGCAGCAGCGCTTCGGACACCGCTTCACCGATCCGCAGGATGCGGTCCAGATCGTGCGCGAGACAGCCGCCACGCTCGGACGCTGACGGCGGCCGGGCCGGCGCCCGCCTGGCGCGCCCTGTCAGGCCGCCCGCCGGACGAGCCCGGTCGCGGCGAGCAGCGCGGCGCCGCCGAGCGCCTGGCAGAGACCGAGCGACTCGCCCAGCAGCAGCGCCGCCAGGCCGACCGCGAACAGCGCCTCGAGCGTCATGACGATCGACGTAGGCGTGCGCCGAGCCGTGCCGAAGGCGACGGCGAGCGACCGCCCGCTGGCGCGCCGCGCCTGCGCGTGGACAGCGGCGCAAGGATGCGCAGCGCGCCCGGGACGCAGCCGTGCGCACGCCCGAGCGCGCGCGTGGCGACGCCGTGGCCGGCCATCCGCGCGGCGAGCTCCGGCGCGTGCTCGGTGATCACGCAGCGGTAGTGCACGCCGACGTCCTGCTCGACGAGGTGGCCCGGCAGCTCGCGCAGGACGCCGGCCAGCCAGGCGGCGTCGCGGGCGAGGTCCAGGCGGCAGCGCTCCGACCACTCGGCGCTCGCCATCGCGGCCTCGGCGATCGCGACGTCGAGGCCGGAGATCGGCCACGTCTCGCGCCGGCCGAGCAGGTCGCACACGTCGGATGACGGCGGGCGACGGCGTCGAGCTCGGCCGGATCGATCGTGACGCCGCTGGGATTGTGCGGGTTGGAGAGGATCACGAGCGCGGCTGACGCAAGCGCCGCGTCGACGTGCTCGGCCGAGCGGACCTGCTGGCCGGGAACGCCCCGCCCGGGGAACGCCTTGAGGTAGTCGGTGTAGGCGGGCAGCGGCACGGCGACGCGCTCGTGCGCCACCTGCCGGCTCAGCGCCCAGATGAACTCCACGCATCTGAAGAGCACCCTCTGTCGCGTGCTGTCCGGCCACCCTCGCGACCGGGTGCCGGCGCGGCGATACCTCAGCGGGGGGAGCGCGCCAACCCGCGCTTGGTTACACCGCGCGGCGCTTGGGAGAGGGGTGAAGCCGCTCACCCCGGCGGGTGACGACACGCACGCTCGCCCCGCCGATCCTGCGTGCCAACCCCAACTGCTCAGGAGGTGAGGTCGATGGCGACCGCCGTCACGCCCACGACAACCCGACCCGCGTCGCGCAAGCCGCTCAAGCGCGGCGCCCGCGGCCGCGCCGTCAAGGAGTTCCAGCAGGCGCTCAACCGCCGCGCCGAGCCGCTGTTCTACCCCCCGCTGGTGGCCGACGGCGTGTTCGGCCCGACGACGCGATTTGCCTACGAGGCGATCGGCTACGCGCTCGGCCTGACGCAGCAGACGCTCTCGGCGCCGGTGGTCGGCGTCGGCGCGCAGCGCATCATCGCCGACCCGCGGTCGCGCGCCGCCAACCAGCTCGACCGCGCCCGCCGGCGCGGGCCCACGCTGCACAAGCGCACGATCGCGTTTGACGGCACGCCGACGTTCTGGGGCCTGGCCAAGGCGCTGCTGCGGGCGCGGGAGCACGGCTGGAACGGCACGCTGTCGAGCTCGGACCGCCGTCCCGGCGTCGCCGAACGCTACGGCAAGCGCTCACAGAAGGCCCTGTTCGACTGCTTCCAGGAGTCCCAGGCGCTCGGCGGCCGTTGCCCCGCGCAGTGCGGGGGCAACTGCAATCCCGCCAACCCGCCCGGGCAGTCCAGCCACGAGTGCCGCTCCGACGGAAGCGCATTCGGCGCGCGCTCCGCGGGTGCACGGCTCGAGTGGTGGGAGCTGGGTCTGGACGTGACCGACACCGACAAGGCGCTCGCCGTGCTCAAGCAGCTCGGCTACCGCGTGCGGCGCACGTATCCCAACAGCGTGCGCGAGCGCCACCACATCAACTTCACCAGGAGCCCCGGGCGGGTCAAGCCCGACGCCGGGCCGCACGCGCGGCGCGGCTGACGGCGCGTCTCGCACGGCCTTGAGGAGGGCCTGTGTGGACGGACACGCGGCGCCGGCGGCGCCTGCCGACCGCCGCAACGGCGAGGATGCACGGCATGGATGGACAGCTCGACGGCAGGGTGGCGCTCGTCGCGGGAGCCACGCGGGGCGCGGGGCGCGGCATCGCCGTCGCGCTCGGCGAGGCGGGCGCGACGGTCTACTGCAGCGGGCGCTCGACGCGCGCGCGGCGCTCGGAGTACGACCGGCCGGAGACCATCGAGGAGACGGCCGAGCAGGTGACGGCCGCCGGTGGCCGCGGCGTCGCCGTCGCCTGCGACCACCTCGACCACGCGCAGGTGGCGGCGCTCGTCGCGCGCATCGACGACGAGCAGGGCCGCCTCGACGTGCTCGTCAACGACATCTGGGGCGGCGAGAAGCTCGCCGAGTGGGACACGCCGCTGTGGGAGCACGACCTCGACGGCGGCCTGCGGATGCTGCGCCTGGCGATCGACACGCACCTGATCACGAGCCACTACGCGCTGCCGCTGCTGATCGGCGATCCCGGCGGCCTCGTCGTCGAGATGACCGACGGGACGCTCGCCTACAACGCCGAGAACTACCGGCTGTCGGCGTTCTACGACCTGGCGAAGTGGTCGGTCCTGCGGCTCGCGTTCGCGCAGGGACGCGAGCTCGAGCGCCACGGTGCGACCGCCGTCGCGCTGACGCCGGGCTGGCTGCGCTCGGAGATGATGCTCGAGATCTACGGCGTCACCGAGGACAACTGGCGCGAGGCGAGCCGCGGCAACCCGCACTTCATGGCGATCTCCGAGTCCCCGCGCTTCGTCGGGCGCGCGGTCGCGGCGCTCGCCGCCGACCCGGATCTGCAGCGCCGCAACGGCGGCTCGTTCTCCTCCGGCGAGCTGGCGCGCGAGTACGGCTTCACCGACGTCGACGGCTCCCAGCCGGACTGCTGGCGCTACATGGTCGAGGTCCAGGACGCCGGCCTGCCGCCGGACGCGACCGGCTATCGCTGACGGCGGATGACCCGTTCGCGCGACGGGTCGCGGGATCTAGACTGCGCCGCATGAGCGAGCCGGTCGTCATCGGGCCCGGCGGCGGCGAGGTGATCGGCGACGCAACCGACCGGCGCGTCGAGATCCTCTCCGACCACCCCGCGCTACACGCGACCTGGTCGCGCTTCGCCGCCGGCCGCGACGGCGCCGACCTGCACGTCCACCACCACCACACCGACCTCTTCTACGTCCTGGACGGCGAGCTGACGGTGCGGCTCGGCCTCGACGGCGAGACCGCCGGCGTCCCCGCGGGAGCACTCGCCCGCGTGCCGCCCGACGTCGTGCACGGCTTCCGCAACGCCGGCGACCGCGACGTGCGCTACCTCAACCTCCATGCGCCCGGCCGGGACTTCGCGAGCTTCATGCGCGCGCTGCGCGACGGGCAGACGCCGCCGGCCTCCTACGACCAGCATCCGCCGCCGGCCGACGGCGGGCGCCCGACGAGCGAGGCGGTCGTCGGCCGATCCGCGACGCTGACCGACGAGCCGGGGCTGCACGTGACGCTGCATGCCGACATCGAGGAGATCTGGGTCGCCGAGGTGCTGTGCGATCCGGGGATCGGTTCGGCCACGAACGCCCACGCCGACCACGTGCAGTCGCTCTACGTGCTCGACGGCGAGCTGGCGCTGACGGTCGGCGACCGCGAGCTGCGCGCGCCGGCCGGATCGTGGCTGCAGGTTCCACCCGGCATCCCGCATACGGTCGCGTGCTCCGGTGCGCAGCCCCTGCGCTACCTGGACCTGCGGTCGCCGGCCGGGTAGCGGCGCGTTCGCGCCGCGCCGCGCCGCGCTGCTCGGTGCAACGTCGCCTGCATGCCGCGCGTCCGGATGCGAACATGTGTTCGTGTCAAGGGAGCGCACCGTCATCCTGCACGCCGACGTCGACGCCTTCTACGCCTCGGTCGCCCAGCGCGACGACCCCGCGCTGCGCGGTCTGCCCGTCATCGTCGGCGGCGGGGTCGTCATGGCGGCCTCCTACGAGGCGCGCCGCTTCGGCGTGCGCAGCGGGATGGGCGGCGCGCGGGCCCGGCGACTGTGCCCGCAGGCGATCATCGCGAACCCGAGCTGGTCGGACTACGTCGCGGCGAGCCAGGCCGTGTTCGCGGTGTTCGCGCGCACCGCCGACGTCGTCGAGCCGATGGGGATCGAGGAGGCCTTTCTCGACATCAGCGACCGGGTGCGGACCAAGGGCGCCGCGCGCAAGCTGGGCGAGCGCCTGCGAGCGGAGGTCCGCGCGGAGACCGGGCTGCCGATCACGGTCGGCGTCGCGCGGACGAAGATCGTTGCGAAGATGGCCAGCCGCGCGGCCAAGCCCGACGGGCTGCTCGTCGTGGCGCCCAGCGAGGAGCGCGCGTTCCTGCACCCGCTGCGCGTCGAGGCGCTGTGGGGCGTCGGGCCGAAGACCGCGCGCCGGCTGCACGACGCGGACCTGCGCACGGTCGGCCAGCTCGCGCAGCTCAGCGAGGACGAGCTCGTCGCCGTGCTCGGCACGGGCTCGGGCCGCCGCGTCCACGCGCTCGCGCAGAACCGCGACCGCACGCCCGTGCAGCCGAGCCGCCCGCCGCGCTCGTTCGGCACGCAGCGCTCGCTGGCCGGCAGCCGCGCCCGCCGCCTCACCGCGCAGGAGCGCGACGACACGCTGGCCGGCCTCGCCGAGCGCGTGACCGGCCGGATGGCGAAGGCCGGATACACCGGCCGTACCGTCGTCCTGCGCCTGCGCTTCGCGGACTTCTCGCGCGCGACGCGCTCGCGCACCATGCCCGAGCCGACGGCCGCGCCGGAACCGATCCTCGCCACCGCGCGCGACCTTCTCGCCGCGGCCACGCCGCTGATCGAGCGCCAGGGCCTCACGATGCTCGGCCTCAGCGTCACGAACCTCGTCACGACGGGCGAGGGCGACCCGGCGGACGAGCGCTGATGAGATCGGCGTGTCGAATCATGCACGCGGAGCGATACGCATCCGACACACCCCCGTGCAGGGCCGGGCGTGGCAAGAGGGTGTGGCGAATGAACACGTCGTCGGAGGCGTGGACATCCGCCGCACACGGGTACATCCAGGGCATGCGTACCTCCGATCACACCGCCGGCGAGTGGACGTCGCTGGGCATCACGTTCCTCGTCCTGGGCGTCGCGCTCGCCGTCACCGTCTCGCTCATCATCGGCGTCGCGGTCGCGGTCGCCGGCCTGCTCATCATCCTGCAGATCAAGCTGCGCATCGGGCCGGCGCCCAAGCCGGACGACGCGCCGCGATCGGGCTGACGCAGGCGCGGTCGCACCCCCGGCGGGCGGTCAGGGCCCGAGTGTCGCGGCGCCCTGGCCGGCGAGGTCGGTCATGTCGGCGACCTCGGCGGGGTCCGGGACCTCGATGTCGACCTTCGTGCCGAAGTCGTAGAGCTCGAGCTGCTGGACCATCGACATCGGGCCGGCCCCGGGGATCGTGAGCTTCGTCGTCTGCTCCAAGCGGCGCACGAGGTCGTCGTCGTCGACCCACACCTCGACGGGTGCGGTGCGCGCGCCGGTCAGCTTGATGAGCTGGCGCATCGACGCGCGGGCGGCCGCGCGCTCGTCCGCGGGCACGAGCTCGGGGTACCTCTCGAAGTCGATCGTGGCCTTGTAGTGGGTCGTGGCGACACCGCGCACGTCCTCCTCGCCGACCTTCTCGATGTCGCCGCCGGCGGCCTTGAGCTGGCGCAGCATCTGCGACGGGTCCTGGCTCGACTGCGCCATCGAGGAGACGTCGAGCCCCGCGGCCCGGGAGACCTCGGCGATGTCGATCTTCAGCCAGCGCTTGCCCTCGCCGAGGACCGAGCTGAGCTGCGGCGTGCGGGTGTAGACGTCGAGGCGGTCGCTGACGACGTCGGTCCTGAAGGCGTCGCCGATGCCGGCCGGCGCGTCCGGGGCGCTCTCCAGGCGCAGCGAGAACCGGCTGCGCTGGTTGCGGGTGTCGATCTCGCCGTCGCCGCCCATCTCGAGCGGGCCCATGCCGGGCAGCGTCATCGTCTGGTCGATGCGCACCTTCATGCCGTTCGCCGCGACCGTGGTGTCGGCGGCCTGCGCGATCGCGGTCGGCGAGAGGTCCTCCGCGCCGCAGCCGGCGAGCGCGGGGATGGCAGCGAGCAGGGCGAGCAGAGCGATGAGACGGCGCACGAAGATGGCCACGACGCTACCCGGCGGCCGAGGGCCTTTCAATCGGCGGTGGACGCTCGTCCGACGGCGGGCCGGTCGCCGACCCAGTAGCGCGGGCCGGGGCCCAGCCGCGCGGCGCGATCGCCGGGGTTGGCGAGCTTGCAGCGCTCCAGCGACAGGCAGCCGCACCCGATGCACTCGGTCAGCCCCGCCTTGAGGCGCTCGAGCTCGGCGATCCGATCGTCGATCCGCGCCGTCCAGCCGCGCGACAGCCGTGACCAGTCGCGGCGCGTCGGCGCCCGATCGGCGGGCAGGCGGTCCAGCTCGGCGCGGATCTCCTCGAGGGTCAGGCCGACGCGCTGGGCGAACACGATGAAGGCGATGCGGCGCAGCACCGGCCGGGCGTAGCGGCGGTGGCCGGAGCCGGCTCGCTCGGAGCCGATCAGCCCGCGCTCCTCGTAGAAGCGCAGCGCCGAGGACGCGACGCCGCTGCGCCGGGAGACCTCGCCGATCGTCAAGAGCTCCTGCATCGCACACATGCAATCAGGATGCGGGCTTGACTTCAAGCTCACTTGAACTTCTAGTGTGGGGCGCAGCCGGATTTCCGAGCCTTCGAGGAGGCAGCGATGACGCAGACGCAGACCGCGAGCGAGCAGATCACCGAGGAGGTCCTGTCCTGGCCGGGCACCGCCGCCGGCCACGGCTCGCGCGGCGAGTTCGCCTTCACGCTCGGCCGCCGCGAGCTCGGCCACCTGCACGGCGACCGGGTGCTGCACATCGGCTTCCCGAAGGCCGTCTGGCACGAGCTGCACGACGCGGGCCGGATCGGCTACCACCCCGTCTTCCCCGGCAAGCCGGGCTACGCGTCGCGCGCGATCGCCGGTGCCGAGGACGTCACCGACGTCATCGCGCTGCTGCGCCTCAACTACGACCGCGCGGTCGCGACGCACGGACTGCCCGGCGACAGCTGACCCCGCGCGGCGTCCGGCTCAGTCGTCCAGCGCGTCCGGGCGCTCCTCCGGGCCCAGCTGCGGGTCGGCGGTCGCGTGCTCCTCGCCGGGCGCCAGCTCGAACCAGACGTGGCTGGAGCCGTCGTGGATGCCCCACTGCCGCGAGAGGGTGCCGACCATCCGCAGTCCGTTGCCGCCGAGGCCGTCGACGCCGCGCTTGTGCACCTGGCGCTCGAACCCACCACCCTGGTCGATCACCTCGCCGCGCACGATGCCGCCGTCGAGCCGCACGCGCACGCCGATCTCGCCGCGGCCGTAGAGCAGCGCGTTCGTCGCCAGCTCGGAGACGATCACGAGCAGGTCCTCGAGCTGGCGCGACGTCAGGCGCCCCGCGAACGCCTCGCGGATACGCGAACGCGCGAGCGCGGGACCACGCTCGTGGCGCGGCATTTCGAACGACAGCTCATCTGTCACGACTGACCCCCTCGGGCAGTCCCTACCCCGCGCGGCGATCGCTCACCCCACGGGGAGCGGTTTTCACACCGCGCGCAGCAACGGTCGCCCCGAGCGCTCGTGGTAGAAGTGCGCGACGAGGGCCGCCGTGACGTTCGGGTCGAACTGGCGCCCGGCGCAGCGGCGCAGCTCGCGGAACGCGTCGGCGTGCGACATGCTCGCGCGGTACGGGCGGTCGCTGGTCATCGCGTGGTAGGCGTCGCAGGCGAGGATGATGCGGCTGCCGATCGGGATCTCGTCGCCGACGAGCCCGTCGGGATAGCCCGAGCCGTCGTAGGACTCGTGCTCGTGGCGGACGATGTCGGCGACGGGCGCAAAGCCGCCGATCCCGCGCAGGATGCGCTCGCCGATGACCGGGTGCTCGGCCATGACCGTGCGCTCGTCCGGGGTCAGCGGCCCGGGCTTGTTGAGGATCGCGTCGGGAATGCCGACCTTGCCGATGTCGTGCAGCAGCGCCGCCGCGCGCACGTCCTCGATCTGGGCTGTCGAGAGGCCAAGGCTCTGCGCGACCCCGACGGCCATGTCGACGACCGACTCGGAGTGCTCGCCGGTGTAGCGGTCGCGTTCGAGCAGGGCGATCGCGAGCGCCTCGACGGCGTCGCGGCGATGCAGCTCCGCGCTGACGCCGAGCCCCTCGCCTTCGCCGGAGGCGATGACGGCCCGGCCGCCGCCGGCCGCCTGCGCGTCGGCGAGCGCGCGGCCCGCGGTGTCGAAGAGCGCGACGGGGTCGTCGTCGTCCGGGCCGAACAGCGAGACGCCCGCGGACACCGACAGCCCCCGGATCGGGCCGATCTCGAGCGTCTGCAGATCTCCCAGCAGCCGGCCGACGCACGCGCTGGTCGCGGCCTCGCCGGCCTCGCGCAGCATCAGCGCGAAGCGGTCGTCGCCGGTGCGACCGATGACGTCCTCGGCGCGCGTGCCGGCGCGCAGCGCGTCGACGAGCGCGCCCAGCGCGGCGTCGCCGGCCGCGAAGCCATGGTCGCGATGGATGTCGGCGAGGCGGTCGACCTGCAGCACGACGAGCGCGCCCTGCAGGCCGCGGCGGCGGGTGCGCAGCAGCTCCTCCACGAGCTGCTCGCGGAAGGCCTCGATGCGCAGCACCGCGGTCAGCGTGTCGCGGCCCCGGCGAAGCAACGCCGCCTCCAGGTCGGCGATGCGCTTCCGGGCGGCTTCCAGCTCGCGGGCGAGCCGGTCACGTTCGCTGCGAGCGGACATCGCGGTGTTCATCGGCGCGCCGGACGCGCGCCATGAGCACAGTGGCCCGACGGACGATCCGCCGCGGGCACCGTCCTGGCCGAACGTGTGAGTCGGTCAGCCCCGCGCCGCGCGAGCAAGGTCGCGGCGCATGACGGCGATCTCGCGCACCGCGCTGATCGTGTACTCGACGCGCACGTCCTCGATCGCCTCGTCGAGCCGCGTGAGGTACTCGCAGGGGTACTCGATCCCCAGCTCGATGGCTGCAAAGCGCTCGGTCTGGAGGCGGACGAGCCGGGCTCGCGTGTCGTGCGGGTCCATGACGCCAAGCGTCTTCGATCGGGCCTCACGAGGCAATTCGGTCTGCATGAGGCCCATGGTTCGGTTAGCCCCCGCGGGCACTTGTCCTCTTGGCCGGTTGCGGTGTATTCTCGCGGCGAGAAGCAGAGCAGTACGTACGCGCCAACCGGCCTGTCGTCGCACATGCGGGAAGGCGCGTAGAAAAAAGGTGGCCCGCCGCTCAGGGGGAGTGTGGGCCCGAGATATGAACCAACCGCGGATCCATCCGCTTCCACGACGGAGGAGTTCCTTTGTTCTCAAAGTCTCTTGGGGTTGAGCTGTACCTCGCACCGGACGAGCGGGTTCCGCCTGCGGGCGCACCGACGAGCGGCTACGCGTCGCTGGGCCAGTACGCGCCCATCGCATGGCCGTCGGGTTCCGCAAAGGTGCCGATCACCGGTCAGCTGTCTCCGCACGCGGCAGCGGCCCTCAAGCGCATGGGCATCACCAAGGACTGACAAACGGTCCTAGTCGACCGCAGGAGACGAGGCCGGGTGTTCGCGCCCGGCCTCGTCGCGTTTGCGGGCTGGAACGCCACGCCCGGACCGCCGCCCCCCGATCGGGGGGTCATCCCCCGCCCTTGAGGGGGAGCGCGTTGGCTTCACACGCGCGAGGCGCGATGGTGGCGAGCATGCCCGCGCCCGGTCATGGCGAGCGGCTCTCCCCGGTCGACGCCTCGTTTCTCCAGCTCGAGTCGGCCCGTGCGCACATGCACGTCGCGTGGAGCGCGGTGTTCTCGCCGCCCGCCGGCGCCGGCACGCCGACCATCGAGGAGATCCGCACGCGGGTCGCCGGTCGCCTGAGTTGGGTCCCGCGCTGTCGCCAGCGCCTGCTGTCCGCTCCGCTCGGACTCAGCGAGCCGCGCTGGGTCGACGACGCGGAGTTCGACATCGCCGCGCACGTCGTCGCCCTCACCGACCCGTCCGACGCCGTCGGACCGCAGCGCTTCGCCGACCTGCGCGACGCGCTGCTCTCCCAGCCGCTGGACCGCGCCCGCCCGCTGTGGCAGCTCGCCTTCGTCCCGCGCCTGGCCGACGGGCGGCTCGGGGTCGTCGGGCGCGTGCACCACGCGATGGCCGACGGTGCGGCCGCGCTGCAGATCGCGCTGCTGACGCTCGACATCGACGGCCACGACGACGCCGGCACGCCTGCGCCGTGGCAGGCCGAAACCCCGCCGACGACCCTGGAGCGCGCGCTGGACCCGCTCGTGCACGGCGCCGAGCTGTGCTCCGGCGCGGCACGCGACGTCGCCCGCGCGGTCGCCCATCCGCGCGCCGCGGCCGGCGACGTCCTGCGCGACGCCGGCCGGCTCGTCTCGGCGCTCTCCCAGGACCTGCTGCCGCACGCGCCGCAGTCGGGCCTGAACCGCCCGCTCGGTCCGCGCCGCACGCTCGTCCAGCATCGCGTCGCGCTCGACGACGTGCGCGCGGTGAGCCGCCGCTCGCCCGGGACCCGCAACGACGTCGGCCTGGCGGCGATCGCCGGCGCCCTGCGCGCGCTGGCGCTCGAGCACGGCCGCCCCACCGAGCCGCTGAAGGCGCTGGTGCCGGTCAACATGCGCCGCGCGCACGACGCCGCCACGCTCGGCAACCGCGTCTCGATGACGTCGGTCTGGCTGCCGCTCGACGTCGACTCCCCCGCCAGGCGGCTGGCGCGCGTCCGCGAGCAGACCGAGCGCTTCAAGCACGGCGCGCGACCGCAGGGCACGCAGACGCTGATCTCCGGCTTCGGCCTGCTGCCCAGCGCCGTCCGCGCCCCGGTGCTGCGCGCGGTTCAGACCGGCCGCTTCAACCTGACGATCTCCAGCGTGCCGGGGCCACCGAGCGCGCTGTTCATGCACGGCATGCGCCTCGACGAGCTGTATCCCGTGATCCCGATCGCCGAGGAGCAGACGCTCTCGATCGGAATGCTGCCCTACGAGGGCCACCTGTACTTCGGCCTGTACGCCGATCCCGACGGCCTGCCCGAGGCGACGCGCCTGGCCGAGCTGATCGACGAGGAGCTGCGCGCGCTGCGCGGCTCCCGCGCCGAGCTTCGCGCGCCGGCGGCGCCCCCACCGCTGCCCGTCGTCGCGCCCGTCGCCGCCGGGCCGCTCGGAACCTACGAGAACCGATCGGCCGTGCTCAGCGCGGCCGGACGAGGAGGAGCCCCATGACCAGCGCCCCGCAGTCCAACCAGTCCGCCACCGCCTGTCGGCGCTCGACGGCTCGTTCCTGCGCCTCGACACCCCGCAGTCGCCGATGCACGTGGGCTGGAGCGCGGTGTTCGCCGCCCCCGCGGGCGACCGGCCGCGACCGACGATCGAGGCGCTGCGCGAGCGCGCCGCCGGGCGCCTGCACGAGGTGCCGTGGTGTCGCTGGCGGTTGGACGAGTCGCCCCTGGGGCTGACCGAGCCGCGCTGGATCGAGGACGCGAGCTTCGACCTGCCGGCGCACCTCGTCCAGCTGACCGCGTCCGACGACCGCATCACCGACGCGTCGTTTGCGGCGTTGCGCTCGGCGGTTCTCTCGATGCCGCTGGATCGCTCGCGGCCGCTGTGGCAGATCTTCCTCGTCCCGCAGCTGGAGGACGGGCGGGTCGGCGTGATCGGCAAGATCCACCACGCGCTGGTCGACGGGATCGCGGCGCTGCAGATCGTGCGCCTCGTCGTCGATCCCGAGCCCGACGTCCCCTCGCAGGCGCCGGTGGCGTTTGCGGCGCAGGGGCGCGGCGGGCCGATCGGCTGGGCGTTGGACGCCGCGCAGCGCGCCGTCGGCGACGGGCTCGCCGTGGCGCGCGCCGGTGCCGACGCGGTCGCTCATCCGCGCTCGTCGGCGCAAGCCGCCGGGCGCACCGCGCGGCTCATCGCGACCGCGATCGCCGAGGACGTGCTGCCGGCGGCGCCGCGCTCTCAGCTCAACGGGCGCATCGGGGCGCGCCGGGCGCTCGTCGGCTACCACGCTCCGCGCGAGCTGCTGTCGGCCGCGCGCGGCGGCGGCGGGACCCTCAACGACGTCGGGCTGACGGCCGTCGCAGGGGCGTTGCGGACGCTCGCGCTGCGCGACGGCGCACCGCCCTCGGAGCCGCTGAAGACGATGGTGCCGGTCAGCATGCGCCGCATCGGCGAGGAGGGCGCCGGCAACCGGATCGCGATGGTCTACATGCCGCTGCCCGTGCATCTCGCGACCGCTCGCGAACGCCTCGAGTTCGTCCGCGAGCAGACCGCGCGGCTGAAGCACACCGACCGCCCCGAGGCGACGCAGGCCTTCGTCGAGACCGCCGGCGGGCTCGTGCCGCCTGCGCTGCGCACGCCGGTCGTTCGCGCGCTGGCCGGCCCGCGGCAGTTCAACCTCACGGTGTCGCAGTCGCCGGCGCCGCGCGGCTCGCTGTACCTGCTCGGCTGCGAGCTCGACGAGGTGTACTCCGTCGTGCCGATCGCGCAGGGCCACGGGCTGGCGATCGGGATGGTGCGCTACCGCCAGGAGCTCTTCTTCGGCTGCTACGCCGACCCGGACATGCTGCCGGAGGTGCACGAGCTGCCGGCGCTGCTGCAGGGCGAGCTCGAGCGGCTCGGCGCGGCGGCGGGGCGGCGCCCGGCGCCGCCGGCGACGGCCGTGCGGCGGCCTGTCGCGGACGCGGCGCCGCGACCGACGCGCAGCGTGCGCGCGGGCAACGGGCGCCCGCCGCTCGTGCCCGCCGGGTAGTTCGTTTCGCGCGCGCCGGGCCAGGTTAGAGTGGTCCGGCCATGCGCCAGCTCACGAGCCTCGACGCGCAGTTCCTCGCCCTCGAGACGCGCCGCCAGACGGGTCATGTCGCGAGCGTGGCGATCCTCGATCCCTCGACGACGCCGACCGGCACGTTGGGGGTCGCCGACATCGAGGCGCTCATCACCGACCGCCTTCCCCTGCTGCCACCGCTGCGCCGGCGGCTGCTCGAGGTGCCGCTCGGCCTCGACTACCCGTACTGGATCGAGGACGACGACTTCGACCTGCACTTCCACGTGCGCGAGATCGGCCTGCCGGCGCCGGGGACCGACGAGCAGCTCGCCGAGCAGGTCGCGCGGATCGTCTCGCGGCCGCTGGACCGCGGCCGTCCGCTGTGGGAGCTGTACCTCGTCAGCGGGTTGCAGTCCGGCAACCTCGCGATGCTCACGAAGATCCACCACGCGGTCATCGACGGGCTGTCGGGCGCGGAGATCCTCGGGCTGCTGCTCGACCTCACCCCGGAGATCCGCCAGATCGAGCCGACCGGGCCGTGGGGCGACAACGAGCCCGTTCCCGACGAGCTCGGGCTGCTCCTGAAGGGCTTGAAGGGCGCGGCCGGCTACCCGCTGCGGGCGCTGCGGGCGCTGCCCTCGGCGCTGCCCAACCTCGAGGACACGCAGTTCAAGGTGATCCCCGGGATGGCGCCGCTCGGCCGGGTCGCGCAGCGCGTCCAGCAGGCGCTGAGCCGGGAGGACGGGGCGGTCCAGCGCACGCAGCTCGTCGCGCCGAAGACGTCCTTCAGCGGCCGCATCTCCGCCCACCGGCGCTTCACGTTCGGCCAGCTCTCGCTCGACGACGTCAAGACGGTCAAGAACGCGCACGGGTCCACGGTCAACGACGTGATCGTCTCGCTCTGCGCGGGCGCGGTGCGCCGCTGGCTGATCGCCCACGACGAGCTGCCCGACGAGCCGCTCGTGGCGCAGATCCCGATCTCCGTGCGCACGCGGGAGCAGATGGGCACCTACGGCAACAAGATCATGCTCATGGCGGCGCCGCTGATGACGAACGTGGCCGATCCCGTGCAGCGCCTGGCGCGCACGCACGAGGCGCTGGGCGACATGAAGGAGCGCCACCGCGCGCTGCCCGCCGACCTGCTCGCCGACGCCAACCACTTCATCCCGCCGGCGGTGTTCTCGCGCGCCGCGCGGCTGACGTTCGGCATCGCCACGAGCCGCCCCGGGCGGCCGGTGTGGAACTGCGTCATCTCCAACGTGCCGGGCCCCCAGTTTCCCCTGTACCTCGCGGGCGCGCGGCTGGAGGCCAACTACCCGGTGTCGGTCATCACGCACGGCATGGGGCTGAACATCACCGTGATGTCGTACATGGGCCACCTCGACGTCGGGATCGTCGCCGACCGCGAGCAGATGCCGGACGTGGCGGAGATGATGGGGTGGCTGCGCGAGGAGCTCGAGCTGCTGATGCCCGCGCCCGCGGCGCCGAAGCCCGTGCCGCGCAAGCGGCGCACGCCGGCCGCGTAGTCCGTCGGTCGGGGCGCGCCCGGTGCGATATCCGCACTCGGCGCGCCCGGACGGCCGAATCTCAGCCCGGCTGAGCGGCGCGCATGCGGTTGTTGCGCGGGTTGTGCTCGAGCTCGGCGAGCCCGAGCTCCTCCAGCAGCGGCGGCATGTACATGCCGAAGCGCCCGCGCATGCCCTTCTTGCGCCCGTAGAAGCCGCCGACGGGGTTGTCGGGCGAGCGGCCCCACGCCTCGACCGTGCCCTCCTTCGCCGGCTTCTGCTCGTCGGCGCTGCCGAGGTCGATCCAGTCGCCGTGCTCGACGAGCATCGCGTGCAGGTCGTCGATCGCACGGGCGTCGTAGAGCAGCGTCGACTTGCCGACCTGGCAGACGATCGCCGGCGGATCGCGGTCCTCGTCGCGGTACATCGTGTACTCCGAGGTGCCGGGCGGCGTCTTGAGCACCCATGGGTCGTCCTTGGTTCCAGCTCCCGGCATCGTGCGCCGATCCTACCCGCGCCACAGCCGCGATCAAGGGGTGATCCGCCGAGGCTTGAACCATGCCGCCAACCGGGCAGACTGCACCCCATGATCGGGGCCGACGTCTACGCAGTCGATCCCTGGACGATCCCCGAGCGCAAGCTGCAGCTCGACCTGCTCGCACAGACGGAGTCGATCTTCGCGCTGTCCAACGGGCACATCGGCCTGCGCGGCAACCTCGACGAGGGTGAGCCGTCGGGCCGGTCGGGAACGTTCCTCAACGGCTTCTTCGAGTCCCGGCCGCTGCCGTACGCCGAGGCCGGCTACGGCGACCCCGAGTCCGGCGAGACGATGATCAACGTCACGAACGGCAAGGTGCTGCGGCTGCTCGTCGACGACGAGCCGTTCGACCTGCGCTACGGAACCGTCGAGGACCACACGCGCACGCTGGACCTGCGCACCGGCGTCCTGCGCCGTGAGGTGCGCTGGCGCTCGCCGGCGGGCCAGGGCGTGATCCTGCGCACGACGCGCCTGGTCTCCTTCGTCCAGCGCGCGGTGGCCGCGATCTCCTACGCGGTCGAGCCCTACGGCGATCCGGCACGGATCGTCGTGCAGTCCGAGCTCATCGCCAACGAGCCGGTGCCCGAGACGACGAACGACCCGCGTGCGGCCGCCGCGCTGCGCAAGCCGCTGCAGGGCGAGTTCAACGGCCACCACGAGCTTCGCGCCGGCCTTGTGCACGTCACCCGCGCCTCGAAGCTGCGCGTCGCCGCGGGCATGGACCACGTCGTCAGCTGCCCGCAGGAGGTCGTCACCGGCGCCGAGAGCGAGAAGGACCTCGCGCGGGTGACGTTCGCCACCGACCTCGATCCGGGCGAGTGCCTGCGGATCGAGAAGTTCATCGCCTACGGCTGGTCGAGCCGGCGCTCGCTGCCCGCCCTGCGCGACCAGGTCGACGCCGCGCTGGCCGCCGTCATGCACACCGGCTGGGAGGAGCTGCTGGCCTCCCAGCGCGCCTACCTCGACGAGTTCTGGGCGGGCGCCGACATCGAGCTCGACGGCGACCCGGCGCTGCAGCAGGCGATGCGCTTCGCGCTGTTCTCGGTCCTGCAGGCCGCCGCGCGCGCCGAGGGCCGCGCGATCCCGGCGAAGGGCCTCACCGGCCGCGGCTACGACGGTCACTCCTTCTGGGACATGGAGACCTACACGCTGCCGGTGCTGACCTACGTCGCGCCGGCCGCCGCGCGCGACGCGCTGCTGTGGCGCCACTCGACGCTCGGGCTCGCGCAGGCCCGGGCGGCGGAGCTGAGCCTGAAGGGCGCGGCCTTCCCCTGGCGCACGATCTCCGGCAAGGAGTGCTCGGGCTACTGGCCCGCCGGCCTGGCCGCCTTCCACATCAACGCCGACATCGCGGACGCCGCACGGCGCTACCTCGCGGCCAGCGGCGACGAGGCCTTCGAGCGCGGACCGGCGCTCGAGCTGCTCGTGGAGACCGCGCGGCTGTGGCGCTCGGTCGGCCACCACGACGCCGCCGGGGGCTTCCGGATCGACGGTGTCACCGGGCCCGACGAGTACACGTCGATCGCCGACAACAACGTCTACACGAACCTCATGGCGGCGCGCAACCTGCGCATCGCGGCGACGCTCGCCGTCCGCCACCCCAAGCAGGCCGCCGCGCTCGGCGTCGACGAGGAGGAGGTCGCCAGCTGGCGCGACGCGGCGCACGCGATCGTCATCCCCCACGACGACGAGCTGGGCGTGACGCAGCAGTGCGAGCAGTTCACGCGCTACCGCCACTGGGACTTCGCCAACACGCCGGACGAGCACTACCCGCTGCTGCTGCACTACCCGTACTACCTCCTGTACTCCAGCCAGGTCGTCAAGCAGGCCGACCTCGTCATGGCGCTGTACGCCTGCGGCGACTGCTTCAGCGACGAGCAGAAGGCACGCGACTTCGAGTACTACGAGGCGATCACCGTTCGCGACTCCTCGCTGTCGGCGTGCGTGCAGGCGATCGTCGCCGCCGAGGTCGGCCACGTCGACCTCGCCTACGACTACCTCGGCGAGACGGCGTTCATCGACCTGCGCGACCTCGCGTTCAACACGAAGGACGGCGTCCACCTGGCGGCGTTGGCGGGGTCGTGGCTCGTCGCCGTCGCGGGCTTCGGCGGGATGCGCGACCACGGCAAGACGCTGACGTTCGCTCCGCGCCTGCCGGCAGGCCTGACGCGCCTGAGCTTCCGCATGGTCTACCGCGGGCGGCGATTGCGTGTGACGGTGGCCGGCGCCACCGCGCGGTACGAGCTGCTCGACGGCGAGCCGCTGACCGTCGAGCACCACGGCGAGCGGGTCGCGCTCGACGTTGTCGGCGAGCCCGTGTCGCGGGCGCTGCAGCCGGCGCGGGTGCGGGCGCGGCCCGCCCAGCCGGTGCGGCGCGAGCCGCCGCTGGGCCACGCCAAGCGCTGATTCCAGCCGCGGCCGGCGGTCTCGAGCGCGCGGCGGTCGCGTGGCGAATCACCCGCCGCTACGGGTCAACTCGCCATACGCGCGTCGAAGCCGCGCGAGAGGGGCGAATCGCGTCAGCGTGGTGACTTGACCCCTGTATGAGGGGTCAACTCACCACGCAACCCGAACCTCCGGAGGCCGACCCCGGCGCCCCGGCCCGCCCGAACCGAACTCACAGCCTCAGAGAAGCAGTCCAGCAGGACCGCCAGACCGCAAGACGCCAACACGGTCCGAGCAGCCGCGCCGCCGCGGACGGGGGTTCTCCCCACCCCCGGACACCCACAGGCTTCATGGCGCTCCGCGGCGCGTGGCACGATGCTCCTGGTCGTGTTCGAGACCCTTCTTCACACCCACGCACCCCGCTGGGCCCGCGACCTGCTCTTCAACCTCGCGGGGCTGCTGACGGCCACGGTCGCGCTGGTCCTGTGGACCATCGGGAGCATCGTCAGCATGGTGCTGGCGGTCACGTACGTCGGTCTGTTCGCCGCGCTCGGCACGCTGCTGGCGATGCGCTGGCTGGCGCGCGTCGAGCGCCGCCGCGCGGCGATCGTGCGCGGCGCGCCGATCGAGGAGCGCTACCGCCCGCTGAGCGACGAGCCCCGCTCGTACGCGGCACGACTGCACGAGCTCATCGGCGAAGGGTCGACATGGCGCGACTTCGGCTGGTCGGCCGTGTGGGGCTGGCTCGGGCCGTTCCCCGCGGGACTGGCGGTCGGGCTGTGGGCCGCCGTCATCGGGATGCTCACGCTGCCGCTGTGGTACTGGGCGCTGCCGAGCGGCATCGACCTCGGCGCCGACGCGGCGATCGACACCCTCCCGGAAGCGCTCGCCACCACCGCCCTCGGTCTGCTGCTCGTCCCGCTGTGCGGCGTGCTCGTGCGGGCCGTCACGACGGCCGAGCTCGCGGCGATGGACTTCGTCCTGCGCCCCCGCGGCGAGGTTCCGGCGACACCCGCGCCGGCGCCGGCCTCCCCGCCGCCGCTGGGCCCCTCCTTCGAGCTGCACATCTCGCTGTCGCTGCTCACCGCGCTCGTCGTGACGATCATCTGGATCGCGACCGGCGGCTACTTCTGGCCGGTCTGGGTCTGGTTCGGGCTCGCCGTCACCGTCTCCTTGCACGCCGTCGCCGTCCGCGCCTGGGCGGCCCGCCGCGACCGCGACCGCAGCTTCCGCGTCAAGGTCGAGTTCTGCGCGCTCATCGCCGTCTACCAGTGGGTCATCTGGGCGCTCACCGGCTTCGGCTACGTCTGGCCGATCTGGCCGATGCTCGGCATGGGCACGGTGCTGGCGCTCCGCGCGCTCATGCTCTACGGCGACCGCCTGCCCTGGATCGAGCGCCGACAGCTCGTCCAGCGCGTCGACGTGCTGACCCGAACGCGGCAGGGGGCGCTCGACGTCCAGGCCGCCGAGCTGCGGCGCATCGAGCGCGACCTGCACGACGGCGCGCAGGCGCGGCTCGTCGCGCTGAGCATGAACCTCGGCCGCGCCGAGGAGCGCCTCGCCGACCAGCCCGAGGCCGCCGCGCTCGTCCGCGCCGCCCGCGAGGACGCGAGCCTGGCGATCGCCGAGCTGCGCGACCTCGCCCGCGGCATCGCGCCGCCGATCCTCGCCGACCGCGGTCTGAAGGCGGCGGTCGAGGCGCTCGCGCGGCGCTCGGCGATCGGCGTGACGATCGACGCCGACCCCGACCGCCGGCCGCTGCCGGTCGTCGAGACGGCCGCCTACTTCGTCGTCGCCGAGGCGCTGACGAACGTCGCCAAGCATGCGGACGGCGCGGCCGCCCACGTGCGCGTCACACTCGACCGCGATGACACGCTCGTGCTCGAGATCGCCGACGAGGGACCGGGCGGCGCCGACCCGGCGGGCAGCGGCTTGACCGGTCTGCGCAGCCGCGTCGAGGCGCTCGACGGCACGCTGTCGGTGACGAGCCCGCCCGGCGGCGGGACCACGGTCCGAGCGGAGCTGCCATGCGGGCTGTGATCGTCGAGGACCTCGCGCTGCTGCGCGAGGGGATCGTCGCCCTCCTGCGCGAGAACGGCATCGACGTCGTCGCCCAGGCCGAGGACGGGCCGGGCCTCGAGCGGATCGTGGCCGGTCACAAGCCGGATCTGGCGATCGTCGACGTGCGCCTGCCGCCGACGTTCACCGACGAGGGGCTGCGCGCGGCGATCGAGGCGCGCCGCCGCCACCCGGGCCTTGGCGTGCTCGTGCTCTCGCAGTACGTCGAGCCCGTCTACACCGCCGAGCTGCTGGCCTCCGGCGAGGCCGGCGTCGGCTACCTGCTCAAGGAGCGCGTCGGCGACGTGCGCGCGTTCATCGAGGCCGTGCAGCGCGTCGCCGACGGCGGCACGGCACTGGACCGAGAGGTCGTCGCCGAGCTCATGCGCGCGCGCCAGTCCGGCAACGATCCCGACGACGCGATCGGCTCGCTGACGCCGCGCGAGCGCGAGGTGCTCGAGCTCATGGCCGAGGGGCGCTCCAACGCCGCCGTCGCGCGGGCGATGGTCGTCAGCGGCGGCGCCGTCGAGAAGCACGTGCGCAACATCTTCGCCAAGCTCGACCTGCCCGCCAGCGACGACGACCACCGCCGCGTGCTCGCCGTGCTCGCCTACCTGCGCGCCGGCGCCGCCTGACCGCCGCCTACGAGGCGATCGCCTGCGCCGGCGCGCGTGACCGCGCCCGGTGCTGCTGCGGGCTGACGCCGAGCACGCGCTTGAACGCCGTGCTCAGCGCGAACGGGCTGCCGTAGCCGACCTGCTCGGCGACGGCGCTGATCGTCGCGTCGGTCTCGCACAGCAGGTCCGCGGCGAGGTCCAGCCGCCAGCCGGTGAGAAACGTCATCGGCGGCTCGCCGACGAGCTCGTTGAAGCGCCGCGCGAGCGCGGCCCGCGAGACGTTCGTCGCGGTCGCCAGCGACGCGACCGTCCACGGGTGCGCGGGGTTGTTCTGCAGCATCCGCAGCGCGGGGCCGACGACCGGGTCGCTCTGGGCGCGGTACCACGCGGGCGCCTGCCCCTCCGGGCGTGAGAACCAGGAGCGCAGCGTGGAGATCAGCAGCAGGTCGAGCATGCGGTCGAGCACCGCCTCCTGACCGGGCGCGTCGCGCGTGATCTCGGCCGCGAGCAGCGCCGTCAGCGTCGCGTCGGACTGACCGGCCCCGAGCACGAGCAGCGGCGGCAGCGCGCGCAGCAGCCGGCGGCTGATCTCGCCGGCGAACTCGTAGGTGCCGGTGAGCATCACCGTCTCGCCATCGGCGCTGTTGCCCCAGGTGCGCACGCCGAGGTCCATCGCCTGGCTCAGCGGCGCCCCGTCGGGCGTCTCGCAGCGCTGACCGGGATGGATGATCGCCGACGGCTCGGTCGCGGGATCGTCGGCGACCGTGTAGGGGTCGGGGCCGCGGAGGATCGCCACGTCGCCCGGCGTCACGCGCACCGGGTCGCCCTCGGCGAGCACGAGGTAGGCCGCTCCGCGGACCACGGCGACGAGCGTCAGCGGCGCCTCGTCCTGGATGCGCAGCGCCCACGGCGGATCGAGCACCGAGCGCAGGAGGAACGCGTTGCGGGCGCGCGGCCCATCGAGGAGGTCGGCCAGCGGATCCATGCGCGAACTGTAGACGATGAAACATGTGGTTGCGCAATTCGGCCATGGACAGTCTCACGACACGGGCGTTGAATGGCTCCCATGCCCACGCCGACCGCACCGAAGGAGCCCACGATGATCACCCCCGGCCAGACGCTCGAGAACCCCGTCACCGGCGAGCGCTTCACGTTCACCGCGACCGCCGCCACGACCGGCGGCGAGCTGCTCGCCTTCGACTTCAGCCTGCGCCCCGGCGGCGCCGTGCCGATCGCCCACGTGCACCCGCACCAGACCGAGCGCTTCGAGGTCGTCGAGGGCACGATGCAGTTCCGCGTCGGGCGCCGCAAGCGGCTGGCGCACCCCGGCGACGTCGTCGAGGTCGCCCCCGGCATCGCGCACGCCTTCAGGAACGCCGGCGAGGGCGAGGCGCGCCTGCGCGTCGAGGTCCGCCCCGCGCTGGCGATGGAGGACATGTTCGCCGAGGTCATCGCGATGGCGCAGGCCGGGCGGATGACGCGCCGCGGCCTGCCGCGCAACCTCTTCGAGCTCGCACGCCTGGCGCGCACATATGACCGTGAGGCGCACGCCGCCATGGTCAGCCTCGGCGTGCAGCGGATGCTGCTCGCCCCGTTCGCCCGGCCGCGCGGCGAGCGCCGGCAGGCGGCGCCGCTGCGCGCCGGGGCCGTCGCATGAGCCCGCTGCGCGACAGCCACAGCGACGGCAGGCCGATCCTCGTCGTCGGCGCCACCGGGAAGACCGGACGCCGCGTCGCCGAGCGCCTGCAGGCCCTCGACGTGCCGGTGCGCATCGGCTCGCGTGCCGGCACGCCGCCCTTCGACTGGGAGGACCGCGCGACCTGGGCGCCCGCGCTGCGCGACACGTCCGCGGCCTACGTCTCGTTCTACCCCGACCTCGCGGCGCCCGGCGCCCCGGAGGCGATCGCGGCGCTGACCGCGGCGGCGCTCGCCGCCGGCACCCGCCGGCTCGTGCTGCTCTCCGGCCGCGGCGAGGAGGAGGCCCAGCGCGCCGAGCGCGTGCTGCAGGACTCGGGCGCCGAGTGGACGATCCTGCGCGCCGCGTGGTTCTGCCAGAACTTCAGCGAGACCGCCTTTCGCGACTCGCTGCTCGGCGGCGAGCTCGCGCTGCCGGTCGGCGACGTGCCCGAGCCGTTCGTCGACGTCGACGACATCGCCGACATCGCGGTCGCCGCGCTCACGCAGGACGGACACGCCGGCCGGCTCTACGAGCTGACCGGTCCGCGCCTGCTGACGTTCGCCGACGCCGTCGCGGAGATCGGCCGGGCCTGCGGTCGCGACCTGCGCTACGTGCCGATCCCCGCCGAGGACTACGCGGCCGCGCTCGCGGCCGACCACGTTCCCGGCGACGTCGTCGCGCTGCTGGGCTACCTCTTCGACGAGGTGCTCGACGGGCGCAACGCGCAGCTCGCCGACGGCGTGCAGCGCGCGCTCGGCCGCGCGCCGCGCGACTTCGCGCACTTCGCCCGCGAAGCGGCCGCCACCGGCACGTGGGATGGCGCGTGAGCGCGGTGGCCATGGCCTATGTTCTGGGCATGGCCACCGTTCCGGAGAACCTGCGCTACACCGAGACCCACGAGTGGGTGCGCGATCGCGAGAAGCTCGTGACCCTCGGCATCACCCAGGCCGGCGCCGACGCGCTGGGCCCGATCAGCTTCGTCGAGCTGCCCTACCCCGGCGAGCTGCTCAACGTCGGCGACGTCATGTGCCGCATCAGCGGCGAGACGAAGTCGATGGCGGTCAAGATGCCGTTCACGGCGAAGCTCATGACGACCAACCAGGTCCTCGCCTCGCAGCCGGGCGTCATCAACGACGACCCGTTCGGCGCCGGCTGGATCGTGAAGATGGAGCCCGGCGCGCCCGAGCACGTCGACGCCCTGCTCGACGCCGAGGCCTACGAGGCGACGCTCTCGTAGTAGCCCGACCCTGGCGCCGGGGGGCTAGCCCCACCCCGTTCGCCCGTCTGCCGCAGCGACTCCGCGGCCCCGTTGGATGAGAGTGAGCGCACGATCACTCTTCGACGACGGGAGCAGTCATGAGACCGGCGAATCTCGCAGCACGGGCAGGCCGTTGGAGCGCACAACACCGCAGGATCGCGATCCTCGGCTGGATCGCATTCGTCATCGCCGCGACCGTCGGCGGCGGCATGATCGGCACGAAATCGCTCAGCGACGCCGAGATGGGCAACGGCTCGTCGCGGACCGCTGATCTCGCCGTCGAGCAGGCGGGCTTCCGGGAGTCCAGCGGCGAGCAGGTGCTGCTGCAGGCGCGATCCGGCGACGGGTCGCGGGCGGCGCTCGAACAGGCCGGCACGGAGCTCGCGCAGCGGCTGAAGCGCACACCGCACGTCGAGAAGGTCGTCTCGCCGTTCGATGCCGGCGCCACCGGCCAGATCTCCAAGGACGGGCGCTCGGCGCTGCTGAGCTTCGAGATCGCCGGCGACGACGAGCAGGCGGCCGATCGCGTCGGCGCGACGCTCGCCGCGACCGCGGCCGTGCAGCGGGCACACCCCGACCTGCGCGTCGAGCAGATCGGCGGAGCCTCGGCGAGCAAGGCGTTCGACAAGGCGCTCGAGGACGACTTCAAGCGCGCCGAGACGCTGTCGCTTCCGCTCACGCTGATCATCCTGCTGCTCGCCTTCGGCGCGCTCGTCGCGGCCGGCCTGCCGTTGCTGCTCGGCATGACCGCCGTCGGCGCGACGCTCGGCCTGCTGGGCCCGATCAGCCAGCTCACGCCCGTCGCCGACCAGATCGGCTCGGTCGTGCTGCTCATCGGCCTCGCCGTCGGCGTCGACTACTCGATGTTCTACGTGCGCCGCGAGATGGAGGAGCGCGACAAGGGCAAGGGCTCGCAGGCGGCGCTCGAGGCGGCCGCCGCCACGTCGGGCCACGCGATCGTCGTCTCCGGCATCGTCGTCCTCATCTCGATGGCCGGCATGCTGATCTCCGGCTCGTCGGTGTTCGTCTCCTTCGGCCTCGGCACGATGGCGGTCGTCGCCGTCGCGGTCGTCGGCTCGCTGACGTTCCTGCCCGCGATGCTCTCCTGGCTGGGCGAGAAGGGCTGGACCGAGAAGGGCCGCGTGCCGGTTCTCGGCCGTCTGCGCCATCGCACCGGCGGGCAGTCCCGCGCCTGGGGCTGGGTCCTGGATCGCGTGCTGGCCCGTCCGAAGGTCTCCGCCGGCCTGGCCGCGCTCGCGCTCGTCGCGATGGCGCTGCCGGCGCTCGGCATGCACACGATGTCCGCCGGAATCGAGGGCCTGCCCGCCGACGTGCCGGTGCGCGGGACCTACGACCGCGTGCAGGCCGCCTTCCCCGGCGCCCCCGAGCCCGCGGAGGTCGTCGTGCAGGCCGCCGACGTCACGGCGCCCGCGGTGCGCGCCGGGATCGCCGACCTGCGTTCGCAGGCGGTGCAGACCGGCCGCATGTCCGAGCCGATCGACGTGCGCGTCAATCCCGACCGCACGCTCGCGATCGTCGAGATCCCGCTGAAGGGGACCGGCGAGAGCGACGAGGCGCTCGCCTCGCTCGCCGCGCTGCGCGACGACGTCGTCCCGGCGACGATCGCCGCCGTGCCCGGCACGACCGTGGACATCAGCGGTGACACCGCCGGCAGCAAGGACTTCAACGACACGATGAAGTCCCACCTGCCGGTCGTGTTCGGCTTCGTGCTCGGCGCCGCGTTCCTGCTGTTGCTGTTTCAGTTCCGCTCGATCGTCATCCCGATCAAGGCGATCGTGCTCAACCTGCTGTCGGTGGGCGCGAGCTACGGCGTGCTGACGCTCGTCTTCCAGCACGGCTGGGGCGTGTCGCTGCTCGGCACGGAGGCGATCGGCGGGATCACGTCATGGCTGCCGCTGTTTCTCTTCGTCGTGCTGTTCGGCCTGTCGATGGACTACCACGTGTTCATCATCAGCCGGATCCGCGAGGCGGTGCTCGGCGGGGCCACGACCGAGGACGCGGTGGCCGGAGGGATCAAGTCCACGGCGGGCGTCGTGACGAGCGCGGCGCTCGTGATGATCGCCGTGTTCTCGGTCTTCGCCACGCTCGGCGCGATCGAGTTCAAGCAGATGGGCGTCGGCCTGGCCGCGGCGATCCTCATCGACGCGACGATCGTGCGGGCGGTGCTGCTGCCCGCCACGATGAAGCTGCTGGGCGACTGGAACTGGTACCTGCCGCGCGGTCTGTCATGGCTGCCGCGCGGCGGCCAGACCGCGCCGGCGGGAGCGCCGGCGTCGGCGTCCTCACAGGCGTAGCCTGCCGCAGGACATAGCCGCGGGAGCGGGGGATCGCCGGCATCCGGTGGTCCCCCGCGGCCGTGAGGGGTCCCGTCCGCGGCGTTCTGAGCGTCGGCGGGGTGCACGACTGCCGGTTCGTTTGCGTCCCCGCACTGGACGGGCGGTACCCACGAGCGGGCTGACGCAAGATGCGCGGCAATCGTTCGACGAGCCTCGAGGTCACGTGCGAGCCGACCGGCGGCGAGCGCGCCCGCGACGAAACCGACGCCGTCGGGCGCCATCACGGCGGCGGCGCCCAGCGACCGCGGGTGTGCGATCCGGCCGCGTGCGCGATCATCTGCGCCGTGAACGCCATCTCCCAGTACCTGCGCGAGCAGGCCGCGACGCACCGCGCGACCGCCGCGGAGAACCCCGACGATCCGCGCTATCTGCAGAGCGCCGAGTCGCTCGAGGCGCTCGCCGACTACGCCGACGCGGGCGCCGAGCAGGGCATCTTCCAGATGCGCTATCTGCTCGAGCACCACGTCGTCGACGGCACCTGGGCGTGGCCCCAGGGACAGTCCGGGCGCTCGATCATGCACTTCGGCTTCGACAAGCCCCTGCAGGGCGAGTGGGACCTCGAGCAGTTCCTCATGGACCTCTGCGACATGGCGAAGTCCGACGCGGCGCGCCACATCGGATCCAACGAGGGCGAGATCGACCGCGACGACGCGCCCGCGCTGGCCGAGCGGTACGGGCTCGCCGTCGACCGCGTCCACGGCGCGCTCGACGCCGGGCGCGGCATCCGCCACGTCTTCTCGATCGGGATCCCCGCCTGGCACGAGGTCAGCGCCGAGATCCGCGCCCAGCTCGAGGCGATGGACGGGGTCATCGTCGAGCAGGGCAAGGAGGCGATCTACGGCCGCGACGCGCCGCTCATCGTCAAGAACGTGCCCGCCGCCGACGAGCGCCAGGCTCGCGCGCGGATCGCCGAGATCGTCGGCATCGAGGTCGACGCGCTGGGCGCGTCGCCCTCGCAGCAGCGCGTCATCTAGCGCCGCGCAGAAGTCCCAGTCCCCTCCCAGGCTCCTCCCAGCGGCGGGATCGATGGTGCTCGTGCAGCACGCAGCACCCACCCGATCCCAGGAGGAACCCATGTCCCGCATCCGCAAGACCGCAGCCATCATCTCCACCGCCGCCCTGCTCGGCGGCGGCGGCCTCGGCGTCGCCCAGGCCGCATCCGGCGACGCCGGCTCGCGCCCGGCCCGCTCCGGCCAGCCCGGTGGTCCGATGAGCAGCGCGTCGCTGGCGAAGATCGCCTCGACGCTCGGCGTCACCACCGCTCAGCTCAAGGCCGCGATGGCCGCCAACCGGACCAATCCGTCCGCCAGGCCGGCCGACGGCGCGCGCCGCGGCGACGGCATGGCCACCGAGCTCGCCGCCGCGCTCGGCGTCGAGGCCGCCGACGTCCAGGCGATCCTCACGGCCAACCGGCCGGCCAAGCCCGCCGCCGGTACGGCAGCCGCCCGGCCGCCACGCGGCGCCAGGCCGAGCAACACGAAGCTCATCGCCGCGCTGGCGAGCGGCCTGAACCTCGACACGGCGACGGTGAAGGCCGCCTTCGCGAAGATCGAGGCCGCCCGCAAGGCCGAGCACGCCGCCCGTCACGCCGCGATGTACGCGGCGATCGCCTCCGACCTCGGCGTCGGCGCCGACGCCGTGAAGGCCGCCTTCGAGGCCAACCGGCCGGCGAAGCCCGCTCGGTGATCGCCCGGCGCGCCGCGGCCGGCCCCTCCCGGGAGGGGCCGGCCGCGCGTGCTATGACTGGGCGGTGACACCGGACGCGCGACCCGCGCCGGCGAACCCGTTGCCCGACGGGGTTCGCCGGATGTGGTTCTGGGAGGAGGCCTTGATCGCGCTCGCCGTGATCGGCGTCGCATTCGGGCTCGCGGCCGCGTTCGGCGTGCTCATGCCGTGGTTGCCGCTCGTCGCCGTCGCCACCGAACTGGCCTCGGTGATCGTCGTCCCGCGCATCCGCCACGCGCGCTGGCGCTGGGAGCTGCACGACGAGGAGCTCGACCTCCTGCACGGCGTCTGGAAGGTGACGCGCACGATCGTGCCGCTCACGCGCATCCAGCACGTGGCCGTGACGCGGACGGGCTGGACCGGCACCTTCGGGGTCGTCGTCCTGCGCGTGCACACCGCCGCCGGGGCGACGGCGATCCCCGGCCTCGAGCCCGCGCAGGCCGACGACGTGCGCGACCGGATCCTCGCGCGGCTGCGCACGCCCGATGACCTCTGAGGCGCCGCGGCGCCTGCATCACGCCGCGGTCGTCGTCGACGGGCTGCGCTCGACGATGCAGCTCTTCGCCGGCGTGATCCTCGTCGCGATCGTCCGCGGCACGGCTCCGGGGCTCACGATCCTGCTCGCGCTCGGCGGGATCGCGGCGGGGCTGGGGATCGGCTACGCGCGCTGGCGCAAGACCGGCTACTGGATGGCGGACGGCGCGCTGCACTACCGCTCCGGCCTGTTCACGCCCGACGAGAAGATCGTGCCGGCCGCGCGGGTGCAGTCCGTCGACACCGCGACCGGTCCCCTGCAGCGGCTTTTCGGCGTCGTCGAGGTACGCGTCCAGGTCGCCGGCGCCGCCGACGAGGACGAGATCGTGCTGGCGGCCGTCACCCACGAGGAGGCGGCGCGCCTGCGGCTCGCGCTCGGCCAGCCGGCGCCCGCGCCGCCCGAGGAGCGCATCGCGCTGGGGATGCGCGGCCTGCTGCTCGCCGCCGCGACCGGCCCCCAGATCAGCGTCGCGGTGTCCGCCGTCGCCGGCGTCTACGCCCTGCTCAACAACGTCATCGACGTCGAGAAGGACGGCGAGGGCCTGCTCTCGCGCCTGGACTCGGTCGGCGCGGTGGCGCTCGCCGCGGGCCTGCTGCTCGCGGCGGCGTACGTGTTGTCGTTCCTCGCCGCGATCGTCGTCTTCGCCGGCTTCGAGGTGCAGCGCGAGGCGGACGTGCTGCGCGTCCGCAGCGGCCTGCTCGCGCGGCGCGCGATCAGCATCCCGCTCGCGCGCGTCGACGGCGTCGTCATCGTCGAGGGGCTTGCGCGCGGCCCCCTCGGCCTCGCCGCCCTGCGCCTGGAGAGCGCCGCCCACGGCGGGGAGCAGGCCGCCGGGCGCACGCTGCTGCCGCTCGTGCGCCGCAGCGAGGCGGAGGCGGTGATCGCGCGGCTCGTCCCGGAGCTCGCGCTGACGGCCGGCGCGCTCGAGCGCCCGCCGCGCCGCGCCCTGCGGCGCTTCGTGCTCGTGCCGGCGCTGGCCGGCGGCCTGGCCGGCGCGCTTCCGGCCGTGGCGCTCGCGCCGGAGGCGTGGCCGGTCGCGCCGGTGCTCGCGCTGGCGGGCGCGCTCGCCGGTCTGCGCGCGCACCGCGCCTGCGGCGTGCGCCTGGCGGGCGGCGTCGTCGTCGTCCGCGAGGCGCGCCTGGCGCGGCGCACGCTGCTCGCCCGCCGCCGGCGCCTGCAGGAGCACGCGCTGACCTACACGCCGCTACAGGCGCGCGCCGCGCTCGCCGACCTGCGCGTCACGGTCGGTTCGGGCGGCCAGGGGCGCGCGCGCCACCTCGAGCGCGCGACGGCCGACGCCGTGTTCGGCGCGCTGCGGCGGCCGGCCGCGCCCTGAGGCCGAGCTGGCGACGCGGTCTCCTGGCGGCGCGAACCGTCCACGCCCGCCACGAGGCGCCAAAGCTAGCGCCGGACGCTCTCGCAATCCCCGGCGACCCGGTCGCGCGGATCGGCGAAGACGACGTCGCTTCCGGGCCCGCAGGCAACGACGTCGTTGCCGCCGTGGACGACGTTGATGCGGTCGTTGCCGCTGCCGCCTTCGATCGTGTCGGCGTCGTAGTTGCCGTAGATCGTGTCGTTGCCGGCGCCGCCGAGGATCCGGTCGCGGCCGCGGTCGCCGGTGATGCGGTCGTTGCCCGCGTCTCCCCAGATCGTGTCGTGGCCCTTGCGGCCGGCGATCGTGTCGTCGCCGTCGCCGCCGTGCAGGCGGTCGTCGTTGGCGTCGCCGTCGACGTAGTCGTTGCCCGCCATGCCGTAGATCCGGTCGGCGCCGCCGCGGCCGAAGATCGAGTCATCCCCGGCCGTGCCGATCAACCGGTCGGGGTTGCGCGTCCCGCGGATCGTGATGACCGCGGTCGTGTCGCTGTCGGGCTCGGCGGGGATCGCGACGACCGTCTCGCAGCCGCTCAGGACGTCGCGCGCCGGCGCGTCGACCTCCACGTAGACGGTGTCGCTGCCCTCGCCGCAGTCGACCGTGTCGGGGCTGTCGTCGGCGGCGCGGATGACGTCGTCGCCGGGTCCGCCGTCGAACGTGTCGACGCCGTTGCCGCCGACGAGCTCGTCGTTGCCGGCCTCGCCGAGCAGCTCGTCGTTGCCCGAGCCGGCGTCGAGCTTGTCGTTGCCGTCGCGCCCGTAGAGGTGGTCGTTGCCGGCGTCGCCCTTGATGACGTCGTCGCCCTCGTCGCCCTCGAGCCGGTCGCCCGCGCGGCCGCCGTCGATGAGGTCGTTGCCGAGCCCGCCGCGGATCCGCTCGGAGCCCGACTCGCCGTAGAGCTGGTCGTCTCCGTCGCCGCCCAGGATCAGCTGGTCAGAGCCGCGCCCGCCACGGATGACGTCGTTGCCGGTGCCGCCGTCGAGCAGCTTGTCGTCGCCGAAGCCCTTCTCGACGATCGTGTCGTTGCCGTTGCCGCCCTCGATCGTGTCGTCGCCGTCGCCGCCGTCGAGCGCGTCGTCGCCGTCCTCGCCCTGCATCGTGTCGTTGCCGGTGCCGCCGTTGAGGCTGTCGCGGCCGCTGCCGCCGCGCATCTCGTCGTTGCCGGTGCCGCCGGTCATCATGTCGTCGCCGTCGCCGCCGTCGATCCCGTCGCTGTTGTTGCCGCCCGACAGCGTGTCGTTGCCGAGGCCGCCGGCGATCACGTCGCGCCCGCGGCCGCCGCGCAGCACGTCGTCGCCGCCGAGGCCGTCGATCCGGTCGTCGCCGCGCGTGCCGGTCAACCGGTCGGCGGCCTCGGTGCCGCTCATCAGCGCCAGGCCGGGCTGGACGACGAGGTCGCTCGGTGCTGTGCCGGGGAGCGACACGAGCCCGATCCGGCCGCGCGAGAAGGGGCTGATCAGCGACACCGACGCCGAGCCGCCGTCGGCGACGGCGATCCGGCTGGCGTCCGGATACCACGCCGCTCGGCCCGGTCCGCGCGACGCGACGATGCGCTGCACCTTGGCGGTGCGCAACTCGACGATCGCCCCAGACGTGCCGCCCTCCGCCGCGCCGACGACGACGCGCGAGCGCCCGGGCGACAGCGTCAGCGCACCGCCCGCGCCGTCGGGCAGCTTGATCGCCTTCTTGCGCACGCGGCGCTGGCCGGGCGCGATCACGCGCAGGCGCTCGCGCGCCGTGACGTAGGTGAGGCCGTTGTCGGCGATCGCCACGCCGGCCGCGTCCTTGAGCTTGACGAGGCGCAGCAGCGCCGCCGAGCCGAGCGAGACCATCGCCACCCGCCCGCTGCGCAGCGTCACGGCGGCGTTGGAGCCGTTGCGGGCGACGGCGAGCTGGGCGCCCTCGCCGCGCAGCTCGATGGCGCCGCGCGCGGCGAGCGTCTGGGCGTCGAGCACGAGCAGCTGCGTGCCGCGCACGGCGTAGAGCGTCTCGCCGCCCGGTGAAAGGTCGATGTCGGAGATCTCCGGCGGGCCGAGGCCGAGCGCGCTGCGGTTGGACTCCAGGCGCGTGTTGACGTCGATCGCGACGATCTCGCCGCCCGCGCTGACATAGCCGCGCGTGCCGTCGCGCGACACGGCAACCGCCCGCGCGGGCCCCGGCAGGGCCAGCCGCGCGACGACCTGGTTGCCCGGGATGCCGAGGAAGGCCAGCTCCGGCGTGCCGGTTGCGACAAGGGTCACGCGGGCATGGGCGGTGGGCGCCCCGAGGGCGAGCACGAGGGTCAGCGCGAGCAGCGTCGCGGCCCCCGGCAGGAACCCACGCCCGTCATTCCTCCTGCCCCTGCGGCCGATCATTCGCACTACACAGATACCCCACGCGGCCCAAACGGATCGCCGATTGGCGCAGATGGCATGCTTCTGGCGTGACCGAACCGACCGTGGCCGCCCTGCTCACGACGCCGGTCAAGGGCCTGCGCGTGCTCGCCCGCGAGGCGATCGAGCTGACCGCCGCGGGGGTCGCCGACGACCGCCGCTTCTATCTCGTCGACGAGCGCGACCGCATGGTCAACGGCAAGCAGCTCGCCGGCCTGAACGAGATCGTCGCCACGCTGGAGGGCGACGAGCTCGCGCTCGCCTTTCCCGACGGCACCCGCATCGCGGGACCCGTCGCGTACGCCGACGAGACGCTGGAGACGTCGTTCTTCTCGCGCCCGACGCCCGCCCGCGCGCTGACCGGCGACTTCGGCGAGGCGCTGTCGGCGCACGTCGGGCGCAGCGTGCGCGTCGTCGAGGGCGTGCACCGCAAGGCGCTGGACCGCGGCCGCGGCGGCGCGGCGAGCCTCATCTCGCGGGCGTCGCTGGACGCGATCGAGCGCCTCGCAGGCGAGCACGTCGACCCGCGCCGCTTTCGCATGCTCGTCGAGGTCGACGGGCTCGCCGAGGCGCACGAGGAGGACACCTGGATCGGGCAGACGCTGCGCGTCGGGGCGGCCGTCGTGCGCGTCCGCGGTCACGTCGGGCGCTGCCTGATCACCCAGCGCCATCCCGAGAGCGGCAAGACCGACATCCCGATGCTCGACCTGCTGCGCTCCTACCGCGGCGGCCTCGACACGACCGAGCCGCTGGCCTTCGGCGTCTACGGCGAGGTGCTCGAGCCGGGCCGGGTCGCGGTCGGCGACCCGATCTCGCTCACGACCGGCTGAACTCGCCTACGTGGCGACGGCGGACGACCGGTCCGCGGTCGGCTGCTGCTCGCCGGGGGCCTCGTCGAGGAAGGCCTTCACGTCGGAGTTGAAGCGTGCCGGGCGCTCCATCATCGAGACGTGGCCGGTGTCCTTGTAGATGATCTTGCGCGAGTCGGGGATGAGCTCCTCGAAGATCGCGGCGTCCTTGACCGGCACGAGGATGTCCTTGTCGCCCCAGACGATGAGCGTCGGGCAGGCGATCTTCTCGAGGCGGTCGCGCAGCGGGTAGCGGCACATCGCCTCCAGCGCGTCGGAGAAGCCGGGCTTGCCCGAGCCGAGCACCTGCTGGGCCGCAAGCGGCCCGGGCAGCTTCTGCGGGTGGGCGGCGACGGTCAGCAGCAGCGCGTGGCGCAGGCGGGGACGCAGCGCAACCGTTGCCGAGCGCGAGGCGATGTGGCCGAGCGTGAAGAAGACGATGTTCTCCGCGCGATGGCGCAGGCCGGTGGTGCGCTCGGTGCGGATCGACTCGATGCTCAGGCCGGCCGCCGCGACGAGCACGAGGCGCTCCACGCGTTCCGGATGCTGGATGGCGAGCTCCGCGCCGATGAAGCCGCCCATCGAGTTGCCGACGATCCGCGCGGTCTCGATGTCGAGCTCCTGCATCAGCTCGTCGATCGCCTCTGCGTAGCAGGTGATCGAGATCTCCTTGGCGGGCATCTCGGACTGGCCGAAGCCGGGCAGGTCGACGGCGATCACGCGATGGTCGCGGGCGAAGAGCGGTAGTTGCTCGAGCCAGTTCTGCCAGCAGCCCGACAACCCGTGGATGAAGATCACCGGCTCGCCGGAGCCCATGTCGATGATGTTCATCCAGCGATCCTGGACGCGGACCCAGCGCAGGTGCTCCTGCCAGTCGACGTCCATCCATTCCGAACGGCCGACGGCGCCGTACGCCTCGGCCTCTTCTCGTGCGCCCTGCCACACGTCCACCTTACCCGGGTTGGCGCGCCCGAATCATGCGTCGCGCGTGAACCGCGGCGCCGCTGCCGCCGTAGACCGATCGGCAGGGCCGGTGCGCCGGATGCGCTTCCACTGCGGCACAGCGGTGCCGCGCAGCTGGCCGGGATTTAGGGCCCGGCGGCCCTGCCTGTAACTCGCGCGCCCGGGCCGGCGGCGCTCATGCGCTCGTGCGGTCCAGGTGCTGCAGGAGCTCGTGGGCGGCGAGCTCGATCGTCTTGTGGCGCCACTCGGCCGCGCGGTAGACGCAGGCGATCAGCGCCGACCGGTGCACCCGCCGCAGGTCGCCGCAGACGAACGCGTAGCGGGCCTTGGTGTGGTCCGTGGCGCCCTCTCTGAGGCCGAGATGCCATGCGGCGTATTCCTCCCACGAGTGCGTCCTGAGGAAGGCGTTCTCGTCGTCGGCGCTGGGCTGGACGTCGCCCCACTCGCTGTCGAGGACGTACTGGCGCGCGTCGATGAGCCGTCGCGCGCGCTGCACGCCCGCGTCGTGGACGAAGTAGGAGGCCATGGCGCAAGGGTGCCCGCAGGCGGCTTCGTCCAGACGTCCAGCGCGGCGCGGCATCGAACGGACGTCCGTTCGAGCGCAGACCGCGCTCAAGATCTGCCGGCGCTTGGGTCGATAGGGGCGCAGGCAGCCCCCTTGCGCCATCCCCGGGCGCGCATTCGAGAAAGGTCCCACCACCTCCATGCATCTGCGGACACGCGGCGTCGCGCTGCTGTCGGTCACCGCCGTCCTCGCGGGCGGCTCACTCACCACGGTCAGCGCGGCGTCGGCCGCCGCCGACACCGGCCCGGCGAGCTCCCAGCGGCTCGCGCTCGACATCGCCGGCCTGCTGGCGACGATCACCAACGCCACGGTGGGCGTCGTCCAGACCCTGATCCTCCTGCTCAGCCCGAGCGACATCGGTGACCTCCTCGTCGCCGGCGACGCCAACCAGGTCTCCAAGCTGCTGGCGGCCGCGCAGAACAACGGCCAGCTCGCCGGCGCGCTCGACACGCTGACGGCGACGGAGACGGGCGACCTGCTGGCGCCACTCAGCGGGACCGACCTCACGAGGCTCGTAGGCGCGCTCACGACCGGCGAGCTGCAGTCCGCGCTCAGCACGGTGCTGCCCGCCGAGCTCGCCTCCGTCGTCGACGGCCTCACCGCCGGCCAGACGGCCGGCCTGCTGAACACCGCCAACCCGACCCAGCTCACCAGCCTGCTCACCGCCCTCGACGCCGGGCAGCTCAGCAGCGCGCTCACCGCCGCTCAGCTCGGCGACCTGCTGGCCCCGCTGACCGGCGGCGACCTCACCAGCGTCCTCGGCGCGCTCAGCACGGGCGAACTGCAGTCCGCGCTCTCCACCCTGCTCCCGGCGGAGCTCGCGTCCGTCGTCGACGGCCTCACCACCGGCCAGACCGCCGGCCTGCTGAACACCGCCAACCCGACCCAGCTCACCAGCCTGCTCACCGCCCTCGACGCCGGGCAACTGAGCAGCGCGCTCAGCGCGGGCCAGCTCGGCGACCTGCTCGCCCCGCTGACCGGCGGCGACCTCACCAGCGTCCTCGGCGCGCTCAGCACGGGCGAGCTGCAGTCCGCCCTGTCCACGCTGCTGCCGGCGGAGCTGGCCTCGGTCGTCGACGGCCTCACCACCGGCCAGACCGCCGGCCTGCTCAACACCGCCAACCCGACCCAGCTCACCAGCCTGCTCGGCGCCCTGGACGCCGGCCAGCTCACGGGCGCGCTGGGCACGATGAACCCGACGCAGCTGACGTCGCTCGTCGGCGGCCTGACGCCGGCGCAGATCACCGGCCTGCTCTCGGCCGGCGGCACGAACAGCGTCATCACCGGCCTGCTCGGCCAGGCGACGGCGCTGGCGGGCGGCACGCCCGCGGGGCCGCAGGTCAGCGGGCTGCTCGCGCAGGTCAACGCCCTGCTCGGCGGCGGCCTCCCGGCCGACCCGACCGACCTCGCCGCGCTGCTGACCACGGTCCAGTCGCTGCTGGGCACGAGCGGCCTGGATCCCGCGGTCCTGACCTCGCTGCTGGGCACCGCGACCGGTCTGCTGCCGGGCGCGCCGGCGCCGGCCGCCACGCCGCTGCAGGGCCTCATCACGCAGATCACGGTGCTGCTGACCCCGGTGACCGCTGGCGGTGGCGGTGGCGGCGGCGGGACGACGACGACACCCGGCACGACCACCACGACGCCGGGCACGACGACCACCCTCCCCGGCACCACGACGACCCGGCCGGCGGCACCCGCGGCCAGGCCCGCGGCAGGCCCGGCGTTCACCGCCTACCGTGCGACCGTCGGCACGATCAAGCTCAACAAGAAGCGCAACAGCATGAAGTTCACGCTGACCTGCGCGGCGTCCGCGCCGAAGGGCTGCCTCGTGAAGGTCACCGCCAAGATCGCCGGCAAATCCGCGATGCGCACGATGACCGTCGCCCTGCCGCGCGGCAAGGCGATGCCGGTCACGGTGACGCTCTCCAGGAGCACGGCCAAGCGCCTGAAGAGCAAGGGCGGCTCGCTGAAGATCACCGCGCAGACCGCGATGTCCTCACTGCCGGCGGCCAGCCGCACGCTGAAGGTCAAGCGCCTGAAGACCGTCAAGAAGGCGGTCCGCTGAGCGTGGATCCAGGCTGAGCGCGCGAATTGCGACACTGCTGCCCTCGTGAGCAGCCGTGTCGCCATCCCGAACCCGGACGATCGGGCGGCCTCGTCGTGAGCGCCGCCCCGATCGTCGTCGGCGGTGAGGCGCTGTACGACCTCGTGGCCGGTCCCGGCGATAAGGCCGCCACCCTCACCGGCCATGCCGGCGGCGGCCCGTTCAACGTCGCGCGCACGATCGGCCGGCTACGCCGGCCGGTCGCCTTCCTCGGGCGCCTGTCGACCGACCGGCTCGGCGCGACGCACGCGCGCATGCTCACCGAGGACGGCGTCGGCTTGCAGTGCGTGGTGCGCTCCGACGACCCGACGACGCTGGCGCTGGCCAGCCTCGACGAGGACGCGACCGCGAGCTACGGCTTCTACACCGCCTCGACCGCCGCCGCCGGGCTGACGGCCCAGGCCGCCCTGGCGGCGCTGCCGCCGCACGTCGCGGCGCTGCACGTCGGCACGCTCGGCCTCGTGCTCGAGCCGTTGGCCAGCGCGATGGAGGCCGTCGCCGAGCGGTTGGCGGGCACCGCGATGGTCGTCGTCGACCTCAACTGCCGGCCGCAGGCGATCTCCGATCCGGCGGAGTACCGCGAGCGCCTGTCCCGCGTCGTCCGCTACAGCGACCTCGTCAAGGCCAGCGAGGAGGATCTCGCCTGGGTGCGCCCCGGCCAGGCGCCGCTCGACGCGGCGCGCGCGCTGCTGCAGCAGGGCCCGCGCGCGGTGCTGCTCACGCTCGGCGCCGACGGCGCCACGGTGCTGAGCGCGGACGCCGAGACGGCGGTCGCCGCCGTGCCCACGCACGTAGCCGACACGATCGGCGCGGGCGACGCGTTCGGCGGCGGGTGGCTGGCGTGGTGGGTCTCGCGCGGCCTCGGCGCCGCGCAGCTCGACCGCCACGACCTCGTCGTCGAGGCGGCGCGCTTCGGCGCCGTCGTCGCGGCGCGCACGGTCGCGCAGCCCGGCGCGTCGCCGCCGCTGCTACCGGCCTCCCTCAGCGACCGGCCGCTCGACTCGGCCGACCTGTGAGCCGTCAGTAGCCGCCGCGCCAGATGCCGTCGGCGGGCTTGGGCGGCAGCACGTCCCAGCCCTCCATCACGAGCTCGATGCGCTCGTTCTTGGCAAACGCCGTGTGCGCGCTGCCGCTGAACGTGAACGTGATCTCCTCCTGGCCGCTCTCGAGCATCGCCACGCCGTAGACGTGGTCGACCTCGATCTCGTGCTCCTTGAGCAGCTTGTGCGCGCGATCCTGGTCTGAGCCCTCCGGATAGCGCCCGCTCATCTTGACCGGCATGGCGCGAGGGTACTGCGGGCCGCCGGACTGCGCCACCCCCAACCGGCCCGGGCGCGAGAGGGCTAGACGAGGTCGCGGCTGCGCAGCCGCACGCCCGCCGCGGCGAAGAACGCCGCGATCCAGCCCAGCATGACGAGGGTGGCCACCCCCGGGGACAGCGCGTCGGTCCCGTCGTCGCCGAAGAACTCGATGTCCTGGATGCCGGCCGGCGCGCCCTGCGTCGGCCCGAAGCGCGCGACGTCGGGCGCGAGGCCGAACAGCGCGGGCTCGACGACGAAGCCGAGGACCAGCACGCCGATGATCGCCACGACCTGGTTGCGCACGAGCGCGCCGATCCCGACGCCGAGCGCTCCGACGAGGGCGGCGACGAGCAGGTTGCGCCACAGCACGTCGATGAGGTCCGAGAACGCGACCGTGTCGAAGCCGCGCGAGGACAGGATGACCGTGCCGACGAGCATGATCGTCACCGTCACGATCAGCGAGAGCACGACCCCGGCGGCCGCGTAGGCGAGCATCTTGGCGGACATGAGGCGCAGCCGGTCGGGCGCCGCGAGGATCGTGCCGGTGATCGTGCGGTGGCGCCATTCGCCCGCCATCCCGATCACGCCGAGCAGCATGATGAACAGGCCCGTGAAGTCCGCGGCGAAGAGGTCGCGCGCGTCGCCGGGCGCAAAGCGATCGCTCAGCAGCGCGGACAGGACGACGACGAGCAGCGAGAGCGCGAGCGTGACGCCGACGAGCGTCACGAACGTCCGCGTCGTGCGCAGCTTGAGCAGCTCGGCGCGCAGCAGGGAGGTCATGCCGGCTGCCCGTCCGCGGTGAGCGCGAGGAACGCCTGCTCGAGCGAGCGCGTCTGCGGGGCGAGCCCGACGAGGTAGACGCCCGCGTCGCCGGCGATGACGCCGACCTCCTCGGGGCTGACGCCGGGGACGAGCAGGCCGTCGCCGGCGGGCTGCACGCGGTGGCCGGCGGCCTCCAGCGCGCGCGTCAGGCGCACGTTGTCCTGCGCGCGGACGGCGGTGACGAACCCCTCGTCGCCGCCGAGCACCGACTCCAGGGTGCCGTGGCCGCGCAGCTCGCCGTGCGAGACGACGACGACGTCGTCGACGGACTGGGCGACCTCGGCGAGCAGATGGCTGGAGATGAGCACGGCGCGGCCGCGCGCGGCCTGCTCGCGGACGAGGCCGCGCATCCAGACGATGCCGGGCGGGTCGAGGCCGTTCGTCGGCTCGTCGAGGATCAGCACCTCGGGATCGCCGAGCAGGGCCGAGGCGATGCCCAGCCGCTGGCGCATGCCCATCGAGTAGCCGCCCACGCGGCGGTCGGCGGCTTCGGTCAGGCCGACGTCGGCGAGCACCGCATCGACGCGCTCGAACGGATGCTCGCCGGTCACGGCGAGCACGCGCAGGTGGTTGCGGGCCGTGCGACCGGGGTGAAACGATGCGTCCTCGAGCACGGCGCCGACCTTCGTGCTCGGCCGCTCGAGCTCCTCGTAGAGCAGGCCGCCGAACGTCGCGGTGCCGGCGGTCGGGCGCACGAGCCCCAGCAGGGCCCGCAGCGTCGTGCTCTTGCCCGCGCCGTTGGGCCCGAGGAACCCCGTCACGCGGCCCGCCTCGATGTCGAAGCTCAGGTTGTTGACGGCGAGGACGGGGCCGAAGCGCTTGGAGAGGTCGCGTACCTCGACGGGTGCCATTCGCCGCTCATGATGGCGCACTCGCGCATGCGGTCCGGACGGCCCCGCCGCACGGCGTTGCGCCGTAATGCGGTGCGGATGGCGGGGCGCGACTCAGGCCGACAGCTCGCGCTCCAGCGGCGTGCGAAAGCGCGGCGTCACGCGGACGTCGCCGATCCACGCCTGTACGCGCGCCGCCTCCGCGGCGATCGCCCGCGCGGCCTCGGCGCCGACGTCCTCGAGCAGCCGCACGACGACCTCGCCGCCCTCCTTGCGCTGCGCCCAGCCACCGACGATGCGCCCGTCGCACCAGACGGTCGGGCCGATGTTGCCGCTGCGATCGAAGCAGCTCGCGCGATGCTCGCCGAGATACCACGCGCGCTCCTGCCAGCCCATCGGCGCGGGGTCGAGCGCGGGCAGCAGCGCGACCCACGGCGCGGGGGAGGCGACGGGGTCGGCGTCGCCGGCGAGCAGCAGCGCGGCGCGTCCGTCGGCCAGCGTCACGTCGACGGTGTCGAGGCGCGCGAGCGCGCGCTTGACGAGGCCCATCGTCCAGCCCGTCCACCACTTCATGTCCGCGAGCGTGCCGGGACCGAACGCCAGCAGCCAGCGGCGCAGCAGCTCGGCGGCGGCGTCGTCGGTGTCGAGCTCCTCGATCCCGTCCGGCAGCCACGTCGTCACCGGCGCCCAGCGATACAGGGAGCTCGTCCACGAGCCCAGCGGGCGGCCGCGCACGATCCGCCCCTCGGCGGCGAGCAGGAAGAGGACCTTCGTCGAGACGCCCTGGATCGCGCCGTAGGGCTTGTCCATCGCGACCGCCGTCTTGGCGCGCAGCGCGGGGACGTCGCGGCCGAGCTCGGACGCGGTCGCCTCGCCGCGCGCGACGAGCGCGGCGTACGTCGCCGCCTCGGTCTCGCGCAGCCAGCCCGCGCCGTCGTCGGTCACGCCGGACTCCTGCAGCAGAGCGACGAAGCGCTTGCGCTCGCCGGGCACGAGCGCGCGCGTCGAGGACGCCTGCACGACCCCGGCGAGCGCGGCCGGGACGACGAACATCGTGCGCCGCATGCCGAGCAGGCGCACGAGCGTGCGGCGCTCGTAGAGCGCGGCCTCGATCGCCGCGAGCGCGGGCTCGGCCAGCCGCGCGCGGGCGGACAGAACGACGCTCGCCGGATCGGTCGCGTGCAGCGCGACGATGGCGTCCGCGACGTCCTCGACGGCGGCGAAGCGATGCGGTGCCGCGAGCCCGTGGCGCAGCGCCAGGCGCGCGCGGCGCTCGTCGTCGCCGATCCGTCTCACGTCCGGCAGCGTACGGAGCCCTGGCATCATCAGCGCGACCATGCCCGTCGACGTCCTGTCGGAGATCGAGATCGCGCGGCCGCGCACCGTGGTCGCGGCGTACGCCTCCGACCCGGACCGGGCGACCGCCTGGTATCAGAACATCAAACGCGTCGAGTGGCGCTCGCCCCCGCCGCTCGCGGTCGGCAGCCGCATCGCCTTCGTCGCCGAGTTCCTGGGCCGCCGCCTCGAGTACACCTATGAGGTCGTCGAGCACGTGCCGGGCGAGCGCTTCGTCATGCAGACCAGCGAAGGCCCCTTCCCGATGCAGACGACGTACACCTGGCGGGACGGGCCGGGGCCGGTGACGACGATGACGCTGCGCAACCGCGGTGAGCCGACCGGCTTCGCGCGGATGGCCGCCACGGCGATGGCGGCGGCGATGCGGCGCGCCAACCGCAAGGATCTCGCGCGCCTGAAGCAGCTGCTCGAGGCGCAGGCCGCCTGATGGGCCTTCTAGCCGAAGTCGATGACGCTGCGAATGCCGTCCTGCGCGTGCATGAGGTCAAAGCCCTTGTTGACCTCGTCGAGCGTGATCCGGTGCGAGAGGAAGGCGTCGACGTCGATGTCGCCGTCGAGGTAGCGCTGCACGAGCTCGGGCACCTGGTCGCGGCCCTTGACGCCGCCGAACGACGAGCCCGCCACACGGCGGCCGGTGATCAGCAGCCGCGGGACGATGTCGAGCGTCTCGCCCTTGCCCGCCACGCCGCACATCGTCGCCAGGCCCCAGCCCATCCGCGCCGACTCGACCGCCTGGCGCATGACGCTCACGAGGCCGGTCGCCTCGATCGTGTAGTCGGCGCCGAAGCCGCCGGTCATCTCGAGGATCGCCTGCACCGTGTCCGGTCCGCCGAGCATGACGTCGGTCGCGCCCTGGTGGCGGGCCATCTCCAGGCGCTCCTGCGAGAGGTCGACGCAGACGATCCGCTCGGCGCCCTGCAGCCGGCAGCCGGCGACCGCGCCGAGGCCGACCATGCCGGCGCCGAACACGACGCACGTCGAGCCCGCCTCCACCCTGGCGGTGAACATTGCCGCGCCCAGGCCGGTCGACAGGCCGCAGGCGAACAGGCACGCGCGGTCCAGCGGCGCCTCGGGCGAGACCTTCGCCAGGGCGATCTGCGGCATGACCGTGTACTCCGCGAACGTCGACGTCCCCATGAAGTGACGGATCGGCTCACCATCGCGTGACAGCCTGGTGGTCCCATCGGGTAGGTAGCCGCGCCCTTGCTGTTCGCGAATCGCCAGGCAGATGTTCGTCTTCGGGCTCTCGCAGTGCGCGCACTCGCGGCACTGCGGCGAGAAGAGCGTGACGACGTGGTCGCCGACCGCCAGCGAGTCGACGCCGTCGCCGACCGCCTCGACGACCCCCGCGCCCTCGTGGCCGAGCACCGTCGGGGCATAGCCGGACGGGTCGACGCCCGACGCCGTGTACATGTCGGTGTGGCAGACGCCACACGCGACGAGGCGCACGAGCACCTCGCCCTGCTTGGGCTCCTCCAGGTCGAGCTCCTGCACGACGAGAGGCTGGCCGAACTCCTCGAGAACCGCGGCGCGCATACGCATGCCGCGCAACCTAGTGGGCATTCTCGGAACGTTCCACCACGAAACGTCCCGAGAAGGCCCACTCCCCACTGAGATGGCGCTTGGCTCCAACACCGGGCCGCTGCGCGCCGAGCTGGCCGCCGCCCTGCCCGAGCGGCCCTTCGAGCTGCGCTTCTGGGACGGCAGCCGGCTGCCGCCGACGAGCCCTGACGGCGGCCATCCGCCGGTCTTCGAGGCCCGCTCCCCGCGGGCCGTCGCGCTCGCGCTGCTGGCGCCCGGTCAGCTCGGCCTGAGCCGCGCCTACGTCTCGGGCGAGCTCGCCGTCGACGACCTCGACGCCGTGCTCGAGCTGCTGCGCGAGTGGACGCCGCCGCCGATCGACGGCGCCCAGCGGCGCCGGCTGCTGCTCGGCGCCGTGCGCGCCGTCGGCCTCATGCGCCCGCCGCGGCCACCGGCCGTCGAGCTGCGCCCGCGCGGCGAGCGCCACAGCGTCGAGCGCGACCGGCGCGCGGTGCGCCACCACTACGACGTCGCCAACGACTTCTTCGCGCTGTTCCTCGACGCGTCGATGACGTACTCGTGCGCGATCTTCGAGGACCCGTCGCGCGACGACGAGCCGCTGGAGTCCGCGCAGGAGCGCAAGCTGGAGACGATCTGCCGCAAGCTCGCCCTGACGCCCGGCGAGCGCGTGCTCGACGTCGGCTGCGGCTGGGGCAGCTTCGCGATCCACGCCGCCACGCGCCACGGCGCCGACGTCGTCGGCATCACGCTGTCGGAGCCGCAGGCGGAGCTGGCGCGCGAGCGGGTCGCGGCGGCGGGCGTGGCGGACCTCGTCGACATCCGCGTCGCCGACTACCGCGAGATGGCCGGCGAGCGGTTCGACGCGATCGCCAGCATCGGGATGGTCGAGCACGTCGGCGGCGAGCGCCTCGACGAGTACGCGGCCGCGCTGGCCGGCGCGCTCGTGCCCGGCGGGCGGCTGCTCAACCACGGGATCGCGCGGCTGCGCCACGGCGAGTCCGAGGAGGCGGGGGCGTTCTCCGCGCGCTACGTCTTCCCGGACGCGGCGCCGATGCACCTCTCGCGCGTCGTGCTCGCGCTGGAGCGCGCGGGCTTCGTATGCGAGCACGTCGAGGGCTACGCCGAGCACTACGCGCGCACGCTCGCGCACTGGGCGCGGCGCCTGGACGAGCACCTCGCGGAGGGCGAGCGGCTCGCCGGCGCCGAGCGCATGCGCGTCTGGCGGCTGTACCTGCGCGCCGCGCGCAGCGGCTTTCAGACCGGCTTCAGCTCGATCTATCAGGTCCGCTGCCGGCTTCGCTGACCTGCGGCTCGGGCGCGTCGGGGCGCTTGTCGAGCGTGGAGACGGGCACGACGACGACCGCCGTGAGCGCGGCGGCCACACAGCTCCTGCAGCCCGTGCGCCCCATCGTCGCGCGGCGTTACCCGCCACCGTACGAGGGGGAACGCGGCGTCAGCCGGCGATCGGACCGGTCCGCGCGCGGACGATCGCGACATGGCGCTGGCCGCCGGCCAGCGGGCGGCGCCACGGCCCGTCGCCGTCGATCTCCTCGCCGCGGTCGAGCAGGAGCGCGGCGAGGCAGCGGGCGTCGTGCAGCGGCTGCGGCGGGGAGCGGTAGGAGCGTGTCGGGCGGCCGCTGAGCGGCCCGCTCACGCGGTCGTCGACGACCACGTGGTAGAGCGGGCCGAGCGTCAGCTCGAGCTGCTCACCGCCGGCTTCGTCCCAACTCGTCCATGCGCCAACGCTAGAGGCTGGCGCATGGGGAGCGCGATCAGGCGGCGGCCGCGACGTCGGCGGTCTTCTTGGCCCCGACGAGCTTGGCCTGCTGGCGCTCGGGGGCGATCCGCACGACGTTCTTCGCGATGCCGACCTTCTCCATGGCCCAGATGAGCATCGCCGAGATGTCGACCTCGAACTTGCCCAGGCCCTGGCGCGCCGAGCGCGGGAACGCGTGGTGGTTGTGGTGCCACGACTCGCCGAACGTCGGGATCGCCAGCCAGGCCACGTTCGTCGACTTGTCCTCGATGTCGAAGCGACGGCGGCCGAAGTAGTGGCAGACCGAGTTGATCGACCACGTCACGTGGTGGATGAAGAAGATCCGCACGAAGCCGGCCCACAGCAGCGTGTAGAGCGCCGCGGTGATCGAGAAGCCGTGCAGGATGAAGCCGGCGACGAACGGGATCGCGAGGCTGAGGCCGACGAACCAGAGGAAGTGGCGGCTGATCCAGCGCATGCCCTTGTCCTCGGTGAGGTCGCGGGCGTACTTGCGAAACTCGGCCGAGCCCTGGGTCTTGGTCAGCCAGCCGCTGTGCGCGTGCCAGAGGCCCTTCCAGCCGGCTCCGTCGCCGAGGTGCGGGCTGTGCGGATCGCCCTCCTCGTCGGTGTGGGCGTGGTGCAGGCGATGGTCGGCGACCCACGCGATCGGCGGGCCCTCGACGGCCATCGAGCCGGCGATCGCGAAGGCGTATTCGACGGGCTTGCTGACAGAGAACGCGCGGTGCGTGAGCAGGCGGTGATATCCGACCGTGACCCCGAAACCGGTGATGGTGTACATGACCACGAGGATCGCCAGATCAATCACTCCGACGGCCTTGTTCCACAGCAGAACGATCGCGAGCAAGAACGCGACGAACGGCAGGACCACGGCGCCGAGATTGGTGTAGCGCTGAAGAGTTGGCATGCATTTGAGGCTACGGACTGAGGTTCGGGCTTTCTTGTCGGGTTTCTGCTGCCTGCTGCTCCGAAATCTGTACGTTATGCGCAAATGGAAGGAATTCCGCCGGCAGTAGCAGCGGTATTGCGCCCGGTTCTCCCGGACCTCGCGGCCGAGACGATCCGGGCGATCGGCCGCGAGGTGCCCGACTACTCGCGCCCCCTGGAGGGCCGCCTGGGGGTCACGCTGCGCTACGGCACCGAGCGGGCGCTGGGCCGCTTCGTGGACTCGATCGAGGCGCCGGCGGCGGTCAGCGACCGCGACCGGCGCATCTACTTCGAGCTCGGCCGCCTCGAGATGCGCGAGGGCCGCACGCTCAATGCGCTGCTGGCCGCCTACCGCGTCGGCGCCCAGATCGCATGGCGGCGGTTCGTCGAGGCGGGCGTGCGCGCCGACCTCGACCCGGCGGTCCTCTACCGCCTCGGCGAGGCGATCTTCGCCTACATCGACGAGATCTCGGGCGAGTCGATCGAGGGCTACGCCGCCGAGCAGTCGGCCGCCGCGGGCGAGCGCCAGCGCCGCCGCGCCCAGCTCGTCTTCCTGCTCGCCGCCGACCCGCCGGCCGCGGCCGAGGAGGTGCGGTCCGCCGCGGTCCGCGCCGGCTGGCGACCGCCCGCCCTGATCGCGGCGCTCGTCGTCGAGGGCATCGACTCCGAACGCCTGGCGAGCCGGCTCGGGCCGGGCGCCGTGGCGGCGCCGCTGGAGACCCCGGGCGCCCCGCTCGTGCGGCGGCGGGCGGCGCGGGCGCTGGCGTTCGTGCCCGATCCGAGCGCGCCGGCGCGGCGCGCGCAGCTCGAGCAGGCGGTCGCCGGGCTGCCGGCGGCGCTGGGCCCCGCGGTCGCGCTGGCGGGCGCGCCGCGCAGCGCCGAGCGCGCCCGTCGCGCGCTGGCGCTGCGGGCCTCGGGGCGGCTGGCGGGCGAGGGCCTCGTGATCGCCGACGACCACGGCGCCGAGCTCGTGCTGCAGGCCGACGCCGCCCTGGCGAGCGAGTTCGCCGAGACGCGGCTGGCGCCGCTGGCCGAGTTGCGCGCGGGCGCGCGGGAGCGGCTGACGGCGAGCCTGAGCGCGTGGCTGGACTGCCAGGGCCGCGTCGACGAGACCGCGCGGGCGCTGGACGTCCACCCGCAGACCGTGCGCTACCGCCTCAACCAGCTGCGCGAGGCGTTCGGCGGCGCACTGGACGATCCCGACGAGCGCTTCGAGCTCGCGCTGGCGCTGCGCGTGCGCGCGGCGGGGCCGCCGCCCGTCAGCTAGCGCCAGCTCGGGGCTATGCGGCACGGTCGCCGGCGAGCGCGCGTGCGCCCGCAACGCGCCGCGTCGCCGTGATCGGTCACGCTCCGCCGCAATGCGCCGCCTCTTGCACCGGGTCTTCGCGTTCTACTGGGGCGAGGGGATCGCCGACGACGTCCCGGCGCTGACGTACTACCTCGTCCTCTCGCTGGCGCCGTTCGCGCTCGGCCTCGCCGCGCTGGAGGCGCTGCTGCTCAAGGACGTGCTGTCGGCGCTGCAGGTCGTCGACCAGCTCAACCGCTTCCTGCCGGAGACCCTGCACGACGACATCCGCCGCCTCGTGCTCGGCACGCGTGACGACTCCCCGCTCCTGCTCGGGGTCGCGATCGTCGCGATGCTGTGGACGACGTCGGGCGCGATCGGCGTCATCGAGCGCTGCCTGGCGCGGATCACCGACGGTCCGCGCCATCACATCGTCGTCGGCCGGCTGCGCAACGTCGGGCTCGGCGGGCTCGTGGCGGTCGCGGTCATCCTCGCCTCGCTGAGCATCTCGGTGGTGTCGGATTTCAACTACAAGCTGCGCTCGGGCTCCGACATCCCCGGGCCGACGATCGTCGTCTTCAACACGCTCGGCTCGATCCTCGTGTTCGCGGCGATCTACCGCTTCGCGCCGCTGGCACGGATCGGCTGGCGCCCGGCGCTGAAGGGGGCGGTGCCGGCGGGGGTGGCGATCCAGGTGGTGCCGGCGATCGTCGGGATCTACGTCAGCGCCGCGGCCGGGTTCGCGGCGGTGCAGGTGTTCCTGCTGCTGGCGATCGTGCTGCTGGGCCTGTACATCGTGGCGATGGCGATGCTCGTGGGCGCGGGGCTGGCGGGGGTGCTCGTGCGCGACCACTCGCACTGAGGGAATTCGCGTGTAGGACGACATATACCTCGGGTATACATGTGTTGTGGCCGCCCCCCTCGACGACGACCGGCTCGCCAACCTCCTCGGGGTCGTGGCCCTGGTCGCGACCGACCGCCTGCGCAGCGCGGTCGAGGCCGATCTCGGCTCCGGCGGCAGCGGCCCGGCGGCGCTCGTGCACCTCCAGGCCTATCCCGGCGAGTCGGTCGAGGCGCTGCGCCGCGTGCTCGGCATCTCGCAGCCGGCCACGGTGCGGACCGTCGACCGGCTCGCCGGCGACGGCCTGCTCGAGCGGCGCCCCGGCGCCGACCGCCGAACGCTGGCGCTGCACCTGACGGCGCGCGGCGAGCAGGCCGCAACCGACCTTCTGGCCGGCCGCACGCGCAGCCTGCGGGCGCTGCTGGACACGCTGGGCGAGGCGGAGCGGACCGCTCTGACGCCGCTGCTCGAGCGGCTCGTCGCCGCGCTGGCCGAAGACCGGCCGCAGGCGCGGCGCGTCTGCCGGCTGTGCGACCGCGACGCCTGCACACGCGACCCGGGCTGCCCGCTGGACCACACGGTCGTCGCCGCGGGCTCGTGAGCGCGGGAGGGGCACCGGGCGCGCTGCGCATGGCGACGGCCGGAATCGGCGTGGTCGCGGTCTGCTTCGGCATGGCGCGCTACGGCTACGGGCTGCTGCTGCCCGACGTGCGCCGCGACTACGGTCTCAGCCCGGCGCAGCTGGGCGCCATCGGCACGGGGTCCTACGCGATGTACCTGGCGGCGACCGCGCTGACCGGCGCGTTCACGGCGCGCGTCGGCGCGCGCCGCATGGCGGTCGCGGCCGGGCTGCTCGCCGCGACCGGGATGGCGATCGCCGGCCTGTCGCGCTCGCCTGAGGTGTTCGTGACCGGCATCCTCGTCGCCGGGGCCAGCGCCGGTCTGGCCTTCGCGCCGTTCGCCGACGCCGCGCGCTCGCTGGCGCCGGCCGCCCGCGGTCGCGTGATCTCCGCGATCAGCTGCGGCACGGGCTACGGCGTCGCGCTCGCCGCGCCGATCGCGATCCTCGCCGGTGCGAGCTGGCGCAGCGCGTGGCTGGCGTTCGCCGCCGCCGCGCTCGCGGTGACGTGGTGGGCGGCGCGGGTGCTGCCGCGCGACGGCGGCGGTGGCGGGGCGCACGCGCGGGCCGGCGGCGCCTGGCGGACGGTGCTCTGCCGCCGCGCGCTGGCGCTCCTGGCCGGCGGCCTGCTCGTCGGCCTGGGCAGCTCGGCGTACTGGACGTTCGCCGTCGAGCACCTCACCGACGCCGGGGCGCTGTCGTCGACGGCCGGCCGCACGTTCCTCGGCCTCGTCGGCGTCGCGAGCATCCTGGGAACCGTCAGCGGGGACCTCGTGCGGCGGCTCGGCGCAGCGCCCGCGTACGTGCTGGTCGCGCTGACCGAGGCCGGCGCGATCGCGCTGCTGGCGCTCGCTCCCGGCTCGTTGCTCGCGGCGCTCTGCTCGGGGCTGCTCTTCGGTGCGGCCTACAGCGCGGTCATCGCGATCCAGGTGATCTGGGGAACGCACCTGTTCGCGGCGCGACCGTCGCTGGGGGTGGCGGCCGTCATGGCGGCCAACGGCGTCGGCTTCGTCGCCGGGCCGCTCGCCGCCGGCCTGCTCACCGGGCCGCTGGGCCTCGGAGGCGTGCTGCTGCTCGGCGCCTGTGTTGTCGCCGGCGCGGGCGTGCTCGCGCCGCGTGAGGCGATCCTGGCGCGCGAGGACGTCGGGTCGCGTGCAGGGGGGACCAGCGACTCTCGCCGCGCATCCGGCGGCGGCCGCTCTCGTGGGCCGGCGTCCGTCAAACTGCGTCTTTGAGGGTGTGGGTTGGTGGGGGTGGGCGCGTGCGTTCCGGGGCCCGCCGCGGCGGGCCTGTCGAGTTGTGCCCCTGGGGGTGCTCAACTCGACCAGGCGTTTCGCCTGCGTGAACGAGCGACAACCGAGGCGGGCGAAGCGATCGACTTGTCGCTGCTTCATCACATGCGTGAACGAGCGACAACTGAGTGCGCGGCCGCCATCCACTTGTCGCTCGTTCATGGGGCCGCGCTCAGCCCCGGCGGCGTGCATGGCACCGCCTGACACACCTTCAAAGATGCTGGTTGGCGGACCTCGCTGATCGAGGAAGGTGTTCGCGACATCGTCCACATGGCGGACGCTTTGCGAAGACCCTCCACGCCCAGCGATGCCGGCGCCGAAGACGTGACAGATCAGCGCGCAAGACGCGCGCGCGGAACTGCGCTACGGCTCGAAGCGGCCGGCGCGGTGTTCGGTGAGGGCGTGCTCGGCGGCGATCGCGTGCAGGCCGGTGCCGTCCTGGAGCTCCTCGAGCACGGCGACGGCCTCGGCGGGGAAGTGCGGCAGGGACTGCGCCGCCGCGAGCACGCGGACCCCGCTGGCCTCGTGCTCCATCAGGCGCGCGATCCCGGCGCGGCCGGCCTCGCTCGCGCGCAGCAGCGCCGCCAGCCGCGCGTTCTCGTCGAAGACCGGGTTCGCCGCGCGGGCGTCGCTGCGCAGCTCGTGCCAGCGCTCGGCCGTCGCGGCGTACGCCGCGAGCAGCTCGCGGACATCGGCGCCCGCATCGGGCCCGGCGTCGTTCGTCACCTCACCCGCGCTTGACGAGCCGGCCCACCGCGGCCATGAGCTCGTCGGTGCGGTCGGCCTGCAGCTCGCCCTCGGCGCCGAGCACGCACGAGCGCGCGTGCTCGTCGAGCAGGCCGAGCGCGACCTTGTCCAGCGCCGCCTGGGCGGCGGAGATCTGCGTCAGGACATCGATGCAGTAGCGGTCGTCGACGACCATGCGCTCGATCCCGCGCACCTGTCCTTCGATCCGGCGCAGGCGGGTGAGCAGCTGGTCCTTGCTGGCGGAGTAGCCCCGTTCGGTCACGGAGCCGATTCTATCAGTACCCCATGGGGGTATACTAGATGGCGCAGTCCCAGTCCCCCGCCCCCGTATCCGACCGACGAGAGCTGATGCTTCCAACGCGTAACTACACCGTAGAGGGCATGACGTGCGGCCACTGCCGCAAGTCCGTCATCGAAGAGGTCCTGCAGGTCGAAGGCGTCAAGGGCGTCGACGTCGACCTCGACACCGGCCAGGTCACCGTCGCCGGCGAGAGCTTCGCCGACGACGCCGTCGCCAAGGCGATCGACGAGGCGGGATACACGCTCGTCTCATGAGCGGAGGCGCGCGCGTCGCGTCGTTCGGCGCGCTGCTCGTCGCGATCTTCGCGCTCGCCGCGCTGGCGGGACGCGCACTCGACCCCGCCACCGAGGCCGCCGGGAACGCCGGAAACGCCGGCCATGCCGCTTCCGCCGACGGCGGCGGCGGCGGCCGTCACGAGGCGACGACGACCGCGCCCCGCTCCGGCGAGCTGCGGCTCGTCGCGCAGTCGCCGACGACCTTCACCCCCGGCCGCCCCGGCCGCCTGACCTTCCGCATCCAGAACGCCCGCGGCGTCACCCTGCGCGACTTCGAGATCGAGCAGGCGCGCCGCATGCACCTCATCGTCGTACGCCGCGACCTGCGCCGCTTTGCGCACCTGCACCCCGTCCAGGACGAACGCGGCGCCTGGTCGACGTCGCTGACGCTGCCCGACGCCGGCGTCTACCAGGCCTTCGCGGACTTCCAGACCGGCGGCGAGCGCCACACCCTCGGCGTCGACCTCTTCGCCGGCGGGCGCTTCGCGCCGCTCGCGCTGCCGGCCGAAGCCACAACGGCCGGCGTCGACGGCTACGACGTCCGGCTCGACGACCGCCACGGCGGCGCGGACCACCGCGAGCTGCGCTTCACGGTCAGCCGCGACGGCGCCCCGGTCACCGACCTGCAGCCCTACCTCGGCTCCCGCGGCCACCTCGTGATGCTCCGCGCCGGCGACCTCGCCTACGCCCACGTCCATCCCCTCGCCCCCGACCAGCTGGCCTTCGCGACCGACGACCTGGCCCCCGGCCGCTACCGGCTCTTCCTGCAGTTCCGCCACGCCGGCCGGGTCCACACCGCGGCCTTCACCCGCGCGGTGGCGCCATGACCACCCCGAACCTCGAGCTGCCGATCAGCGGCATGACCTGCGCGTCCTGCGCGGCGCGCGTCGAGAAGAAGCTCAACCGCCTCGCGGGCGTCGAGGCGACGGTCAACTACGCCACCGAGCGCGCCTCCGTCGCGTTCGCGCCGGACGCGCCGACCACCACGGAGGACGTCGTGGCCGCCGTCGAGCAGGCCGGCTACGAGGCGATCCTGCCGACGACCGGGGCCGACGTGCCCCACGTCCAGCACGACCCCGTCGAGGCGCTGCGCCGGCGCCTGATCTTCGCCGCCATCGCCACGGCGCCGCTGCTCGCGCTCGGGATGATCCCGGCGCTGCAGTTCGACAACTGGCAGTGGATCTCGCTGCAGCTCGCCACGCCGATCCTCGTCTGGTCGGCGCTGCCGTTTCACCGCGCCGCCTGGACGAACCTGCGCCACGGCACCGCGACGATGGACACGCTCATCTCGATCGGGACGATCGCCGCGTGGACGTGGTCGGTCATCTCGCTGCTGTTCCTCGGCGCCGGCGATCCCGACATGCGCCATGCCCTCTCGTTCGTGCCCGAGCGCGGCGGTCCCGCCGGCGACGTGTACTTCGAGGCCGTCGGCGTCGTCGTGACGTTCCTGCTGGCCGGCCGCTGGTTCGAGGCGCGCGCCAAGCGCAGCGCCGGCGCGGCGCTGCGCGCGCTGCTCGAGCTCGGCGCCAAGGAGGTCTCGATCCTCGACGCCGACGGCGTCGAGCACCGCATCCCGATCGACGCCCTGAAGGTCGACCACCGCTTCATCGTCCGGCCCGGCGAGAAGGTCGCCACCGACGGGATCGTCTACAAGGGGATCTCGTCGATCGACCGCTCGCTGCTGACCGGCGAGAGCGTCCCGGTCGAGGTCCATCCCGGCGAGCCCGTGACCGGCGCGACCGTCAACGTCGGCGGCCGGCTGCTCATCGTCCGCGCGACGCGGGTCGGCGCCGACACCGCGCTGGCCCGGATCGGCCGCCTCGTCACCGACGCGCAGACCGGCAAGGCGCCGGTGCAGCGGCTCGCCGACCGTGTCGCGGCGATCTTCGTTCCGGTCGTGCTCGCCATCGCCGCCGCGACGCTCGGCTTCTGGATCGGCGCCGGCGACACGGGCCTGGCGTTCGCCGCCGCGGTCGCGGTGCTGATCATCGCCTGCCCCTGCGCGCTCGGCCTCGCGACGCCGACCGCGCTGCTCGTCGGCACCGGCCGCGGCGCCCAGCTCGGCGTGCTCATCCGGGGACCGGAGATCCTCGAGTCGACACGGCGCGTCGACACGATCGTCATCGACAAGACCGGCACGGCGACGACCGGCCGGATGACCCTGCAGAGCATCGACGTCGCCGAGGGGGTCAGCGAGGCGCAGGCGCTGTGGCTGGTCGGCGCGCTGCAGAACGGCTCCGAGCACCCGATCGGTCGCGCGATCGCCGCCGCGGCGCAGCGGCTGGATGCCGCGCCGCCGGCCGCCGTCGAGGACTTCGCGAGCCAGCCCGGCCTCGGCGTGCAGGGCACGGTGGCCGGCCGCGCGATCATCGCCGGGCGCCCGGCGCTGCTGGCGAGCGCCGACCCGTCGCTCACCCTGCCGCCCGAGCTCGAGCGCGCCCGCGTGGCGGCGGAGGCCGAGGGCCGCACGGCGATCGCCGCCAGCTGGGACGGCGCGGCGCGGGCGCTGTTCGTCGTCGCCGACACCGTCAAGCCGACATCGGGCGAAGCGGTGCGGCGGCTGCGCGGGCTGGGCCTGCGCACGATCCTGCTCACCGGCGACAACGCCGCGACCGGGCGCGCGGTCGCCCGGCGGATCGGCGCCGACGACGTCATCGCCGAGGTGCTGCCCGCCGAGAAGGCCGACGTCGTCAGGCGCCTGCAGGCCGACGGCCGGGTGGTGGCGATGGTCGGCGACGGCGTCAACGACGCGCCCGCGCTCGCCCAGGCCGACCTCGGCATGGCGATCGGGACCGGCACCGACGTCGCGATCGAGGCGTCGGACATCACGCTCGTCTCCGGCGACCTGCGGCTCGCCGCCGACGCGCTGCGCCTCTCGCGCCGCACGCTGCGCACGATCCAGTCCAACCTCTTCTGGGCGTTCGCCTACAACGTCGCCGCGCTGCCGCTGGCCGCGGCGGGGCTGCTGAACCCGATGATCGCGGGCGTCGCGATGGCGGCGTCGAGCGTGTTCGTCGTCGCCAACTCGCTGCGCCTGCGCGGCTTTCGCGCCGAGCGCGACGACGGCGACGGCGAACGCGACGGTTCTGTCGCGGCCGGTCTCAGCCCTGCAGACGGCCCTGCTGCCCAGCCCGGCTGACGGCCAGCTCGGTCACCGCGGCACCGACCCACGCCGCCTCCCAGGTCGCGAGCTGGTGCTCGAGGTCGGCCATGTAGACCGGATCGTTGTCGAGCCCGATCGCCATCGCGAGCTCGTGCTCCATCCGCAGCAGGTCGAGCTGGTGACGAACGATCGCGGGATCCTCGGATTGCATGCGACCGCTATGCCCGCCCTCCGTTCGGCCAAACATGGATCACGGGAGCGCGCCGATCGGCATACTGCCTGGGTGCCCATTCGTCGCATGCTGTCCTTTGGGCTGCTCGTGGCCGCTTTTCTCGCCTCCGCGTTCGCCCTGTCGTCCTGTGGCGGAGCGGACGGAGCGAGCAGCGCGAGCGCGAGCGGTGCGCAGGCCGAGATCGAGCCGCTGCCGACGCGCAACCCGCGCGCGAAGGCCGTCGAGCCCGTCGCGGGTGAGAGCGGGGAGTACGCGGGCCTGCCGAGGGCCGAGCCGGCCGACGAGCCGAAGGCCGGCGGCGCCTCGGTGGCGCTGCCGAAGCTGAAGCAGGGCAACGGGCCGACGAGCGACGCCGCGATCTCCCGCGCCGAGGTCCTCAAGGAGGGCGTCGCGCTGCCGCCGATCGAGGCGCCCGAGGAGGTCCGCCTCATCATCGAGGCCGGCAACCAGATCGCGCGCACGCCGTACCTGTGGGGCGGCGGCCACGGCAAGTGGCTCGACCACGGCTACGACTGCTCGGGCTCGGTCTCCTTCGCGCTGGCCAACGCCGGCCTGCTGGGCGGCCCGCAGACCTCCGGCGCGCTCATGGGCTGGGGCAAGCCGGGCAAGGGCAAGTGGATCACGATCTACTCCAACCCCGGCCACGTCTTCATGGTCGTCGCCGGCGTGCGCTTCGACACGAGCGGCAACCGCAAGACCGGCTCACGCTGGCAGGACGACATGCGCCCGACCGGCGGGTTCGTCGCGCGCCACCCGCCGGGCCTGTAGCGCCGCCGCCGCACCTCTAGCGCGAGTACGACGCCAGCTTCTTCTTGAAGACCGAGAAGACCGGCCGCGGCGTGCCGTCGGCGTCGACGAGGCCGGCGTCGAAGCGGCACCGGCTGCCACAGCCGCCGTTCTCGATGCCGAAGAAGTTGTAGGAGTACACGCGCTGCACGCCGAGGCGCTTGTAGCGGCTGGCGAACGTGAACATGTTGCGCATCCGCGACGCCTGGCGTGACTCGGAGTACCGGAAGTTCGACTGGAAGCTCGCCAGCGCGCCGGTCTCGGTGAACCAGAACTTCGTGCGCTTGTTGTAGCGGCGCGCCGTGTCGATGATCTTCTTCGTGCCCCTCGAGCGGTTGCGGTTGACGTCTGAGTAGTTGTGGATGCCGACGATCGTCAGGCGCTTGCGCCACGTCGAGCTCAGGCGGGCGTAGAACGAGCGCATGTAGCGATCGGAGCCGGCCTGGTCGAGCATGTCGAGGCCAACGACCGAGCAGCCCCTGCAGCGACGCTTGACCTCCCGGTACATGCTCTTGAAGTACGAGACGGCGTTGCCGATGCGGTTCCAGGTCTCCTGCGTCTTGTGGTTGACCTCGTTCCAGGCGCCGAAGTCGCGCACGCCGAGCGCGCGGAAGTGGCGCACGAGCTTCTTGACGTCGCTGCGGTAGCGCGTCGTCGAGACCACGGCCCCGCGCTTCTCGCGCAGGTCGGCGGTCGAGACGTGGATGAACGTCTGCACGCCGGCCGCGCGGGCGGAGGTCACGAACTCCGTCGCCCTGACGAGCTCGGCGGGGTTTCGCATGATGTCGGCCGGCACGAAGTAGCGCGTGCGCTTGATCTTCAGCTGCTGGAAGTAGGGGCTGGCGAACATCGCCGGGCTCTGGTCGGCGAGGCCGACGCGAATCGAGCTGCGAGCGGCCGCCGGCGAGGCCGGGACGAGCACGAGGACGGCGAGGAGCGAGAGGAGCGAGAGGGTGAGCTTTGTGCGCATGGGGGTTGCAACCAGGCTAGCCCCGGCGAAGTTGCGGCCTTCACCGCTTCTCACGCTCCGTGAGAAACCCGGTCAGGAGTCGGGATCGAGGCGAAAGCGGCGCGCCTGGGCGGTTCCGTCGCCGGGATCGATCTCCACGAGATCGGCCGCCCGCGGCAGGAACGACGGCAGCCGCGTGAACGTCAGCCGGGCCAGCCCGATGTCACCGCCGGCCTCGGCCAGGTTGCCGGTCCCGCCTGCGCCGACCGAGCCCGGGTTGAGCACGGTCACGTTGCCGAGATCGTCGAGCGCGGGCGTGTGCGTGTGTCCCTCGACGAGGACCAGCCGTTCCTCCGGCGGGTCGTCGCGCAAGGCCTGCAGCGCGATCTTCGCGAGCCCCGGGGCGTGCACCATGACGATGTCGACCTTGCCGCGCAGCGGCGCCAGCCAGTCGGCGAAGCGCTGCTGCTCCTCGACGGTGTAGTCGGCCCCGTTGTCGGCATAGCGGTCGATCGCCAGGCGCTTGAGCGGGTCGTCGTAGCCGGCGATGCGCAGCCCGGCGACGCGTTGCACGACGCGCCCGTCGGTCGTGCCGTTGCCGCGCAGGCGCCCGCTGCGCGTCAGCACGACGGCGCCGGTCCGCGCGAGCTTGCGCTCGAGCACGTCGGAGTCGTGATTGCCCGAGACGAAGACGAGCTGCGACCCCGCGCGGGCGACGCGCAGCACGAGTTGCTGCTCGACCGGCGAGCCGCGATCGGTCAGGTCGCCGGCGAACAGCAGCAGCCCGCCGCGCGCGGCGCGCTCGAGCGCCGGCAGCGCGATGACGTTGTTGTGCAGGTCCGAGGCGACCGTCAGGCGCGGCGCGTTGTCGCCCAGCGGCGCGCGGCCGGCGGGCGCGTTGACGAAGCGGGCGATGCCGACGAGCTGCTCGTCGATCTCCTCGTCGAGCGTCTTGGCGGAGTCGCCGAGCGTGCGCAGCGCGCGCAGCGCGGTCGGCACCTCGGGCCCGTTGGCGTAGTACTGCGGCGTGTCGACGTTCGAGCGCGGCGGCAGACCGATGACGAGCGCGGCGCCGCAGGCGATCGCCGTCGCCGCGGCGACGGCGATCGTCGTGCGCAGCCGCGGTCCGCGCGCGCCGCGCACGGCAAGGGCGACGAGCGTGCCCAGCGCGAGGCCACCGAGCACCGAGACGAGGATCGCCAGGCGCAGGAACGAGACGAGCGCCTCGCGCGCCTGGGTGCGCACGAAGGCGGCGTCGAGCTCGCCCGAGCCGGCGAGCCGCACGACCGCGTCGCGGTCGACGGAGCGCACGTCGACGTTGATGCGCGCCGGCAATCGGACGACGGGGAAGCGCACGCCCCAGTCGACGAGCGGCACGTAGAGGTCGAGCGCGCCCTCGTGGCCGGGGTCGACCGAGAGGCGCACCGTGCCGACGTCGAGGCGGTGCTCGCGGGGGAACGTGCCGAGCGCGGTGACCGCCCCGGCGAGGGTCGCGACGACGACGAGGAGGATCGTGAGGACCTTGCGCATCGACCGCGGAGGCTAGATGGCGGTGGCCGCCGCGCGCGGCGTGCCGCCCGTACGCGCGGTCGCGCGAAGTTCCTCCCGCAGGATGCGGGAAGAACGCGGCGGCGGGTTGCAGCGGGGGACATAAGCCTGTGACATCCGATGCATGTACGAAGATCGCTGTGTGCAACCGCGGCAGATCTACGCGAGCACGGTGACCCGGCGAGACCGGAAGTGGTCGCGCAGGCGTCGCAACGTGTTCGGTCTCGCGTTCGTCAGCGGCGCCACGCTTGTCGCGGCGCTCACGGCGCTCGCCACGTTCGCTCCCGGCCTGAGCTGAGTCTTCAGCTCACCGGCAGCGCGCGTCGCGACGACCGCGCGCTGAACGCTGCGCGCAGGCCGCCGGCGGCGACGAGCGTCCACACGATCGCCACCCAGGTCGCCGCGGCGAGCGAGGCATGCACCCAGACGATCTCCGCGGGCAGCTCGAGCTGGTACTGCACGCCGCCGATCACGCCCTGCGCGGCCAGCAGCACGCACAGCCACGTCAGCGGCGCGCGCTCCGCGCGCCCGACGCCGCGGCGGCGGGCGAGGATCCACACCGCGACGGCGGCGAGGCCGAGCAGCGTCGCGAGGCGGGCGTGCTGTGAGATCACCCAATTCAGCGTCTCCCCGCCCTTGAACACGAGCCGTGGGACGACGTCGTCGGTGCCCGTGCCGCCCGTGTGCGGCCCGGCCGCGGTCGCGGCCGTCCCGGCGAAGATCGTGACGGCGCCGAGGGCGAACAGGCCCCACGACGCGCGCCTGAGGACACGGTCGTCGCTCCCCGCGACGGCGATCTCGTCGGGCTCGCGGTGCGCGCGCCAGTCCAGCAGCACGCAGCCGACGAGGATCAGCATCGACAGCATGAAGTGGCTCATCACGAGGCCGGGGGCGAGGTCGAAGAGGACCGTGAAGCCGCCGAGCACGATCTGGGCGACGACGCCGAGCGGCAGCAGGGCGCCGAGCAGCATGAGGTCGCGGCGGTACGGGCGGCGCCGGAACGCGCCGATGAAGGCCGCCGCCGCGGCGAGGCCGACGAGGCTCGTCAGCATCCGGTTGCCGAACTCGATGACGCCGTGGGTGTTCAGCTCGGTGTACAGCGAGGTCTGCGTGCACTTCGGCCAGGTCGGGCAGCCCAGGCCGGAGCCCGTCACGCGGACGGCGACGCCCGTCACGACGATGAGCGTGAACATCACGAGCGCGAGGCGCGCGACCAGCGCGTACCGCGCGGGGGCGATCGTGAGGCGTTCGGGCATCGGCGCGACAGCTTAGGCGGCGACCGCGGGGGGCTGATCGGCAACCTCGACGCGCGGCGGGTTGGCGATCCCGGCCGCGGCGATGAGGCCGCCGGCGATCATCAGCAGGCCCGCGACGATCATGCCGCGGTGAAACGCCGCCACGTTCGCCTCCCGCACCGCCGCCCGCGTGGGCGCGGGCACGGCGCCGCCGGGCACCGTCAGCGGGCGCTCGCGCGCGGCCTCGACGTAGGCGCGCGTCGCGCCGTCCTGGCGCGCGCTCGCGCCGAGCCGGTCGTCGACCTGCGTGGCGAACTGCGCCGAGACGACGAGCCCGACGGCGGCGATCGCCAGCAGGCCGGCGACCCGCGCGATCGCGTTGTTGACGCCCGAGGCGATGCCGGCGTGGCGGCGGTCGGCGGCCTCGAGCACGGTCACGGTGAGCGGGGCGACGGTCATCGCGAGGCCGAGGCCGAAGACGAGCGTGGCGGGCAGCACCTGCGTGAGGTAGTCGCCGCGCTCGTCCAGGCGCGTGAAGAGCAGCAGCCCGACGCCGCCGACGATCGGGCCCGCCGTCATGAGCATGCGCGGGCCGACGCGCGCGGCGAGCGCCCCGACGCGCCGCGACAGGCCGATCAGCAGCAGCGTGATCGGCAGCAGCGCCAGGCCCGCCGCGAACGCGCTGTAGCCGCAGACCTGTTGCAGGAAGATCGCGATGAAGAACGAGGCCGCGCCGAGCCCGGCGTAGGCGGCGAGCGTGACGACGTTGCCGACCGCGAAGTTGCGCGAGCGGAAGATCGCCGGCGGCAGCATCGGATACGGCGCGTGGCGCTCATAGTTGACGAATGCCAGCAGCGCGCCGAGGCCGCCGACGAGCGGCGCCCAGACCTGCGGGTCCGACCAGCCCAGCAGCGGCTGCTGGACGAGCGCGTACGTCGGGCCGGCGAGGCCGGCGACGCAGAGCACGGCGCCCGGCACGTCGACGCGATGGCCGCCCGTGCCGGGGATCGACGGCACCGCCGTGCGGATGAGCCACAGGCAGGCGAGCACCAGCGGCACGTTGAGCGCGAAGATCATGCGCCACGAGAGCACGTCGACGAGCAGGCCGCCGAGCGGCGGCCCGAGCGCGATCGCCGCGCTCGTGCCCGCCGTCCACGAGCCGATCGCCGCCCCCCGCTCGCCGGGGCCGAAGACGGCCGTGATGATCGCCAGCGAGCTCGGCACGAGCAGCGCGCCGAACGCGCCCTGCAGCGCCCGCGCGCCGATCAGCAGCTCGACCGACGGCGCGATCGCGCAGACGAGCGACGCGGCGCCGAAGCCGGCGGTGCCGATGGCGAAGATCCGCCGCCGGCCGAAGAGGTCGCCGAGCGAGCCGCCGACGAGGATCAGCGAGGCGAGCAGCAGCAGGTAGGCCGCGACGACCCACTGCTGGTCTGACAGCGACGCGTCGAGGTCCTCGCGCAGCGCCGGCAGCGCGACGTTGACGACGGTCTGGTCGACGAACACGATCGCCGAGCCGAGGATGCAGGCGATGAGCGTCAGCCGCTTGGCGCGGGCTTCGTCCATTCGGCGCAAGAGACCTAGGAAGAAGAGGGCGCGCGCGCGGCGCGGCGGCGCAGCAGCAGGCCGATCCCAGCCCCCAGCGCGAGCACACCGAGGCCGGCGCCGATGATCGCCACGAGGCCGATGCCGCCGTCGGGGGCGGCGGCCTGCGCCTTCAGCGTTGCGGCGCCCGGTCCCGGTGCGTCCGACGCCCCGGCGCCGCCCGCCGTGCTGCGCTCGTCGTCGCCACCGGCGCCGCTGTCGCCGCCGGAGCCGCCCGCGCCCGATGGCGCGCTCGCGGACGTGCTCGTCGTCGCATCGTCGCCGATGCCCTCGCCGAAGAGCGGCGCGGGCTGCGCCTTCGACGAGCCCTGCTTGGCGCCCTTGGACGCCTGCTGGCGGGCGCTGTCGACCGGCAGCGCGTACTCCTTGCCGCTCGGCGAGCCGGGGTCGACGATGACGTCGTCGTCCTGCGCCGTGGCCGCCGGCGCGAGCACGGCGAGCACGCTCAACAGCAGAAGAAGTCCTCGGAGCACCACGCCCAGTATTGCGCGTCGCCGCGCAACTACGGCCGGGGTAGTGTTCTGCAGCGATCATGGGGAGGGGCCATACGACGGCGATCGCCACCGCGCTGTGCCTGCTGGCGCTGCTGTTCGCCGCCGCGCCGAGCGCCCACGCGGGAACCCCGCTCCAGAAGGGCTTCTGGGGACCGACCCAGATCGACGGCGTCTCGCAGTTTGCGGTCTACGACGACCTCGGCGTCACGCTGTTTCAGATGAACGTCTCCTGGGCGCAGGCGGCGCCGACGCGTCCACGCCGCGCGCGGGATCCGCGTGACCCCGCCTACGTCTGGCCGCCCGACGTCGACTTCGCGATACGCGAGGCGCAGCGCCATGGGATGAAGGTCCTCCTCATGCTCATCCAGACGCCGTCCTGGGCCAACGGCGGCCGGACGCCGGAGTACGCACCAGATCGTTCGCGCGACTTCGCCGCCTTCGCGCGCGCGGCAGCGCGGCGCTACCCGGCCGTGCGTCACTGGATGGTCTGGGGTGAGCCATCGCGGTCGAACAACTTCAAGCCGCTGGTCGAGCAGCCCTACGGCGCGCCGATGACCGCGGCCCGGCGGCGCGCGCCCCAGCGCTACGCCCGTCTGCTCGACGCGGCCTACGGCCAGCTGAAGGCGCAGCGGCGCTCGAACGTCGTCATCGGAGGCAACACGTACGTCACCGGCGAGGTCCGGCCCGGCGACTGGATGCGAGCGATGAAGCTGCCCGACGGGCGGCCGCCGCGGATGAGCTGGTACGGGCACAACCCGTTCTCGTTGCGCCAGCCGCGCCTGAGCAATCCGCCGTCGGACTCGGGCGTCATCGACTTCTCGGACCTCGGCCGGTTCGACAAGGACATCCAACGCGCGCTCGGCAAGCCGCGCAGGAAGACGATCAAGCTCTTCCTGTCGGAGTTCACCGTCCCGACGGCGCCCGATCGCGAGTTCAACTTCTACGTGCCGCCGGAGGCCCAGGCCCGCTGGATCACGAGCGCGTTCTCGGTCGCCCGCCGGGTGCGCAACATCGCCGGGCTCGGCTGGGTCCATCTGCGCGACGAGCCGCCCAGCGCCGGAGAGACCGTCGTCAACGGCGGTCTGATGACCTACGACGGCACGAAGAAGCCCGGCTACTACGCGTTCAAGCGCGGCCGGTAGGTGCCGGGCGGGCGCACGCTCCCGTCGCCGGCGGACCACTAGATTGGCGCGATGCGCCGGCTGCAGACCCGACTGGACGGTCCGATCCTGCTCGAGCCGACGGTTCGCGGCGATGATCGCGGCTTCTTCCTGGAGAGCTACCGCGCGAACGTGTGGGCGCAGCACGGCGTCCGGGACGCGTTCGTCCAGGACAACCATTCCCGCTCCGCGCGCGGGGTTCTGCGGGGCATGCACTTCTCGGTCGGCGCCGGCCAGGCCAAGCTCGTGCGCTGCGCGCGCGGGCGGATCCTCGACGTCGTCGTCGACCTGCGCCGCGCCTCGCCGACGTACGGCCAGTGGGAGAGCCACGAGCTCGACGACGCGCTGGCGCGCCAGCTCTACGTCCCGGTCGGGTTCGCGCACGGCTTCTGCGTTCGCTCGGACGTCGCCGACGTGACGTACAAGTGCTCGACGTACTACGACCAAGCGATCGAGCGCGGCTTTCACTACGCCGACCCGGACGTCGCGATCCAGTGGCCCGACGACATGACGCTGGTCGTCTCCGAGCGCGACTTGCAGGCGCCGCGGCTGTCGGAGATCGCGGCCGAGCTGCCGTTCTGACCGAGCACGTGCCTGGGGAGCTGGCAATCTCGTGAGCGCGTTGCGACCCCGGCGTCGCCGGCGGCTGCAGGAGCGCGTCGACGCGGTGCCGTTCTGGTGGCATTCGCTCGACCTCGGCGACGGCGTCGTCACGCCCGGCCACAAGAGCGCCGACGCGCTGCGCCAGGAGCTCGACGCGCTGGCGTTGCCGGACCTGCGCGGGAAGTCGGTTCTCGACATCGGCGGCTGGGACGGGTACTTCGCCTTCGCGGCCGAACGCCGCGGCGCTGCGCGCGTCGCGGTCGTCGACCACTACATGTGGTCGATGGACTCGCCCGGCCAGCAGGCCTACTGGCGGCGCTGCATGCAGGAGGGGATCGCCCCGCGGCCCTACCACGAGACCGAGTTCTGGCATCCCGACACGCTGCCGGGCAAGCGCGGCTTCGACCTCGCGCGCGAGGCCCTCGGCAGCCGCGTCGAGCCGATCGTGGCCGACTTCATGACGTGCGACCTCGCGGCGATCGGCACGTGGGACGTCGTGTTCTACCTCGGCGTCCTGTACCACATGCAGGAGCCGCTGACGGCGCTGCGGCGCGTCGCGGCGGTGACGCGTGAGCTGGCCATCGTGGAGACCGAGGCGATCGTCGTGCCGGGCCTCGAGCACGAGGCGCTGTGGCGCTTCTTTCCGTCCGCCGAGCTCAACGGCGACGTCTCGAACTGGTGGGCGCCGAACCTCACGGGGCTCATCGGCGGGCTGCGGGCGGCGGGCTTCGCCTCGGTCGTTGCGACGCTCGGCCCCTCGGCGCAGCTCGTCGCAAAGCCCGGCGGGCCGCACCACTACCGCCTCACCGTCCAGGCGGCCGGCCCCGCGCCCGCCGCGGGCTGACCACCGGCGGCGCGGGGTTACACCGCCGACGTCCGCTTGGCGCGGGCCCGGCCCCCGGGAGCGCGCACCTCGATACGGGCGCGCACCGGCCAGCCGAACCAGCGCGCTCCCTCGTGGACGAGGTCGATCTCGATCTCGCGCGCGCCGCGCCGCGCCGGTCCCAGCACCTCGAGCGGGACGAGCACCCGCGCGCCCGGCCCGACCGGGCCGGGCAGCGGCGTGCGCCCCTCCTCCCGCGTCGGCTTGCCGTCGCGCCCGAGCCAGCGATAGCCGACGCGGATGCGCGGCGCGGCGTCCGGACCCCAGGGCCAGACGTTGTTGCCGAGGTTGTGCACCTCGACGGCGAACGTCCGCGCCTCGCCGCTGACGATGTCCAGCTCGTCGTCGAGCAGGACCACCCGCGCGCGGTAGTCGCGCTCGCCGAGCACGCGCGCCTCGCTATGGCGCGCGATCTCGGCCGCGGTCACGCTGCGCAGACGCGCGGGCTCGCCCCGGGACGGCCCCCCGGCCACCGCGCCGTCGGCGGCCAGGAAGGCGGCGATCGCCGCGGCGTCCGGCGCGGGCACGGCCTGCAGCCGCAGGTCGTCGCGCAGCTCCGGGAGGTAGTACGTCTCGTTGAGCGACCGGCCGTCGATGACGAAGCCCGGCATCTGGCGCTCGTACTCGGCGAGCTTGCGCGCGCGGCCGGCGCGGTCGGTGAGCAGCAGGTCGGCGTGGTAGAGCGCCGAGCGCAGATGGCGGCACGGCCCGAGCGCGCGGACGGTGCAGTGCAGCAGGCCGGGAAAGCGCAGCAGCGCCGGGTCGTTGCGCACGAGCCGCAGCGCGTAGTCCGGACGCCACGGCCACTGCGCCAGCCACGTCGACGCGTCGGGGTGCAGCCAGCGCCGCGGCAGCCAGGCATGGGTCACGTCGCCGGCCGCGATCGTCGCGAGGACCTCCTCGGCGAGGTCCGCGGCGGGGATCTCGTCGTGGTCGAGCTGCAGGATCCAGCGGCCGGAGCACTGGGTGCGCAGCCAGCCGTACATGGCGCCGAAGTTGCCGGGAAACGGTACGAGCAGGACGCGGTCGGCGATCTGCCGGTAGCCCTCGATCCAGCCGGCGTCGACGCGGTCGTCGACCGCGACGACGACCTCCGCGGCGAGCGACGCGAGCGGGGCGAAGGCCGCCGCCACGCGCGCGGGCGGCGTGTTGACCGCACAGCACAGCGTCACCTCGGGGCGGGCGGTCACGTCGCGGTCCGGACCACCACCGCGTAGTCGCGATTGGCGTACACGTCGGCGTCGAAGTCGCCGGTCTGCTTCGGGAAGCGCACCTCCCCGGACTCGAAGCCCGCCAGCCGGCACAGCGCCAGCAGCACCTCGGGAAAGAGCGGATGGTGATGGGTCGTGTCGGTCCAGAAGGCCTTCATCGCCGCGGGGTTGTGCGGGTTGACGGTCTCCAGCACGGCGGCGCCGCCCGGCGCGAGCTTGCGCCGCATGAGCGACAGCAGCTCGGTCAGCTGCTCGGCGTCGAGGTGCTCGACGACCTGGGCCGCGAACATCCCGGGGACCGAGCCGTCATCGAGCCCGCGCAGGTACGTCGCCGCGTCGGCGAGCTGCACGTCGTGGCCCTTCTCCAGGCACCGGGCGACCATGCTCCCGTCCATGTCGGCGCCGCGCGCGGCGATCCGGCGGCTGGCGAGCGCGTCGAGGAACTCACCGCGGCCGCAGCCGAGGTCGAGGACCCACTCGGCGCCGGCGAAGTGCGAGATGTACGCGACCTGTTGCTGCAGGACGGCGCGTTCGTCGCCGCGGAAGATGTCCTCGAAGCCGCGATACGTCGCCGCGTCGCCCGAGGCGCCGTCGAAGCGCAGCACGCGATGGCCGCTGTCGTCGACCTGGGAGATCGCGGGGTGCGTCGACGCGGGGCGGGCCCGCATGCCCTGGACCATCAGCGTCAGCTCGTTGGTGATCGCCCCTTCGGAGCGGTGCACGAGCTCCTGCAGGCGGGCGATCTGCGCCTGCGTGTCGAGCGAGAGGTCGTCGAGGCGGTCGTCGACCTCGCGCAGCCCGCGGACCGTGAAGCGGCTCAGCTCGTCCTGGTGGTGGGCGTAGGGCCGCAGCGCGGCGAGGACCGCGCGCCGCACCGTCCCCTTCAGGCCGCCGGCGGCGCGGGCCTCCGCGACGGGGTCGTAGCCGGCCTTCAGCTCGGCCGTTTCGACCCAGCTGCCGGCGAGCCCGTCGTCGTCGCCCCCGTGGTCCTGCCCGTTGGCGGAGTGTCTGCGGCGATGCCCGGCGGCCAGCCGCTTGAGCCGCTCTCGCGCGACGAGCCCGACCTTCTCCAGCGAGAAGTGCTCGGCGATCTCGCGCTGGGCGCGCGCGCCCCGGGCGCGCGCCTGGTCCTGGTGCTCCCAGACCTCGCGCATGAGCTGCGCGGCGTGATCGAGGTCGGGCTCGGCCCAGGTGCCGTGCGCCGGGTAGTTCTCCCCCTCGGGCCCGACGAGCGTCTCCCTGTGGCGCACGAGATAGGAGTTCTCCGCGGTCATGAAGTCGAGGTTCGCGCTGAAGCCGGTGGCGATGACCGGCTTGCCGAGCGCCATCGTCTCGCCCAGGGTCAGGCCGAAGCCCTCGGCGCGATGCAGCGACACGTAGCAGTCCGCGCGGCGCATGAGCGCCGCCATCTCGGCCGCGGTGAGGAACTGGTCGACGATGTGGATGTCGGGCCGGTCGCCGGCCGCCTCGCGCAGGCGCGCCAGCCGCTCGGGCTTGAAGTCGCCGTTGTGGCTCTTGAGCACGAGCTGCGGGCCCTCGCCCGGCGCGAAGGCGCGCGTGAACGCCTCGACGAGGCCCAGCGGGTTCTTGCGCTGCAGCGTCGAGTAGAAGTCGAAGAGAAACAGGAACGCGAAGCCCTCGGGCAGGTGCAGGCCCGCGACGTCGCCGCCCGGCGGGGGCGCGACGATCGGCAGCGGGATCCGCACGACGGGCACCGGCGAGACGTTGGAGATGATCTCCTGGACGTAGCGCGAGTAGACCCAGATCTCGTCGACGAGCCCGAACGCGCGATCCCAGCTCGGCGGCACGACGTCGACCTCCCAGGCCCAGACGCCGATCGTGTAGCGCTGCTCGAAGAACTCCGGCCCGAGCGTCCTGTGCAGGGCCGGCAGCTCCGGGGCGTTGACGCAGACGAGGTTGAACGGCAGCTCGCCCTCGACGTGGAGGTCGGCGAAGTCCAGCGTCTTGACCTGCGCGCGGTGCCCGTCGGGGCCCATGACGTCGGGCAGGTTGACGTCGACGGTCGTCGTGCGCACCGGCACGCCGGCGACCTTCAACGCCTGGACGTAGAGCCGCGCCGCCTGGCCCAGGCCGAGGCCGCCGCGCAGGTAGCCGACGGCGTTGACGCCGAGCGAGGCGAGCTGGGGGTTGCGGCTCATCGCGCCGATGGTGGCATACGGTCAGCGCCCGATGGTCCGCGTGAGCGCCCGGGCGTTGCGCCGCACGCCGTCGACGAGCTCGCGCACGTTGGCCAGGCCGGCGCGCAGCTCGGGGTCGCCGACCTCGATCGGCAGCATCGAGTCCTGCAGCGTCGCCAGCGTGACGTCGGCGTGGTGCACCGACGCGACCGCGTCGTCGACGAAGCCCTTGGCGCCGGTCGACGGCGCGCCGGGGGTCGGCGTCTCGAAGGTCCGCGTCGGCAGCCCGTGGCGCGTCGCGAACTCCGTGTGCGTGCGCCGCGCACGGCCATAGGCCGACTGGACCGGGCCGAAGAGCATCTCCTCCAGCTCGTCGGCGTGGTGCTCGTCGAGCATCTCGTAGGCGGCGCCGAGCGCTGCGAGCGAGCGAGCGAGGTCGTCGATCGCGTCGGCGACCGCGTCGAGCAGGTCCTGGCGCGCCTGTCTGGTGTCGTAGCCCATGGCCGTGACCTCAGTCCGTCGACGGTTCGTCGCGCAGCCGCGCGAGCTCCGCGGCGAGCGCCTGCTGGCCGGCGGCCAGCCCTTGCACGCGCTCGTCGAGCGTCTGCAGCACGCGCAGGATCTCCTCGTCGACGAGCCGCTGGTGGACGGTGTAGGGGCGCATCGCGCGCAGCGCGGCCTCGCGCACGGCGCCGCGCGCGCCGCGCTCGCCGCCGGGGGCGGCCTGCGGGCCGGTCGCCATCCGTGCGCGCACCGCGTCGAGGTCCAGCGGCGAGCTGTTGCCGTCGCCGTCGAGCGGCAGCCGCATGACGCGCGCCAGGCGCTCGGCCATCGCCCGGCCGGCCACCGCCGGCGCATGGTGGGCGAGCATCTCGGCGCACGCGCGCCGGGCGCGCACCTGCGCGCCCGCGCGGTCGGCCAGCACCGCGCGCATGCACGCGGCGGCGTGGTCGAGATCGGGGTCGGCCCACTCCCCGTCGGCGGGGTAGGGGTCGTGGCCGGGGCCGATCGGGATCATCCGCACGTCGACCGGCAGCGCGTTGAACGCCGTCACGAAGTCGCGCGAGCCGCCGTAGTCGGTGGCGATGACCGGCGTCTCGAGCAGCATCGCCTCGGCGATCGTCAGGCCGAAGCCCTCCGAGCGATGCAGCGACACGTAGCAGTCCAGCTCGCGGATGAGCGCGTTCTTGTCCTCGCTGGGGAGGTGCGCGTCGATGACGGTCACGTTGGACCGCGTGCCGGCGGCGCTCAGCACCGCGGCGTGCTCGCCGGGCCAGCGCTCGCCGCCGAGCGTCTTGATGACGAGGCCGACGCCGTCGTCGTCGCCGAAGGCCCGCGCGAACGCCTCGATGAGGCCGAGCGGGTTCTTGCGCGCCGCGACGCTCGCGTAGTCCATCACCAGGCCGAACAGGAAGCGGTGCGGCGCCAGCCCGAGCGCGTCGCGCCCGGCGGCGGAGATGACCGGCTCGGGCACGGGCAGCGGGACGTGCACGACGGGCACCGGCGCGACGGCGGCAAACACGTCGGCGACGAAACGCGATCCGGCCCAGACCTCGTCGACGAGGTCGAAGGCGCGCAGCCAGCTGCCGCGCACGGCCGCGACCTCCCACCACCACATCCCGATGACGTGGCGCCCCTCGAAGGCGCCGGCGCCCAGCTCGTCGCGCGCGCCGGTCATCGCGTCGGGGTTGGCGCAGACGAGCGTGATCGGGTGCGTCGCCGGCTGGGTCGCGGCGCCGTCCTGCGAGCGCGGTGCGCCGCGGCTGGACAGGCCGACGCGCGCGACGGCGACGCCCGCGCCCTCGAGGGCGCTCGCGACGTGGCGGGCGGCCTCGCCGACCCCGACCGTCGCGTCGAGATAGCCGGCGAGGTTGACGCCGAGCGGCAGTCCCGGCGCGTGGAGGGGTTCAGGCACCACGACCCGAGGCTACGGCACCTGCCCACCGCGGGCCGCGAGGTGTGCCGGCGACGCAGGGCCGGGCCGTGGCCCGACGTACCCTTACTACGTGAGCAGCCCGCCCGCACCGACCGTCGCAGTCCAGGTCGAGCATGTCTCCAAGACGTTTCGCCTGCCGCGGGAGCAGGTCTCGACGATCAAGGAGCGCGTGCTGCATCCGACTCGCGGTCAGCGTCACGACATCCTGCGCGCACTGCAGGACGTCAGCTTCGACGTCGCGACCGGCGAGGTGTTCGGCATCGTCGGGCGCAACGGCTCGGGCAAGAGCACGCTCATGAAGTGCCTGGCGGGCATCTACCGCGCCGACGAGGGCGAGATGTGGCTGCGTGGGCGCATGGCGCCGTTCATCGAGCTCGGCGTCGGCTTCAACCCTGACCTGACGGCGCATGACAACGTGCTCATCAACGCGGTCATGCTCGGCCTGACACCCGACGAGGCGCGCGCGCGCTACGGCGCGATCATGGACTTCGCCGAACTGCACGAGTTCGCCGAGCTGAAGCTGAAGAACTACTCGTCGGGCATGCAGGTGCGGCTCGCGTTCAGCGTCATGGTCCACGTCGACGCCGAGTTGCTGCTGATCGACGAGGTGCTCGCCGTGGGCGATGCCGCCTTCCAGCAGAAGTGCTACGACGTCCTCGACCGCGCCCGCAGCGAGGGCAAGACGATCCTGCTCGTGACCCACGACATGGAGCAGGTGCAGCGCTTCTGCGACCGCGCGATGCTGCTCGACCGCGGCCGCGTCGTCGCCGTCGGCCACTCGCGCAGCGTCGCGCGCCAGTACACGCAGCTGAACTTCGCCGCGCCGGCCGAACGCGAGTCGCTCGTGCGCGCAGCCGCGCTGGCCGCCGACGACACCGACGCCGTGTTGATCATCGACGGCTGGGCGCAGACCGAGGCCGCCGGCCGCACGACCGTGCTCGAGCCGGCCGAGGCGAGCGGGATGGCCGCCCGGGTGCACTTCGTGCGCGCCGTCGACGACCCGGTGTTCGTCTTCACGATCACCGACGAGCACCAGCGGCGGATCATGTCGATGAGCACCGAGCGCCAGGGCGTCGTCACCGGCCACCAGGCCTCCGGCGACGAGATCGACGTCGCGGTCGGCTTCGCCAACCACCTCGCCCCCGGCCGCTACTGGCTGTCGGTCCACGTCAGCGAGCCGGCCGGCGGCGAGCTGCTGGCCTTCCGCGAGGACGTCTACTCGTTCGTCGTCAGCGGCACCGGCTGGGGCAGCGTCGCCGTCGACCTGCCGCACGGCTTCCTGCTCACGCCGGCCCCCACGATGAGCAAGGCGGCCCCCGATGAGCGCTGAGGCCTACCGCGTCCGCGGCCCGACCGCGATGGGCAGCGGCGACACGCAGCGCCTGTGGAACCTCACGCGGACGCTGGCGGCGACCGATTGGAAGGTGCGCTTCTACGGCTCGGCGCTGGGCTATGTGTGGTCGCTGCTGCGCCCGCTGATGCTGTTCGGGATCGTCTACTTCGTCTTCTCCTACGTCGTGAAGGCCGGCGCGGGGGTCGAGCACTACGGCGTGATGCTGCTGCTCGCGATGATCCTCTACTTCTTCTTCTCGGAGGTCACGGGCGCGGGCGTGACGTCGATGATCGACCGCGAGTCGCTGCTGCGCAAGGTCGGCTTCCCGCGCGCGGTCGTGCCGCTGGCGGTGGCGCTGGTCGCGGCGATGAACCTCGCGCTGAACCTCGTCGTGCTCGCGGTGTTCGTCGTCGCCAGCGGCGTGCAGCCGCGCTGGAGCTGGCTGCTGCTGCCGATCCCGATCGCGCTCATGCTCGTGTTCGCGACCGGCATGGCGATGCTGCTCAGCGCGCTGTACGTGCGCTACCGCGACGTGCGGCCGATCTGGGAGGTCGTGCTGCAGGCGCTGTTCTACGCAACGCCGATCCTCTATCCGATCGAGGCCGTCGTCAACCACTCCGAGACGCTCGCGAAGATCGCGTTGATGAACCCGCTCGCGGCGCTGATCCAGGAGTCGCGCCACGTGCTCGTCGGGGCGCCGGCGTCGGCGGACATCCTCGGCTCGTCGGCGCTGCTCGCCGTGCCGCTCGCGATCCTCATCGGCGTGACGTGGCTCGGGCTGCGCGTGTTCGACCGGCTCGCGCCGCTCGCCGCGGAGGAGCTGTGACCGCGCTGCGCGACCGGCCGCTGCGCATCCTCGGCGGGCGCCCCGCCGGCTTCGTCGCGCGCAACGCCGTCCAGCCGCGCAACTACGCCGCGCTGGCGAACATGGCGCGCCGCTACCCGCGCCCGGTCGATGCCGCGCGGCGCTATTTCCTCGCCCGCGGGAGCTATCCGGTCCGCTTTCCCGTGCGGACCCCGGCCGGCACGATGCGACCGACGCTGTGGTCCTACCACGACATGATCACGCTGCAGGAGATGTTCTGCCGCGAGGACTACGGGGTCCGCGACGGCGCCCCGCGGACCGTCGTCGACATCGGCTCGAACATCGGCCTGTCGGCGCTGTACTTCCTCACCCGCGGGCCGCAGGTGCGCTGCCACCTCTACGAGCCGGTGCCGCGCAACGTCGAGCGCCTGCACGAGAACCTCGCGGCCTTCGCGGACCGGTTCGAGATCGAGCAGGTCGCCGTCGCCGACTTCGACGGCGAGGCGACCTTCGGCGTCGAGGACACCGGCCGCTACGGCGGCCTCGGCGTCGTGCTGCCCGACACCGAGCGGGTGCGCTGCCGGAGCATCAACGCGGTGCTCGGGGACGTGCTCGCGGCGGCAGACCGCATCGACGTGCTGAAGATCGACGTCGAAGGCCACGAAGCCACGCTCGTCGAGGCCATTCGCCCCGACCTGCTCGCGCGGATCGAGCTCATCTACGCCGAGACGGTCGACGTGGAGATCGACACCCCCGACGGCTTCGAGGCGACGACGGCGTGCGACACGGTCCGCCTGCGCAACGTCGCGCTCACGCGCGCCTGATCAGCGCCGCACGATCTCCAGCCAGTCGGCGCGGACCCCCACGAGCTCGCGCCAGCGGGCGGGCTCGATCTCGCGCACGGCGAAGCGCCCGTTGGCCACCGGGTCGAAGTAGATCGGCCCGATGTGGCGCAGGCTCGAGCGGTACCCGCCGGTCCCCGGCCACGGGTCGGCGCCGCGCTGGCGGATCGTGACCGACTGCGGGCCGCGCGCGAGCGAGACCGTGCCCAGCGACACGTACGCGCCGGGGTTGTTCAGGCCGGAGGGCCGGCGCGGCAGCGGCGCTCCGCCCGCCCCGATCGTCATCTCGCGCTCGAAGGATCCCTCGACCCAGACGTGGTAGCGGCCGCTGCGCGGGATCCGGACCGGGGCGTCGATGTTCGACGGGCCGTCGCTCAGCAGCGCCTCGGGGAAGTTGCCGAAGCCGCCCCAGCGCAGGGGGCGGGGGTGCTTCGTGGCGAGGAAGATCGCCGGCCGGGCGCGCGGCGCGTAGGCGATCTGACCGCCCAGCCGGCGCGCCCGTGCCGCCCAGCGGGCCGCCACCGGCTCGCTGATCGCCGCCGCCTGGTGCAGCACGTCGGGCCCGAGCGGGCGGTGGTCGAGGACGCGCGGCCGCGCCGTGCGGCGCCAGACGTCGTAGTAGGTCCCGCGCTTGGCCAGACGGAAGTTCGCCGGCGGCCGGCTCGTCTGCGGCCCGCGGCGCAGGATCACGTAGGGGGCCGACTGGACGTACTCCAGCGTGAGGTCGTCCATGTCGATCGGCGTCTTCTCGCTGGGGCGCCGCTTCGGATCGCGTAGCGCGTTGGGCTCGTAGGGCTCCTGGCGGAAGCGGTGCGGATACTGCGGCGAAGCGTAGATCGGGATGCTGCGCAGGAAGTAGTCGGCGAACTCGTCGTACTCGCCGAAGATCGCCGGGCCCTTGCCGGCGAATTGCTCGTCGAGCTCGAGCAGCTCGGCGTAGCGCGCGTGCGGCGCCAGCGACACGTCGTGGTAGGCGAGCGCCGACGACCACATGACGCCGACGACCAGCGTGGCCGTCACGAAGGCGCTCAGCACGCGCCAGCGACCGGTCCACAGGCCCGCCGCGCCGAGCATGGCGAGCAGCAGCACCGAGGGCGACGCGATCATCAGCACCTTCGCGTCCGCATAGGTCGTCCCCCGGTACAGGAGGTACAGCGAGGACGGCAGGAACGTGGCAAGCAGCAGCAGCGGCCCCCAGCGGCGCCCGCGCACCGCCCAGACGATGCCCGCGAGCGCTGCGAGGCCGGCGACCCAGAGCATGATCGCCTGCGGGGTCCCGAGGTCGTCGGGCTCGTAGCGAAAGTCGCCGGAGAGCCAGATCCCCAGCGCCTGCACGGTCTCCAGCGGCCCGGCCAGGTGCCCGAGCTCGTCCTTGAGGTCGACGAGCACCGCCGTGCTCACCGTGATGGCCGACTTCAGCGTGCGCAGCATCGGCAGCGCCAGCACCGCCAGCAGCACCGCCCCGGCGCCGAGCCAGACGATGTCCGAGCGGCGCGGCGCGCGCAGCGTGCGATAGCCCCACACGCCCGCGACGACGAGCCCGGGGACGGCGAGGTACGCCAGCACCGCGGGCCCGAGCGCGCCGAGCGCCGCGGTCGCGACGATCGCGACCGTCGCCAGCGACCGGATCGGGCGGCGCTGCGCGATCGCGGCGGCCGCGACCGCCACCAGCGTCATCAGCAACGCGACGGCGGCGAGCTCCTTGATCGACCCGGTCAGGTAGTTGCCGTACAGCAGGGCCGGCTGCGAGGCCGTGAACGTCACGATCGCGGCCTGCCAGCGGCGCGCCAGCACGGGTGCCGCGATCGACCAGATCGACAGCGCCAGGACGATCACCGTGAAGGCGAGAAACGGCTGGTACAGCCAGGCGAGATCGAGTGCGCCCAGCGGCGCGGTCACGCCGAGCGCCGCCTGCGCGGCGACGGGATACGACGTGGTGATGTACTTGATCATCGTCGCCCGGTTGGAGCCCTCGGCGAGACCCGCCAGCTCCGGGCCGCGCTGCGCGAACTGGTCGGCCAGCGCGAGCTGGTGCGACGTGTCGGGCAGCGCGAGGTAGCCCGCGAACGTCGGCTCGCCGGAGAGCACGATGGGCGCGGCCAGCAGCACGGCCATGCCGCCCACCGCGGCGAGCAGCCAGGGGTCGGGGCGCAGCGCGCGCAGGCGCGCTCGCCCGATCAGCAGGCCGACCACGGCGAGCCCGGCGATCGCCGGCAGCGCCAGGTCGACGGTGCGCTCGGACGCGGTGATCGCGCGGGCCAGCGCGAGCAGCGTCGCGAAGCCGATCGGCAGGATCAGCGCACCGGGGGTGCGCCACGCCGTCAGGCGCTCGACGAGGAGGGCGAGGCCGAGGCAGACGAGCGTGAGCGCGAGCGGATACAGCAGCCAGGCTGCTAGCAGGTCCACGTCCGGCAGTCGGTCAGTCGCGGCGGCGCAGCCCGAGGATCGACAGCAGGAACGACGAGAAGAAGACCTGCAGCCCGATGATGACCAGGGCCGCCGAGGTCACCGCCAGGCGCTCCTCCGACAGGGCGCCGAAGCCGCGGTCGAACCACATCGCGACGATGATCGCGCCGGCGACGAGCCCGGCGACGAGGATCGCCCCGCCGACCATGAGCCCGTGCTCGAGCCGGAAGCGCGCGCGCATGCGATCGAACCACGGGTCCTTCTCGTTCATGAAGTACGTGCCGTAGGCGTGTGCGCAGAGGCCGAGCGCGACGATCTGCGTGCCGACGATGCACAGCAGCTCGCCGCCGATGATCGTGTGCAGGCTCCACTCCCGGCCGAAGATCGGGATCTGGGCCAGCGCGATGAACGTGATGAGCAGCCCGAGCAGGAGCAGCGCCGCGCCCGGCACGATGAACAGGTGCGTCGGGCTGTGGACGAGCAGGAAGCGCAGATGGCGCCAGCCGTCGCGCCAGCGCGAGAGCTTCGTCGTGCCGCCGCGCGGCATGTAGGAGATCGGGAACTCGCGGATGTCGAGCTTCTCCTTCGACGCGCGGATGACCATCTCCGAGGCGAACTCCATGCCGGTCGTGCGCAGGTCCAGCGTCGGCAGGATGTCGCGGCGAAAGCCGCGCATGCCGCAGTGCGCGTCGCGGATGCCGGTGCGGAAGAAGAGGTTCAGGGTGCCGCTGAGGATCGGGTTGCCGATGTAGCGGTTGACCCAGTGCATCGCGCCCGGCTGGATGTTGTCCATCCGGTCGCCCATGACGAGCTGGGCGCCGTCGCGCATCATCTCGACGAAGTCCGGGATCTTGTCGAACGGATACGTCATGTCGGCGTCGAGCATCACCACGTACTCGCCGCGCGCGGCGCCGAAGCCAGCGAGGTACGCCGAGCCGTAGCCACGGCGCGGCTCGTGGACGACGCGAGCGCCCGCCGCGGCAGCGAGCTCCGCGCTGCCGTCCTCGGAGTCGTTGTCGGCGACGACGACCTCGCCGGCGATCCCGGCTGCGTCCATCGCCTCCTGCGAGCGGCGCACGCACTCCTCGATGTTCTCGGCCTCGTTGAGACAGGGGATCACGACGGAGACCTCGATCGCGAGGGTCGAGGGGCCCACCGCATCCAGACCGTTGGGTGTGCTTTCGATCGAGGCCATGAGGGGTTCCTCAGCGAGGGATCGGCGTGACCCTCGCAATGCATGAACGCCTGAGCGCGCGAATGTTGCGCTCGGAGGCCAAGCTTAGTCGGTCGCGCTGGCTGTCTTCGGGCTGCGCCGACGGCCTCCGAGCCCGGCTCTGCCACTCTCCTAGCGCGTGAAGATCCTCGTCGTCTACGACTGCCTGTTCCCCCATACGATCGGCGGCGCCGAGCGCTGGTATCGCAACCTCGCCGAGCGGCTGGCGGGCGAGGGACACGACGTCACGTACCTGACGCTGCGCCAGTGGGAGCGGGGCGAGCCGCATGACGTCGCCGGCGTGCGGGTCCGGACGGCGGGGCCGCGGCTGGCGCTCTATGCGAACGGGCGCCGCCGCATCGCGCCACCGCTCGTCTTCGGCGCCGGGGTGCTGGCGCACCTGCTGCGCCACGGGCGCTCCTACGACGTCGTCCACACCGCCTCGTTTCCGTACTTCTCGCTGCTCGCCGCCGGGCTGCTGCGACGCCCGTCGCGCTACCGGCTCGTCGTCGACTGGCACGAGCTGTGGTCGCGCGAGTACTGGCGCGAGTACCTCGGGCCGGCCGGCGGGCGGATCGGCTGGTTCGTGCAGCTGCGCGGGCTGCGGCTGCGCCAGCAGGCGTTCTGCTTCGCGCAGATGACGGCGGCGCGGCTACGCGCGGAGGGCGTCCGCGGCCCGGTCGTGGTGCTGCCGGGCGAGTACGACGGCCCGCTCGCGGCGCCGCAGCCGCGTCCGGCGCGCCCCGAGGTCGTCTTCGCCGGGCGCCACATCCCCGAGAAGCGCGTGCCCGCGCTCGTCGACGCGTTCGCGGTGGCACACCGCCGCGCGCCCGAGCTGCGCCTCGCGATCTACGGCGACGGCCCCGAGCACGCGGAGGTCGTGCGCCGCATCGAGGCCCACGGGCTGGGCGACGTGGCGCGAGCGCCGGGCTTCGTGTCGGCCGACGAGGTCGAGGGCGCGCTGGCGCACGCGCTGTGCCTCGTGTTGCCCTCGCGGCGCGAGGGCTACGGGCTCGTCGTCGTCGAGGCCTCCGCCCGCGGCGTGCCGAGCATCGTCGTCGCGCATCCCGACAACGCCGCCGTCGAGCTCGTCGAGGAAGGGGAGAACGGATTCGTCGCGGCGTCGGCCGGCGCCGAGGACCTGGCCGCCGCCATCCTGCGCGTTCGCGACGCGGGGCCGGCGCTGCGCGATCGCACCGCGGCCTGGTTTGCGCGCAACGCCGAGCGGCTCTCGCTGCGATCCTCGCTGGACACGGTCGCGGCGGCGTACGGGAGCCGCTCACGGTGACGCCGCTCGTGACGGTCCTGATCGGCGCCTACAACAACGCGACGACGCTCGACCGGGCGATCGACTCGATCCTCGCGCAGACCGCGTCCGACCTCGAGCTGCTGCTGATCGACGACGGCTCGCGCGACGAGACCCCGGCCGTGATTGCCGCGGCGGCGGCCCGCGACGGGCGCGTGCGGGTTCTGACCATGGATCGCAACGTCGGCATCTCGCGCTCGCTCAACGAGGGGCTGCGCACGGCGCGGGCGCCGATCGTCGCCGTGCAGGACGCCGACGACTACTCGTCCCCCGAGCGGCTCGAGCGCCAGCTCGCGGTGCTGTCAGCGCGCCCGGAGGTCGCCGTCGTCGGGTCGCGCATGCACGAGGTCGACCCCGCCGGCCGGGCGCTCGTCCCGCGCACGTCCTTTCGCGCGGGCGACGTCAACGCGGTCCTGATGCGCTTCAACCCGATTCCCAACACCTCAGCCGCGTTTCGCCGCGAGCCGGCGCTGGCGCTCGGCGGCTTCGACCCGCGCTACCGCTACGCGATGGAGTACGACCTCTGGCTGCGACTCGCCGACGACCACGTCCTCGTGGCGCTCGACGAGCCGCTCTCCACCCGCGTCATGTCGACGACGAACGTCGCCGCACGCGCGGACCGCGCGCAGACCGGCGAGGCGATCGCGATCCGCCTGCGCACGCTGGCGCGGCGGCGAACGCTGCGCGGGGTGGGCGGGCTCGTCGTGCCGGCGATCGCCTGGCTGACGCCGGTGCGGCTCAAACGCGCGCGGCGCCGGCGGCTGGGCCAGGCGCCGTGAACGCGGACGCCATCGGACCAACTCGGCTGTCCGTCCGCGAATGTGGGAAGCCATAGCCGGCCCCTTGAGGGACTCCGCGAAACGAAAATGCCCGCGGCCTCACAGGAGGACGCGTGGCGTTTTCGTGCGGCCTCAGGCCTCGTCAGGCAGCGGCCCGATGAATTCGATGCCGTACTGCCTGGCTGCCTTGCCGATCTCCGATCCCTCGATCGACGTGGCCGGCTGTAGACCGCCCGGCTGCGAGGGCAGGGTGATCGCGCGGTAGAAGTCGCCGTGGCGCGCAGTCGTGAGGATCAGGTAGCGGGCTGTCTCAGACTCGACCCGGAAGCCGTGGACGGCGCCGGCGGGCACGTGTACGAACGCGCCGGCGCCGGCGCGGATTCCCGGCTGCTCGCCGAGGAAGTACGTGACCTCGCCTTCGAGGACGTAGAAGGACTCGCGATCGTCCTCGTGGCGGTGGAGCGGAACGCGTTCGCCGCGCTTGGCTTGCTCGTCGACGAGCGCGAACTCCCCGTCGGTTTGATCTCCGGTGGCGAGGAAGTGGGTGGACGTCTCACCGAACCATCGCAGCTCGGACTCACCGGGGTGATGCACATACGCTTCGGTCGTCATCCGGGACCTTCCGTCGGAGTTGGGCAAACGAAACTCGAGAAGTGCCCCCCAGAGGCGGACGAACGGCGTTGGAAAGGCGGTCCAGCGGTCGAGGGCCATCCTAGTCTCCGGAGGTCGCCGCCCAGCAGGCCCCGAGCGAGCCGCGTTACCGGTCGCGCCGACGCACCGACCAGACTGCAGGCCGTCGAGCTGAAGCGGCGCCGCAAAGGCACGCACCAGCGCTCGACGTTGGCCGCTGCTGATCGGCTTCGTGCCTATGCACCGGGGGGCATGCGTCGGGCCGGAATGGCGCTTGCGTTCGTCGTCCGTCGCAGGCGTGCGCGCGTCGACCATGGATACGCTCGCAACCGTGGCGACAACAGAAGCGGCCAGCCCGAGATCCCCCGCGGCGCCGCAGGCTGAGACTAGCCTCGGGCAGATATCTGTTGCACCGCCCACCCGTTGCCGTCCGGATCGCTGAAGAAGACGAAGCCGACATTGTCGAGCCGGTCGGGCTGAGATGTGGGGTTCTCGCCCATGACCTGGATCTCACCGACCTCCACCCCTTGCTCGCAGAGCTGAGCGCGTGCCGCGTGGATGTCGCGAACGACCAGCTGCAAGCCCTTGAGGGAGCCTGGCGGCATTTCCGGAGCGATCGTCCCCTCGCCGATGACGATCGAACAGCCAGACCCGGGAGGGGTGAGCTGAACGATGCGATTCCCCTCGCTGACCTGGACATCGTGGTCCACGTTGAACCCGAGCTGCTCGGCGTAGAACGCCTTGGCGCGGTCCACATCCGAGACGGGGACCCACACCACTTCGAGCGTCCAATTCATGAAGCGTCTCCTGTGTCGTCGTAGGCGGGGCCCTTCAGATGTAGTGGACCCCTCGGCTATGAGACCACGCGAGGGCGTTCAACTCATCGGTATGTCGGCGTCGACGCTGAGTTGTTGTACTCGAGCATCTCGGGGCCCTGATCCCACGTCACGAGGCACGCAGCTGCTCTGGGAGCGTCTGGATCTCGGCGGCGACCGCGTCGCGGACCTGCTCGGCCTTGTAGCCGTCGGGCAGGTGCAGCAGCATCGTGTAGCCCGTCGTGCGCTCGACCAAAGGTGCCGATCGCCGTCAGTTCGACGTGTCGCCGCCGCTCAACAATGGCGATCGCGTCGTAGGCGCGGTCGATCGGGCCAGCCTTCGCGCCGAGGTGCATGGCGCGTCGAGACAGCCCGTGCAGGCGCGTCCGCGCGGACGTCGCGCGTCGTGCACGTCTGCGTCGGACGGGGTTACGTGGCGAGGCTCCTTGCGAGGTTGTCGACGGCGGCGGTCCAGCCGGTCTCGGCGTGGCCGCGCCCCTGCGGGGGATAGGGGCCATCGCTGAGCGTCATGCGGGTCTTCGCTCCATGGTCGTGCAACTCCACGCGCAGGATGGTCGGCTCGTGGATGCCCATCTCCGGCATGGGGTCTGACCGAAGGACGATCAGCTCGGGCTCCACGAGCTCGAGGATCTCGTAGCTGATCGTGAACTCGTCGCCGCCTCCGCGCCCGACCATCGTGAGCTCCCAGCGCCCGCCGATGCGCAGGTCGATGTGGATCCGCTCGCGTGGCGCGTCCATGTGCTCCGGGCCGTACCACGCCGCCAGTTGGTTGGGGTCAGTCCACGCCCTGAACACGCGCTCGCGCGACGTTTCGAAGATCCGCGTGATCAGGACCTGCTGGTCGGTTGTGGCTGTGGGCTCTGGGTCACTCATCCTGGTCTCCTATCTGGTGCAGGTGCGCGTCGAGTCGGTCGATGCGGGCCTCCCACGTCTGCTTGCGCGACTGCATCCACTCGACCGCCTCGTCGAGCGGCTCGGCCTGCAGTCGGCTGCGACGCCACTGCGCTTGGCGGCTGCGGGCTATCAGCCCTGCGCGCTCGAGCACCTTGAGGTGGCGCGAGATCGCCGGCAGGCTGACGGAGAACGGCTCGGCGAGTTCGCCGACGCTCGCCTCTCCCTCGGCAAGGCGGGTCAGGATCGAGCGGCGCGTGGGGTCGGCGAGCGCGGCGAACGTAAGGTTGAGCTGGTCGGCCGCCATCCGACGACAGCGTATTTAACGCAGTCGTTAAATACAACGCCTACGCTGACGGCGACGTCGCCGTGCGATATCCGCACTTGGCGTCACGAGGGCCACGGCACGCTCGGTCCGGGCGCGCACGGTCCGGATATCGCGCTCGGCGCGCCCCGACGCGCGCCGCATCCGCTGTTCGGATGTCGTGACGCGTTTCAGATGAACCGGTCGAAATCGGATTGGGCTGTCGCGCTTGGACTCGGGCGTGCTTCCTCGCCGGAAGTGCCGGCGGGTGGGTGCCAGCGGCGAGCACTCGCCAGCACCTTGACCGGACCCCGCCACGTCAGTCACGGAGTACACCCTCGTAGGCCGCCCCGACCCCCGCGAGCATCTGCTCGATGCTGAACTGCGTGCCCGCGCGCTCGCGGGCCGCGGCGCCCAGCCGTTCGCGCTCGGCGCGGTCGCCGGCGAGCGCCGCCAGCGCCGCCGCCCAGGCGTCGAGGTCGCCGGCGGGCACGACCATCCCGGCGTCGCCGACCGCCTCCGGATTGCCGGGGCCGTCGGATACGACCAGCGCCAGCCCCTGCGCCATCGCCTCCAGCACCGCGAACGACAGCCCCTCGCGCGTCGAGGGCAGCACGAAGATGTCGGCGGCCGCCAGCAGCCGGTCGGCGTCGCGGCGAAACCCCAGCGGCCGGACGGCAGGCGAGGCCAGCGCGGCGACCGCGTCGGCCTGTGGTCCGTCGCCGGCGACGAGCAGCACGACCGGGGCGCCACGACCGGCGGCGGCGCGCGCCGCCGCGACGGCGGTCAGCACGCCCTTGCGCTCCGACAGCTCGCCGAGGAAGAGCGCGGCGACGTCGCCCTCGGCGAGCCCGAGCTCGGCGCGCGTGGCGGCGCGTTGCGCCGGGGCGGGCGCCGGCAGCGCCACGCCGTTGTGGACGACCGTCAGCCGCGACACCAGGCCCGGCCCGAGCAGCGCCGCCAGCTCGTCGCGCTCGGCGCGCGAGGTGCAGAGCGTCGCGCCCGCCGCGCCGACGGCGGCCCGCAGCCCCCGTTCGGCGGCGACCCGGCGCGCGCCTCCCGCGCGGCGCAGGAAGTGCAGCCCGTGCGTGGTGAACAGGGCGGGCCGTCCGCGCAGCAGCGGCAGCGCCAGTATCGCCGTGACGTCGCCGTGCACGTGTACGAGGTCGGCATGTCGAGCGGCGCGCGCGGCCCGCGGCCAACGGACCGGGATCGACGCCGCCGCCGCGGCCGGCGACGGCCCGGCCGACAGCGGGGCGCGGGCGTGCGCGAAGCCGGGCAGCCGCTCGAGGAGGTCGATGTAGGTCTCCGCCCCGCCGCCGCGGTGGGGCAGGATGTGCAGGACGCGGGTCACCGGCGGCTATCTTGCCGGGCGCGATGGACCCGCGCACGCCGCCCGAGACCTGCCCGCTGTGCGCGACACCGCTCGGGCCGGCCGTCCTCCACGCGCCCGACCGCCTGCACGGCACCCCGGGCCGGTTCGGCGTCGCGGTCTGTGAGCGCTGCGGCGCCGGCGTCACGCTGCCGCGCGTCGGCGCGGCGCAGCTCGCCGCGTTCTATCCGGAGTCCTACGCGCCCTACGACGCGCGGGTCAACCCGCTCGTCGGCGCGATCTCGCGCGTCATCCAGTCCTGGCAGGGCTGGCGTGCGCGGCGCACGGCCCCGGTCAACGCGGTCGCCTCGCGGCCGCCCGGCCGCGGCGTCGACGTCGGCTGTGGTCGCGGCGACCTCGCGGCGATGCTCGTCGCGCGCGGCTGGCAGATGACCGGCGTGGAGCCGTCGGCGGCCGCCTGCGACGCCGCCCGAGCACGCGGAGTCGACGCGCGCGAGGGCGTCCTCGCAACGGTCGCGCTGGAGGCCGGCGCGTTCGACGCGGCGCTGCTGCAGCAGTCGCTCGAGCACACCGACGATCCGCTCGGCGACCTGCGCCGCGTCCACGACGCGCTCGCACCGGGCGCCGCCGTTGCCATCTCGGTGCCGAACTTCGGCGGCTGGCAGGCCCGGCGCTTCGGCGGGCGCTGGTATCACCTCGACCTGCCGCGCCACCGCGTGCACTTCACCGCCGGCGCCCTGGAGCGCGCGTTGCGCGACGCCGGCTTCGAGGACATCCGCACCGGCACCGCGACGAGCCTCGTGGGGCTGCCGGCGTCGCTCCAGTACCGGGTCTGGGGGCGCTGCCTGTTTCCCGACGGGATGCGGCTGCGCGTCGCGTCCGGCCTGTGCGTGCTGATGGTGCCGGTCGCGCGGCTGGCCAACGCGATCGGTGGCGGCGACGTGCTGTACGCCACCGCCCGCACGCCCGCCGCCTAGTGTCGTGAGTCGACACTAGCGTCCGCCCCCGAGCTCGCCGCGCCGCGCGATCGCCTCCTCGATCAGCCGTGCCACCGCGACCGCCGGACCGGGATACGTGAACCGCTCGAGCTCGCGCGGCGCGTAGCCGGCGGCGATCGTGCCGTCGGCCACGGTGCGCAGCGCGTCGGCGATGCGCTCCTCGTCGAGCGGCGCCACGGTCACGCCGGTGGCGGTCAGCCCCACGATCCGCGCTGCCTCGTTGGCCTCGGCGAGCGCGAGGATCGGCCTTCCCGCGGCGAGGTACTCGAACAGCTTGCCGGTCGCCTCGGAGCTGTGTGACCCGGTCAGCAGCACGAGGGCGTCGGCCGAGCGCTGCAGCGCCAGCGCGGCGCGCCGCTCGAGCAGTCCGACGTGGCGCACCGACTCGCCGAGGCCGGCCTCGGCGAGCAGGCGCTGGTCCTCGACGGCCGTCCTGCCGGCGAGCACGAGCCGGACGCGCCGGCGCCGGCCGGCCTCGTCGTTGACGCGCCGCAGCGCGCGCAGCAGCGGGCGCGGATCGCGGCCGCGCGGGCCGCTCAGCGTGCCGGTGTGCACGAGCGTCGCCCACCCCGGCTCGGCGACCGCCGGGAGCATCGCGCCCTCCACGTCGGCGGCGAGCTCCGGGTCCCAGCCGTTGGGGACCCACTCGGCGCGCGCGCCGAGCCGCGCCGCGAAGTCCTCGGCGATCGGGCGCGTCGCCCCGAGCACGACGTCCGCGCCGCGGGCCACGGCCCGCTCCAGCCGGGCCTCGATCATCCGCTGCGGCCGCGTCGGCCAGGGATCGGCCAGCGGCTCGAAGCGCCAGCCGTCGCGAAAGTCGGCGATCCAGGCCGGCCGGCCACGCCCGAGCGCGAGCCCGAGCAGGTGCGTGGAGTCCGGCGGCCCGCTCGTGATGAGGCAGTCGATGCGGCGCTCGCGCAGCAGCCGGCGCGTCGCCGCCAGCACGCCCGGCATCCAGCTGACGACGTGGCTGTCGGGCACGACCACGCGCGTCAGCAGGCGCGGCGCCGTCGTGTCGATCGTCGGCGTGCCGGGCGCCGCCGGCGCGGGACGGCGCAGCAGGCGCCGCAGCGCCTGCGCGTTCGCGAGGTCCCACGTGCGCACGACGTCCGCGCCGGCCGCCCCCGGCAGCTCCCCGTGGACGGTGCTCGTGATGATCGTGACCTCGTGGCCCAGGGCGCGCAGGTGGCGCGCCATCGCCGCCCAGCGCGCCCCGCCGACGGCGGTCGAGGGCGCAAAGAAGTAGGTGACGACGAGGACCCGGCGCGACGTCGTCATGCGGGGACGCGGTCGCGATCGAGCGCGGTCAGCCACAGCTCGAGGTTGAAGACGCGCCAGACCGCCTTCGGGTCGCGCCAGCGCCCGCTGCGCACGTCGGCCTCCAGCGCCGCCCGGTCGTGGAGCGCATGCCCGCGCGCGCCCGGGTCCAGGACGACCTCCGCGATCCGCGCCATGACGGCCGCGTCGTGCATCCACGTCGCCTGCGGCGGCTCGAAGCCGACCTTGTCGCGCCGGTCGAGCACGACGTCGGGCACCGTGCCGCGGACGGCATCGCGGAGGATCGCCTTGCGCACGCCGCCGCGATGCAGGAACTGCGGCGGCAGCGAGAACGCGAAGTTCGCGATGCGGCGATCGAGGAACGGCAGCCGCGCCTCGCGGCTGTGGGCCATCGAGTCGCGGTCGGCGTAGCGCAGCAGCTCGGGCAGGCTCGTGTGGAAGCTCTGGCGCAGCAGCTCGCGGCGCAGCGGGCTCGAGCCGTCCGCGCCGGGTCCGCGCGGCGTCGGACGCCCCACGGCGGCGTCGGCGACGGCGCCCGCGACGTAAGGGGAGCACAGCCCGCGCCGGTGGCGGCGGCGCAGCGCGGCCGGCAGCAGCTCGGCGCCGATCGCTCGCGCGAGCTCGTCGCGGCCGTCGCCGGTAACGGCCGCGCGGCCGATCGCGCGCGGCCCGCGCGAGCGCGTCACCCAGCCGCCGATGCCGTCGTAGCCGCCGAAGAGCTCGTCGGCGCCCTGCCCGTCGAGGAGCACGGTGACGCCCGCCGCGCGGGCGGCCTGCATCACCCGCCACTGGGCGTAGATGCTCAGGCCGCCGAAGGGCTCCTCCTGGTCGCGCACGAGCGCGTCGAGGTCGCCGAGCAGGTCCGCCGGCGTCGGCGCCACCGGGTGATGCTCGCGGACGCCCGCGGTCTGCGCCACGAGGTGCGCGTACTCCCACTCGTCGCGCTCGTAGCCGGGGAAGCGGGCGGTGAACGCATGGCGGCGGTGGTCGCCGGCGAGCTCGGCCGACAGGCACACGATCGCCGAGGAGTCCACGCCGCCGCTCAGCGACGTGCCGACCGGGACGTCGCTGCGCAGGCGCAGGCGGATCGACTGCACGAGCTCGTCGCGCAGGACGGCGACCGCCTCGGCGTACGTGGCCGGGACCGCGACCCGGCGCGGCGCCCAGTAGCGCTCGACGACGACGCGCCCCGCGGAGAAGCGCAGGACGTGCGCCGCCGGCAGCCGGCGCACCCGTGCGAAGAAGCTCTCGTCGATCGGCGGCATCAGGCCGAGCCCGAGGTAGGGCGCGAGCACGCTGTCGCGCGGCTGAGCGAGACCGGGCTGCGCCTGTACGAGCGCGCGGATGTCCGAGGCGAAGACGAGCCGGCCGCCCTCGAATGCCCAGTACAGCGGCTTCTCGCCGAACGGATCGGCGGCGAGCGTGAGCGTGCGGCGCTCGTCGTGCCAGATCGCGAAGGCGAACATCCCGTTCACGCGGTCCAGCGCGAGCTCGCCCCATTCGTCCCAGGCGTGCAGCAGCACCTCGCCGTCGCCCTCGGTGACGAACGCGTGGCCGGCGCGCCGCAGCTCCTCGCGCAGCTCGCGGTAGTTGTAGATCTCGCCGTTGAAGACGAGGTGCCAGGGCCCGAGGTGCAGTGGCTGGTCCGAGCGCTCGTCGAGGTCGATGATCGCCAGGCGGCGAAACGCCAGCCCCGCGTCCGCGTCCTGCCAGACGCCCTGGCCGTCGGGGCCGCGATGGGCCATCGCGGTGGCCATCGCGTCGAGCACCGCGGCGTCGGGGGCCGGGCCTCCGACGGTTCCGGCGATGCCGCACACGCTGCGCAGGATATCCGCGCCCTGGCCGGCGGTTTGGTCAGGCCGCCCGGCGCCGCCAGGTGACGAGCAGCCACTCCCGGATCTGCGGCGCGACGGCCCACAGCTCGCGCAGCTCGGCGCGCGTCGGGACGAACTGCGCGACCGCGCCGGAGCCGGTCACGCGACGGTAGAAGAACACCGTCAGCGCGAAGCTCAGCGCGTAGGACAGCGACTTGGCGAGCGCCGCGCCGGAGGCGTCCAGGGCCGGGATGAGCAGCGCGTAGGCGGCCAGCGTCAGCGGGGTGATGATCAACGCGGTGTACAGCGAGTACTCGGGCTTGCCGCGACCGACGATCGTCGCCGACAGGACCCCGGTCACCCCCATGAGCGCCACGCCCGGCAGGAGGATCAGCGCAAGCTCGATCGCGGGGCGGAAGGCGGGCCCGTAGATCGGGACGACGAGCAGGAGCAGGGGACCGATCAGGACCGGCAGCGCGAGCAGCACGAGCAGCACGGTGTGGCGCACGCTCTTGTCCTCGACGAAGGCGCGAAACTCGCGCTCGCCGCTGGCGCTGAGCGCGGCGATGCGCGGAAACAGCACGTCGCTGAGCGCCGAGGGGACGAGCCACAGCACCGCGGTGACGGCGATCGCGACGGCGTAGTGCCCGACCGCCGCCGTCGAGGCCACCGCGCTGAGGAACAGCAGGTCCACGCGCGTGCTGAGCAGCATGAGCGCGTTGGCGCCGTAGCCCTTGGCGCCGAAGCTCAGCGCGCGGCGCAGCTGGCCCGGCTCGGGCGGCTCGCCGCCATCGCGGCGCGGCAGGCGGCGGTGCGCCCAGAGCACCGCGGCGAGCGCGACGAGCACGTGGGCGAGGGTCATGCCGACGACGGCGCCGGGCAGGTCGGCGGCGAGCACGAGCCCGACGACGAGCACCATCGCCGCGGCCGACTGCAGCGCGGGCGGGAGGACGTACGCCTCGTAGCGGTCCGTCGCCAGCCCGATGAAGCTCACGTAGAACCACGTGAGCGCGAACGGCAGCGCGAGCGCCGCCACGGCGGTCGACGCCACCGAGAGGCCGCCGAACGCCGACGGCAGCGCCAGCCGGGCGAGCACGCAGAGCCCGGCCCCGACCGCGCCCGCGAGCAACGCCACCGGCAGCGTGACACGCAGCGCGTCGCGCGCGGCCCAGCGCCCCGACGCGACGTAATAGGCGACACCGTGCTCGATGCCCAGCGAGCAGGCGACCGTCAGCAGCAGGACGAGCGTCAGCGCGATCGCGAAGCCGCCCGTGCCCTCGGGCCCGAGCATGCGCGCGACGAAGATCGTCGTCGCCGCACCGGTGGCCGCAACCGTGAAGCGGCTGGCGGCGGCCATGACGGCGCCACCGGTCATCGGCCGCAGCGGGGGGTCGGGCGGCTCGGCGGCCATCGCTGACAGTTTGTCCTACGCTGGGCGGCGACGATGGCCGTGCCGCTCTTCAACACCACGACGCCGCTCGCGCCGCTGCGCGGCGAGATCGATGCGGCGATCGGCGGCGTCATCGACGACGGCCGCTTCATCCTCGGCCCGAACGTCACCGCCTTCGAGCAGGAGTTCGCCGGCTACTGCGGCGCCGCGCACGCGATCGGCGTGGCGAACGGCACCGACGCCCTGACGATCGCCCTGCGGGCGATGGGGGTCGGTCCCGGCGACGACGTCGTGGTCCCGTCGTTCACGTTCTACGCGAGCGCCGAGGCGATCCCGCCGACCGGCGCGCGACCCGTCTTCTGCGACGTCGACCCCGACACGATGTGCATCACCGCCGAGACGGTCAAGGCGGCGCTGACGCCGCAGACGAAGGTCGTGATGGCGGTGCACCTGTTCGGCAACGTCGCCCCGGTCGCGGAGATCGAGGCGCTCGGCGTCCCGGTGCTCGAGGATGCCGCGCAGTCGGCCGGCTCGACCACGCCCGACGGCCGCCCCGGCGCGCTCGGCACCGCGGCCACGTTCAGCTTCTTTCCTTCCAAGAACCTCGGCTGCTTCGGCGACGGCGGGGCGATCACCACGAACGACTCGGAGATCGCCGACCGCGCGCGGATGCTGCGCTTCCACGGCTCGTGGGACAAGGTCACCTACGAGCACATCGGCTACAACTCGCGCCTGGACGACCTGCAGGCGGCGATCCTGCGGGTGCAGCTGCCGCACCTCGACACGTGGGCGGACGGCCGCCGCGCGGCAGGTGAGCACTACGTGGCGGCGGGCATCGACGAGCTCGTCACGCTGCAGAGCGTGGCGGGAGACTGCGCGCCGGCGTGGCACCTGTACGTCGTGCGCAGCGACCGCGTCGACGAGCTCGCCGCCGGCCTGCAGGAGGCCGGGATCGGCCACAAGGCCTACTACCGCACGCCCGTGCATCGCCAGACGGCGATGGCGCGGTTCGGCGAAGGGGTCGAGCTGCCGGCGACCGACGAGGCCGCCCGCACGCATCTCGCCATCCCGATGAGCCCGGTGCTCGACGGCGAGCAGGCCGCCGAGGTCGTCGCGGCGGTGCGGACCGCGCTCGCCGCGGGCGTCCGCGCCTAGCGTCGGCGTCGGCGTTGGCCCGGCCGCGGATCCTGCACGCCCCCGCCGACGTCGGCGGCCATGCCTACGGCCTGTCGCGCGGCGAGCGCGCGCTCGGCTTCGACAGCGACGTGGCGGTCCTGACGGCGGGACCGTACGGCTACGGCGCCGACATCCGCCTCGACCTGACGGACCTGCCGACGTGGCAGGCCATCCGCCGGCGCGCCGGCTTCGCGCGGCACGCGCTCGCGCGCTATGACGTCATCCACCTGAACTTCGGCCACCCGATCGTCGCGCTGCGCCGCGGGCCGTTCATGCTGAGCGAGCTGCCCGCGCTCAAGCGCGCCGGCAAGACCGTGATCGTCACCTTCCAGGGCTGCGACGTGCGCCCGCAGGCCGCCTGCGCGTGCACCTCGCCGGTGTGCGCGGCGCAGGACCCGAAGCGGCTGCCCAACGCGCGCCACATGCTGCGCCACGCCGACCACGTCTACCACCTCAACCCGGACCTGGGTCGCTGGCTTCCAGGCAGTCGCTTCCTGCCGTATGCGAGCGTCGACGTGCACGCGATCGCGCCGTCGCCGTTGCCGCAGCGCGACGAGCTCGTCGTGGCGCACGGCCCGACGAACCGCGAGGTCAAGGGCACCGAGCACGTCATCGCCGCGGTCGACGCGCTGCGCGGCGAGGGGGTGGCGGTGCGCTTGGATCTGGTGGAGGGCGTGACCCGCGACGAGGCGCTCGTGCGCTTCGGCGCCGCGGACGTGATCGTCGACCAGCTGCGGATCGGCTGGTACGGCGGCCTCGCCGTCGAGGGCATGGCGCTCGGCCGTCCCGTGCTGGCGGCGATCCGCGAGGGCGACCCGGCCGACAACCCGTTCGGCGCCGCGCTGCCGGTCGTGCGCAGCGGGGTCGAGCGTCTGCGGGACGACCTGCGCGAGCTGCTCTTCGATCGTGAGCGCCGCGAGCGGATCGGCGCCGAGGGGCGGGCGTTCGTCGAGCGCCATCACGATCCGCGCGTTGTCGCGCGGTCCGTGCTCGACGACCTCGGCTACCGTAGCGCCCCGTGAATCCCGCGCTGCTGGAGCTGCTCGTCGATCCCGCCGGCGGTCAGCCGCTCACCGTCGACGACGGGGCGCTCGTGGCCGGCGACGGCACGCGCTACGAGATCCGCGAGGGGATCGCCCGCCTCGCCGACCCGGCCGGCAGCGGCCAGGAGGATGCGTTCGACACGTTCTCGTGGAAGTGGACCCACGTCTCGCCGGAGGAGATCGACCAGCGCGTGGCCGCGCAGTACGCCTGGTACGACGAGCGCTACGGCTTCGACGGCGACGACGGGCTGGCGGCCCTGCTCGCCGGCCGCGGCCGGATCCTCGAGGCCGGCACCGGGATCGGCGGCGACGCCGCCCGCTTCGCGCGCCTGGCGCCGCACGCGGAGGTCGTCGCGATCGACCTCAGCCAGGCGATCGAGGTGGCGGCCCGCCGCTTCGGCGGCCCGGCGAATTTGCACTACGTCCAGGCGGACATCATGAACCTGCCGTTCGCGCCGGACACCTTCGACTTCATCTCCGCCGAGCAGGTCATCCACCACACACCCGACGCCGAACGGGCCTTCGCCGGTCTCGCCGCGCGGCTCGCTCCGGGCGGTGTGTTCGCCGCCTACCTGTACCGCGTCAAGGCGCCGCTACGCGAGCTCGCCGACGACTGGATCCGCGAGCGCGCGACGGTCATGGAGCCCGACGAGGCGATGGACCTCGGCCGCGACCTCGCCGAGCTCGGCCGCGAGCTGCAGCGCGTGGGCGGCACGGTGACTTTGGAGCGGGGTGTCCCGCTGCTCGGCATCGAGCCCGGCGAGCACGACGTCCAGCGGCTCATCTACTGGACGATGCTCAAGTGCTTCTGGAACGACGACTTCTCGCCGAACCTCAACGCACTCGTCAACTACGACTGGTACGCCCCCGTCCATGCCTCCCGCCATACGCCCGAAGAGGTGCGGGAGTGGTGCACGACCGCCGGCCTCGAGATCGACCGCCTCGACGTCAGCGACGCCGCGATCAGCGTGCTGGCCCGGCGACCGGGCTAAGCGTCGCGGCGCCAGGCGTCCGGCTAGAAACGGGCGCGGGACAGCACGGGCTTCCGCGTCCGAAATCGCTCCTTTCGCAGTGCCGCTTTCGTAGGACGAATCACGACGAGCGCGACCCCACGCCCTCTGCTGCGTTTGGTGTGACGCGCAGCCCAGCGCCGGTGCTTCCGATTCGCTGCGGCGCGCGTGTACGTTCCGCTGGTGGAGGTCGTCCGGACCAACGGGCTTGAGATCGCCTACACGCGCGTCGGCGAGGGACCGCCGCTGGTGCTCGTGCACGGTGCCGCCGAGGACGGCCGCGTATGGCGTCCGCAGCTCTCCGCATTATCGGACGAGTTCACGGTCGTGGCCTGGGACGAACCTGGAGCCGGCCGCTCGTCCGATCTGCCTGACACGTTCGGCCTGATCGACTACGCGAACTGTCTTGCGGCGCTGATCGAGGCGCTCGCGCTCGGCCCCGCCCACGTCGCCGGCATCTCGTGGGGAGGCACTGTCGTGCAGGAGCTCTACCGCCACCGTCCGGCGCTCATCGCAACGCTGATCCTCGTCGATACCTACGCCGGCTGGAAGGGATCGCTGCCCGAGGTCGAGGTACGTGCCCGCGTCGCAGGAGCGCGTCAGATGCTCGCGGCGCCTGCCCAGAGGTTCGATCCAACGCTTCCCGGACTGTTCGCCGGCGACCCGCCGGCCGAGTTCGCCGCGCTGTTGAAGGAGATCGCCACCGCGGTGCGTCCCCAAAGCCTGCGCACGCAACTATGCGTGATGGCCGAGGCCGATCAGCGCGACCTGCTGCCCGACATCGCGGTGCCGACCCTGCTGATCTGGGGAGAGCTCGACGCGCGCTCCCCGCTGAGCGTCGCGCGCCAGTTCGAGCAGGCGATCCCGGCCACCACGCTGGTCGTGATCCCTGACTGCGGTCACGTCAGTAACCTCGAGCAGGCCGAGCGGTTCAACGCGGCCGTGCGGGAGTTCTGCCGGGGACACCCGCCACCGAAAGAAGGCTGAGAGAGGAACCTTCTCGCGCATTGGGGAACTCCGGCGAGCAGCGGCTGAATCTGTTCGTCCGCAGAGACCACTCGAACCCCGAAGAAGTGGTCGCGGTACTTGGAATGCAGCGATCAGACCTCGAGCGGGCGCAGTGGCTTCGAGCCATCCCAACCCTCGGCCGCGCCGCTCACCATCGAGAAGAAGTCGCGCAGTCCCTGGTTGTCGGCATGGATCTCGATGTCGTGGCCCAGGGTCGCGGAGGCATCGTGAAGCGTCGTCTCGGCTCCGCCGAGCTGCGTGCTCAGGTACTGCGTCAGGCCTCGCTCGTCGAGCGAGCTGCGCAGGTCGGCCACCTCCTTCGCCGGCACGACGTAGCCGACGTGCTGGATTCGCGGGCGGGCGCCGGAGAAGCCCCTCTCGACGCGCTCCGGCGCCACGCTGACGACTTCGATCAGCTCGATCGCGCTGCCGTCGCACGAGCCGAAGGCGGAGTTGTGGCGAAACTCAGCCGGCTCACCGCGCGAGAGGACGTTCTCCAGAGGCACGTTCTCGATCAGGAAGAACGGCCCGGCGCCGAATTGGCCGACCAGGCGATTGACGGTCGTCTCGATGTCGTCGACGACGTAGGCGTAGTGGTGCGGTTCGCCGAGCTGCGCTCTGAACAGGTCCTTCGGCACGGTCTCTCCTTCGTGCGGATCGGTCGACGGGGACACATGGACCGGTCATCCTCCACGCGTTCGTCCGTCGCAGGAGGCTAGCCACGTCGGGTGGCATCGAGCGCGGTGCACGTCACGCTCGTCACGGCGGCACGTCGGTGTGTCGGTTACGTCGCTCCAGGCGCGACGAATTCGACACACCCCAAGGTGGGCCCGCCTCGCCGCGCGTGCTGTCACCCGTCGCGCACGAGCTCGATCGCGCCCGTCGCCGCGTCGATCACGACGCGCCCGCGCACGCGCGCCGGCACGCCGTCGACGATCGAGAACGGCGGCACGTCGCGGTTGACGAGCGCGCCGGCGCCCACGACGCAGCGCTCGCCGATCGTCACGCCCTTCAAGATGACGGCCTGCGCTCCGATGTACGTGCACGAGCCGATTCGCACAGGCGCGGTCTCGGGTTCGTGTTCGCCGCCGCTCAGCGCCCAGCGCACCGTGTCGTGCGTGTAGACGTGGACGCCCGTCGAGATCGAGCACGTCGACCCGATCTCCAGCCCGCCCGAGCCGTCGAGCATGACGAACGGCCCGATCCACGTCCCGGCGCCGACCGCGACGTCGCCGAAGACGTAGGCGTTGTGGTAGATGCTCGCGCCCTCGCCGAAGCCGAGCGAGCGAGCCCGCTCCCAACGGTCGAAGACGAGCTCCTCGAACGGCAGGTCGCGCTCGTGTTCGCGCCGCATCTGCGCGCCCAGCGCATCGTGCAGCGCCCGCAGCTCCGCGCCCACGTCGCCCACGTCGCCCACGTCGCCCAGTCGCTCACCCCGTCCGACGCGCGACGATCGTGATGCCCGCATCCTCGACGACCTCGCGCTCGATCTCGAGCCCTGCCTCCGCACACCACGCGCGCACCTCATCCGGGCTCTGGCGGTGCGCGTTGCGCGGGGCGTACCAGTCGAAGTTGATGTGGTTGAGCTCCTCCAGCGACAGGTCCGGATGATGGAAGGCCTTGAAGACGTGCCAGTAGAAGAGGCGCTGCAGGTCGATCTTCCCGGCCGGGAGCTCGAGCAGGTCGATCGTCTCGGGCACGTCGACCTCGACCTCGAGGTCGCCGAGCAGCTGGCCCAGGCGCGTCAGCGGCATGACAGCGTCCCACGCCTCCTGGGGCGACATCTCCTGCAACTGCTCGCGGATGTGATCGTCGGTGAACTCGCGGATCGGCCCCTTGCGCCGGTAGACGTAGAAGAGAAAGCGCCCGCCGGGCGCGAGCAGGCGTGCCGTCGCCAGCAGCGCGTCGCGCGTGGAGTCGGTGTGGTGCAGGACGCCCTCGGAGAACAGCACGTCGACGCTGCCATCCGCCAGCGGGATGCGATTCAAATCGGCCTGCACGAACGCCGCCTCCAGTCCGCGCTGCGAGAAGCGGTCGGCCGCGACGTCCACCGCGTCGGAGATGTCGACGCCGACGAACCGCACCCGCACCAACACATCCTCGAACAGCGCCAGCGCCGACAGCGCGCCGCCGCAGCCGGCGTCGAGCACCACCGGCCGCGAGCCGTAGTCGTCCCACCACCCGGCGCTCCCCACGTCGCCGTAGCGCTCGACGAGCCAGGACTTCATCCGCGCCACCGATGCCTCGGACTCGAACGTGTCGCGCTTGTGCCACTTGAAGCCGAACGTGTCCGAGGTCTGCGCCTGGCGCGTCGAAACCACGGCGCGCTGGCGCAGGATCCCGTCGCGCACCTCGAACGACTCGCCGCGGAGCGTGAGCTCGGCGCCGTCCGTCAATCCATCCGAAGCGCCGACGAGCGGGGCCAGCCAGGCCGGGGGCGTCATGTCGCCTCGACGGCGACGTCCGCCGGCAGGCGGTTGCGCACGAGCCCGTGCTCGACGCGCGGGAGCGAGCGGTTGTAGTCGGACTTCAGCGGATGAAAGAGGTCGAGCAGCACGATGTCCTCTTCGTTCCAGATGCGCCGGTAGATCGACCCGTACAGGTACTGCGCCGTCTCGTCGGAGTGGTATTTCGCCGCGTACGCCGCCCCCGCGCGCCCGAGACGCTCGCGCAGATCGGGGCTGCCCACGAGGGCGCGCAGGCGATCGCGCACCGTCTCCGGGGTCGCCGAAAGGATCGGGCACTCGTCGAGATAGGAGAACCGCCGCAGCACGGCCGTCAGCGCGTCGTCCTCGAGGTTGGCCAGCACTGGCAGGCCGGCCGCCATCCCCTCGACGCCGTTCATCGCGTATCCCGTGGCGATGATCTGCTCCACAAGGATGTCGACCTCGCCACTCAGGATGTGCCGGACCTCGAGATTCTGCACGCGCTCGAGCAGCACGAGCTCGACGTCGAGCCCCTCGGCCCGCAGCTGCTCGACCGCCTCGATGATGAACTCCGAGCCCTTGAAGCCGCGGTGGTTGGGGGCGTGGGCGATCCGCACCGTCCCCCCCTCCCGGCCGTCGCCGCGCGAGTAGGGCGTGCGCCGCCGCCACTGCTCGACCTCGATCGTCGCGACGCTGCAGGGCAGTACGTCCCAGCGTCCGAGGCCGTCCATCTGCAGGCCGCCGAACGTGCAGTCCGAGCGCGCCGTCCAGTAGTCCACGCGCCGCCGCGTGCGCGCCTCGCTGCGGGCCAGCGCGGGGTAGCTCGTCAGCAGCGCGTGGCGCAGCGACAGGTCGGCGATCTGCGAGGACAGGTACGCGTCGTTGCCATGTGCCTGGTTGACGACCCGCGCCCCCGCGAGATGCAGCAGCTCCGCCTCGACACGCCACAGCGGCGTGCCGCTCAGAAAGCCGCCCGAGTAGTGGTGCTGGAAGACGTCGGCTCCGAACAGCCCGCGCACGAACGCCCGGTACGGCGCGAGCAGGAAGGCCCACCCGGCGGGTCCGAGATCCTCGTAGAGGACGTCGAAGTCCTCGCGGCGGTTGATCGGATACACGCTGTGCATGACGGTCTCGGACTCGAAGCCGGCCTTGCGCAGGGCACGCGACCAGTGCGCGTAGGAGAGAATCGGCTCGGGCCCCCACACCACGCGCGGGCGAGTTCGACGCGATGGGCGGCGCATGCGGGCGACCACCGCGAGCGCTACCAGCAAAGGCAGCGCGGGCAGCGCCACGAGGTGCTCGAGTAGCGTCGCGCCGGCGCGGCGCACGCCGTCGGGGAGGCGCTGGCGCAGGGCGGTGGGGCCATCCATCGTCCCCGACTGTATCCGCGCATCCAGCGCCACGCCCCGGCCGCGGGACCGGACGGAGCGTCGGTTAGCCTTGCCGGCCAATGGCGGCCGACGGACACGACGCCGAGGGGCAG
>CAVUND010000015.1:0-138899 GCA_963742745.1 uncultured Actinomycetes bacterium
ACCCGCGCCGCCCAAGTCCTCTCCTAGCCGCACGAGGTGGTACCGCCACGACTACCGCCTTCCATGAAGCGGTCCCTCAGCGGGACGCGAAACCGGCCCCGACAGCGCCCGGCGGCGGTCTTCGAGCAGCGGCTCGCATGCGAACCTCAGCCGAGACGTCTGGATAGCCGCGTCACTGCCGGTTCTACACGTGGACGCCAACAAGTTGGCAACTGCTTCCCGGTTCGCGTCGCTCAACGGGAGGGGCTCGACCCTTCCCCGTGGCCCCGCAAAGTTTTTCCCGAGATCAGGCCGAGCGGCTGCCTGGGTCTATGCCTATACCCGATCCGGAGATCGCCTTGTTCGCCAACGTACAGGCGGCGACCGCGATAACCCCCGGGCTCCTCGAAAGCGGCCGCGTCCCAGGCTCTCCGCTTCTCCGATACGGGGGCCTTCCCGTGCCACCAGTGCTCCCGCTCACCGATAATCAAATGCACCGTCACCAGCTGTCGGTGAGCGTTGCGAGCTCTCGCTGCGCACTCGCGCCCGATGCGACGTGCTTCAGCCTTCACCTTGGCGTCACGAGCTGTTTGCGCCGCGGCTTCAGCCTTGACGGCCACTGCGCGTCGGGCATCGCGCGCGCCCGTAGCGCGAATTGCATCCTCTCGCTCCGCGCGGAGTCGCGCGATCCGATCATCGAACTCGTTCATCGGTAGAACAACGCTACATCCCGGAAACCAACCCTGACCGGGACGGCGCGGACGCGAGCCGCACGGCGATCGGACGCCGCGGCCGCGTCGCCTGGCTGAGAAAGAACTGGCGCCGAGAGCTCTTCGTCGCGCCGGTCTCGGTTGAAGAGCGATCGGTGTCGCCGGGAGGGGGAACGACCGCGCACCACCCGACGGCACGTGCGCACAGCGTCGATTCCGGAGTCGACCGCGATGGTGGGGTGACCTGAACGCGAGCGGTGTGCTCGTTACGGTTTCCTGGTGCGATGGAGCGCGACCATGGCGATGTCGTCAGTCGGGATCCTCGCACCGATCAGTTCGCGCAGCACTCGGTTGCAGACTTCCTCGGGTTCATCGGCGCAGACGGCGCGCCGCAACCGCTCGAGGCCTGCATCGATGACCTCGCCGCGACGCTCGATGAGCCCGTCCGTGTAGAGGGCCATCACCGAGCCTTCGGGCAGAGGAACCTCCGTGCTGGATCTCGGTCGGTCTGCGCGTGCGCCGAGCGGCGGGTCAACCCGCAGGTCCGGGAAGGATGCGGGAGCGCCCGGCGCAGCGATGACCGGAGGCGGATGCCCGGCCAGCGCGATGAGAAACACGTCATACGGCGGGGCGCTCACCGCGCAGACGACCGTGGCCAGCGCATCGAGCTCGAAGTGCTCGATCTTGCGGGCGGTGAGCTCGAGCACCGTGTGCGGCTCGCCGCCGAGGAGGGCATAGCTGTGCAGCGTGCTGCGGATGCGACCCATCACCACCGCGGCAGAAAGGCCGTGGCCCGCCACGTCGCCGACAACGACCCAGAGATCACCCGATGGCAGGGTGAACATGTCAAACCAGTCACCGCCGACGCTGCGGTCATCGGACGCGACGTAGCGCGAAGCGAACGCGAGTCCGGGACAATCGGGCACCACGGTCGGCAGCAGACTGCGCTCGAGCAGGACAGCCGCCGCCCGTTCCACGGCGAGCTGGCGGGCCTCGATGGCGCCGACGACGCGCTCGCCGACGAGTTGGAGCAGCTCGCTGTCGCGCTCGTCAAACGGCTTGTCGTCGAGTCGCCCGACGTGCAGCACGCCGAGCACGTCGCCGCCGGTCAACAGGGGAACGCCCAGCATGGTCCGGATTCCCCGCTCGATGAGGATCGGGTTGACGACGGTCGTCGCGTCAACGCGGTTGAGCACCAATGGCCGCTTGGACGCGGCAATGCGACCGGCGAATCCCACTCCGATCGGTACGTGCACCGCTTGGCGCACCTCCTGCTCCAGCCCGCACGCAGCCCTGGCCACCAAGCTCTGCGATGCGCTTTCGCGCATCAGCACCGCCGCTGTGTCGGCGCCGAGAATCTCGCGGACCCGCACCAGGAGCTCGTCCAGCAGCTCATCGACGCCCATGCGCGTGAGCGCGCTGTCCGTCACCTGCCGCAGGGCATGCAGCTCCGCTTCGGCGGAACCGCGCCCCCCAGCATCGACACCCGAGAAACGACGCCCGGACATCGGGAGGTCACGATCGGTCACGCGTGCACGGCAGCCGCCCGGCCGCTGAGTCGTGACGGCCAGCGTCCGCAGCTCGGGTGGCGGTATGCGCGCTCGACTCCCGCTGCGTGCGCGCACATGCGTTCATCGTAGAGGTGGACGCACCACGGTGCTCCGAGCGAAGGCCCGCACGCAAGCGGCTCCTCCCTCGGCGCGAAGCTGCCGCCTCTGCGCCATCTTCGTACTGCGTGTCGCTCGCAGCGACGCGTGTCGGTGTTACGCCGCAAAGCGAATTCCCGCGGCGTACACAGGAGGACGCGCCGCGTGCTCGTGCCGCCTCAGGCCTCGTCAGGTAGTGGGCCGACGAATTCGATGCCGTACTGCTTCGCTGCCTTGCCGATCTCCGATCCCTCGATCGACTTGGCCGGCGGTAGGCCGCCCGGCTGCGAGGGCAGGGTGATCGCGCGGTAGAACTCGCCATGGCGCGCCGTCGTGAGGATGAGGTAGCGGGCTGTCTCAGACTCGACCCGGAAGCCGTGGACGGCGCCCGCGGGCACGTGCACGAACGCGCCCGCGCTGGCGCGGACGCCCGGCTGGTCGCTGAGGAAGTACGAGACCTCGCCCTCGAGGACGTAGAAGGACTCGCGGTCGTCCTCGTGGCGGTGTAGCGGAACCCGTTCGCCGCGCTTGGCTTGCTCATCGACGAGCGCGAACTCCCCGTTGGTGTCATCTCCGGTGGCGAGGAAATGGGTGGACGTCTCACCGAACCATCGGAGCTCGGACTCACCGGGGTGATACACATACGCTTGGGCCGTCATTCGGACCTTCCGTCGGGGGTCGGGGCGATCTCAAAGTTCGAGATGTGTCCGCGCCAGCAAGCGGACGACGTCGTTGGAAAGGCGGTCCATGGGTCGAGGGGATCCCCGCCTCCGGAGGTCGTCGTGCCAGCAGGGCCTCCACTACGAGCCGAGCGATCTCTCGGTCGGCGCGTTACCGGTCGCGCCGACGCACCGTCCACACTGTAGGCCGTCGAGCTGAAGCGACGCCGGCACAGCACTCGCGCTCGACGGTTGACTGCTGCCGCGCCGGCGACCTATCAACTAACCGCCGGTCCTCGGCGGAACGCGGGAGTCCGTCCCACTGCCGAACGTCAACCGGGCGGCCACAGCCGAGGCCTGCTGGCGAATGACGCCGGGCTTGCCGCCGCTCCCGTTCGTGAGCGCGGCCAGTCGAGGGGTCTACCTCACCGGCTGCGTGATGTGCTCCGCGTCGCCGGGGGAGTAGATGAGCAGCCCGCGCAGCGGCTTGGTGATGTGCGCCGTGTGCTCGACGCCGCGCGGCACGAACACGAACGACCCGGCCCCGGCAATGATCTCGCGGTCGGGGAAGATGAACGTCATCTCTCCTTCGCCGATGTAGAAGCCCTCGTCGGTGTGGGGATGGATGTGCATCGGCGGCCCCTCGCCCGCGGGGACGCGGCCCATCATCACGCGGTAGGCGCCGCCGGTCAGTTCGTTGCCGATGAGGTCGGGCTCGCCGTCGTGGTCAAAGACGAAGGTTGTTCCGCAGATGGTCTCCATGGGGTGACATTAACCCCCGATGCTCTCGAGTTGCAGGAACCTGTCGGTGGCGCCGAACGGCACCGCGGCGCGCCGGCTGATCTCGGCCGACTCGACGTCCGTGCGCCTCACGGTGCGCGGCGGAGGACTGCGAGGACGGGGGCGATGCGCTGCTCAGCGATATTCCGTCCGAGGCTCGCCATCCGGGTATCGCGGTCGGGCATGATCAGCCCGAGCTCGACCGGTGGATTTGGATCCGCAGGCTCGCTGGTCAGCGCGGCGACGGCCGGCGCGACCGCGCCAGGCCCGACCTCCCAGAGCTCTGCGGCGAAGCCGGGCCGCTCGAGCGCCGTACGCAGCGTCTCTGGCGCGAGGAGGTGGCTGTCGTCGGGGCCGTCAGCCCACGGCACGGGGAAGTGCGGATCGCCGCCCGGCCCGGCGACGGTCTCGGCCAGCGCCCAGCGGCCGCCGGGCGCAAGCACGCGGTGTGCCTCTGCGGCGAGCGGCGCGATGTCGGCGACGTTGGGCAGGACCGCCTGGGTCCAGACGACGTCGAAGCACCCATCGCCGAACGGGAGCGCGTCGCCGAGCGCATCGACGATCTCGATGGCGCTCTCGAGCCCAGTGGCGGCGTTGAGTTCGGCGGCGAGGCGGCGAAAGCGCGCGGTCGGCTCGACCGCCGTCACGTGAACGCCGAAGCGCGCCGCGAGCACGCGGGCGGGCCCGCCGACCCCGGCGCCGAGGTCGAGCACGCGCTCGCCCTCCCGCAGTTCGGCGAGCTTCGCGAGCGCGACGGTCCCCGCCAGACCGAGCGCGTGGCACTGGTCCATCGCGACGAGGTCGTCGACGCGCAGCTGCGCGGGATCCAGCCCGGCGTGGCGGAGGGCGTCGCGGACGCGGCCGGTGAGGTCGGGTCCGTCGTAGTAGGACGTCAGTTGTGTGGACATGCCCGGCAGCATGGGCGCGCGGCGCGCGCTTCGCATCAGGGCGCGCCGGTGATCTTTTCCGCGAGCGCCGCGTTCAGCTGGGTCCGAGCGCTGACGCCCAGCTTCTGGAAGGCGTGGCGCAGGTGCGTCTCGACGGTCGCGACGGTGATGTAGAGCTCCGCGGCGATCTCTCGGTTCCTACGTCCTTCGGCGGCCAGCTCGCTCACGCGCCGCTCGCTCGGCGTCAGTGCCTCCGCCCCGGTGCGGACGAGGCGACGCGGCCGCGCGCCGGCCGCGCGAAGCTCGGTGCGGGCGCGCTCGGCCAGCCCCGCCGCTCCACACCGGTGCGCGAGCTCCATGCCGCGCTCGAGCGGCTCGCGCGCGGCGCTGCGCTCGCGCCCGCGGCGCCGCGCGGACCCCAGCTCGACGAGCGAGCGGGCGAGCTCGAGCTGCGCGACACCGACCTCGAGCGCGCTGACCGACGCTTCGAGCGCCCCGAGGTCGACGGGCTCGGCGACGAGCGCGGTGCCGCGCAGCGCGATGCCGAGTACCTCGCGTCCGCCCCAGTCGCGCGCGGCGGCGAGCTCCTCCGCGGCGAGCCGTCGCGCATGATCACCCTCGCCGCGCGCGGCAAGCAGACGGGCGGCGGTGGAGCGCCAGGGTGGCACCGGACGCTCCAGACCCCAGCCTCGCAGGCGGCGACCGAGCTCGAGGAGACCGGCGATCGCCTCATCGTCGCGGCGCTCGGCCTCGGCGACGCGCGCCCGCGCGAGCAGCCGGACGTTGTCGAGCATGCGCTCGGGAACCGGTCCCGGTGGGTCACAAGCGGCCAGGACCGCGCCGGCCTCGGCCGCCCGGCCCGCGTCCACCAGGACGAGCGCGAGCTCCGCGCCAACGATCCGGTCAAAGCCGAGCCGCATATCGACGGCCGCGGCATACGCCTCGCGCAGCCGCCGCTCGGCCGCTGGAAGATCGCCGCGCATACGCAGGCACATGCCGAAGATGTTCGAAGCCTGCGTCCATGCCACCGGCAGGCCGAGCTCGCGCAGCTCGTCGAAGATCCGCGCCAGCCACGCCTCGGCCTCGTCGAGCTCGTAGGCGTTGATCAGGTTGACCGCGGCCCCGCCCAGCGCCGCGCGCGGCAGCAGCCCGTCGGGGGCGGCTTGCCGCACGACGCGCGCGACGGTCGCAAGTTCCGCCGCGGACGCGTGGGGTCGGTTCAGGGCGTCGATGGCCATCGCGTAACGCTCGCCGGGCGTGGCGCCCGTCAACCGTGCAACCCGCGCGGCCAGGCGCTCCTGGGCGCCGGAGTCCTCCGGTCCGGGCGCGTAGCGCTCGCAGACGGCGAGCATCGCCAACATCTGCAGTGCGAGTTCCTCGCCAGGATCCTCGCGCACCGCATCTCGCAGGATCGCCGCCGCCTTGACGTGCTCCTGCGCGCTCGCCCACGCCTCGCCGAGCTCCAGTGTCAATCGGGCGCGCATGTCAGGGGCGACCTCGTCGCGCAGCACCTCCCGCATGCGCGCCGCACCGGCGGGTTCGCCCGCTGCGATCTCCGCCCGCGCGAGCTCCAGCCGCAGGGCGGCGTCTGCGGGACGCTCGGCCAAAGCGTGGCGCAGCAGCGTGGCGGCGACGTCGGGAGCGCCGCGACACAAGGCATCCCCCGCCGCGCGCCGCAGGACGCGCGCCGACCAATCGTCCGCCTTGGCCTCGGCGGCGAGCAGCTGCGCGGCGACGAGGCCAACGTCCGCACCGCGGGCGTCGAGCACGTGCGCGGCGCGCAGATGCAGCGAGGCGCGCTCCGCTGCAGGAACGCCGGCCAGCGCGGCCACGCGCAGGAGGGGGTGGCGCCACGCCAGCGGTACGGCATTTGCCAGCAGCGCCACGGCCGCGAGCTCGCCCGCCGCGGCGGCGGCGTCATCCTCACCGAGGTCGGCCAGCGCGGCAGCGTCGCTCAGCCGGGCCTCGTCACCGAAGATCGCGGTTCCCCTCGCGAGGCGCCGCGCCGCCTCCGAGACGGCTGCAAGACGCAACGTCACCGAGCGCGTGACGGCCTCCGGCGCCAGCCGTCCAACCTGAAGCACTGCGGTCGCGTCATCTGCCGCCGGCGCGGCGGCGAGCGCACGCGCGAGCTCGACGACCAGCAGCGGCGTTCCGCCCGTCGCGGTCAAGCACGCCTCGCGCAGCGCCGACCCGACCTCGCGCCCCAGGCGATCGCGCAGCACGCGACCCACGGCGTCTGCGCTGAGCGCCGCGGGACGCACGCGACGCACCGGCGCCGCGTCGAGCAGCCGGGCGACGAACTCAGGTGCCTCGCCACCGCGCACACCGACGATCAGCGCGATCGAGAGCGCCTCTACTCGCCGCGAGAGATAAAGCAAGAACCGCGCGGAGGCCGCATCCGCCCAATGCGCATCGTCCACCAACAACGCCCGAGGAGCGCGCGCCGCCAGCGCAGCCGTCAGCGCGTACAGGCCGTGCACCACGGCGCCGGCATCCTCGGCGCCACCGGGCTCGGCCGCAGCGGCCCCCAGCACCCGCGCGCCGGCCGCGGCGGCACCCCCCAGCGCGGCCCCGACCGCAGGCTCGAGCAGACCGCGCACCACGCCGTAGGGAACGCGCCGCTCCAGTTCGTGGGCGCGCGCGCTGCAGACATCGACGCCGACATGCGACGCAGCGGCCGCCGCGTCGTCAAGCAACCACGTCTTGCCAATGCCGGGTGGCCCCTCGACGAGCACGACCCCACCGCTGCCGCGCGCCGCGTCAACCAGCGCAGCTCGCAGCTCCGCCCGCTCGGCCTCGCGCTCGAGAAGCCCCCCGCCGGGTTCGTCACCAGCCACGACGAGACCCTAACCGGCCCACGCCCCGGCGTTGCCCCGCCTCGGCCAGCCAACCCAACACCTCGCGGTCGCTCACCGATCGGCCGGCTCCACAGTGAAGTCTCGCCGGGTAGGCGCGGCACCCAACAGACGAGCCTCAACCGGGCACGCTGTGCAAGGCGATCACGCTGCTCGCCGTCTTCGCCGAGTTGGTGATGCGGACGCGCAGCTCTTCTTTGCGTTATGCGTTCTCGGCGTGCAGCGGGCGTTCGCGGCAGCGCGCGTAGCTGTCGTTCCAGGGCCGCTGCTGCTCGAAGGCTGCACTGGCCGCGAAGACGTCTGCGTCGCCGAGGCGCGGGCCGATGATCTGCATGCCGACGGGCAGCCCGTCGGCGAATCCGGCGGGGATCGAGGCAGCGGGATGCCCGGTGTAGTTGGTGAAGTACGTCATGCACCAACCGATGAGGGGATCGACGGCCATGCCCTCGATCTCGGTCGGGCCGATCGTGTTGCCGTCGTCGGCGTTGTCGACCGGAAGCGCGGCGAGCGTGGGCGAGACGAGCAGGTCGTGCGTTGCGAAGACGCCTTGTATTGCGTCGAAGACCTCTGTTCGCATCTGCTGGTCGCGGGTGATCTCGGCGGCCGTCAGGCGGGCGGTGTCGTCGATCCAGCGCAGGTACTCCGGCGGCAGGTCGTCGCGGTGGTCACCGAGGATGTCGATGCCGGCTTCTTTGAGCACCGCGAACGCCGCGTGGTTGATCGGCATGATGAGCCGGCACCACAGGTCGCTGAGCTCACGCTGATCGCGCTGCAGCCCGAGCGTCACCTCCTCGACGTGCGCGCCGGCCTCTTCGAAGGCGTGCACCGCCTGCGCGACGACGTCGGCAACACGTCGGTCGACGGGGTATACGTCGAGGTTCGGGCTATAGGCGATCCGCATGCCGGCCACGCCTTGGCGAAGTGCTCCGAGGTAGTCGACGTTGTCGCGCAGGCTGAACGGATCGCGCGGGTGGTAGCCGCCGAGGGCGGTCATGGCGAGCGCGGCGTCTTGAACGGTGCGCGTGATCGGGCCCTCGTAAAGGAACGGGTTGAGCGCACCGAAGCCGTTGGGGCGCGCGAGCTGCGGGACGCGGCCGAACGATGCCTGGTAGCCGTAGACGCCGCACCACGACGCCGGGATGCGGATCGATCCGCCGCCGTCGGTTCCCTCCGCGACTGCCACGAGCCCGTCGGCGACGGCCGCGGCGCTGCCCCCGGATGACCCACCGGTGTTCTTCGTGACGTCAAAGGGGTTCCGGCTTGGCCCGAACAGCGGGTTGTCGCAGACTCCCCGAAACCCCATCACCGGGCTGTTGGTCTTCCCGACGAGGATCGCCCCGGCGTGCTCCATCCGTTCGGCGTAGCCGCAATGAAAGTCGGCGATGAAGTCCTTCAGCGCCCGGATTCCGCCGAACGTCGTGATCCACCCCGGCTTGAAATCGAAGAGGTCCTTCAGGAGCGTCGGCACGCCATGCATGGGTCCGGTGCGCTCCCCCGACAGCACCGACTGCTCCGCCTCCTTCGCCGTCCTACGCGCGTCCTCGAATCCCAGGTACACCAGCGCGTTGATGCTGGGATTGCGCTCCTCTATCCGCGCGATGCATGCGTCCACCAGCTCCACCGGCGACAGCTCGCGGCGACGAATGCGCGCCGCCAAGTCGCTGGCGGTCACGTACGACAGCTCTTCGGCATGAATCATGTCCGCTCCATCTTTCGGCTCTGACCAGGGGCGCACGGGACCGTGTTGCCGAAACGGCTGAGCTCAAAACGCCGACGAACGCAAGGCGGGGCTCGCCTGTGGGAGCGGGCCGTACACCCCCGCGCGCGTGCCGCAGATCACACGGCGCCCGACAGCACACAACGCGACTTCTGCGCCGGACTGGACTTCCCCCGTTTCGGTGGACAGGGGTTGATTAGGCGACCTGGGTCGCTGTTAGGGCAGTGAACATGATCTGGTCAGAGCAAGGGAGCCGCGAAGCGGCGTCGATCGGCCTGGTCGGGCTCAGAGTGCTGGTCTCGTAGTCGACGGGAGATCGTTGCCCGAGGGTGCTGTGGCGGCGCTGGCGGTTGTAGAAGACCTCGATGTAGTCGAAGACCTCGGTGCGAAGCTCGGCCTTCGTCGGCCATGAGCGGCGGTGGATGAGCTCCTTCTTGATCGTCGCGAAGAAGCTCTCCGCGACGGCGTTGTCGAAGCAGTCGCCCTTGGAGCCCATCGACTGCGCGATGCCGGCCGCGCGCGCCTGTTGGCCGAAGGCCAGCGACACGAACTGGCTGCCCTGGTCTGAGTGCCAGATCAGCCCAGGGTCAGGGCGGCGGTGCGCGAGCGCCATCTGCAGGGCGTCTGTGACGAGCTCGCTGCGCATGTGGTCGGCCATGCTCCAGCCGACGATCCGGCGGCTGTAGAGATCCTGAACAGCGACGAGGTACAGCCAGCCCTCCCAGGTGCGCAGGTAGGTGATGTCGGCGACCCAGCAGCGGTTGGGCGCACCGGCCGCGAACTGGCGATCGAGCAGATCGTCGGCGACGCGGACGCCGGGCACGCGGATCGTCGTGGCCTTGTACTGCTTGGTGATCAGGCCCGACAGGCCAGCCTGGCGCATCAGCCGCTCGACGCGCTTGCGACCGATCCGCTCGCCGTCATCGACGACGAGGCCAGCCCAGATCCGCGGCGACCCGTAGACGCGGCGGCGCTGCGCGTGCAGTTCTCGGATCCGGTCGGTCAGCCGGGCGTCCTGCACCGCCCTGGCCGATAGCGGCCGGATCGCCCAGGCGTGATAGCCCGAGCGCGAGACCTCGAGCACGCGGCACATCATCGCGATGGAGTGTTCGGCCTTCCTCGCGAGCACAAACCCGAAGACCTTCACCGGGTCTTGCTCTCCGAGGCGAAGAAGGCCGCGGCTTTTTCAAGGGTTCGCGCTCCTCAGCGAGCACCTTGACCTCGCGCCGCAACCGGCGCAGCTCATCGCGCTCGGCCGACGTCAGGCCCTCGGTCTTGCCCTCGTCGACGTCGATCTGGCGACTCCAGTTGCGCAGCGACTGCGGCGAGCACCCGAGCTCGTCGGCGAGCTGCGGGATCGACCGGCCGCTGGTCCTGAGCAGCTGCACGGCCTCACGCTTGAACTCCTGCGAATACCGCGGGGTCTTGGGGCATCGACAGACATCCTCCACGCCAGGCCAGATGGCCCTGCCGTCAGGTGTCCATCAAAGCGGGGGAAGTCCAGCACGCGACCACCACCCGATTCGTCGAGCGCTCCCAGTGCGCTCCAACAGCCGGTCCCTCAGCGGCGCGACGAACGCCTGCGGATCGGCCAGCCAGCTCGTCGCTCTGCTGACCGTTGGCTAGGACCCGGACGTTGACGGTCTGTTCAATGTCATGCCCGTTGATTGCGGCACGGACCCGGCCACCCCACGGCGAAGCTTGTGGACGACGATGCCGCGGGCGCGACAAGCGTTCTTGCGCTGAGCTCATCCCGCTGCCGAGCCTCTAGCGGGATGTGCTCTTGGACCGGGTTGCTGCGGCTTGGTGCAGCGTGTCGGTCGGTGCGGGGTCAGGGGGCCGGCTGATTTCATCCGGCCAGCCGATGACTTCGTGTTCGGCCCAGTTCGCCCAGCGAAGGACGGTCTGTGTCTGTTCCCACATGAAGTTGAAGACGAGGCTGTTGACGTGCAGGCGGTCGGGGAACGGCCCGCCGGTGTGTGCGAGGTCGGCTGCGAGCGCGGCTTGCGCGTCTTGTGTGTGCTGCGCCTGTGCGCGGATCGCGCTGATCGTGCTCAGCAGCTGCTGTTTGCTTCCCTGTTCTGCGAAGAGCACCTTGACGAGGCCCTCGAACTCGACAAGCGGCGCTTGGCCGGGCGTGTTGAGCCAGCTTCGTAGGGCGTCGCGGCCGTCTTGTGTGATGGCATACACGGTTCGTGGTCGGCGGCCGGTGTACTCGCGCGTTGCGGTCGCCAGGCCGTGCGCGACGAGCTTTTTGGGTTCCTCGTAGATCTTGCTTTCCGCGCGCGGCCAGTAGGCGTGGGTGCTGCGCTTGATCTGCTGCGCGAGCTCGTACGTCGACCAACTGCGTAGCGCGAGATGTCCCAGGATGACGTAGGACGTGGTGGTCAGTTTGGGGCCTTGACTCATACTCCAGGTGGGAGTATATATGCTCCCATGTGGAGTATGCACACCGTAGAGGCCGATCAGCCGTCAGGGCTGGTGCTGCGCGACGCCGAGCCGCGCGAAGTAGACGACGTCGCCGCGCTGCTGGCCGATGTCTACGGCGTGTTTCGTGATCGCCTGCCCGCCGACGCGTGGTCACGCTACATCGGCGAGATCGTCGATGTGGCCGGGCGCATGCGAGATTGCGAGCTGATCGTGGCCGATAGTGGCGGCAGGATCGTCGGGACGATCGCGTTGTATCCGAATGCGTCACGGTCGGCCCTGGAGCACTGGCCGGCGGGATGGGCATCGATCCGGACCCTTGCGGTGGTCGCCGGTGCCCGTCGCCAGGGTGTCGGCGATGCGCTCGCGCGTGAGTGCGTAGACCGCGCACAACGGCACGGGGCGCGCGCGATCGGACTGCACACGGCGTCCCATCTGGCCGATGCCACGCGTCTGTACAAGCGCCTCGGCTTTCGCCGCGCGCCGGAGTTCGACATCGAGATCGGCGAGATGTTTGGCGGCCGCCCACTGGCGCCAGATGCCAGCTGGCAGGCACAGGCGTACCAACTTGACCTGAAGGGAGCTCTGAGATGACCAAGCAGTGCGTTCTCGTCCAAGCCGGCGTCAACGTCGAAGGCACTACAGGGGTGACCTATGCGCCGGGCATCTCGTCGGCGAGCGCCGGAGCCACCGGGCTGTGCTTGCAGCTGGCAAGTCTGCCGCCGGCCGGTCGCTCGCGGCCGCATCGCCACGACGAGCACGAATCGGCCGCGTACGTCATCGCGGGCGCCATGGTGCTGCGACACGGAGACCAGCTCGAGCATGAGTTGGTAGCGCGGTGCGGCGACTTCCTGTACATCCCAAGCGGCGTGGCGCACGTCGTCATGAACGCCAGCGACAGCGAGCCGGCCGTTGCGGTGCTCGCTCGCACTGACGCCGACGAGCAGGAGGATGTCACGCAGCTGCCCCACCTCGAACGGCTGGTGCACCAGTCCGTGGGGACGCCGCGATGAGTGTCGAGCAGAAGCTCGAGGCGCTCGGGCTCACACTGCCCGAGCCGCTCGTACCCCCGGGCAACTTTGAGCTCATCAAGGTGCACGGCGGACTGGCCTACGTCGCCGGGCACGGCCCCTTCGACGGCACGACGGTGCTCAGCGAGGGCTTGATCGGCCGCGATCTCACCCTCGACGAGGCATACGACGCCGCGCGAGCCACAGCCCTCTCCATCCTGGCGTCACTCAAGCGCGAGCTTGGAGACCTCGACCGCGTGACGCAGTGGCTGCGAGCAGTCGGCTACGTGCACTGCACGCCCGGGTTCGACCAGAACGCGAAGGTCGTCAACGGCTTCAGCGATCTCATCGTCGAATTGTGGGGCGACGCGGGACGACACGCACGCTCGGCTCCGGGCCAGGGCCCCTCACCACTGAACGTCCCGATCATCATTGACGCGATCGTCGCCGTGCAATGACATCGCATCGCAGACAAACGCCCGGGCCCGGCAGCGGAGCGCCAAGTCGGAGTTGCTCGCCGCGAGGTGGATAGGCCAGGCACGGCGGCCGGACTGCTTCGAAGTCGTACGTGCCTGCGCGCAAGGCGATCGACGGAAGCGATGGGGTAGGCCACCCACGGATCCGAGCAGACACGCAATCGGCGCGGGGCCGGCCTGCGGGGAAGACAGCACTCGCAACATCCGCAAGCGATCCTCAGGGACGGCTCGCACCTCTTGAGCCCAGCGCCCTGACCGGTGTCTGTCAAGGCCGGTCGAAATCTAGGCCGGTAGCGCCGGTCGAAAACTAGGCCACTCTGGAGGTCTTCCTCGCCGGTGCTGCGGAGCCGAGGCCGTAGGCCGAGGCGTAGCAGCTCCGGCGCGCGCGGTCCGCCGGGGTCAGTTTTCGAGCGGCGGTGTGCGGGCGAGGTCGCGGTCTTTGAGGCGGTAGCTGTCGCCTTTGAGGGCGAGGATCTCGGCGTGGTGAACGAGGCGGTCGATCATCGCGGCGGCCGTGACTTCGTCGCCGAAGATCTCGCCCCAGCCGCTGAACGGCTTGTTGCTGGTCACGATCATCGAGGCGCGTTCGTAGCGCCTGGAGACGAGCATGAACATGAGGTTGGCGGCTTGCGGATCAAACGGGATGTATCCGACCTCGTCGACGATCAGCAGCGGGACGCGCTGCAGCTTGTCGAGCTCTGAGTCGAGGCGGCCTTGGCGTTGGGCGTCGGCGAGCAGTGCGACCCACTCGGTCGCCGTTTTGAACGCGACGCGGTGGCCGGCGAGGCAGGCGCGGATCCCGAGCGCGATCGAGAGGTGCGTCTTGCCGGTGCCGGGCGGACCGAGCAAGACGACGTTCTCTTTGCCGGCGAGGAAGTCCAGCTGGCCGAGGTGCAGCACGCTGTCGCGCCGCACCGACGTCTGAAAGGCGAAGTCGAACTCCTCAAGCGTCTTGCGCGCTGGAAACCTCGCGGCTTTGATGCGGGCTTGGCCGCCGTGGCTGTCGCGGCTGTCGGTCTCGGTCTTGAGCAACACCGCGGCGAACTGCTCATAGGACCATTCTTCGGCGCGGGCGCGATCGGCGAGCTTGGGCAGCGCGCGGGCCGCGGCGGGCGCCTTGAGCTGGCGAAACAGATGCGTCAGCTCGGTGCTCGGGCGGCTCATGCAATCAACTGGTCGTAGCGTGCGAGCGGCCGGATCTCGACCGTCGCGTCGACGTCGTCGCGCTGGCCGCGGCCGGCGCGCAGCGCGCGGGCGTGCTCGAGCGCGGTGATCGTGCGGTGCTTGGCAAACGACCTGGGGTGCTGGCAGGCGAGCTCGCCGGTGTCCAGCTCGATCGCGAGGACCTCGCGATCGGTCACCCTGGCTTCGACGCGCCGCCCAACGAACGCGGGGTGCAGCGAGTAGTCGCAGGTGTCAAAGCGCAGATACGGATCGGGCGGCACCCTGAGCACCCAGCGCCGATCGGTGTCCGGCGAGCCCACGGGCAGCGCCGTCATCACCTGGCGTTCCTCGATCAGCCGGTCGATCGGGCGACAACGCAGCGTCTTGTGTATCCGCTTGTTGGCACGCTCATCAAACCAGGCGTCCAGCTGTAGCTGGAAGTCGTGCTCGTTCGCGAACGCGCGGCCGGGCTCGAAGGAGCGCTCGAGGAAGTCCTGCAGGCGCTCGACGACGCCCTTGGCTTGCGGGTCGGCCGCTTGGCAGAACTGCCAGCCGACCCTGAGCTGGCCGCAGAACGCGGCGAACTCGTCGCTGGGGCGGCCGCCGCGGCCGTGAATGCCGGCCTGGCGATCCCACACCAACGTCTTCGGCAGCGCGCCCAACGACCATAGGCAGCGACGGATCCCGGCCAGCAGATCCGGCGTCTGCTTGGTGAAGATCACGGCGCCGGCGCCCGCGCGCGAGTAGCCCAGGCACGCCACAACGACCCAGCCTTGTCGCGTTTGGCCGTGACCCACCGGGATCTGCGCCTTGGGTTCCCAGACATCGAACTGGCAGATCTCACCAGGCCGATAGACCGTCCGCTGATACGTCCGCGGCGGTGGTGCGAACAGCGGGCGGACTTCGCGCAGGTAGTCGTCGACGATCGTCTTGCCGCCCTCAAACCCGAGTGGCGCGATCAGCTCCCGGATGCGCTGGCCGGGCAGCTTCGGATCGGACTTCAGCAGCCGGTGGATCTCGTCCTTGAACGGATCAAGGTTGGACCCCGCCGGCTCCCGCCGATACACCGGCCTGAGCCGTCCCGGTTCTACGGAGACTTTTCTATTTGGAATCCCCGCTCATGATGAGAGAGGGAGATGATGCGTTCTGTCGAGCGTAGAGGGCTTCGAATTCTGTTGGGGGAACATGGTTGAGGGCTGAGTGCAGCCTGTCGTGGTTGTACCAGCCGACCCATTCGACGACGGCGAGCTCGAGTTGGGTGCGGGTCTTCCAGACGCGGTCGCGGATCAGCTCGGTCTTGAAGCTGTCGACGAAGCTCTCGGCCATTGCGTTGTCGTAGGCGTCGCCGGTCGACCCCAAGGAGCCGAGGACGTCGTGGTCGTGGAGGGCTTGGGTGAAGTCAAAGCTCGTATATTGCGATCCCCTGTCGCTGTGATGGATGAGCTGCAGGTCGGCGCCGTGACGCCTGGTGCCGAGCGCCATTCGCAGCGCGTCGAGGACCAGGTCGGTGCGCATGTTGCCTGCGAGCTGCCAGCCCACGCAGCGGCGGCTGTAGACGTCCAGGACGAAGCTGAAGAACCCAACGCCCTCCCAGCTGCGCAGATACGTGAAGTCGGCGATCCACAGGGCATCTGGCCGCGTCGCGGTGAAGTCGCGGTTGACGAGATCGGGACGCTCGCAGCCCGCGGGGTCGGCGACCGTCGTCTTCCAGGCCCGGCCGCGGCGCTTGCTCGCCGACCAGGCCGTCAGCGGCCATTAGGCGCTCCACGCGACCGCGGCCGACCATGATGCCCTCGCGTTTGAGGGCCTTCCAGACGCGTAGCGATCCGTAGGCCTCGTAGTTGGCGCGGTACACGCGACGGATCGCCACGAGCAGCCGCTCGTCCTCGACGGCCCGGGTCGACAGCTGCCCGGTCGCGCGCTGGTAGTAGGCCGACGGTGAGGTCCCGATGCTGCGACACGTGAGCTCGACAGCAAAGCCGGCCGCCCGCTGCTGATCGATGAAGGCGCTCACCTCCGCGGGGTCCCGTCGAGCTCGCGCGCGAAAAACACGCTCGCGGCCCTCAGCGTGTCGACCGTCTTACGCAGCTCGCGGTTCTCGCTACGCAACCGGCGCAGCTCCTCCAGCTGCTCGCTCGTCGGTGCCCCGGGCGCACCGGCATCAGTGCGCGCCTGACGCACCCACGTGCGCAGCGACTCCGAACCGACGTCCAGATCCTTGGCGACCTGCGCGATCGGCCGGCCGCTCTCTAAGACCGTGCGGACCGCCCGCGCCTTGACCTCCGTTGAGTACTGCCGTCCTCGAGCCATATGCCAGCGACTTCCCTTCTCAGGACCACAGTCCTGTTTCAGAAGTCTCCGTCAAACCCGGGACGGCTCAAGCCTCAGCCTGCCAGGAGTCAGCGAGGCCGATCAAGTCATCGACACAATGATGTCGCGTCTGCGGGCGACACGGCCGTACAAGCGGATCGAGTGACGCTCGCGCAGTCGCCACCGCCGGGGTGAGCCAGCGGTTCCCGAGAGCCGGTCCTCAGCCGGAACGGCACCCTGTGCCCCGCTGTGCCGGACGGCGCCGAGGTCAAAACCGTCCCGATAGAGCCGTCCGAAAGCAAATCCCGCAACGGGGCGTCATACGGGAGTGAAGAGACCACATCATGCGAACATGGGTTCGTGGCTTCGAAGGGCTCGGCGTACATCCCGTTTTCGGCGCGGCCGGCAACATGCCGCCTGATCGAGGCCGCTGTGGTCGAATGCCAAGGACCGGCCTCGATGACGCCTTGGCGATCCTCATCGTGCTCGCAGACCAATGACACGCGCTGGGATTGAGTCACCGCCCACTGGTCGGCCCGCTGCTGACCGAGATGCCGGCCGGACTTGGCAACGCGCACTTTTGCCCTGGCACTGGTCGAGGTCGCCGGGCTGTCGGGACGCACTGCATGGGCTGGCTCGTCGACGATGAGCTACGCCCAGATGAAGGTGCGGTAGCCGAGGCGAAACGGATGGCCGTTGACAATTTCCTCTGTGTTGGTGGAACCAATCCTCAGACCATGTCTCAAACCATGTCCCGAACTCGGCAGAAACAATCGGTCAGAGCCCAATCAAACCCGACCCAACGCCCAGCAGCCACGGACAAAATCCCTGCAAATAGTCAACCAGGGAACCGAAGGTCAGAGGTTCGAATCCTCTCGGGCGCACTCGTTATCCCCAGCAAATACTGAGGTAGCGCTGAGCGCTCGGCACTGCGACGGATCAACGCGGCCGCCTGCCTGCCGTCTGGAACGACCCTGCTGACCACCATGCCGTTCCGGGTCGAGCCGAGATCCACCACGTCCTCCAAGCCCGCCGACCAGCGGGCACATGGCCGCGAGCGCCGGCTCGCCGGTGAGGTGGCCTCAAACCTCCGCGAGCTTGACGTGGCTGAGCCGATGAGCAGCGTGGCGCCGTGCGTTCGGCTGGCGCGCGATGCGGCGACGATGGGAAGACTCAGGCTCGTCGTGGCAGACCGCACGCGGTAGCGGGTCCCGTGTTACGTTGGCGCTTTGAGCGCGATGCTGGAGTTCCGCTTGCTGGGGCCCGTGGAGGCTCTGGGCGAAGGCAGCGTGCTGTCACTCGGAGGTGCGCGCCAGCGCGGTGTGCTGGCGATCCTCCTGCTCCATGCGGGCGAGGTCGTTCCGAGCGAACGGTTGGTCGATCTGATCTGGGGCGAGTCGCCGCCGCCGACGGCGGCGACCGCACTGCAGGGCTATGTTTCACAGCTGCGCAAGGCGATCGAGCCTGACCGTCCGGTGGGGACCGCGTCGCGCGTGATCGTGACGGTTGCGCCGGGCTATCTCGTGCGGCTCGAGCCGGGTCAGCTCGACCTGGATCGGTTCGAGGAGATCGCGGAGCGCGGACGCGCGGAGCTCGCCGCCGGGCGCCCGCAGCCGGCGGCGGACGCGTTCGCGGAGGCGATCGCGCTCTGGCGCGGGCCGCCGCTGGCGAATGTCCGCGACGAGCGCTTTGCCGCAGATGCGATCCGGCGGCTCGAAGAGCTCCGTGTCGCGGCGATCGAAGATCACGTCGAAGCGCGGCTTGCGCTCGGCGGTCACCGCCAGCTGGTTGGCGAGCTCGAGCGTCTGATCGCGGCGTACCCATTGCGGGAGCGACTGCGCGCGCAGCTGATGCTCGCGCTCTATCGCTCCGACCGCCAGGCAGAGGCGCTCGACGCGTTCACGACGGCGCGGCGGATGCTCGTCGACGATCTCGGCGTCGAGCCGGGCGATCAGCTGCGCAGGCTGCAGGAGGCGATCCTCAGGCAGGACACATCGCTCGATCTTCCCGCGCCGACCGCCGCGAGGGCGGCTCAGATCGACGCGCCCGCGCGAGCGCCTGCGCGACGGGGGCGGGCCGTGGCAGCAGCAGCCGGCGTGGTTGCGCTGGCCGTTGGCGGGCTCGCGGTGGCCGGCGTGTTCGATGGCGGGGAGGACGGCCCGTCTGCAACGGCAGCCAACTCGCTGGTGCTGCTGGACCCACGCGACGGGACCAGGCGGGCGACGTTCGGCGTCGGCGGCACGCCGACGAGCGTGACCGTCGGTGTGGATGCGGCGTGGGTCCTGAACGCCGACGACCAGACGATCTCGCGGATCGATGCCAGGACTCGGGCGGTCAAGACCTTCGGCTCTGGCGGGGTTCCCACCGATCTCGCCGCAGGCGCAGACGCGCTGTGGGTCGCCAACGGCAAGCGCACCCGCTCGCAGTTCGTCGGGCCGGTCGCCACCAGCGTCGTCCGGCTCGATGCGAGCTCGACCGCCGTGCGTGGCGCCGTCGCTCTGCCCACGCCGCGCGGCTTCACGAGCAACCTCCAGCAGGACCACCTCGCCGTCGCCCCGGACGCAGTCTGGGCGGTGAACCCCGATGCGAGCGTCTCGCGCATCGATCCGCGGACGACGGAACGCGTGGCGGTCGTCCGTGGCGTCCGCGCGGGCGCGCTCGGCCTGGGGGACGAGGGGCTGTGGGCGCTCGAGCTCGATTCCTCGCTCGCGCGGATCGACGCGCGCGCCAACGCGGTCGACAAGCGCGTTCGCGTCGCGGCGACGTCGCTCAGCGCGGTCGCCGTGGGCGGCGGCGCGGTGTGGGCTGCGGCGCCATACGACGGCACCGTCTGGCGCGTCGATACGAAGCCGCGGCTCGTCCAACGCACGATCGACGTGGGCCTCGGGGTCAGCGACGTCGCATACGGCATGGGCAGCGTGTGGGCGCTCAACAGCCTGCGCGGCACGGTCACACGCATCGACCCCAAGACCAACCGCGTGACGAAGACGGTCACGCTCGGCAACACCCCGCGCCAGATCGCGGTCGGCGCCGGCGGCGTCTGGCTGACCGTCGCCGGATCCGCCGGCGCGCCGCTGCCGGTCGCCGGGACGCCCTCGGGTGGCGCGGCGTTGCCGGCGTCGACGTGCGGGCGGGTGTTCTACGGCGGCAAGGGGGCGCCGCAGCGGCTGATCGTCTCGGACATGCCGCTGCGCGGCCGCGACCTGCCGACGTTGCAGATGAGCGAGGCGATCGCGTACGTGCTGCGCCAGCGCGGCTTTCGGGCGGGCCGTTTCAGCGTCGGTTATCAGGCGTGCGACGACTCGACCGCGCAGACGGGGATCTTCGACCAGGACAAGTGCGCAGCCAACGCCAAGCTCTACGCCGCGACGCCGGCGGTGATCGGAGAGGTCGGTCCGTACAACTCCGGCTGCGCGGTCGTGCAGATTCCGATCGCCAACCGCGCACCGGGAGGAGGGCTGGCGATGGTCTCGCCGACGAACTCCGACGTCGGTCTTACGCGCGCCAGTCCGATCACGCCGGAGGGGCTCCTGGACGTGCTCTATCCGAGCGGGCGGCGCAACTACGTGCGGATCTATCCGCGCGAGGATGTCCAGGCCGCAGCCGCCGCGGTCCACGCTCGCGACCTTGGCGCCAAGCGGGTGGCCGTGCTCAGCGACGGCGGCTTTGGCGAGCCGTGGGCATTCAACTTCTCGCGTGCGGCGCGTCGGCTCGGGATCACCGTCGCCCTGGTGCGGCCTTGGCGCCCACAGGCGCAGACGTACGCGAGGCTCGCAGCGGCGGTCGGCCGGGCCCGCCCGGACGCGGTGTACGTCAGCGGCTTGCTCGACTCCAACGCCGGCCGGCTGATCAAGGACCTGCGCGCGCGACTATCGAGCCGGATCGCGCTGATCGGCAACGAGGGCCTGCTCCCGGTCTCGCGTCTCTTCGGCTCGAGCGGAGTAGCCGCGCGCGGGATGTATCTGACCTCCGCTGAGCTCCCGCTCGAACGCCTGCCGCGCGAGGGCAAGCACTTCGTCAGTCAGTTCGCGGCGACGCAGGGCAGTCGGACGGTCCATCCGCAGGCGGTCTATGCCGCGCAGGCAGCGGACGCGATGCTTGACGCGATCGCGGATTCGGACGGATCCCGCGCCTCGGTCCTTGCAGCGCTGCGCGCGCGGCGCGCCCGCCCCGGGCTCATCGGCAGCTTCCGCTTCGACGCAGCAGGTGACGCGACGAGCGCGCCGATCGTGATTCTCCGTGCGCGCCGGGGCGACGGATCGCCGACCGTGCTCAGCACCGACGGCGCGGACGTCGCGGGCGTGACGAACGTGCCACCGCGTCTGCTGCGCTAACCGCGCGGGAGTTAGCCGGCTCTTAGCGCCCTCGCAGCGCCTGGATTCAGGGTTTCTCGGGCTCTGTACTGCGAACCGAAGGAGAGGGCAATGACGGTGCGACGTTCCAGGATGGTGGTGGCGACCGTGGCGCTGGCCGCGCTGCTGGCCGGCTGTGGATCGGATGACGACGACGCCGGGAAGAGTCCGCAGGCGACGGCGACCGCGGCGACGAGCAGCCTCGTGGGGGAATACCGGCGCATGCTGACCACGGCTGACATCGAGCGGACCGACGACGTGCGCCAGGCGGCGCGCCAGGAGGCGGGTCCCGCGCAGGAACGACCCGAGCCCGGGCCACAAGCACTGCAACTGCGCGACGGCACCCTGGAGCTCGTCGATCCCGGCGCCAAGCTCACGGTGCGCCAAGACTTCTCGGCGACCTCTGACGGCGCCTTCCGGATCGGTGCCTATCAGCGTCCGGAGGAGGGCAGCTTCTGCGGTCCGGACATCGCGCAGACGGCGGCCTACACGTGGAAGCTCGCGGGCGACGTCCTGACGCTGACGGCAAAGCAGGACCCGTGCGCGGACCGCGACTCGGTCCTGAGCGGCGAATGGAAGCGGGGCTAGCGGATGACCTCCTTCCTCACGGCCACCGCGTAGAACCAGGCACGCGATGCATACACCGGCCCCGGCGAACCCATGGTGGACGCCGCGGCGCTCGCGGAGTATGGCCGCCATGACTGCTTCAACCACATCCAGGCACGCCGTCGCGTCTGTGCTCGTCGGCCTCGCTTTTGCCGCGAGCGCCTGCGGGGACACGGGGGACGACTCCGACAGCGCGGCCGCCGCCACCACGACGCAAGCCGCCGCGGCCGCCGATGTCGATCTCACACCCATGCTCATGCGGGCCGACGAGGAGCCCGGGTTTCGCCCGGGCGCGCTTCCCGGCGCAACGCCTCGATCCCGCGAGACGTTTACGGGCGTCGATGCGTTTGCGAAGGAAATGGGCCTGCCGCCGGCCGAGGTGCGCCGACTGCGCAGCGAGGGGTTCATCTCCTTCACCGTGGGCCCGATCCGCGGCCCCAGGAACACCGCCGGGCTCACGAACGCCGCCCTGTACAAGACCGCGGAGGGCGCCAAGCGCAGCATGGCGAACGATCTGCGCCCGGACGTCATCCGCGCGTACGGCCCGATCGAGAACCTCCGGTTCTTCTCGGTCCCGGGGGTTCCCGGCGCGCGCGGCTGGACGGCGTCCGAGCCTCATGTCGCCAACGCCCTGTGGGTGCAGGGCCGCTGCTACCTCACGCTCGGTAACCAGGGCCCCGGCCGTCTCGAGGGCCGCCTGTCGCGCGGCGTGCGGGCGATCTATCAGCGCACGAAGGGGCTGTGCGCGTGATGCGCACGGACCGGCCTTTGTGGCTACAATCGGGGCATGACTAAGGCTACATCGTCTCGCGCGGGCAGCGTCGGTGTGCGTGACCTGAAGAACCGCCTCAGCGCGCATCTGGACAGGGTCAAGGAGGGCGAGGAGATCGTGGTCACCGAGCATGGCCGTCCGATTGCCAGGCTGAGCCCTGTGGGAGCAGACGTCGACCGCATGGCGGCCCTCGTCGAGGCCGGGATCGTGCGTGCGCCGAAGTCCGCGACGCGGCGACTGCCGGCCAAGCGAGTACGGCTGACCGACGGCGGCTCGGTCGACGATGAGATCGCCGATCAGCGGCGGTGATCACGTACTTCGACACGTCGATCCTGGTCAAGCTGCTGATCGATGACGAGGCGTTCGGCGCCGAGTCCGAACGCCTCTGGCGAGACTCTGACTTCGCGGTATGCGCCGAGATCGGCTACGCGGAGGCACGCGCCGCGCTCGCCGCTGTACGACGTAGCGGGCGGCTTTCCGCCGCATCCTTGCGCACCGCCAAGGCCCAACTCGAGTTGCTCTGGGAGCAGACGAGTCTCGTCGTGGTCGACACCGACCTGGTCCGGTCCGCCGGCGAGCTGGCCGAGCGCGACGCCCTTCGCGGCTATGACGCCGTTCACCTGGCCGCGGCCATCGCCGGGCAGGTCACGGTCTTCGCCAGCGCCGATCGGCAGCTCGTCGAGGCGGCGCGCCGCCGGGGATTCGGCGTCGCTGAACCGCCCGAGTAGGCGGTCAGCTCCGGACTCTCTGGAGCCTTTCTGGCGCTCCTGAGCGCTGCACCATCGGAGCGATCGCCGCGGCGTAGCGCGGGAGGAGTGGCAGACGACCGCAGATGAATACGTTTGCCCACGTGCACGCGTGGTAGACGGCCCATGCTCCGGCGCTGGAGTCGCTGGAGGACACGGGGACCGGGTTCGTCCGTTGAGGCGAACGTCGGGTCCCGTGTTTAGCCAGGCGGGCCGGCCTGCGAGGTGATTGGGATGACCACCGAGGTGGCCCGGCGCACGCCGCTCGACGCCCTCGATATCCGCCGACCCGGCGAGCTGCTCATCACGCATGAGCGCAGCCACGAGGTCCACACCATCCGACTGTTCGGCGAACTCGACCTGGCGAGTACGGCCGAGCTCGAGACGCAACTCGCGCGGGCCGAGGCGAAGGGCCCCGAGGAGATCATCCTCGACCTCTCCGGGCTCACCTTCATCGACTCCACCGGGATCGCGCTTGTGCTCGCCGCCGAGAGCCGCTCGCGCGCAGACTCACACCGCCTGACGCTTCGTCGCGGGCCCGCGGCCGTGCAGCGCGTCTTCGAGATCTGCGCCATCGAAGACCTCCTGCCCTTCGCCGACTGAACCGCCGCAGATCCGCACGCGCGAGCCCTAGCCATGGCATGGGGCGTGGAGGTAGTGTCGGGCCCCAGACCCAAGGAGGCGCAATGACATCGGTAGGCGCAGGAACTCCGGACGTCTCACTCAGCAGGACGGCGCTCATGTTGGCCGGCGCGGGAGTCCTTGTCATGGTCGTGCTGGCGGCGCTCGATCACGACGGCGCGGGATGGCTGCTCCAGCCGGTCCTGGGGCTCGCAGCAGCGGTGACCGCGTGGCGCGCGGGCGGCACGTCGCCGCGGAACATGCCGGCGTTCGTGGCGATGATCATCGGTGTGCTCCTGGTGATCATCTTCCTGGGCTTCATGATCGGCGAGGCATAGGCCCCCGGAGCCGACTGCAGGTAGGTCGCCGTCGCGGCCCGGTCCGCGTCCGCGGCGCGCTGGTTCACGACGACCCCGCTCCGGCGGGGTCTTCGCGTATCCAGCGGCCCATGCTCTGCTGCCGGTCGTCGTCGCCGAGGACGGGGTGCAGCCCCATGGCCGGGGAGTAACGGCTGGCCGGGGTCGTCCGGCCCAGGGCCTCGGCCATCGCCCGGACGTGATGCGGCGCGCCGCCGCAGCAGATGCCCACGTAGTTGACGCCGATGTCGCGCGCGCGAACCGCGAAGTCCGCCATCTCGAAGCGCGTGAGCCCGAACGGCTCGAGCTCGATCGGGAACGCGCGGCGGCCCGCCTCGGACTCGAGCGACTCGAAGGCCGGTGTGCGATGCGTCGTGCGGTACGGAACCGGCTGCGCCGCGACCGGAACGTCGACCGCGGCGCGGATGCGCTCAAGCAGCGGCAGCATCGTCTCCGGCCCGCGTGAGCAGTTCAGGCCGACCAGCGCAGCGCCCTTGTCGGCGAGCACGCGGCAGGCCTCGACGTAGTCGTACCCGTCGTAGGTCCTCTCGGGCTGGACGCTGGCGAAGGTGACCATCGCCGGCACGCCGAGCTCCTGGCAGACCTCCAACGCGATGACCGCCTCGCCGACGTAGTCGTTGGTCTCGGCGATCACGAAGTCGATGCCCTCCGCGACCGCCCAGCCGAGCTGCTCGCGGTACTGCTCGCGCACCACGCCGCCGGAGGTGACCGGATCCTTCGGGTCGAACGACCACGTGTTGCAGACGTTGCCGGCCACGAGCGCGTCGCCCTCGGCGGCGACCTCGTTGGCGATGCGGACCGCCTGGCGGTTCATCGCCTCGAGATCGCCCTCGCGGCCGACGTGCCTGAGCTTGTCGCGGTGCGCGTAGTACGTCAGGGCCACCATGACGTCCGCGCCGGCGCGCAGGAACTCGCGGTGCAGCTGCGCCAGCGCGTCGGGCGCATCGAGGATGACCTCCGGGACGAACGGCCCGGCCTTGACGTAGCCGCGACGCTCGAGCTCGAAGACGTAGCCCTCCGCGCCGACGACGACGCCGTCAGTGAGCCGTTGTTGCAGGGTCCTTGTCGGCCGTGGCATCGGTGCCGGCAGCCTCCTCGAAACGGGCGGGGTCGAAGCGGTCGATGTCGTAGACGGTCCCCGCCGAGACGGCGAGCTCGGCGAGCACCCGCCCGACCCAGGGGGCGAACTTGTAGCCGGTGCCGCGCCAGCCCACGCCGACGAAGGCGTTCGCCGCCCCGGGGATGGCGCCGAGGACGAAGTCGTCATCGGCGACGAGGTCGTAGTCGCACTGGTCGACGTCCTGCACCTTCGTGAACGGCACGCCGCGCAGGGCCGGAAAGCACCGTTCCACGAACGCGTCGATGGAGTCGATGCACGTCGTGCCGCGCGGCACGTCCGGCGGGTTGTAGTAGCCGACCTTCACCGCGTCGACGACGCCCGGGACGATCGGATGGCAGTAGATGCCGGCATCGAGGTAGGCGACGACGGGCATCGCGTGCGCGCTGAACCGGTCGCGGTCCTGCGGCGGCGGATCGAAGTACCGGGCATCGCTCGGGCGGTCCCTTTCGATCGGCACCCTCAGCGCGCAGCCCGACAGCCGCGCCAGGACGTCGTTGGTGCCGTGGCCGGCGGTCACCACCAGCGAGCGCGCGGTCAGCGTGCTCGCGCCCGCGCTGACCGCGAAGCCGTCCTGCTCTCGGGCGATGGCGGTCGGCGCCACGCCCTCCTCGATGCGCACGCCGCGTTCGGCGAGCACCCGCGTGAGCGTCTCCCTCACCGCCGCCAGGTCGACGACCCCCGCGCCGGCGTCGAGCTGGGCGACGTCCGCGTCGAGACCCGGGAAGCGTGACCGGATCTCCTCGGCGCCGAGCGCCTCGGTCGGCATCCCCAGGTTCTCGAGCATCGTGTGGCTCATCCGGGCGTACGTCGCGTCGAGGTCCGGGGTGACGCCGGAGTTGGCGATGTTCAGGCACCCGCAGCGCACGAGGACCCGCACGTCCTCGCGCGCCTCGAACGCGTCCCACAGGCGGATCGCCTCGCGGGCGAGGCGGACGTAGGTCGCGTCCAGGTAGTCGTTGCGATAGGACCGCGTGCGGCCGTAGGAGGCCGTGGCCGGGTCCCCGACGCGGCTGCGCTCGAGGATGCTGACACGGTGGCCGAGCTCGGAGGCGTAGTAGGCCGTGAACAGCCCCATCACGCCGCCGCCCACGATCGCGAGGTCGGTGTCGGTCACGCCGGCGAGGGTGGCTTGGTCATGCCCGCAAGTGTGCCAACCGCAGCTGGGCGCAGTGTCCAGAATTGGACGTTCGGAGGGTCCAGGAATGCGTGGTCCGCGCTGTCTGCGCAACCTAGCCTCGGCTCGACCATCTTCCGAGGGGAGCAGTGAGCGTCATGCGACATATGCGTGTTCTGATGACCGTCGTGGCCACCGCCGCCATCATGCTGGTGCCGGCGGTGGCGGCCGCAGAGGCGGGAAGCCACCAGCGCAGTCCACACTCGATCGAGCTGCAGAACGAGTTCGACCACATCGGCGCCGAGGTCCACTCGCTGACGCAGAACGGGCGGACGAGCTACTACATCGACGAGGGCAAGCCCGGCCAGCGCGCCGTCGTCTTCATGGGCGGCCAGGGGACGAGCCTGGAGGCATTCCAGCTGACGGAGTTCGCGCGCTCGAGCCGCGAGGAGCTCGGCGTGCGCGTCATCTCGATCGAGCGCAACGGCTTCGGCGAGTCCGAGCTCAACCTCGACCTCCGCTACCCGGACTACAACGCCGAGGTCCTGGCGGTGCTCGACCACCTCGGCGTCGACCGGTTCTCGATCGTCGCCATCTCCGGCGGCGGCGCCTACGCGGCACACCTCGCGGCGGCGGTGCCCGGTCGCGTCAGGTCGCTGCACGCCGCTGCTGCGACGAGCTCGACGCTGCCCACGCGCGCGCCGCGGGACTGCACGCCGACCTTCGAGCAGCGCAACGTGTCGAACCTCTTCTGGTATCAGAACCCGAAGGCCTGGTGGGCCATCGCGCCCGGCTCCCCGGTGCTCGCCGTCCCCGGCTGGCAGGACACCGCGTACAACGATGCTGTGCGCTCGTTCTACCTCAACGGAGGGCCCGTTGACCCGAGCGCCCTGAGCCACGAGGCGCGGCTGCCCTGCCTGGACGGCGCGATCGTCAACGCGGCTGCGATCACGTCGCCGGCGTACATGTACTGGGGCGGCGCGGACACCACCGTGTCGACCACCGTGCTGGGGCACTGGCAGGCGGCTCTGCCGAACATCGTCAAGACGAAGGTCTACCCGGGCGAGGGTCACACCGTGCAGTACCGCCACTGGGACCAGATCCTCACCGACATCGCCGGCTACGGTGACCACACCGTCGTCTGTCGCAACAACAGGACCAGGCTCGTGCGCAACAACCTCGCCGACTGGCTCGTCGAACACGGCGGCGCCACGCTCGGCCTGTGCGCCTGGACCCCGTAGCCACCGCGATTGAACCCGACGCTGGACCTGAGCGCCGCCCTTCCGGGCGGCGCTCGGCGTCGTGCTCACGCCGGCGCTCGTGAGCACATCCGTACTCTGCCCAAGCGTGAGCTTCATCCCGGGCCCACCCCTCACCGACACGGCCGTGCGCATCGTGCTGCTGGGCAGCGGCGAGCTCGGCCGCGAGGTGGCGATCGAGGCGATGCGCCTGGGCTGCGAGGTGCTCGCCGTCGACCGCTACGCGGGCGCGCCGGCGATGCAGGTCGCCCAGCGCCACGCGGTGATCGACATGACCGATCCCGCGGCGCTGCGGGCGGTGCTGGAGGCCGAGCGCGCGCGCCCGTGCGCGCGGCTGCTCGTCGTCCCCGAGCTCGAGGCGATCGCGACGCCGGTGCTGCTCGAGCTCGAGGCGGACGGGCTGCACGTGGTGCCGACTGCGCGCGCCGCGCGGCTGACGATGGACCGCGAGGGAATCCGTCGGCTCGTCGCCGAGGAGCTCGGGCTGAAGACCTGCGGCTACCGCTTCTGCGACACCGAGGCGGAGGTCCGCGACGCGGTCGAGGCGCTCGGCACGCCCTGCGTCATCAAGCCGGTGATGTCGTCCTCGGGCAAGGGCCAGTCGGTGATCGGCGGCGCCGACGAGATCGCCGGCGCCTGGACCTACGCCCAGGAGGCGGGCCGCACCGGGGCCGGCCGCGTCATCGTCGAGGCGTTCGTGGACTTCGATTACGAGATCACGCTGCTGACGATCCGCCACGCCGGCGGCACCTCGTTCTGCGCGCCGATCGGCCACCTCCAGGAGGACGGCGACTACCGCGAGAGCTGGCAGCCGCACGCGATGTCGGAAGCTGCGCTGGACGATGCCCGCGAGCTGGCCCGCCAGGTCACCGACGCGCTCGGCGGGACCGGGATCTTCGGCGTCGAGCTGTTCGTCTGCGGCGACGAGGTCATCTTCAGCGAGGTCTCGCCGCGGCCGCACGACACCGGCATGACGACGATGGCGACCCAGGCGTTGAGCGAGTTCGCGCTGCACGTGCGCGCGATCCTCGGCCTGCCGGTGCCGGCCGGCGAGGTGCCGCTGCTCTCGCCGGGCGCCTCGGCGGTCTGCCTGGCGACGGCGCAGGGCGACGCGCCCATGATCTGCGGCGTGCCCGAGGCGATGGCGGTCGATCCCAGCGTCGAGGTGCGCGTGTTCGCCAAGCCCGAGGCACGGCCCAACCGGCGGATGGCGGTGGCGCTGGCGCGCGGCGAGGACGCGGCCGCCGCGCGGGTGACGGCGCGCGCCGCGGCGGCCTGCCTGCGCGTCGACTGAGCCGGCGTTCGGGGGAGGGGTGTGTCGAACACGTCGCGCGGGGCGCGAGGTATTCGACACACCCCTCGTCGTGCGCGACCGATGACTCGGAACGATCGACGGCCGGCCGCGCCACCGGGACGAGTACCCGTCGTGACCCGCTGAACCGAAGATCGCGGGGTACACCCCGCAGCATGGGCCACGAGGCCGATGTTCACGCGATCCGCGCCGCCGCGCACGAGCTGACCGGCGCGCGCGGCGACTTCGACGCGCTCGTGGACCGCGTCGGGGACGCCGGCTGCGTGCTGATCGGCGAGTCGACCCACGGCACGGCGCAGTTCTACGCCGCGCGGGCGCACATCACGAAGCGGCTGATCGAGGAGAAGGGCTTCGCCGCCGTCGCGATCGAGGGCGACGGGCCCGGCGCCCAGCGCGCCGGCGCCTGGGCGCGCGGGGCCGGCGAGGATCCCGACGCCGCGACCGCGCTCGGCGCGTTCACGCGCTTCGGGCGCTGGACGTGGCGCAACGTCGAGGTCGTCGCGTTCCTGGAGTGGCTGCGCGAGCACAACCGCGCGACCGGTCAGGACGTCGGCCTGCACGGGCTCGACCTCACCTCACGGCACGCCCCGGTCGCCGAGGCGCGGGACGGCGACGCCGAGCTCCATGACCGGGCGATGTCACAGATCGGACCTGAAGGCTGGAACCGGCGCGACGGGCACATGGCGCAGACGCTCGACGTGCTGCGCACGCAGCTCGCCGCCGACGGCAGGCCCGGCAAGGTCGTCGTCTGGGCGCACAACTCGCACGTCGGCGACGCGCGCGCCACCGAGCAGGCCGTGCTGTCGCAGCACACGCTCGGACAGCTCGCGCGCGAGGCCTACGGCGCGGACGCGGTGCTCGTCGGGCAGACCACGTACACGGGCACGGTCACCGCGGCGAGCGACTGGGGCGGGCCGGCCGGCACGATGCCCGTCGCGCCGGCGCGGGACGACGCGCTCGAGGCGCTGCTGCACGCAAGCGGCCCGGCGAACCTGCTGCTCGTGATGGCCGACGACGCGGGCGCCGCCGCCGCGCTGGCGCCATCGCGGCTGCAGCGGGCCATCGGCGTCGTCTACCAGCCGCACACCGAGTGGCTGAGCCACTACGTCTTCGCCGACGTCACCCGCCAGTTCGACGCGCTGATCCACCTCGACACGACGAGCGCCCTCGAGCCGCTCGACCAGGCCGCGAGCGCGTCGGCGATGACGGTCTTGCCGAACTCGTAGGCCGAACTCGTCGGAGGACTCCAGCAGCGCTCCGTGCTACCGGCCGAAGCCCGGCGCGGTCCAGACGGGCCGCCCGCGCGCGAGCGTCATCGCCACGAGCGGGACGCCGGGCCGGTAGACGAGGTGCGCGGGGGAGGGCGCGTCGAGCAGCACCGCGTCGGCGCGTGCACCGATGCCGAGATGACCGACGTCGCCGCGCCGCAGCGCGCGGGCGCCGCCCAGGGTCGCCGCGGCGACCGCCTCCTCGACGGTCATGCCCATGTCGCGCACGGCGAGCGCGATGCAGAACGCCATCGACGTCGTGTAGCTCGAGCCCGGGTTGCAGTTCGTGGCGATCGCGACGCTGACGCCCGCGTCGATCGCGCGCCGCGCGTCGGGGTAGGGCTGGCGGGTGGAGAAGTCGGTGGCGGGCAGGAACGTCGCGACGGTGTCAGAGCCGGCGAGCGCGGCGATGTCGTCGTCGCCGAGGTACGTGCAGTGATCGGCCGAGGCGGCGCCGAGCTCCACGCCGAGCCGCACGCCGGGACCGGGGCCGAGCTGGTTGGCATGGATGCGCAGCCCCAGGCCGGCTGCGCGGCCGGCCTCGAGCACCGTGCGCGACTGGTCGGCGTCGAACGCGCCGCGCTCGCAGAACACGTCGATCCAGCGCGCGTGCGGCGCGCACGCCGCGAGCATCTCGCCGCACACGAGATCGACGTAGTCGTCGGGCCGGCCGGCGTACTGCGCCGGCACGACGTGCGCGCCGAGGAACGTCACGTCGTCGGTGAGCTGCGCCGCGATCTCGCAGGACCGCTGCTCGTGCTCGGCGTCCAGGCCGTAGCCGGACTTGATCTCGACGTGCGTGATCCCCGCCTGCAGCGCCTCGCGTCGCCGTGCCGCCGCCAGGGCGTGGAGCTGCTCGGCGCTTGCCATGCGCGTGGCGGCGACCGTCTCGCGGATCCCGCTCGCGGCATACGGGGCGCCGGCCATCCGGGCGGCGAACTCGTCGCCGCGCTCGCCGGCGAAGACGAGGTGCGTGTGGCTGTCGACGAAGCCCGGGATGACGCAGCGCCCGCCGGCGTCGATGCGCTCGTCGGCGTCCGTCGCGCCCGCGCCGGCCGCGACACCGACCGCCGCCACCCGCTCGCCGTCGAACACGAGCGTCGCGTCGCGCAGCGTCCCGAGCTCGGGATCGTGCGTGACGAGCAGACCGATGTTGTCGATCGCCAGCGTGGTGGTCATGGTGCGAGCACCTCGTGCAGCTCGCGCGCGACGTCGATCGAGACGTGGGTCCCGTCGCGCACCACCCAGCGCCCGCCGACCATGACGTCGCGCACGTCGGCGGCGCCGGCGCAGAAGACGACCCCGTCCAGGGGCGGCGTGCCCGCCAGCCGCACGGAGTCCAGCGCGACGGTGGTGAGGTCGGCGAGCGCGCCGGGCGCGATCCGCCCACCGTCGTGCAGGCCGAGCGACGCGTAGCCGCCGGCGGTCGCGGCGCCGAGCAGCGCTCCCGTCCGGTGGCGGCCGCGCTCGCCCGACGCCAGGCGCTCGTCGAGCTCGACCGCGCGCGCCTCCTCGAGCAGGTCGATCACCGCGTGCGAGTCGCTGCCGAGCGCGAGCCGTGCGCCCGCGTCGGCCAGCGCCGCGCGCCGGCCCGATCCCGTCGGCGAGGTCGCGCTCGGTCGTCGGGCACAGGCAGACGTGGGCGCCGGCGCCGCCGAGCAGCGCGATGTCGGCCTCGCTGACGTGCGTCGCGTGGATCGCCGTGAAGCGCTCGCTCAGCGCTCCGGCCCAGTCGAGCAGCGCGGTCGGCGTCAGGCCGTGGACCGCCTCGGTCTCCGCGTTCTCGGCCGGCTGCTCGGAGACGTGCGCATGCAGCGGCGCCGACCGCTCCGCCGCCCAGCGGGCGATGACCCCCGCGGCCTCCGCGTCGACCGCGCGCACGCTGTGGATCGCCGCGCCCGGCGCGCCGCCCAGCGCCGACACGCGCTCGGCCCACGCCTCGGGGCCGGCGTCGCGAAAGCGCGCGCTGCCGCCGTACAGATAACAGGCGTCGAGCAGGACGATCCGGATTCCCGCCTCGCCCGCCGCGGCGAGCACCGTCCGGCCGAGCTCGTTGGGATCGGCGTACGGCACCCCGCCGGGTCCGTGGTGCAGGTAGTGAAACTCGCCGACCAGCGTCACGCCGGCCAGCGCCATCTCGGCGAACGTCGCTCGCGCGAGCGCGAGCAGCCCGTCCGGATCGACCGTCTCGGCGAGCTCGATCATCTGGTCGCGCCAGGACCAGAACGAGCCCGGCCCCTGGGAGCGGCCGCGCAGCGCGCGCTGGAAGACATGCGAGTGCGCGTTGGCGAGCCCGGGAATCGTCAGGCCGCGCAGGCGCTCCGCGTCGGCCGGCGGCGCGGCGCCGGCGCGCACCGCGGCGATCCGCCCGTCGCCGTCGAGCTCGATCAGCACGCCGGCGGTGGCGGCTTCGCCGCCGAGCCAGGCCCACTCGCACCACAGCGCGGTCATGAGCCGACGCGCGCGACGAGCTCGCGGGCGCGGGCCTCGAACGCGGCGCGGTGCTCGCGCTCGAACTCGTCCCACGTCGTCAGCGTCGCGGGATCGGCGACGCGGTCGAGGAACAGCACGCCGTCGAGGTGGTCGAGCTCGTGCTGGAAGGTCCCTGCGGTCAGGCCGCGGCGGACGACGACGTGCTCGGCGCCGTCGCGGTCGAGGTAGCGCACGCGGACGTTGACGTGGCGCTCGACGACGCCGCGGGTGTCGGGCACCGACAGGCAGCCCTCGTTGATCGCGAAGCGCTCGTCGTCGAGCGGCTCGATGACCGGGTTGACGATCACCGTCAGCGCGATCGGCGGCTTGTAGGGGTAGCGCTCGTTGCGCCCGTCCACCTCGATGACCGCGATCCGCAGCAGCTCGCCGACCTGGTTGGCGGCCAGGCCCGCGCCCGACGCGGCGCGCATCGTCTCGATCATGTCGTCGATGAGCGTTTGCACCTCCGGCGAAGCGAGCTGCGCCGCCGTCACCTCGCGCGCGGCCTCGCGCAGGACCGGATCGGGCACCGTGACGATCGTGCGCCGGCCCGCCACCGCCTACCTACCTCCTCGCGCATCGGGATCCGCACGCCGCGCTGCGCCGCGACCTCGATCGCCCGCTCGTAGCCGGCGTCGGCGTGGCGCATGACGCCGGTGCCCGGATCGGCGGTCAGCACGCGCTCGAGCTTCTGCGCCGCCAGCGCCGTGCCGTCGGCGACGCAGACCATCCCCGCGTGGATCGAGCGCCCGATGCCGACGCCGCCGCCGTGGTGGATCGACACCCACGTCGCGCCGCTCGCCGTGTTGACCAACGCGTTGAGCAGCGGCCAGTCGGCGATCGCATCGGACTCGTCGGCCATCGCCTCGGTCTCGCGGTACGGGCGACGCGACCGAGCCCGCGTCGAGGTGGTCGCGGCCGATCACGACCGGGCGCGCGCAGCTCTCCGCGCGGCGACCATCGCGTTGATCCGCAGTCCCAGCCGCGCGCGCTCGCCGTAGCCGAGCCAGCAGATCCGCGCCGGCAGCCCCTGGAAGGCGATCCGCTCGCTGGCGTGGCGGATCCAGCGCGCCAGCGGCTCGTCCTCGGGGAACTCCTCGAGCACCGCGCGGTCGGTCGCCGCGATGTCGGCGGGATCGCCGGACAGCGCGACCCAGCGAAACGGCCCCTTGCCCTCGCAGAACAGCGGGCGCACGTAGGCGGGCACGAAGCCGGGGTACGCGAACGCGCGCTCGAAGCCGCCGAGGCGGGCCTCGGCGCGCAGGCTGTTGCCGTAGTCGAAGACCTCGGCGCCCGCGTCGAGGAAGCCGACCATCGCCGCACAGTGCGCGGCGATCGACGCCCGCGCGCGGCGGATGTAGCCGTCGGGATCGCTCTCCCGCAACTCGTCGGCCTCGGCGAGCGACATCCGACCCGGGACGTAGCCGACCAGCGGGTCGTGCGCGCTCGTCTGGTCGGTGACGATGTCGGCTTCGAAGCCCGCCGCGAGCAGCGCCGGCAGCACGTCCGAGGCGTTCGCGCACAGCCCGATGCTCACCGCCCGCCGCGCGTCGCGGGCGGCGCGGGCGCGCTCGACCGCGTCGTCCAGATCGGTCGCCACCTCGTCGAGGTAGCGCGTCGCGACGCGGCGCTCGATGCGCTCGCGATCGACCTCGACGCAGAGCGCGACGCCGCCGTTCATCGTCACCGCCAGCGGCTGCGCGCCGCCCATCCCGCCGAGGCCCGCGGTCAGCGTGATCGTGCCCGCCAGCGAGCCGCCGTGGCGCCGGCGCGCGATCTCGGCGAAGCACTCGTACGTGCCCTGCACGATGCCCTGGCTGCCGATGTAGATCCACGAGCCCGCGGTCATCTGCCCGTACATCGTCAGCCCGAGCTCCTCGAGGCGGCGAAACTCGTCCCAGGTCGCCCACTCGGGCACGAGGTTGGAGTTGGCCAGCAGCACGCGCGGCGCCCACTCGTGCGTGCGGAAGACGCCGACCGGCTTGCCGGACTGGACGAGCAGCGTCTCGTCGTCCGCGAGCGTGCGCAGCGTGCGCAGGATCGCGTCGACCGCCTCCCACGAGCGCGCGGCGCGTCCGGTGCCGCCGTAGACGACGAGGTCGTCGGGGCGCTCGGCGACCTCCGCGTCGAGGTTGTTGAGCAGCATCCGCAGCGCCGCCTCCTGCGGCCAGCCGCGACAGGAGATCTCGCTGCCGCGCGGGGCGCGGACGGGGCGCGCGCCGGCGCTCACGCCAGTCCGCCGATCGCGTCCTGGACGGCATCGCGCAGCGTGCCGCCGCGGACGAGCCGTTCGGCCGCGGCGAGCTCGGGGGCGAGCCAGCGGTCCGGCCCGGCGCCGGCGATCCCCGCCTCGCGCACGGCGGCCAGCGCGGCGCCCGTGCCCGGCGCGGGTTGCAGCGGGTCGCGCAGCTCGATGCCGCGGGCCGCGCAGACGAGCTCGACGGCGAGGATCCGGGTCAGGTTGTCGACGACCGTGCGCAGCTTGCGCGCCGCCGCCCAGCCCATCGAGACGTGGTCCTCCTGCATCGCGCTCGTCGGCAGCGACCCGACGCTCGCCGGGGCCGCGAGGCGGCGGTTCTCGGCGACCATCGCCGCCTGCGTGTATTGGGCGATCATCAGCCCGGAGTTCACGCCCGCGTCCGGCGCGAGGAACGGCGGCAGCCCGGACGAGCGCGACGCGTCGAGCAGCCGGTCGGTGCGCCGCTCGGCGATCGCGCCGACCTCCGCGATGGCGATGGCGAGCGCGTCGGCCGCGAACGCCAGCGGCGCGCCGTGGAAGTTGCCGCACGACGCGACGCGCCCGTCGGGCAGCACCATCGGGTTGTCGATCGCGCTGCGCAGCTCGTCGGCGGCGACACGCTCGGCGTGGGCGAGGACGTCGCGCGCGGCGCCGGTGACCTGCGGCGCGCAGCGCAGCGAGTAGGCGTCCTGCACGCGGTCGTCGCCGTGGCGGTGGCTGGCGACGATCGCCGAGCCGGCGAGGAGCGCGCGCAGGTTCTGCGCGCTGAGCTGTTGACCGGGCTGCGGTCGCAGCGCGACGAGGTCGGCGTCGAAGGCGCTGTCGGTTCCGAGCAGCGCCTCGACGGACATCGCCGCGGTGATGTCGGCGACGCGCAGGAGCTGGGCCAGGTCGTGCGCGGCGAGGACGAGCATGCCGAGCATCCCGTCGGTGCCGTTGATGAGCGCGAGGCCCTCCTTGGCGATGAGCGTCAGCGGCGCGATGCCGGCCGCCGCGATCGCGACCGCGGCCGGGACGCGGGCGCCGTCGGACAGCTCGACCTCGCCCTCGCCGAGCAGGGCCAGCGCGCAGTGGGCGAGCGGCGCGAGGTCGCCGCTGGCGCCGAGCGAGCCGTGCTCGGGCACGACCGGTGTCAGGCCGGCGTTCAGCAGCGCGGCGATTCGCTCGGCGACGACGGGGCGCGCGCCCGAGAAGCCCATCGCGAGCGTCCGCGCGCGCAGCAGCATCATCGCCCGCACGACCTCGCGCTCGACCGGCGGCCCCATCCCCGCGGCGTGCGAGCGCACGAGCGCGCGCTGCAGCTCCTCGCGGCGGCCGGCCGGGATGACGACGTTCGCCAGCGAGCCGAATCCGGTCGAGACGCCATAGGCCGGCTCGGGCGCGTCGAGCGCGCGCTGCACCGCGGCGGCGCTGACCTGCATCAGCTCATGACCGCGTGCGCCCAGCTGCACCGGCACGTTCTCGCGCGCGACCGCCACCACCTCGGCCGGCGTGAGGCCCGTGCCGCTGAGCTCGACGATCGTCATCGCCCGCCGACGTTAGCCGCACGGCGAGCTCGCCGTGCCGGCCGGACGCCACCTACGCCGTGCGCCGGCGCAGGGTCGTCGACCCGAGCGCGAGGGCGAGCACGATGCAGCCCGCAACGACGCCGACGTCGAGCCACAGCCGGGCGCCGACGTCGTCGGCGGCGATCTTCGCCAGCCCGTCGTAGGCGTAGGTGAACGGCATGACGTCCGACACGCGCTGCAGCAGCTCCGGCATCTGCTCGCGCGGCACGAACAGCCCGGCCAGCAGCAGCTGGGGCAGGACGAACGCCGGCATGAACTGCACGGCCTGAAACTCGGTCGCCGCGAACGAGCTCAAGAACAGGCCGAGCGCCATCCCCAGCAGCGCGTTGCCGATCGCCAGCGCGACGACCGCCCAGGCCGGCCCCGCGGTCTGGATGTCGAGCAGCCAGAAACCGACGAGCGCGGTGATCGTGCCCTGCGCCGCGGCCAGCAGCCCGAAGGCGATTCCGTAGCCGGCGAGCAGATCGAGCTTGCCCAGCGGCATCGACATGAGCCGTTCGAGCGTGCCGCTCGTGCGCTCGCGCAGCATCGCGATCGAGGCGATGAGGAACATGATCACGAGCGGAAAGAGGCCGATGAGCGGCGCGGCGATCCGCTGGAAGCTGCCCGGCGGCTGGTCGAGCACGTAGCGCAGCAGGATCAGCAGCGCGGGCGGCACGACGAGGATGAGCGCCAGCGTGCGGTGGTCGCGGCGCAGCTGGGCGGCGACCCGGCGGGCGGTGGCCAGCGTGATGCGCGGGCTCATCCGCCGGCCCTCGCCAGCGCGATGAACGCGTGCTCGACATCGGCGGCGCCGGTCTGCTCGAGAAGCGCGTGCGGTGTGGCGGCGGCGACGATGCGACCGGCGCGCATGAGCACGAGCTCGTCGCAGCGCTGCGCCTCGTCCATGACGTGCGTCGAGACGAGCAGCGTCTTGCCGGCCGCGGCGAGGGCGTGGAACGTCTGCCAGAGGTCCTCGCGCAGCACCGGGTCGAGGCCGACGGTCGGCTCGTCGAGGACGAGCAGCTCGGGGTCGCCGAGCAGCGCGACGGCGAGCGAGACGCGCGAGCGCTCGCCGCCCGACAGCGTGCCGGCCACCTGGCCGACCTGGTCGCGCAGCGACACGAGCTCGACGACCTCGGCGATCCGCGCGGCGGGCGCGTCGAGGACGCGCGCGAAGTAGGCGAGGTTCTCGCGCACGGTGAGATCGCCGTAGACCGACGGCGCCTGCGTGACGTAGGCGACGCGGCGGCGCAGCGCCGGCGTGCCCGCCGGCTCGCCGAGGACCGTGACGGTGCCGCCGGCGACGACCTGCACGCCGACGATCGCGCGGATCAGCGTCGACTTGCCCGAGCCGCTGGGGCCGAGCAGCCCCGTGACCCGGCCGCGCCGGATGTCGAGCGACAGGCCGGGCAGCACGAGGTTGGCGCCGCGCCGCACGTCGAGGCCGCGGATGCTGATCGCGGCGTCCGCAGCCGCGGGCCACGCCGGTGTAGAGTGCAATTCAGCAAGTGATGAATTCATTACGCGAAGAAATACCAGATGGCGTTCGAAGCTGTCAAGTGAGGCGAGCGGATGGCGCGGCGTAGCGGCCGCCGGCCCGGCGGGAGCGGGACCCGCGAGGCAATCCGCGCAGCGGCGATCGAGCAGTTCGCCGAGCGCGGCTACGACCGCCCGTCGATGCGCTCGATCGCCCAGCAGGCGGGGGTCGATCCCGCCCTGGTGAGCCACTACTTCGGGTCCAAGCACGCCCTGTTTGTCGACGTCGTCGAGCTGCCGTTCGATCCAGCGCAGGTCGTCCCGATCGTGTTCGGCGGCGGCGATCGCGCGGAGGTGGGGGCGCGGCTGGCGGGCTTTCTGCTGAGCGTTCTCGAGTCTCCGGCGGGTCGCCAGCGAGTCACCGGCCTCGTCCGCGCCGCGGCCTCCGAGCCCGAGGCGGCGCGCATGGTGCGCGACCTGCTGACGCGCGAGATCATCGCGCGCGTCGTCGCGGAGCTGCGCGTCGACGATGCCCAGCTGCGGGCGAACCTCGTCGCCTCGCAGGTCGTCGGGCTGGTGATGGCGCGCTACGTCGTGGGCCTCGAGCCGCTGGCCTCGCTGCCCGCAGAGGACGTCGCGGCCCTCGTCGCGCCGACGCTCCAGCGCTACCTCACCGCGCCGCTCGGCGCGGTTGCGGGGTAGTCCCCGGCGTGAGGCGGTCAGTCCAGCCGCTCGGGCAGGCCGCAGTGCGTGAAGATCGAGCCGACCTTCGCCGCGTCGACCGCCTCGTCGGGGAAGCGCGCGAGCTCCTCGGGCGTGAGCTCGTCGCCGGAGCGCGCGATGAACGACGTCACCTGCGTGATCTTCGACCCGTCGGCGCTGAGCGTCAGGACGTCGAGCGCGAACGGGAGGTAGCAGCCCTCGTCCTCGCGCCAGGTGTAGGCGCCGCTCGCCGGCTGGCCGTTGGCGGTGGTGGGCACGTGCTTCCAGCGCCAGGCGCCCGACAGCGGTCCCATCTCGAGGAACCGCCGCAGCGCGGCGTGGCCGTGGTACCAGGTCGCCATCGGCGGCATCGACCACGCCGCATCCTCGGCGAGCATCGCCACGACGGCCTCGACGTCGCCGCGCGCCATCGCGTCCATGTAGTCCTCGACGACCTTGCGCAGCTGCTCGTCGCCCAGCGCGCGCAGCGTCTCCTGCTGGCTCTGCGCGGGCAGGCGCTCGTCGATCGTCTTGCGGGCACGCTGCAGCGCGCTGTTGACGGAAGCCACGGTCGTCTCGAGGACCTCGGAGGTCTCCTGCGCCGAGAAGCCGAGCACCTCGCGCAGGATCAGCACGGCGCGCTGCGAGGCGGGCAGGTGCTGCAGCGCGGCGATGAAGGCGAGCTCGACGCTCTCGCGCGCGGCGTAGTGGGCCTCCGGCGCGCGCTCGTCGCCGAGACCGAAGGCGTCATCCGAGCACGGCTCGACCCAGACGGACTCGATCAGCGGCCGCCCCGGTGCCTCCCCGAGCTCGGCGGCCGCGACGTGGTCGATCGGCAGGGCGCGCCGTCCGCGGCCCGCGATGGTGTCCAGGCACGTGTTCGTCGCGATCTTGTACAGCCACGAGCGCAGCGAGCTGCGCCCGTCGAAGCGAGGCAGCCCGCGCCATGCCCGCAGCAGCGCGTCCTGGATCGCGTCCTCCGCGTCGTGCACGGAGCCCAGCATCCGGTAGGCGTGGGCGTGCAGCTCGCGGCTGTGCGGCTCGACGAGGCGGCGGTAGGCGTTCTCGTCGCCGCCGCGCGCCGCCTCGAGCAGCAGCCCCGCGGCGCCGGGCGCCGCGGGGTTGTTGCGGTTCAGATCGCCTCGGAGCATGCGGGCTCCGCCGTGGCGAGCTCGGCCGGTGCCGTGGCGGCCACGGCCCGGTCGGACTTCAGGACGAACACCGCGATGAGCGTAGCGGCGACCATCAGCAGCGCCGCGATCGCGAACGCGAGGTGGTAGCCGCCGGTCAGCGCCGCGGCGAGCGAGTCGCCGTTGGCGGTCAGGTCGGTGGTGCGCGTCGTGGCCAGCGTCGCGAGGACGGCCAGGCCGAGGGCGCCGCCGACCTGCGCGGTCGTGTTGACCAGACCGGAGGCCAGGCCGGCGTCCTGCGGCTCGACGTCGGACATCGCGATCGTCATGAGCGCCGGGAAGCCGAGGCCGGCGCCGACCCCGAAGAGCACCATCGTCGGCAGCACGTGCGTGACGTAGCCGCCGTCGACCGGCGCCTGCGTGAACAGGGCGAGGCCGGCCGTGATGAGCACGAAGGCGGGCACCATGACGGTGCGCGCGCCGTAGCGCATGACGAGCTTGTGGGAGTAGCCCAGCGACAGGACGCCCATGATGATCGTGCCGGGCAGGAACGCCAAGCCGATCTGCAGCGCGTCGTAGCCGAGCACGCCCTGCATGTACAGCGTGCCCATGAAGAACATCCCGAACATGCCGGCGACCGACACGACCTGGATGAGGTTGGCGCCCGACACGTTGCGCGAGCGGAAGATCCGCAGCGGGATGAGCGGGTTGCCGGCGGTCGCCTCGCGCACCAGGAAGGCGACGATCAGCACGAGCGAGACCGCGACGAGCACGAGCGTCTGCGTCGCGCCCCAGCCGAGCTCGGCGGCCGGATCGACGATCGTGTAGACGAGCAGCATCAGCGCCGAGGTGATGAGGACGGCGCCGAGCACGTCGGTGCCGCTGCCCAGGCCCGGCCCCTTGTCCTTCTCGAGCAGGCGCATCGCGAGGACGGCCGTGATGATCCCGATCGGGATGTTCACGAAGAAGATCCAGTGCCAGTTGATCGACTGCGTCAGCACGCCGCCGACGAGCAGCCCGATCGAGCCGCCCGCGGAGGCCACGAAGCCGTAGACGCCGATCGCCTTGGCCTGCTCACGCGGCTCCGGGAACATCGTCACGATCATCCCGAGGATCACCGCGGAGGTCAGCGCGCCGCCGACGCCCTGCACGAAACGCGCCGCGACGAGCATCTCCTGGCTCTGCGCCACGCCGCAGGCGACTGACGCAAGCGTGAAGATCGCCAGCCCGGCGAGGAACACGCCGCGCCGGGAGATGAGGTCGCCGAGCCGGCCGGCGAGCAGCAGCAGGCCGCCGAAGGCGATCAGATAAGCATTGACGACCCACGCGAGGCTCGACTGCGAGAACCCGAGGTCCTCCTGCATGGAGGGCAGGGCGACGTTCACGACGGTCACGTCGAGGACGATCATCAGCATCCCGACGCAGAGCACGACGAGCGCGATCCAGCGGGAGCGGTCGTCGCCGGCGTCGGTCGTGTCCGGGGCGGTCTGGGTGGCGGTGGTCACGATTCTCATCTCCTGAAGGTCGGGTTACAGATCAGACTCCGCCCCGGCTGGAAACTCATCGCAGCGCAAGCTAGTGAGACGGCGGCGCGCCGGCCTCCGGATTCGAACCCGCCGCCGCCGCGCTCGCCCTCGCTGTGCTCGCCGTCACTGTGCTCGCCGTCGGTGCGCTCGCGCGCTCGCCGCCGCGGCGCTGGCGCTCGCCGCCGCCGCGCGCTACGGCGCCACCACGACCCGGTTGCGACCGGCGTTCTTGGCGACGTACAGCGCGCGGTCGGCGCGCTCGACGAGGCGCGCGGCGGTCTGGGCGCCATCGCAGCGCGCGAGGCCGATCGAGACCGTCTGCTCGCCGATCGTCGCCTCGCGCAGGCGCTCGGCGATCTCCAGCGCGACGTCGTCCTCGCAGCCGGCGAGCAGCACCGCGAACTCCTCCCCGCCGTAGCGCGCGAGCACGTCGTTGGCGCGGATCGTCGCCCGCCAGGCCGCCGCGGCGCGGCGCAGCAGCGCGTCGCCGGCGGGGTGGCCGAGGCGGTCGTTGTAGTCCTTGAAGTGATCGAGGTCGATGAGCGCGACGAACAGCGGCCGCGTGCCCTTGCGCAGCGCGCGGCCGAGCAGCTGGTCCCAGGCGCGGCGGTTGAGCACGCCGGTCAGCGCGTCGCGCTCGCACAGCTCGCGCAGGTCGGACTCGGTGATGCGCCGGCGCTCGACCTCCTGGGTGAGGCGGGCGCGCTCGAGCGCGGCGGCGGCGCCGGCGGCGAGCGCGCGGGCCGCCGCGACCTCCTCCTCGCTCGCGCGATGGCGCCGCGCCCAGTACAGCCCGATCGCGCCCTTCGCTTCGCGGGCGCCGATCGGGACGATCAGCAGGCTCTTGACGAACGTCGGCCGGTAGGCCTCCTGCGGGACGCGCGGGTCTGCGTAGACGTCCTCGACGAGCGCCGGCTCGCCGGTCGCATCGCCCAGCCGGAGATGCGCTCTCCACCGGAAAGCGGCTGCCCTTCCACAGCGGCGCGATCGCGTCCTCGTCGACGTAGTGGCACTGGCCGCCCTCGCGCACGATGAGCGTCGACCCGTCGGCACCGGTCAGGCGGCGCGCGGCGCGGTGCACGAGCCGCTGGACGTCGTCCACCGTCGCGGCATCTGCGAAGTCCTCGATCGCCGCCGCGAGCGTGGTCAGGGTCTCGGCGCCGGATGCGGCGGCACGCGCGCCTGGCAGTACGGGCATGTGCCCTGCAGTTCTGCCCGGCCGCGTGGCGGGCTACGCATCTCGGCGCGTTCAAGAGCCCCGGCGCCGCTTCTGCGCGAGATCGGGCCGGTGTATACCTCTGCGATGCACGCACTCGTGGCCGGCGCGACGGGCTTCATCGGCGGCGAGCTCGTGCGCCGCCTGCTCGCCGACGGCGCGACCGTCCGCGCGCTCGTCCGCGATCGCGAGCGGGCGCGCGCCCGGCTCGCCGGCGACCCGCGCCTGGAGCTCTTCGTCGGCGACGTGCTCGAGGCCGCGTCGCTGGACGGCGCGGGCGCCGGGATCGACGTCGCCTACTACCTCGTGCACTCGATGGGCCGCGGCGAGGGCGGGGACTTCGAGGAGCGCGAGGCGCGCAGCGCGCGGGCCTTCGCCGAGATGTGCGCGGCGGCCGGCGTGGCCCGCGTCGTCTATCTCGGCGGCCTCGGCGACGTGCCCGGCTCCAAGCACCTGCGCAGCCGCGACGCCACCGCGCGCACGCTCGCCGAGCACGGCCCGCCGCTGACGTACTTCCGCGCCGGGATGGTCGTCGGCGCGGGCAGCGAGTCCTACCGCACGCTGCGCCACCTCGTGGCGCGCCTGCCCGTGATGATCGCCCCGCGCTGGCTGTCGACGCCGACCCAGCCGATCGACGTCGACGACGTCGTCGCCTACCTGGCGACCGCACCGGACGTCGCGGGCTCGACCGGGCGCGAGATCCAGATCGGGTCGCCCGACGTGCTCGCCTACGCCGACATGCTCGACCGCATGGCGGTGGCGCTCGGCCGCCGCCGGCGCCCGAGGATCCCGGTCCCGCTGCTGACGCCGCGCCTGTCGTCGCTGTGGATCGGCCTCGTCACGCCGGTCGACGCGCGCGTCGCGCGGCCGCTCATCGAGGGCCTGTCGACCGAGACCATGGTCACCGATCCCAGCGGCGCGGCGCTGTTCGGCGTCGAGCCGATCGGCTTCGACGAGTCGCTGCGCAAGGCGGTGGCCGCCGAGCGGGGGTGATCGCGCACGGTGGGTGGCATGCGCTCGGGTCAGCGGCGAGGCCGATCGACGCACCCCCGGCCGGCGCCGGCGACATCCGGCCAAACCGGCGTCGGCGCCGCCCCTATCCGCCATCATCTGGGCGATGCGCCGCCGCCTGTCCGCCGTCCTCGCGCTCGCCGTCTGCGCGACCGCGCTCGTCGTGCTCGTGCCGAGCGCCGGCGGCGCCAGCCGACACGAGCGACGCGATCCGGGCGAAGGCGCTGGCGTGGGCGGTCGAGCACGTCGGGATCCGTGAGCGGGGCACGTCGAACTGCTCGCCGGTGATCGACCGCTGGGAGCGCGACATGGGGCTGCGCCTGCCGCCGTGCCGCGTCTGGTGCGGAGCGTTCGTGCACCAGGCCTACCTGCGCGCCGGGGTGCGGCTCTCCAGACGCCTGATCGATCCGCACCGCTCCTACGCCGACGCGGTGGCCGGCCGGCGCCACCTGCGCAGGATCGCCACCGCCGACATCCGCCCCGGCGATCTCGTCTTCTACAAGTTCCGCAGCGGCGTGCGCGCCTCGCACCTCGCGCTCGCCCGCTCCACCCCGCATAACGGCATGCTCGACACCGTCGAGGGCAACGTCGACAACGCCTCGAGGCTGCAGTCGCGCGGCACCCGGTACATCGTGCTCGCCGCGCGCGTCACGCGCTGACCGCGGGCGCCCCGATCGGCCTCAGCCCCAGTCGAAGCTCACGCGCGTGTCGGGCCCCTGGCGCTCCTCGGCGAGCGCCGTGATCGCATCGACGACACGCCGCAGCTCGTCGATCGCGGGCGCCGCGTGCTCGCCCATCCGCGCCGCCTCGCGTTCGAAGGCGGCGGCCAGCTCGCGGTAGTAGACGCGCGTCGCGAGGCCCTTGCCCTGGCCGAAGCGCGCCCACAGCGCGTCGCCGTGGGCGCGGTAGTCGGTCAGGATCGAGCGCGCGTTGTGCAGCTTGTCGGCCAGCGAGACCCGCAGCGCGGCCGGCGACTTGTGCGCGAACGCCGCGATGTACGCGCGCTTTCGCTCAAACCACGGCGCCTTCTCGCCCTCGCCCGTCACCGAGTCGCTGTTGGAGAGCACGATGTCGGCGACGTTCGCGCCGAAGTGCTCCTCGATGTACTCCAGCGCGGTGGGCCCGCCGCCGTCCTCGACGACGTCGTGCAGCAGGGCGCCGATCGCCTCGTCCTCGTCGCCGTGCATCTCGAGCACGAGCGACGCGACGGCCAGCAGATGCGCGGCGTAGGGGATCGGCGTCCCCTTGCGCAGCTGCTGGGCGTGGTGGGCGATCGCGTAGTGCAGCGCGTCGTCGAAGCGCTCGGTCAGCAGCGGCGTGTCGGTGAAGAACTCGGGCACCGAACGCAGGATCGCGGCTGCGGACGATCGGCGCCACCCGCAGCGGTCGCGGGCGCCGCAGCGGCGCTGGACATTTCGGTCCGCCACGCCGACGGGGCTCAAACCTTTCCGCCGCGCGGCCGATACGGAGGGCATGAATCTTCTGGGCGGCCAGATGGCCGCGCCCGCAGCCGAGGTCGATCGCGACCTCGAGCAGGTCCTCCTCGGCCTCGCGGACGGCAGCTACGTACTCAGCACACCCGACGGGGCGGTCGCCGAGACCGGCGTCGGCGTCGCCGGCCTGCTCGGCGCCCCCGCCGACGCGCTCCTCGGCCGGCCGATCACGGACGTGCTCATCGCCGGCGCCGACGCCGAGGCGACCGGCCGCTTCGAGCAGATGCTCCGCGCGCCGAGCGTCGACCCCTCCGCGCGGCCGACGTTCAGCGCCCGCTGCGCCGGCGCCACGACGCGCTCGCTGCAGTTCGTCGTCGTCTGCGTGCCGCTCGCGCTGGGCTGGGAGTTCACCTCGCTGCTGACCGAGCTGCGCAGCCGCGACGCCGGCACGTGGCATCCGGAGGAGCTGCGCACCCGCCACGGCCGCGCGCTGGAGGCCGTCGAGGGCGTCGTCCTGCGCGGAACCCAGCCCGAGCCCGACGCCCGGCTGGCCGGCATCCTCATCGTCGTCCGCGACGTCGACGCGCCGCCGCTCACCCACCAGGACGTCGAGCGCCGCATGGCCGAGCAGCGCATCGCCGCCCGCGCGGCCGCCGCCGAGGAGGCCCGCCGGCGCGACGAGGCGGCCGGACGGCCGGCGCACGACAGCGACGACGAGCCCGCCGTCCAGGCACCCGGCCTCGACGATCTCGTCGAGCGTGCACGGGTCCTGCGCGAGCGCGTGGAGGACGCCGAGCGCGATGCCGCGACTGCGGCGCAGGAGCGCGACGAGGCGCTCGCCCGCCTCGCCGAGGCCGAAGCCGAGCGCGACGAGGCCAGGGCGCTGGCCGCGGGCGTGCAGGACGCCGAGGGACGTGTGGAGCACGTGGCGCGCGAGCGCGACGAGGCGCGTGCCCGGCTCGAGGCCCGCGGCCACGAGCTGCTGGCCGCCCACGGCGAGGTCGAGGCCGCGCGGGCCGCGGCCGTCACCGCCCAGGCCGAGCTGCAAGCGGCGCGCGCCGCCGCCGACGCAGCACGCGCCGACATCGAGTCCGCGCGCGCCGAAGCCGAGTCCGCGCGGGCCGAGCGCCAGGCCGCGCAGGCCGAGGCGCAGGCCGCGAGCGCAGCCGCGCAGGCCGCGCAGGCCGAGGCGCAGGCGGCGAACGCGACCGCCCAGGCCGCCCGGGCCGACGCCGACGCCGCCCGCGACGAGCTGCACGCGCTGCGCGCCCACGCCGAGTCGGTCGGCGGCGGCGAGCAGGCCGCCCGGGCGGACGCCGAGGCCGCTCGCGCCGAGGCGGCAAGCGCACGCGCCGACGCCGATGCCGCGCGCACGCAGGCCGACGACGCGCGCGCCCAGGCCGAGTCCGCCCACCGCGAGGCCGAATCCGCCCGCGCCGAGGTGCACGCCGCCCGCGCCGACGCCGAGTCGGCCCATGCCGAGGCCGAGTCGGCCCGTGCCGAGGCCGAGTCCGCCCGCGAGGAGGCCGAGTTCGCCCACGCCGACGCCGAGCGCCTGCGCGCGGAGCTCGTGGCGACGCGCGAGGCCGTCCATCACGAGCGTGCGGCGCACACCGAGAACGCCGGCGCCGAGCTGGCCGCGCTGCGCGCCGAGGCCGACGCCGCCCACACCGATGCCGACGCCCTGCGCAGCGAGCTGCACAGCGCCCGCACCGAGCTCAACGCCGTTCGCGGCGAGAGCGCGCTCGCGCGCGGCGAGGCGTCCTCCGTGCGCGCCCAGCTGCAGAGCACCGACGAGGAGCTGCACGGCTCGCGCGAGGAGCTCGAGGCAGCCCGGGCCGAGCTGCAGTCGCGCACGACCCTGCTGCACGAGCGCGAGGCCGAGCTGCAGGCGCGCACCGCGCAGCTGCTGCAGCGCGACGCGCAGCTGCACACCCACACGAGCGCTCTGGAGGAGCGCGACCGCGAGCTTGAGGCCGCCCACGCCGAGCTCGAGCGCGCGCAGGCCGATGTCGCAACACACGGCGCCGAGCTCGACCGGGCCCAGGCCTACGTGGAGGCGCAGGAAGCCGAGCTCGACCGCACCCGCGCCGAGCTGCAGGCCCGCGACGACGAGCTCGAGCGCACGCGCATGGAGCTCGAGGCCAAGCACGGCGAGCTCGAGCGCCTGCAGGCCGAGCTGGAGGCGACGCGTGCCGCCGCCGACGACGTCCGCGCCGAGCGCGAGCAGGCACGCCTGCGCGCCCAGCAGCTCATGGACGAGGCCGAGCACGCCCGCGCCGCCGCCGAGGCGATCCGCGCCGAGTTCGCCTTCGACCCGGTCGAGAACGGCAGCTCGTCCTCGCCGGGCGGCGCGCCCCCGCAGCGCACGCCGTGGTCGGTGCCCGCGCCGACCGCCGCGGCGGCGGCCGCGGCGGCCGCCGCCCCGGCACCCGCGGGCCCCCGGCCCGAGCTGCCCGCGGTCGGTCCCGGCGAGGCCGCCGCGCTCATCGCGCTCAACGGGTCCTTCCGGCGCCTCGACGACGCCTTCTGCTCACTGCTCGGCTGCCGCGAGGAGGACCTGCGCGCCGCGCGCTGGCCGTCGATCATCGACCGCGAGAACCTCAAGGCCCATCAGGAGCTCGCGCGCGCGCTGAAGGCCGGCGAGCTCCAGAGCGCCGAGGTCGAGACCGTCTACATGCACGCGCAGGGGCTGCTCGTGCCGATCGCCGGCACGATCTCCATCCACCGCCCCGACGGCGGCGAGCCGCACTTCCTCTTCCGCGCGGACGTCAGCCGCACGGCCGGCGTGCCCGGCGTGCGCTGACCCTGTCGATCAGGAACCGGCGCCGGCGCCGATCGGGCACGTGACGCCCGTCCCGCCCAGCCCGCAGTAGCCGTTGGGGTTCTTGGCGAGGTACTGCTGGTGGTAGTCCTCGGCGTAGTAGAACTCCGGCGCCGGGAGGATCTCGGTCGTGATCTCGCCGCCGCGGCCGGCCGCGCCCAGCGCCGCCTGGTAGCGGTCGCGCGACGCCGTGGCGGCAGCCGCCTGCGCGTCGCTCGTCGTGTAGATCCCGGAGCGGTACTGCGTGCCGACGTCGTTGCCCTGGCGCATGCCCTGCGTCGGGTCGTGCGACTCCCAGAAGCGCGCGAGCAGGTCCTCGAAGGAGACCTCGGCGGGGCGGTAGACGACGAGCACGACCTCGTTGTGGCCGGTCTTCGCGCTGCAGACCTCCTCGTAGGTCGGGTTGGGCGTCATGCCCGCGGCGTAGCCGACGGCCGTCGTGTAGACGCCCGGCGTCTGCCAGAAGATGCGCTCGGCGCCCCAGAAGCAGCCCAGGCCGAAGACGACCTGCTCGGTGTCCTCGGGGAACGGGCCCTGCAGCGGCGCGTCGAGGACGTAGTGGCGCTCGGGCACCGGTATCGGCTGCTCGCGCCCGGGCAGAGCCGACTCGGCGGTCGGCAGCTCGGTCTTGTGCTTGGAGAGGAAGTTGAGCATCGGCGGGGCCTCGGATCGTCGCGTTGGAACACGGTCCACGGTAGCTGCCGGGCGTTACGCGCCGGCGAGGTTGGCGCGCGGTGCGCTTCGCGTTGCCGCGCGAGGTATTCGACACACCCCATAACGCCGGACCCGGCCACGTGGCTCGATGGCACGAAATCCCCGTTATGCGGGGGGAAGGTGCCATACAGCAGGCGATGGCGGGTCGCGGCGCTTTGCAGAGACCCGAACCTATCGAGACCTCTACCCTGCGCCGATGGCCGCGACCGTCGAGGCAGAGCCCAGGACGGACCTCGGGATCCGCACGCTGATCTCCGGCGACGGGGTGCGTGGCGTCGGCGCGCTCTTCGTGTTCGCCACCCACGTCTGCCTGCTCGCCGACCCGGTCGCCAACAACAACCTGCTCAGCTACGGCTGGGCGGCGCCGATCCTCGGCCACATCGACCTCGCGCTGTCGGCGTTCTTCGTGCTGTCGGGCTATCTCATCGCGCGCCCCTTCACGCGCGCCTACGTGACGGGCGGCAAGCGGCCGAAGATCCGCTCCTACGTGCGCAACCGCGTCCTGCGCGTCGTGCCGGTCTTCTACTTCTTCACGATCCTCGTGCTGCTTCGCTTCGGCCTGGACGGCAGCCTGGAGAGCGGCGCGGCGGCACCGGAGGCGAGGAGCGAGTGGTGGCAGGTCGTCGCGCAGTTCTTCTTCATCCAGGGTCAGACCGCCGGCCCCGCGTCGATCCCGATCGGCCCGGCGTGGTCGATCGGCTCGGAGGTCGGCTTCTACTTCGTGATCCCGCTCGCCGCCTACGGCGCGTACTTCGTCGGCAAGCGGCTGAAGGGCCAGTACGCGCGGGCGGGCTTCGCGCTGGCGGCGATCGGCTTCGTCTTCGTCGTGAGCATCGCCCTGCGCGCGGTCGACAAGTACCAGTTCGCCTGGCTCACGGCGCCCCCGGCGATCATGTACGGCTTCATGCCCGGCGTCGCGCTGGGCATCATCGAGCCGCTCATCGCCGCCCCGCTGCGCGAGCGCGCGCAGCTGGCCAAGCGGCTGGCCTGGGGGGCGTTCGCGCTCGGCCTGCTCTGCGCGATCGTCTACACGACGAGCGACTACGACCCGCGCCAGACGCCGATCCATCACGCGCTCGGCGTGCGCGCGATGCTCGCCGCGCTGTGCACCGGGCTGCTGTTCTTCGGCCTCATCGTGCTGCAGATCGGGACCGGTCGCGCGCCGCGCCTGTTCGCCAACAAGGGCATGCTCTGGCTCGGGGCGCGCTCGTACTCCTTCTACCTCGTGCACATCTGGGTGCTGCTCGAGCTCGACCACCTGCTCGGCAGCGGCGAGAGCCTCGCCACGCGGCTGGCGATCATGGCCGGGATCGGCTTTCCCCTGACCGTGCTGAGCGGGGCGCTGACCTACCGCTACGTCGAGCTGCCGTTCCTGCAGCGCAAGATCCGCACGACGCAGCACACGCCCGCCGAGGCGGTGCCGCCGCCCGCGCCCGAACCGGCGCGCTGACGCGGACCCGCCGCGGCGGGAGTGGCCGTCGGGCGTTCTAGGTAGATTCCCGCCGGTGCCCAGGCCCCTGCGGATCCTCGTCTCGCTGCTGCTCGCCCTGGCCGCTCTCGGGCTCACCGCCTGTGGCGGCGACGACGACCGCGAGGCCAAGAACGCCTACGTGAGCGAGGTCAACGCCGCGCAGAACGAGTTCGCCGAGACCGTGCGGACCGTCTCGGAGCGGATCACGCCGAAGAGCTCCTCGGGCCAGGACCGCAAGACGCTCGAGCAGTTTCAGACGGCCATCGCCGACGTCGTGAAGAGCCTGCGCGGCATCGACGTGCCCGGCGACGTGCAGTCCGAGCACGACCAGCTCGTGGGCGCGATGAGCGGCTTCGGCGACCAGATCGAGAAGGCGACCTCGGCGCTGCGCAACCCCGACAGCCGCACGATCGCCGACGCGCAGCGGACGATCCAGACCGCGACGCAGACGGTCAACCTGCGCATCGACGCCGCGATCGCCGCGATCAACTCCAAGCTCGGCAACGACTGATCGCGGGCGCGGCGGTGTCTCCGTTCTGGATCTGGGTGCAGACGGGGATCGTCATCTTCGTCGTCCTCGGGATGATCATCGCCACCGTGAAGCTCGCCACATGAGCGCCTGACGGCCATGTTCCGCTCGATCGTCGTCGGCACGGACGGGTCGGACACGGCCAGGCAGGCGGTGCGCCAGGCGATCGAGCTCGCGCGCTCCGTCGGCGCGCGGATCGAGCTGGTCAGCGCCTACGAGCCGGTCTCCGACGCACGCCTGCGCGAGGCGATCCACGTGCCGGAGGACCTGCAGTGGATGATCAACCCGCGCGAGGACGTCCAGGCGACGCTCGAGCAGGCGGCCGGCGAGATTCGTGCGGCCGGGGTCGAGGTCGAGGTCTTCGCCCGTCAGGGCGATCCGGCCGACGCGATCCTCGACGTCGCCGAGGAGCGCGGCAGCGACCTCATCGTCGTCGGCAACAAGGGCATGACCGGCGCCAAGCGCTTCCTGCTGGGCTCGGTGCCCAACAAGGTCTCCCACCACGCGCCCTGCTCGGTGCTCATCATCCGGACGGTGTAGGCGGCCGCGTCGCGGCCGCGGCATCGACCAGCCCGGCGCCGTAGTAGCGATCGCGGCCGGCCGCGCCGAGGTCGCGCGCGGTGCTCTCGAGGTGGCGCTCGACCTCGCCGGGCGTCGGATCGTCGCCCAGCACCCCGGAGGCGAGCACGAGCGCGGCGACGCCGGCCACCTGCGGCGCCGCGTTGGAGGTCCCCTTGAAGCGCGGGACGATCTCGAAGCGCGACGGCGACTGCGGGCGGAAGCTGATGCCGGAGATGTCCCGTCCCGGCGGGCTGCCCAGCAGGCAGTTGGGATCGTCGGGGACCTCCGCGTCGGCGCCCCCGCCCGGCGCGACGATGTCCAGGCCCGGGCCGTGGTTGGAGTAGTCGCCCAGGCAGCCGTGCTCGGTCGTGCCGCCGACGTTGACGGCCAGCGTGTCGTAGCGCTTGGCGGGCACGTTGGGATCTGAGCTGTTGCCGGCGGCGGAGATGACGACGACGCGGGCCTTGCGAGCGTCGGCGAGCGCGGAGCGCACGCTCTTGGAGGCCGTCACGCTGCGCGGCACGGGCGCGAGCAAGGGCCCGTCGTAGAGCTCGAGCGAGAGGTTGATGACGTCCGCGCCGCGGCGGATCGCGTAGCGGATGGCGCGCGAGATCACCGACGGATAGCCGCGGCCTTCGATGTCGAGCACGCGCAGCGGCATGATCCGCGCGCGGTAGGCGACGCCGACCGTGCCGTATGCGTTGTTGGCCGTCGCGGCGATCGTGCTCGCGACGAAGGTGCCGTGGCCGTACTCGTCGTTGGGGTACGGGTCGTCGTCGACGAAGTCATAGCCGCGCACGAAGCGCGCGCTGGCGAGGTCCGGCGAGCGCCGGTAGGGGCCGCGGTTGGCGTAGGCGATGCCGCTGTCGAGCACGGCGATCGTGATGCCGCGCCCGCCGCTGCCGCCGAGCTTGCTGGCCTGCGACCACGCCTGCGGGGCGTTGATGCCGAACGGACCGTTGAGCTCCCACTGTGTCGCGGCCCAGCCGCCGTCGGCGGCGGCGCTCGCCAGGCCCGAGTCGTTGGGGTGATAGGCGGCCTGCGCCCACATGCCGTCGTCGCTCGCGGCGGCCGCCGCGGGCAGCGCCAGGACCAGCGCGGCGGCGGCCGCGGCGAGTGCCGTGCGAAGAGGGGCGATTGGCGACATCACGAAGAAAGCGAGCAACGCTCGCTGAAAACACAAGATACGGTGACTCGGAGCGACGCTGCGATAGTCCTTTCGCGATGGCCGGCGCTTTCTTTCCTCGCGACGAGTACTTCATGCGCCTGGCGATCCGCGAGGCGGAGGCGGCGCTCGACCACGACGACGTCCCGATCGGCGCCGTCGTCGTGCACGAGGGCGAGGTCATCGGCGCCGGGCACAACGAGCGCGAGCTGCGCCAGGACCCGACCGCGCACGCCGAGCTGCTCGCCCTGCGCGAGGCCAGCCGCGCGCTCGGCTCGTGGCGCGTGCTGGACGCGGTGCTCTACGTGACGCTCGAGCCGTGCGCCATGTGCGCGGGCGCGATCGTCCTCGCGCGCGTGCCGCGCGTCGTCTACGGCACGACCGATCCGAAGGCGGGCGCCGCCGGCTCGGTACTCGACGTCCTCGCCCAGCCCCGCCTCAACCACCGCCCGGCGGTGGCCGGCGGCCTGCTCGCCGCGGAGTGCGCCGCGCTGCTGACGGACTTCTTCGGGTCGCGCCGGTAGCGCCAGCTATCCTGCGCGACGCCCGTCGTGGCACCTGGAGGGGTGCGAGAGTGGTTGAATCGGGCGGTCTCGAAAACCGTTGTAGGGGTAACCCCTCTACCGAGGGTTCGAATCCCTCCCCCTCCGCTGTTGAAGCGTCGAAGCCGGCGGCCGGGACCTGTACGACTCCCCCTTCGCGGCCGGCACGAACGCAGCTTGAACCTGCCTTGACGGTATGTGGACGGTGCCCGCGTCAGCTTGCCTTTCGATCCGCGCCCCACCGAAGACGCGGCCAGGCAGGGGGTAAGCATGGAGGCTGTTGCAAAGTCGGCTGGTGTCGTCCGAGGGGTTAGACGATGCAGGGATGACGCAGAGCTTCTTGGGGTGCGATCGCGGGCAGGCGTTCTTGTTGCCGCCGAGCCTGGATGAGTGGTTGCCGGCCGATCACTTCGCGCGGTTCGTGATCGCGGCGGTCGAGACGGTGGACCTGGCGGCGTTTACGCCGACTACGCGCCGACGGCAACGGTCGGCCGGCGCCGATCCATCGATGATGGTCGCGCTGTTGGTCTACGCCTACTCGCGTGGGAAGCGGTCCTCACGCGTGATCGAGCGCAGCTGCATCGAGGACATCGCGTTTCGCGTGATCGCTGCCAACGGGTCCCGGATCACTGCACGATCGCCGGTTTCGCCAGCGCCACGAGACGCCACTGGCCGGCGTGTTCGGTGAGGTGCTGACGTTGTGCGCCGACGCCGGCCTGGCGAGCGTCGAGGTTCTCGCCGTCGACGGCACGAAGCTGCACGCCAACGCGTCTGAGCGCGCGACGCGCGACTACCAGCAGCTCGCCGAAGAGATCCTGCGCAACGCAGGCGAGGTCGACGCCGTTGAGGATGAGCAGTTCGGTGATCGCCGCGGCGACGAACTGCCGCCCGAGCTTGCGACCGCCAACGGGCGGCGCAGGTGGCTGGATGCCGCTAAGCGTCGCCTGGATGCGAAGCGCGAACAGGAGGCCCGCCCGATTCCCGCGCCGCGCCGCGCGCGCGTGAAGGAGGCCAAGCGGCGCCTGGAAGAAGAGCTGTGGACCGAGCAGCGCGCCAACGACGCCTATGAGGCCTACCGGGCGCGCGGGGTGATGCGCGACGGCCGCCGCTTCGGTTCGCCAGCCAAGCCCTACACGTCACACGCGTGAGCCGGTCAGGACGCTCAACTCACCGACCCGGACTCGCGCAACGTCAAGACACCCGCGGCTACGTGCAGGGCTACAACGCCCAGGCGGTCTGCAACGAGCACCAGATCGTGGTCGCCGCCGAAGTCTCGGTCAGCTCCGCAGACTTCGGCCAGATGGGCCCGATGATCGCCCACGCCGAGACCGAGCTCGCCAGGGCCGGCATCACGGCCGCCCCGACGGTCGGCTCGCCGAGCGCCGGCTACTGGCACGGCGAGCAGATCGACGAGCTGATGGGCCGCGGCATCGCAGGTCCTCGTCCCGCCCGACGCGAGCAAGCGCACGGGCACCCGGCCGGGCTGGAACGGCGGTCGCTACGCGTTCATGCGCGCGTCCTTGCGACCGACACCGGCGGCGATCTGTACGCAAGCGCCAACAGATGATCGAACCCGTCTTCGCCGACACCAAGTTCAACCGCCGCATCGACCGCTTCCAGCGCCGCGGCCGCTCAGCCGCCCGCTCGGAATGGCGACTGATCACCGCCAGCGGCAACCTCATGAAGCTCCACCGCCAGCAACTCCGACACGCGAACTCCTGAACGGAGCGGCCAGGGGTCGGCACTGCCCCGCCGCAGCCGACACGACAGGCACTCACACCGCACACGACCATGTCGCCGCGCCCACAGACGGCCCGCTCGGCACGACCCACCGACCGTCCGCACCCTTTCGCAACAGCCTCCATGACGAGCAGGAGCATCGCCAAGACCGTCCGTCGTCGTGACCGTCACGTCGGCCTGGTTCGTCGCGAATGATGTCCTTGCCCTGAGAGACGGACGGTGCCGGTCCTCGAGATCATCTCCCCGGCGGGTTCGAGCACTGTTTCGATGCGATGGCCGCGCCGGACTTCGACCCGCAGCAGATGGCAGAGGGCGCGGCCCGCTTGTCGGCCACCCACTGTTACACTGCTGTCTACGGAGATGTGACATGGGGTCCGAGACGACAACGATCCGGGTTCGCCGCGACACGCGGGATCGCATCAACCGCCTGGCCGGGGCACGCGGGCTGTCCGCCCCGGACCTGATCGGGATCCTGGTCGATCGTGCCGAGGACGAGGAGCTGTTCGCGAGGCACGCGACGTCATACGTGACGCTGAAGTCCGAGCACCCGGATCTGCTTCGCGAGATCGAGGCGGAGGACGGCGTTTGGGAGCGTTCGGACCTCGCGGCGTCGATCGATGACGAGTGACCCGCCTGCTCAATGTGACGTCTGGCTTGCTCGACTTGATCTGACCGCCGGCCACGAGCAGGCCGGCACAAGGCCGGTCGTCGTGATCTCGCGCGACGCCGTCAACGCAGCCGGGTGGCGGCTGTGCGTCTGCGTCCCGCTCTCGTCGCGCGACCGGGGATCACCGCTTCATGTGCGAACGACCCGCCGGAGGGCGGTGTGCGCACGACGAGCTCGCGCTCGTCGACCAGGTGCGTTCGCTTGACCGCTCGCGACTCGAAAGAGCGATGGGGCGCAGTCGATCCGGCGACGCATCGTCAGATCGCCGTCGCTGCTCTTGGGATCGTGGCTCCCCGCTGACGACGGCTGATGGGGTCGGGGTTCGCAGATCCGCCCTGCCCCGGTCCTTGTTCTTCTCGGTCCGGCAGACCTTGACCTCGACGTCGTCGACGTACCAGCCGTCGATGCCGCCGCAGCCGTCCATCCCATGTCGAAGCGGATCCGGACGGCGTCGCCGGGCCGTGCGCCGGCGGCAGACGAGGTCGACCTGCGACGCGCCCCAGCTCCCGGCCTGCTCCCTACGCGTGAGCGGGAACCTGGGGGAGCCTGGGCCGGGAGCCGTCAAGAACACGTCGATCGAGCGTGCACCGTGCGATCCGGTGGGCTCGCGCGTCAAGCCGAACGCCGATCTACAAGCGCACGCTCTTCGACGATGTCTGGCTGACGGACTACGTCGGGTTCCTGGCCATGCCCGATGGATCGGCGCCACCGGGCAGAGCGACGCAGGGCGACGACTTAGCCAGTGGGCTGATACCGCCCCGGCCGGTCCACGTCTCGCACATTCCATGGATGGAAGCCGTCGCAAGCACCTCCCCGCTACGACTTCGTGACCACCGTGATCGGCCGTCGCTGGCGCTCGCCGGAGATAATGCCTGTGCAGTATCGCGAGGTGGAGACCGACGGTGCCCGGCGCGCAGCCGAGAAGCTGGGCGGAGCTCCTGTGGACCTCCCGCCGCGCACGCCGCCGACTGCGCCGGAGCCAACCTTCGAGGAGGGGACGGGTCGGGTTGAGGCTCGGCGAGCCGCGTGCGGGCTACTCGATCGCCCGCCCTAGGCCTCCGTACCCCACCGCGAAGGCCGCCACCCGAGCCGTCGATCTCTCGAATCCTGGGGGTTGGCTGTGTACACAGGTAGGTCGTTGGCGAGCGCGGTGCTGCGATCATCGCGTCATAGGAGCGGGCGGCCGGCTTGCGCTCTGCCTCATCAACGACGAGCGCGCCGCCCGACGGGCTCGCGCCGCTGTCGCGTCGACCCGGATCCTCGAGACCGCCGCGACGGCCTACTGAAGGCGATGGTGTCGCAGCGCTTCCTTCGATCACGTCTCGCCCGGCGGACAGACGAGCTCGAGCAGCGCCTCGCGGTGGTGACCGCCTCGATGGGCAGCGCCGCTGGGTCGGCGAGCCAGCTAGCAGGAGACCGCGGTGGGTCGAGAACCCCTGGCGATGGGGCGAGGGCCCAGCTCGCCGCCAGGCCTCGTCGATGTCACGGAGCTGGATGGCGAGCGACGGAGGGCCATCGCGACAACATCCTCAGCCGGCAGCTACGACGAGATCGGCGTAACGAAGCGACGGGATCGCCGGCCCGGGTGATCGTGATCTGCTCGCCGCGCGCGGCGCGGTCTACGACCTCGCCACCTTGCTGCGGAGCTCCGGATGGTGACGTTGGCATCGCAGCAATGTATCACGCGTGATACATGAAGAGCGGCAGACGCCGCGACGCATGACGGACGTTCGGTAGCCGTCTGGGGGTGAACGACGCCGCATGGCGATGCACCAGCTACGACGAGATGTGGCGGCGTCGGGGTCGGCGGATCCTGCGGTTATTGCGACAGAGCTCGGCGATCTGCTCGGTGGTGTCGCGAAGGCGAAGCGTTTGCGTGGTCGGTCGGAGCTCGTCGGCGACGGCGTCGAGCTCGGCCGCGGTGACGGTGGCGAAGTTGGTGCCTTTGGGGAAGTACTGGCGCAGCGGGCCGTTGGTGATCTCGTTGGAGCCGCGTTGCCACGGGGCGTGGGGGTCACAGAAAAAGACGTCGATGGCGGCGTCGATGCGGACTTGCTTCACGCGCATCTCCGGGCCCTGGTCCCAGGTCAGCGAGCGGCGTACAGCGATCGGTAGATCGTTTCGGTCGACACCCACATCTCCGGGTCATCGGGGAACTTTCGGCGCAGGCGCCCAGCGATCTGCTCGCGGTGAGAAGCGCGGAGCAGATCGTCCTGCCACGCTCGCGCAGCGCCCACGTTGACCGCCAGCTTCGCGGCTTGGGACGGCTCGCGCGGTCATACGCCAGCGCGTGCGCGATCGCCGCGACGTAACGACGGAGTTCGGCGCCACCAGCTCGATCGGCGACCGGTGCGGCCCGGCGCCTCGGCGTCTTCGCTGGAGCCGCTCGCCGTCCGCGTGCCCAGGGCGATCTCCTCTCGCTCAGCGAGCGTCAAACAGCGGCCTTTGAGATCGCGGCCGCGACGCGGACGCACCCCGCCGCAGGCCCTGAACCACCTCGAGCCTTGCTTGCGATACGTACCGACCTGCTCGGCCGCGCCGCTGATGAAATCGCCGCGCTGCAACGCGGCCCAGAACACCTGAAACGTCTCGGTGTCCATTCGATTGATGAACTGACTCATCGAGCACCTCTTGACCTCGCCGGCGGGACCCGTTGCAACCAGACGGGCACCCCGGCGCAGGCGCGCGCGTCGTCGCCGCTACGCCTCGCCCTCCGGGCTCGCCTCCGCGGCAACCGACGATCACCTCACCAGCCTCACCGGACGGTCCACAGAAGACCCGCTCAACAGGCCGCTGTTGCGATCCGCAGACAGACCGTCAAGCGCGTCTCGGCCAAGAAGAAGGCGCAGCTCAGCAAGCGCTGCCACCGCGCCGCCAAGCGCACGAAGGCGTCCAAGAAGACGCGCAAGGCGCGCTACGACCGCTGCATGCGCAAGTCCCTGCGCGCCGCCGCCCGCTGATCGCGGCGGCGGTCCACCGCGCACATCCGTTCGGTCGCGACCTTCGTACTCTGACCGTGTGGGCATCTCGGTCTGCCTCCGGCGGCCGCCTGGGAACGTCTACGCTGTTTCCCTCGCCGCCCCCAGCAGAGAGATCATCACACCGTGACGAAGCTACGCGACATCTACGCCCGCGACGGACTCACCTTCTCGATCGAGTTCTTCCCCCCGAAGACCGACGAGGGGATGGAGAACCTCTACAGCGCGGTGGCGGAGCTCAAGAAGCTCGATCCGTCGTTCGTATCGGTGACCTACGGCGCCGGCGGCTCGACCCAGGACACGACGCTGAAGGTCGTCAAGCGCCTGCGCTACGCCGAGAAGCTCGAGGTGATGTGCCACCTGACGATCGTCAACCAGCCCTTCCACAAGGTCAAAGGCGTGCTCGCCGACCTGTGGGGCTCGGAGATCGAGAACATCATCGCGCTGGCCGGCGATCCGCCCGAGGGTCCGACCGCCACGTGGAAGGCGCATCCCGACGGCTTTCGCACGTCGCGTGAGCTCATCGAGGCCGCCAAGCGCGGCCAGCACGGCTGGTATGACTTCTTCTCGGTCGCCATCGCCGGCTTCCCCGAGGGTCACCCGCGCAGCGAGAGCCGCGAGAGCGACCTGCAGTACACCAAGGAGAAGATCGACGCCGGCGCCGATGTGCTCATCACGCAGCTGTTCTTCGACAACGAGGACTTCTTCCGCTACACGGAGGACCTCAGGGAGATGGGCGTCACGATCCCGATCGTGCCGGGCGTGCTGCCGATCCAGTCCGTCGCCCAGGTGCGCCGCTTCACGAAGATGTGCGGCGCGAAGATCCCCGAGCGCCTGGAGTCGCTGCTGGCAGAGGTCGAGGACGACGACGCCGCCGCCCAGCAGCTCGGCATCGACTACGCCACCGAGCAGTGCGAGGGCCTGCTCGAGTACGGCGTCCCGGGCCTGCACTTCTACTCGCTCAACAAGGCCCACTCCGTCGCGGCGATCTACGAGAAGCTCGACCTCGGCGCACGGATGAAGGCGCCGGCCCAAGCGGGCTGAGGCGCCGAGCGCGCCCGCCTACTCGTAGGCGAGCGCCCGCAGGACGTCGAGCCGCGCCGCGCGCCGCGCGGGCCACAGCGAGGCGAGCATCCCGGCGGCGGCCGCCGCCGCCAGCAGCAGCGCGAGCGTCGTGATCGGGAAGGTCAGGCGAAAGCCCTCCTCCTCCAGCGGCCGGCTGATCGCCAGCGCGAACAGCACGCCGAGCACGAGCCCGAGCGAGGCGCCGATGAGCGAGGTGATGACCGCCTCCAGGCGCACGATCCGCTTGACCTGGCGCCGCGAGGTGCCGACGGCGCGCAGCAGGCCGAGCTCGCGGGTGCGCTCGAAGATCGACAGCGCGAGCGTGTTGACGATGCCGAACAACGAGACGATCACCGACAGGCCCAGGAGCGCGTAGATGAGGTACAGCAGCTGGTTGATCTCCCCGGCCTGCGCCTCCTTGACCTGCTCGCGGTCCTGCGTCTCGGCGTCGGGGAAGCGCGTCTTCACGAGGCGATCGACGGCCGCTCGCGTCGTCGGCGCCGAGGCGCCGTCGGCGAAGCGCAAGAAGACGAACTGGTCGTTGCGCTCGTTGAAGTCCCTGACCATGCTCGTGTTCGGGACGACGAGGCCGCCGCCGAGCAGGCCGAAGTCGCTGCCCTCGTCGAGGATCCCGCGCACCGTGTAGGTGACGCGCTTGCCCGTCGGCGTGAGCAGCGCGAGGCGATCGCCGATCGCCGCCTTGCCGGAGTAGCCCGAGTCGGCGAGGACCCCGTCGGCGCCGAGCGTGGCCAGCGTGGCGTCCGAGCCGTCCTTCCACTTCAGCCGGTAGGTCTGGGCGAGCGTCGCGGGGTCGATTCCCGAGATCCCCGTCGTGTCCTTCTCGCCGCCGCCGGTCACCTTCGCCTCCGAGAAGCGGATCGAGCTGACGCCCGCCACGCCGGGGACGCGGGCCACCGCGTCGGCCAGCGCCGGCGGCGTCGAGCCGAAGGACTTGTGCACGACCGACAGGTCGCCGGCGAACGCGCGGTCGACGGCGCGGTCGATCGAGCCGCGCAGGCCGGCGGCGAAGATCGAGACGAAGGCCACGAGCGCGACGCCGATCATGAGCGCCGCCGCGGTCACCGCGGTGCGGGCCGGGTTGCGGGTCGCGTTCTCGCGGGCGAGGCGGCCGCTGACGCCGGCGAAGCGCTGCATCGGGGCGCCGATCACCCAGGCCAGCGGCCGCACGAGCTGCGGGCTCAGCAGCGCGACGCCGAGGAACACGACGACCGCGCCGCCGCCGAGCGTCGCCGCGGCGCCGCTGCCCGACGCGCCGCCGAAGAGCCCGTACGCCAGGACGGCGGCGCCGACGACGCATAGCAGCGCGGCGATGGCGATCCGACCGCGGCCGCTGCGCGGCTCGGCGGTCAGGCCCTCGCGCAGCGCGATGATCGGCGCGATCCGCGTCGCCCGCAGCGCGGGGACGAGGCTTGCCAGCACGGTCACGAGCACGCCGACGACGAGCGCGACGACGATCGTGCGCGTCGCGACGACCGACGCCGTCGCCGGCAGGTCGGCGCCGACGGCCTTCATCAGCCCGCGCAGGCCGGGGGCGAGCAGCAGCCCGCCGAGCAGCCCGAGCAGCGAGGCGATCAGGCCGATCAGGCCGGCTTCGAGCACGACCGACCGCAGCACCTGGCGGCGGCTCGCCCCCAGCGTGCGCAGCAGCGCCAGCTCGCGGGTGCGCTGCGCGACGGTGATCGTGAACGTGTTGTAGATGACGAAGGCGCCGACGAAGAGCGCGATGCCGCCGAAGACGAGCAGCGCGGTGCGGATGAAGCCGAAGGACTCCTCGAGGTCGGCCGTCTGCTGGGCGGCGTCCTGGGCCCCGGTGCGCACCTCGACGCGCTCGCCGCGCAGGGCGATGGCGACACCGGCGCGCAGCTTGGCCGGCGCCACGCCGGCGTCGCCGGCGATCGAGATCGTGTCCAGCTCGCCGCGCCGGCCGGCCAGCGCCTGCGCGGTGGGCAGCGTGACGATCGCCGCCGCGTAGCCGGCGACGGTGTCGACGTCGCCGAACGTCGCGCTGCCGACGAGCCGGAAGCGCTGGGCGCCTTCGTCGCCGACGGCGGTGACCGTGTCGCCGAGCTTCAGGCGCTCCTCCGCGAACGCCTTGGCCGAGAGCGCCAGCTCGCCGGCGGCGCGCGGCGCGCGGCCGGTCACAAAGGTGAAGGAGTCCAGCGGCTTGGGCTGGTGGGCGAGGACGAGCGTCGTGTTGCCGCCGATCTCGTCGCCCTTGGCGTTGCGCAGCGTGAGCTCGTCCTGCACGCCGCCGGCGGCGGTGGCGACGCCCGGGACGGCGCGCACGCGTTGCAGCAGCGCGTCCTGCAGCGGCGCCGGGTCGCTGAAGAAGTCCTCGTCGACGCTCTTGGGGGCGACGACGACGTCCGTGCCCTGGTTGGCCTGCGCGAAGACCTCCGAGAACGACTTGTTGATCGTGTCGGTCAGGACGTACGTGCCCGAGATCATCGCGACGCCGAGCACGACCGACATCGCGGTCAGGACGGTGCGCAGCGGGCGGGCGCGCAGGCCGCGCAGCGCGACCTTCCTCATGGCGACACGGCCGGGACGAGGTCGCCCGCGGTGACGGCCTTCATGATGTCGATGACGTGCTCGGTGTCGCCGGCCGCGCCGTCGTGGGCGATGCGGCCGTCGGCGAGCACGAGCAGGCGGTCGGCGTACGCCGCGGCGCCGGGGTCGTGGGTGACCATGACGACGGTCTGGTCGTACTCGTCGACGGCCCGGCGCAGCAGCACGAGAACCTCGGCGGAGGCGTTGGAGTCCAGGTTGCCCGTGGGCTCGTCGGCGAAGACGACGGCGGGCTTCGTGACGAGCGCGCGGGCGACGGCGACGCGCTGCTGCTGGCCGCCCGACAGCTCCGACGGGCGGTGGGTGCGGCGGTCGCCGAGGCCGACCGCGTCGACGAGCGACTCCAGCCACGCAGGATCGGGCTTGCGCCCGGCGATCGTCAGCGGCAGGACGAGGTTCTCCTCGGCGGTGAGGACCGGCAGGAGGTTGAAGGCCTGAAAGACGAAGCCGACCTTGTCGCGGCGCAGCTCGGTGAGGCGGCGGTCGTCGAGCCTGCCGAGGTCGACGCCGGCGAGCGTCACCGTGCCGGTGGTCGGCGTGTCGAGGCCGGCCATGAGGTGCATGAGCGTCGACTTGCCGGAGCCCGACGCGCCCATGATCGCGGTGAGCTCCCCACGCCGGATGTCGACGCTGACTCCCGCGAGCGCGTCGACGGCGGCGGCGCCGCTGCCGAAGCGGCGGTGCAGGTCTGTGGTGGCGACGATCGTGGTCTCGGTCATGCGAACGAGGATGCAGCACGTCGCCGCGCGCCGCTATCGGGAATGTCCCCTAGTGCGCCGTCCCGTAAGTCCGTTTGCCCTTGGGCGATCCGAGGGTGAAGGGAATTCGGGGACGGTGCACTAGGGAGGGTGGGGGTAGCGCGATGAATGGCACCTTTTCCCCGCTATCCGGGCAGTTGGTGCCAAAGGGCCTCGGCACGGCGTCACCCCGGACGAACCGCCTACGCCCGGACAGACTGACCCTCTCAGCGATGCAGTTCTTGCCCGGGCAAGGCCCGGCCTGAAGCTACACCGCGGCGGGCTCGGCGAGGTGCGGGTACAGCGGGTAGCGCTCGGCCAGGGCGCGGGTGCGCTCCGACAGCGCCGCGACGTCGGCGTCCTCGAACGGTCCGGTCAGCGCCTCGGCCATGACCTGGCCGATCTCGCGGAAGTCGTCGTCCTGCAGGCCGCGCGTGGCCATCGCCGGCGTGCCGATCCGCAGCCCCGAGGTGATCATCGCCGGGCGCGGGTCGTTGGGGACGGCGTTGCGGTTGACGGTGATGCCGATCCGGTCCAGGCGCTCCTCGGCGTCGGGGCCGGCCAGCTCGGAGTCGCGCAGGTCGGCGAGGACGAGGTGCACGTCGGTGCCGCCGGTCAGCACGTTGACGCCCGCGCTCATGAGCTGCTCTGCGACGATCGCCGCGCCGCTGCGGGTGCGGCGCTGGCGCTCGCGGAACAGCTCGGTTCCGGCGATCTTCAGCGACACGGCCTTGCCCGCGATGACGTGCATGAGCGGCCCGCCCTGCTGGCCCGGGAAGACGGCCGTGTTGATCTTCTTGGCGTACTGCTCGCGGCACATGATCATGCCGCCGCGCGCACCACCGATCGTCTTGTGGATCGTCGTCGTGACGACATCGGCGTGGGGAACCGGGCTGGGATGCTCACCGGCCGCGACGAGGCCGGCGAAGTGCGCCATGTCGACCATCAGATACGCACCGACCGAATCCGCGATGTCACGAAACCGAGCCCAGTCGAGCTGGCGCGGGTAGGCCGACCAGCCGCCGAGGATCAGCTTGGGCTGCGTCTGCTCGGCGATCGCGGCGAGCTCGTCCATGTCCACGCGCGAGTCCTTGTCGCTGACGCCGTAGGCGACGATGTCATACAGCTTGCCCGAGAAGTTCAGCTTCATCCCGTGCGTGAGATGGCCACCGTGATCCAGGCGCATCCCGAGGATGCGGTCGCCGGGATCGAGCAGCGCCATCATCGCCGCGGCGTTGGCCGAGGCGCCGCCGTTGGGCTGGACGTTGACATGCTCGGCGCCGAAGACGTCCTTGGCCCGGTCGATCGCCAAGGTCTCGACCTCGTCGACGAACTCACAACCGCCGTAGTAACGCCGGCCGGGCAGGCCCTCGGCGTACTTGTTGGTCAGCGTCGAGCCCTGACAGTCCATGACGGCCTGCGGCACGAAGTTCTCCGAGGCGATCATCTCCAGCGTCATCTCCTGACGACGCGTCTCGTCGCGCAGCAACTGCGCGATCTCGGGATCAACCTCGCCGACAGGCTTGATGAAGTAGTCCGGCCCCAGATCGGTCATGGATCTGACGGTAGCAACGCGGCGCTACCCCAGCGGAGTCAGCAGAGCGCGGCCGGCGAAGCCGACGTTGCGCCCGAGCGCGAGCAGGAACTGCTTGCGCAGGAAGGCGTTGGCGCCGATCGCGGCGAGGATCTGCGCCTGCGTCCAGGCGTTGTCGCGGGCCCGCGCGACGCTCCAGTTGGCGACCATGTCGTCGACGCGACCGGCGGCCTTGTCGATGTCCTTGATGACGCCGGTCGTGAAGCGATCCTTGATCTCGTCCTGGACGCGGTTGAGCAGCCCGTTGACCGCGAGGTAGTCGCGGTGCTGCGGGGTGTCCTGATCGAGGCCGCAGCCGAACTCCTTCGTCGTCGCGACGAGCGCCAGCACGAGGTCGTGGTTGATGTGGGCGTTCATCCCCGCGATCGCGAATTGCAGCGGCGCGATCCCCGGCTTGGAGCGCGCTTCGAACAGCGGCGCCCACGCGCGCGGGATCCCGCGGCCCGCCGCGACCTCGTCGACGGCCTCGAAGTACAGGTCGGCGAAGACGACGTCCAGGCGCGAGATGAAGGCCGCATCTGCGTACGTGGCGGTGGCCGACTCGACCGCGACGGCCCGCGTCACCGCGAGGTAGAGCTCGTTGAAGCGCCGCACGCCGTCGTTCTCGTCCAGCGGAGCCGCGATCGCGTCCATGCGCGCGGCGACGGCCTCGATCGGGTCGACGATGTCGGCGCTTCCCTCCACGGCGCGGCACTCTACCGGCGCGGTTCGTGGGCGGGCCCAGTGCCCGCCCCGCCGCATCGCTGCGGTGCCGCTGCTCAGCCGGCGTCGACGCCGTGCTCGCGCAGGTAGTCGAGGTACAGCGGCCGCAGCAGCTCGGCGACCTCGCCCTCACCGGAGTCGGTGACGTCGTCGATGTGCGCGCGAAGGGTGAGCGCGTCGGCCTCGGCCGCGTCGACGTCGCCGGTGGCGGCCTCGGCGACCGGCAGGGCCTTCATGAGGCGATAGAAGAAGGGAACGTCGAGGTGGCGCAGGGCGTAGCGCACCGCGCGGTCGTGCAGCTGCTTGGAGCTGAGCGCGTCGAGCCGGTCGTCGTCGGACATGTGCCTAGGCTACGGTCTCGGGCGCGACCGGGGCGTGCGGCGTGTGCTGTCATGAACGCAATGCTCAGCTCACGCCGCGCCCTCGCCGTGCCGCTCGCCATCCTTGCCCTCCTGCTGCTCGCGGGCTGTGGCGGTTCCGATGACGACGACGACGCCGCGGCGCAAGCCGGTACGACGACGTCCGCGGCCGCCGACACGACGACGTCCGCGGCCGGCCCCGCGGTCAAGCTCGGCCCGGCGTTCGACGACATCGCCGCGCTGCCGGGCGCGCTGAAGGCCCCGCCGCCGTGGCCGCGCAACGACGCCAAGCTGCAGGAACGCCTGCGCGCGATCGGGCTGCAGCTGCTCACCGAGGAGGGCCAGGCGCTGCACCTCCACCAGCACCTCGACCTCTTCGTCGACGGCGAGCCGGTCGAGGTTCCCGGCGACGTCGGCATCGGGACGGGGTTCATCTCCGACCTGCACACGCACGCCCAATATCCGCCGGGGATCATCCACGTCGAGTCGCCGACCCTGCAGGACTTCACCCTCGGCCAGTTCTTCGCCGTGTGGGGCGTGCCGCTGAGCGCCACCACCATCGGCAACCTGAGTGAGAAGGGCGCGAAGCAGCTACGAACGTGGGTCGACGGCAAGGAGGTCACGGCTGACCCGACGCGGATCGTGCTCGGGGAGCGCCAGCAGATCACGATCGCCTACGGGACGGAGGCGCAGGTGCCCGAGCCGGTGCCGGCGAGCTACCCCTGGCCCGAAGGGCTCTGAGCGACGGCGCGGAACGGGGGGTGGGGCGAATGAGCCTCGTCGCGCGAGGCGTACTCGTCTCAGCCCTCTGACTTCGGCAGCGGCGACGACGACGACGACGACGCAGCGGCTCAGATCACGACGTTCCAGGGCACGACGCGGTGCCCCGTGACGATGCCGCCCGCCACGTAGGGATCGGCGGCCACGAACTCCTCGACCTGCGCGGGATCGTCGACGAGGAAGACGAACAGCGCGCCGTGCGGCGAGGTGCCGAGCGCGCCGGCCATGACGATCCGCCCGTCGGCCTTCCATTCGCGCGCGAGCGCGAGGTGGCCGGCACGCAGCGGCGCGCGCTTCTCGACGACATCCTCGACGTAGTCGTAGAACAGGCAGTGATGGACGACGGGCTCGACGGCGGCGTCGCTCATGACGGCTCGGTCGGTGGCGCCCAGCCGCCGAAGGCGCGCTCGAGCTCGAGCGCGACCGCGATCGCAAGGTGGTCGTTGTCCGGCCCCGCCGCGGCCTGGACACCGAGCGGCAGGCCATGCTTGTTGAGCCCGAGCGGGATCTGCACGACCGGCGTGCCGGCGAGGTTGAAGACCGCCGTCGTCGTCAGCAGCCACGGCTTGCCGATCGTCTGGCCGTGGCGCGGCGCGACGCGCGGGTGCGGCGGGTGCAGCAGCACGCCGTCGCCGATCACGCCGGCGACCTCCTCGGCAAACGCCTCGCGGGTGGCAGCCGCCTTCCTCAGCCGGCCCTGCGGCATCTTGCCCGTAAGCCATTCGCTCATGAGCAGCAGGCGCAGCGCGCGCGTGTGGGGCCCCTTGCGCCGCAGGCCACCGCGCAGGTTCATCGCGACCGAGCCCTCGGCGACGATGAGCTCCGCGACGCTGACGCCGGCCTCGAGCTTGAGCACCGCGAGGTAGAGCTCCATCGCCTTCTTCATCGACTTCAGCGGGACCGTCTCGACGATCGCGCCGGCCTTCTCGAGCGCCTCGGCGGCACGCAGGCGCGAAGCGCGCAACTCGCGGCTGACGCTGATGTACGACGTGCTCTCGCTGAGCAGGATCTTCATTCCCTCGATGCTCACGTCGGCGGGGTCCTTGAGGGTCACCTCGCGCATGTACGGGTCGATGTTGTCCGGCCCGGCGATGACCTTGAGCATCGGATACAGATCCTCCGCACGGCGCGCGAGCGGGCCGATCGTGAGCATCTGCGCGGCGATCTCGGTGTGTGTCGTCGGAAACTGACCGGTGCTCGGCACGACGCCGGGCGAGGGCTTCATGCCGAAGATGCCGTTGAAGAACGCCGGCAGGCGGATCGAGCCGCCGATGTCGGCGCCGAGCCCCATCGGCGATCCGCCCGAGCCGACGACCGCCCCCTCGCCGCCGGACGAGCCGCCGGCTGTGCGCTTGGCGCTGTAGGCGTTGTTCGTGCGCCCGTACTCGCGGTTCTCGGTCTCGATCCAGAGGCACAGCTCCGGGGTGTTCGTGACGCCGAGCGGGATCGCGCCGGCGTCGATCATGCGCTGGACGGTCGGCGCGTTCTCGGTGCTGCGGTACTGGTTGCGCGAGACGAGGCCGGCGCAGTTGGGCATCCCCGCCATCGCGATCGACTCCTTGATCGTGCAGGGAACGCCGTGGAAGGGCGGCAGATCGTCCGGATCGACGGTCGCGGCGACCAGGGCGTCGGCGGCGTCGGCATCGGCGCGGGCGGCGTCGAAGCGGTCCACGACGACGGCGTTGATGCGCTCCTGCATGCGCTCGATGCGCTCGATGTGCGCTTCGACGATGTCGCGCGAGCTCGTCTCACGCGTGCGGATCGCGTGGGCGAGATCCGTTGCGGAGCGTTCGGTCAGCGGCTGGCTTGGGGCGAGGACGGCCATCGCGGCAATCTACAAGGCAGCGGCCCTCATCTGCCCTGCTCGCGCGGCTCCCGGACCTCCGCGTCGGAGGCCGTCGCACGTGGGTACGATCACGTTCATGCAAGGCGATCAGCCGGCGCATGACGCGCCCGAAGGGCGACATCAGCCCGGCCACGGCACCAGCCAGAACGCGCGCCTGAAGCGCTACGCCGACCTCATCGTCGGCTTCGCGGCCAACGTCCAGCCTGGCCAGATCGTTGCGGTCTCGGCCGAGCCCGGCAAGCTCGAGCTCACGCGCGCGGTCGCCGAGAGCGCGTATCGCGCCGGGGCGAAGTTCGTCGACGTGGCGTGGTTCGACCTGCACGTCAAGCGCTCGCGGATCCTGCACGCCGACGAGGACACGCTGGACTACGTGCCGCCCTGGTACGGCGAGCGCGCGCTCGCCCTCGGCGACGCGCGCGCCGCGCGCATCGGGCTGAGCGGCCCCTCGATGCCGGGCCTGCTCAACGACCTCGACCCCGCCCGCGCGGGCCGCGACCAGCTCCCGTTCCTGCGCGAGTCCGCCCAGATCGTCAACGCGCGCACGACGAACTGGACCGCGGTGCCGTGCCCGACGCAGCCGTGGGCCGAGCTCGTCTTCCCCGACCTCGCGCCGGAGGAGGCGCTCGAGCGCCTCTGGGAACGGGTCGAGCACATCTGCCGCCTCGACGAGGACGACCCGGTGGCCGCGTGGCGCGAGCGCCAGGACACCCTGAGCGCGGTCGCCGAGCGGCTGACGGGCCAGGGCTTCGACACGATGCACTTCGAGGGTCCGGGGACGGACCTGCGCGTCGGCCTGCTGCCCAGCTCGCGCTGGATCTCGGCGCGCTTTCAGACCATCGACGACATCGAGCACATGCCCAACCTCCCGTCGGAGGAGATCTTCACGACGCCCGACCCGCAGCGCGTCGACGGCACCGTGCGCTCGACGAAGCCGCTCGTCGCCGGCGGGACGATCATCCGCGGCCTGCGCGCGCGCTTCGAGGGCGGCCGCGCGGTCTCGATCGAGGCCGACGAGGGCGGCGAGCTGCTGGCCCAGTACGCCGCGCGCGACGACGGCGCCTCGCGCCTGGGGGAGGTCGCCCTCGTCGACGGCGAGGGGCGGATCGGCCCGCTGGACACCGTCTTCTACGACACGCTGATCGACGAGAACGCGGCGTCGCACATCGCGCTGGGCTCGGCGTACGAGTTCACGGTCGGCGAGGAGGACGTCGAGCGCATCAACCGCTCGCAGATCCACATCGACTTCATGATCGGCTCGCCCGAGGTCGGTGTCACCGGCGTGACCGGCACCGGCGAGCGCGTGCCTGTGCTGCGCGGCGGCGCGTGGCAGATCTGACCGCACCTGTGCCGCGGGTGATGGGCCCGAGCGCGGTAGCCTGAGCGGCCTCGGAGAGGTGCCGGAGCGGCTGAACGGGCACGACTGGAAATCGTGTGTGGGCTACAACCCACCGAGGGTTCGAATCCCTCCCTCTCCGCTGACGAGCCATGAGCCTTTCTGACCGAGTCCGCGCGAAGGCGCTCGAGGCCGCCGAGCGGGCGAAGGCCGCCGCGGCGGACAACGCCGGCCGGGCGGTGAGCCACGTCAAGGAGGTCATCGACGAGCGCACCGACGGCGCGGGACCGCGGCTGGTCGCGCTGCTGCGCATGGAGGACGACCAGCCGATCACGATCGAGGCGATGGTCGTCCTGCTCGTCGACGCCGTGCGCAAGGACGGCGAGACGCGCGAGCTGTCAGACCGCGACGTGCGCAAGGCGGCCAAGCGGCGCTACCGGCGCCTGGGCACGGCCTCGCTGCCGACCGGCCCGCTCGGCTGGCATCTCGTCGAGCTCTACTGCGAGGCGGCGACGCTGTGCGATGTCGTCGAGCTGCGCCGCGAGCCGCTCGGCGACCAGCAGGTCGCGGTCCACCTGCTCGTGCTGTGGGGCGCGATGCCGGACGTCGCCGCCGCCGCCGCGGCCTTCGACGGCACGGGCCCGTCGGTGCTCGCGACCCTGCTGGGACGAGCACGCGACCGCGTCAAGCTGCCGCCGTCGGGGGAGATGACGAAGCGCTCGGTGGTGATGGCGCTGTGGAGCCTGCGCGGCCAGCTCGACGAGGCGCGCGAGATCGCGACGCCCGGCGTGCGCGGAAATCTCTTCCCGGGCGCCCGCGTCAAGGCGTTCATCGCCGAGGCGACGCAGCAGCTCGACGAGGAGCGCAGCTAGCGGTCGGAGAGATCGCGGTCCTGCTCGAGCCAGGCGACGCCCGCCGGCGTGAGCGCCCAGCGCCCGTCGTCGAGCCGCAGAGCGCGGCCGTCGGCGGCGAGCGACCCGAGGTTCAGCGGCGTGCGCATGTCGTCATGGCCGCGGCCGATCGCCGCGTCGATGTCGGCGACGGCGACGGCGACGCCGGCCTCGCCGCCGGAGCGCTTCCAGAGCACGTCGAGCACGTGGGCGAGGTCGCGGCGGCTCACCGCGCGATCGTCGCACGAACGCCGACGGGGCGGGCGCCCGCGCGGGCCGCTTCACAGAAGACAGGCGTCGTGCGCCGCGCCGGCGATCGTCACCGCCCAGCGCACCCGGCCCGCGCCGTCGAGCACGGTCAGCGCGCCCGACCCGAGCGACGGCGTGAGCACGCCGTGCGCACCGCGCGCGACGTTGTAGGAGCCCAGGGGAACGGCGGCGCGCCGTTGCACGCGGCCGTCGTCGAGCGCATGGACCGTCAGCGAGCGGCCCTCGCCGCTGGCGACGTAGGCCGCGTCGGGGCCGAAGGCGACGTGTTGCGGCGCGGCGTCGGCGGCGAGCACCGCGGCGGGCCGGCTCGCCCCGGCGCGGTACAGCGCGAGGCTCGCCGTGCGCCCGCCGGTCACCCAGACGCGCCGGCCGCTCGGCGAGAACGCGACGTCGTGGGCTCCGAACGGCGGCGCGACGCGCCGCACCACGCGCGGCGCGAGCGGGTCGGAGACGTCGACGACGACGATGATCGCCGCCGTCGAGCCGAGCGCGATCCAGATCGTCCGCCCGGCCGGGTCGAGCGTGAGGTGGCGCGCGCCGGCGCCCACCTCCAGGCGACGCACGACCCGCCCGCGGCGCAGATCGAGGACCGCCAGCTCGCCGTGGGCGGAGTCGGTGACGAACGCGTGCCCGCCGTCCGGCGCGATCGCGCCGTAGCGCGGCTCGCCGAACCCGCGCAGCACCCGCCGCACGCGCAGCGGACTGCCCTCCAGCAGCGTGACGGCGCCCTCGGCGGCGTGGCCGACAAGCGCGCCCGCGCCTGCGCGGCCCTCGATGCTGCGCGGCCCGTCGAGCGTGGCGATGCGGCGGGCGATATGCCGGTGCGCGAGGTCGACCTCGGCGACGTAGCCGTCGAGGTCTGCGGTGACGAGCGCGAGCGGGGTAGCGCGCGCGCCGCCGGCCGGGCGGCGGGCGACCTCGCGCCCGAGCAGCGGCGCGACCGCGCCGGCCGTGGCGAGGCGCAGCAGGGAGCGGCGGTCGAGCTTCATGTTGAACCTACGAGCGCGCGGGCGCCTGCGGTCCCGCGCGTGAAGCGCCGCTACAGGCGATCGGCGAGCCAGCCGGCGAGCGGGCCCTCGGCGACCTCGGCGAAGCGCGGCTCGAGCTGCGCCCCCGCGTCGACGAGCCGCTGCATGACCGCGGCTGCTGCCCGTCGCAGGTCGTGAGGGCCCCGGCCGAGGGGGGCGAGATATCGGCCCGCGGGCGACTGGAGAGGGCATGGACCCCGAGGACGTCCGCGCCCTCGTCGAACAGGCGCTGCGCACGGGACTGATGCTCAGCGGGCTCGTCGGCGACCTGCTCGACGAGCTGCCCGAGGACGCGTTCGCGGGCGAGGACCAGGTCGAGGTCCTCTTCGAGATGCTCGTCGGCACGGTCGCGCCCGTCGCCGCGGCGGCGGGCGCCGCCGAGGTCCGCGCGGCGACCGCGCTGCTCGGCGCGATCAGCGACCGCGTGCTCGCCGACCTCCACGAGGCGATGCGGCTCGCCGAGGAGGACGAGTGAGCGCTCGTCAGTCCGCGAGCATTCGCTCGTGACCCTGCGGGCAGCGGCCGCGGATCGAGCGTCGGGTGGCGCGCCCAGAACGGCCGGCCGGGGGAGGCGGGTCGCCTACGCCGCGTACCGTTGCGCGGCGCGCGCCCGCGCCTTGGCCGCCTCGACCTCGCGGTCCTTCGGCGGCGCCGTCGTCACGAGCGAGTCCAGCAGCTGGGCCGACGCCGCGGCGACCGCGTCGACGGCCCGCTGGAAGGCCTCGGCGTTGGCGGCCGACGGCTTCGCCGCGCCGCTGATCTTGCGCACGTACTGCAGCGCCGCCGCGCGGACCTCGTCCTGAGTGGCCGGCGGCTCGAAGTTGTGAAGGGTGCGGATGTTTCGGCACATGACCGAAAGCCTAACCAGGCCGGATGCCGCTGTCAGGCCGCGTCCGACGGCGGCCCGGGCGGGCCGGGTCCGTCGTCGTCGAGCCGCGGCACCGCGGCCAGGCGCGCCCGCAGCCGCTCGCGCAGCTCGTCGGGCTCGAGCTCGACGTGCGCGCGGCGCTTGCGCGCGACGACGACGCCGGTCGCGGCGACGCCCGCGACACCGGCGAGACCCAGGAGCTTCCACGGCGGGCGCCTGCAGTGCTTGCCTCCGACCACTACGCGTAGGTTACGGGCGTGCCGACCAAGCCCGACATCTCGCTCTCGCTCGCCGACGCCGTCGCCGCGGCCCAGACCGGTGACGTCTGGCTCTTTCGCGGGCGCTCGATCGCCGACCGCGCGATCCAGACCGTGACCAACAGCCCGGTCAACCACGTCGGGATGGTGGTCGCGATCGAGGACCTGCCGCCGCTGCTCTGGCACGCCGAGCTGGGCCGCTCGCTGCCCGACGTCTGGACCGGCGAGCGCCAGCGCGGCGTGCAGCTGCACCGCCTCGAGGACGCGGTCACGACCTGGTCGCAGAAGTACGGCCAGCGCGGCTGGGTGCGCCAGCTGACCGGCGGCATGCTCGAGCGCGAGCACGAGGACCGCCTCATGGAGGTCATCGAGCGCTTCGACGGCAAGGCGTTTCCCACGATGCTGAGCCTCGCCGGGCGGTGGGTGACCGGCCGCGTGCGGCGCCGGCCCACCGCGCCGCTGGAGACGATCTACTGCGCCGAGCTCGTCGCCTCGACCTACCAGCACATGGGGCTGCTGCCGGCCAAGCGCCCGGCGAGCTTCTATGACCCGGGGGCCTTCTGGAGCGGTGACCGGATCGAGCTCGTGGCGCCGTTCCGGCTCGCGCCGGAGGTGGGGGTCCGCTCAGGCTGAGCTGGGCCCGAACCGAGGGCTCAGATGACGGCGCCGCCGGCGGGCTCGGCGACCTCGCCGAGCGGCACGGCGAAGACGACGTGCTGGCGGTGCACGGCGACGAACTCGTGCTGGGTGACCGCGTGGTCGCCCTCGAGCTCGGTCACGGTCGCGTCGGTCAGCGGGATGAAGGCGCGCTCGGGTGCGTTGAGCAGGTCCGACAGGCGGCTGCGGTAGCCGTCGCTGGCGAGCGTCGCGATGCCGACGATCCGGTGGTGCGGGGTCTGGATGGAGATGCGCTCGAAGCGATGTTGCACACGGCCTCCTTCGGCACTTCGGCGCCGCGACTGGAGCGCGTTCGCACATTTGTCCTCAGACGGGGCAGGATGGAGCGGATGAGCGAGACGGCGCAGACCTATCGCCGGCGCCGCCTGCTCGGGCTGGCGGCGCTGGCGCTCGTCGTGCTCGCGTGTCGTTCTCGCGGTGCGCTCCTGCGGCGGCGAGGAGGGGGCGCTGGCGGGCGGGGCGGACGCCGTCGCCGAGCTCGTCGGGGCGGCGCCGAGCAAGGCGGCGCTGCCGGGCGGCGGGCGGCGGATCTTCCCCGACCACCGCGTCGTCGCCTTCTACGGCGCGCCGCAGGCCGCCGCCCTCGGCGCGCTCGGCATCGGGACGCCCGACGAGGCCGCCGCGCGGCTGCGGCGCGCGTCGCGCGGCTATGAGCGCGAGTCGCGGCCCGTGCTGCCGGCGTTCGAGCTCATCTCGACGATCGCCGCGGAGTCGCCCGGCGATGACGGCATGCACCGCATCCATCAGTCCGACGAGGTCATCGCCCGCTACCTCGCGGCGGCGCGGCGCGCGAAGGCGCTGCTCGTCCTCGACATCCAGCCCGGCCGCGGGGACTTCCTCAGCGAGGCCCGCCGCTTGGAGCGCTGGCTGCAGGAGCCCGACGTCGGCATCGCCCTGGACCCGGAGTGGCACGTGGGACCCGACGAGGTCCCGGGCAAGGTCATCGGGTCGGTGACAGCGGACGAGATCAACGCCGTGACGGCCTACGTCTCGGCGTTCGTCACCGACCACGACCTGCCCGACAAGCTCTTCGTCGTGCACCAGTTCACGAGCTCGATGATCGTCGACAAGGAGCGCGTGCAGCAGCGCCTCGGGCTCGCCCTGACGATGAACGTCGACGGCTTCGGCAACCAGGCCAACAAGATCTCCAAGTACGACCAGTTCACGTCGGAGCTGACGCGCTTTCACAACGGCTTCAAGCTCTTCTACGAGGAGGACACCGATCTCATGTCGCCGGCCCAGGTGCTCGCGCTGCGCCCGCCGCCGGACCTCGTCGTCTACGAGTAGGGGAGCACGGCTGATTCCACGACCGGCGCGCCGGCTGCGCGCGGGGGGGTGGTCGATCCTCGCGCCTGAAGCGAGGAATTCGACGCACCCCCGGTGCCAGAGGCCGGCCTGGCCGGGACGCCGCCTCCCCCGACCGCTGACTTCTCATCGATGCAGGTTCAGCAGGGCCGCCACGACGACCGCGCCGCGCGCCAGGCACCACGCACACCTGATGGCACCGGTCGCGCAACCAACCATCTAGCCTTGATCGCAATGCGTCAGTACGACGACGAACGACGCTCGGACGTGGAGCGGATCGTCGGGCGAGATCTCGACGAGGAGACCGGCAAGTACAAGCCGCTCTCGAGCCGCGCGGCGCAGACCCGGCGCTCGATCGACGCGTACCTGAAGTCGGGGATCCGCCCGCGCTGGATGGAGCGCATCTCCGACATCGACGCCGGCATCGCCAGCGAGCGGCGTCGCCTGGACCGGGCGTACCGCGCGCTGCGGGCCGAGTGCGACGGCGACGACGAGCAGTTCGCCGCGCGCTGGCGCGAGCTCGCACGGACATGGCGCTTCGACGACCTCAACGTGCTCATCGCCCAGCACAACGACTGGTATCCGGTCGAGCGCGACCTGCCGCTGAACCCGCGCACCGGCGACTACGTGCGCGTCGGCGGGCGCTCCTACCGCCGGCCGGTGCTGGGTCCGGAATGGGTGCTCGAGCACTTCCCCGTGCCCGCGCCGCCGTGGTGGGCGCGGGTCGAGCCCGACGCGGGCCGCTGAGCGAACGCCCGCGCGAGGCTCAACCGGCCGGTCGCAGGGCGATGACGGCGATGTCGTCGGTCAGCTCGTCGGCGAACGCCGCGGCCTCGGCGTAGGCGAGCTCGACCAGCGCCTGCGGGTCCAGCCTGCGCGCGTTGGCGGCGACGAGCGCCGACAGCCTGTCCTGGCCGAAGAGCTCGCCGGCGCGCCGTGCCTCGACGAGCCCGTCGGTGCTGGCGAAGAGCAGCGTGCCGGGTCCGAACGCCAGCTCGCGCACGTCGTAGACGACCTCCTTCTCGACGCCGAGCGGCAGCCCGGTCGTGGGCAGCTCGTGCAGCTCGACGTCGTCGCCGCCCTCCCCGCCGCCGCGCGGGACGGCGACGAGCGGCGGCACGTGCCCGGCGTTGGCGTAGCGCAGCACCTCGCGGTCGATGACGCCGAGAAACGCGGTCACCATCGCGACGCCGCCCGGCAGGCGCCGGCGCAGGATCGCGTTGGCCTGGGCGAGCACCTGCCCCGGGGAGTCGGCGTCCCACGTGCGCGCCTCGATGAAGAAGCGCACCATGGCGCTGACGGCGGCGACCTCGATGCCCTTGCCGCTCACGTCGCCGACGAGCACCGCCAGCGCGCCGTCGGGCTGGCGCCAGACGCCGAAGACGTCGCCGCCGGAGACCTCCTGCCCGACCGGCTCGTAGACGAGCCCGAGCGAGAAGCCCGCCAGCTCGGGCGGGGCGTCGGGGACGAACCCGCGCGTCAGCGCACTGGCGATCCGCCGCTCGTGCTGGAACTCCAGGGCGTTGGCGATCGCCGCCGCGGCCGCGCGCGCGAGCGGCTCCAGCAGCCCCAGGGCGTCGTCGCCGAGCGCGTCCTCGTCCGGGTGGCCGACGGTCAGCACGCCGAAGCGCCGCGGCCCGAGCTCGAGCGGGACGTGCGCGAACGAGCGCACGCCCTCCTCGGCGACCCAGGGCAGGAAGCTCGGCCGGTCCTCGGCCCGGCTGACGTACGGCCGGCCGCCCGTGGCGACGAGCCCGAGCTTGCCTTGGGCCGCCCCGTAGCGATGGCTGACGAGGCGATCGGTCGCCCCGATGCTCGCGACGCAGCGCAGGGTCTGCGTGACGTCGTCGAGGCGCAGCAGCATGGCCGTCGGAACGTTCGTCAGCAGCGCCGCCTGCTCGACGATCGCGGCGTAGACCGCGTCGAGGTCCAGCGACGCCGTCATGAGCTGGGCGGCCTTGTGCAGCAGCTGCTCGGCCGAGGCGCGGCGCGCCTCGCGCTCGAGCAGCTCCGTGCGCTCGAGCGCGAGCGCCGCCAGCCCGGCGAAGACCTCCGTCACGCGCAGCTGCTCGGCGCCCAGCGGCGGGCGCGGCGGCGCGGCGGACATCGCGAGCACGCCGAGCGTGCGGCCGAGCGCCGTCTGCACCGGGCAGGAGATGAACGTCGACGTCCGGTACCACGCCCAGGCGGTGTCGGCCGCGGCCTCGTCGAGCTGCTCGCGCAGGCGTGCGCGCAGGGCCTGCGCGCCGTCCCACGCCTCGATGTCGCTGATCAGCAGCGGCTCGCCGCGTTCGATCGCGGCCTCCGTGACGCCGCCCCGGGCGACGTCGTAGGGGCGGTCGAGGACGGGTTGCAGCGCCGCGCGGATCGCCGGCGTCTCGAACCACGCCGCCGCCGGGCTGATGTGGCAGCGCTCCCAGTCGACGGTCTGAAACGCGCAGCCGTCGACGTCGAGCAGGACCCGCACCTGCGACAGGATCTCCTCCAGCGTGTGACGCAGCCAGACCTCCGAGGACGCCGCGTGCTCGATGCCGGGTTCCCTCCCCGCGCCGCTCATCCGCCGACCATAACCGGACCGCTGCTCGACAGCCATCCGGCCGCCCGGCGGCGCCCCGCTCCGTAGCGTGCGTCCTTCTGATTTGTGCCGGGCGTCCCGGGGAACGACAATGCGGGTGATCGTGCTCGTTCTCAATGCCGCGCTCTACGTCGTCGCCCTCAGCCTCTCGCTCGCCGTGCTCACGCCGGTGCCGGAGGGCGCGTCGCGGCGGGTGCGGATCGCGCGCCGGGCGCTCGTCGGCGGCGGCGGCCTGACGATGAGCGTCGCGATCACCCTGTCGTTCATGGGCCGCTGGTATGAGTCCGGCCTCGCGGGATGCGTGGCGATCGCCGTCGTCTGCACCTGCCTCTGGCTCGGTCTGACGACGCGCTTCTCGCACCGCGGCGAGGACGACGACGACGGCCAGGACGGTGGTGGGGGGCCGCGCAAGCGCCCCGACCCGCCGGCGCCGCCGGAGCCCGCGGGCGGCCCGCCCGACGAGCAGTGGACCGAGTTCGATCGTGCCCGCGCCGCCTGGGAGCGCGAGCGCGCGCCGACGCCCACGTAGGCGGCTCGCTCGCCTTCGGTCCGTCTCCCCGCCGCGGGCGCGGGTCGGGCAAGCTACGCGACCGATGCTGCGATTTGCGACGTGCCCCGTCGACGAGGAACCGGCCGCGACGCTCGTACAGGGCATGCGCGACGAGATCGCCGCGCTGTACGAGGGCCTGAACCTCGATGGTCCGGACATGCCGAAGGCGGGGCCGGCCGAGCTGAGCCCGCCGGGCGGGACGTTCATCGTCGGCTTCGAGGACGACGCGCCGGTCTGCTGCGGCGGGGTCAAGCGACTGTCCGACGAGGCCTGCGAGATCAAGAAGATGTTCGTCGCCGCCGAGCTTCGCGGCCGCGGCGTCGCGAGCGAGCTGCTCGCCGAGCTCGAGCGCCGCGCGCGCGAGCTGGGCTTCGTCGTCGCGCGCCTGGACACCGGGCCGCGCCAGCCGCGCGCGCAGCGCATGTACGAGCGCGCCGGCTACACGGCGATCGAGAACTTCAACGCCAACCCGGTGGCGACGTTCTTCGGCGAGAAGCGGCTGGGCTGAGGGCTACGTGCCCTCGGCGCGCGCCTTCAGCTCCGGCGGCCGCGAGTCGACGAGCAGCTCGCGCAGCTTGCCGATGCGCTCCTCGTTGAGCAGGAAGTTCAGGACGCCGCCGGGGTTGACGTCGAGCTGGTAGGTCACGCCGGTGCGTCCGTCGCCGAGGTCGGCCAGCGTGCCACGAGCCCGACAGCGCCGAGAGGTCGCCGGAGACGCGCTCGAAGGACATCGTCGTCGGGGCCGAGTAGGAGCACTCGAGCTTCATCTTGATCTTCGTCACCTTCGCGTCGAACTCGACGGCGCAGAGCGTCGCCCGCCCGTCGGCGTCGGTCTCGAGGATGTCCAGGGAGCCGAGCGTCGCCTGCCACTCGGGCCACGCGGCGACGTCCTGCACGATCGCCCAGACGGCGTCGAGCGGCGCGTCGATCTCGGTGCTTGCGCTGTCGGAGAGCTTGGCCATGGACGCAGACGCTAACCCACCGTCACGTCACCGGCGCGCACGAGCCGGGCGACCGCCTCGTCGATGACCTCCGGGCGCTTGCAGAAGGCGAAGCGCACGAGCGTACGGCCGGCCTCGGCGTCGCCGTAGAACGCGCTCGCGGGGATCGCCACGACGCCGGCGCGCTCGGGCAGCGCCGAGCACCACGCGCGCGCGTCCTCCACGCCCAGCCCGGCGACGTCGGCGACGACGAAGTAGCCGGCCTGCGGCACCGAGACCTCCAGGCCCGCCGCCACCAGCCCGGCGCACAGCCGGTCGCGCCCCGCCTGCAGCGCGGCGCGCAGCGGCGCGACGTGGCGCTCGGCGTCGGCCAGGGCGCCCGCCACCGCGACCTGCAGCGGCGTGCCGCCGGTGTAGGAGAGAAACTGCTTGGCGGCCCGCACGCCGGCCACGAGCGCCGGCGGCCCGCTGCACCAGCCGATCTTCCAGCCGGTGAACGAGAACGACTTGCCGGCGCTGGAGATCGTCAGCGTGCGCTCGGCCATCCCCGGCAGCGTCGCGAGCGGGACGTGCTCGCCGTCGTAGACGAGGTGCTCGTAGACCTCGTCGGTGACGGCGACGAGGTCGTGCTCGAGGCAGACCCGCGCCACGCCCTCCAGCTCGGCCCTCGTGAGCACGCGCCCGGTCGGGTTGTGCGGCGAGTTGAGCACGAGCATGCGCGCGCCGGGGGCGGCCGCCGCCAGCGCGTCGAGGTCCAGCGCGAAGTCCGGCGGGCGCATCGTCACGAGCCGCCGCGTCGCGCCGGCCAGCGCGATCATCGCCGCGTAGGAGTCGTAGAAGGGCTCGACGACGACGACCTCGTCACCGGGCTCGAGCAGCCCGAGCATCGCGGCGGCGATCGCCTCCGTCGCGCCGAAGGTCACCTGCACGCCGTCGGCCGGATCGACCTCGAGGCCGTAGTGGCGGCGCTGGTGTGCGGCGATCGCGGCGCACAGCTCGGGCATGCCGGCCACCGGCCCGTACTGGTTGGACTCCCCGCCGCGCAGCGCGCGCTCGGCGGCATCCACGATCTCGGCCGGACCGTCGGTGTCGGGGAAGCCCTGGCCGAGGTTGATCGCACCCGTCCGCGCGGCGAGCGCCGACATCTCGCTGAAGATCGTCGTGCCGAACGGCCGCAGCCGGGCGGTGGTCACTCCTCAGGCATCCCGTCGCTGGCGAGGCTGCGGTTGGCGTAGCGCCGGTCGTCGGTCAGCTCGCGGCCGAACCACGCGGGCGGTTCGAACCCACGCGACGTCGCCTCGTCGGGGAACTCGACCTCGACGACGACGAGCCCGTCCAGCGCGCCGGAGTACTCGTCGACCTCGGCGATCAGCTCGGGTCCGTCCGCCGGGCCGGCGAGGCGCACCTTGCGGCGCGCCTTCTGCACGCGGCGGCCCTCGGTGAGCTCCCACAGCGCCTCGGCCTGCGGCGTTTGCAGGGCGATCTCCTCCTCCACCCGCACGCCGCCGCGACCTGACTTGATCGTCAGCACGGCGCCGTCGGGGGTGATCCGCAGCCGCACCTCGGTGTCGCCGTCCAGCGCGAGGTAGCCCTGGCGGATCGCCTCTCTGCGCGCGAAGCGCATCGTCGGCGGCACGCCGCTGAGCAGGAACTTGCGCTCGATCTCCATGCCGCCTCCCATGGTCTGCATCTTGGCTCATCGAGCCGCCGATCTGGCGTCACACGACGACCACACCGTCGCGCCGCGCCATCCGGCAGGATGGGCCGATGTCCACCCCTGTATCGCATTCCCACTCCCGCTTCATTCGCATCTCCCGGTGGTGTGCCCACCACCGCTGGCAGACGTTCGTCGGCTGGGTCGCGCTCGTGGTCGCCGTGAGCGTGCTCGGCTCGACGGTCGGCACCGTCAAGATCGATGACTTCCGCCTGCCCGGCACGGAATCCCAACGCGCCTACGACGTGCTCGCCGAGCACTCGCCTCAGCAGAACGGCCTGGTCGACCAGCTCGTCTACGTCGCCCGCGACGGCACGCTGAAGGACCGCGCGCAGCAAGCGCGCATCGACCGCTCGCTCGAGCTCGTCCGCAAGGACCCGATCGTCGTCGACGTCGCAGCGCCCCGCCTGACGCCCGACGGGCGCACCGGCGTCGTCGACGTCACCTACCAGGAGGACTTCGAAGAGCTCGAGCCCGACGACTTCAAGAGCGTCCAGGAGGCGGCGTTCACCGCCCGCGGCACGGGGCTGCAGGTCGAGCACGGCGGCACCGGCGCGCAGTTCGTGCGCTACGGCGAGCAGGAGCAGGGCACGACGGAGTTCATCGGCTTCTTCGCCGCGTTCTTCGTGCTGCTCGTGATGTTCGGATCGCTCATCGCGGCCGGCATCCCGCTGCTCACCGCCGGCTTCGCGATCGGTGCGACGTTCGGCTTCGTGCCGTTGATCTCGCACCTCGTCGACACGCCCGAGTTCGCCGGCCAGCTCGCGGCGCTGATCGGCATCGGCGTCGGGATCGACTACGCGCTGATCGTCGTCACGCGCTACCGCGCCGAGCACGCCCGCGGCCTGGAGCGCGAGGAGGCGCTGCTGCTGGCGATGGACACGGCCGGCCGGACGGTCTTCTTCGCCGGCTGCACGGTGATCATCGCGCTGCTCGGCCTGCTGCTGCTCGGCCTGTCGTTCCTGCACGGGGCCGCCGTCGCGTCGGCGATCGCCGTCGGGCTGACGATGCTCGCCGCGCTGACGTTGCTGCCCGCGCTGCTGAGCCGCTCGGGCCGGTGGATCGACCGCCTGCACGTGCCGTTGCCCGGCCAGAAACGCCGCCAGGCGGCGGCCGTCGAGCAGAGCGCTGCGGTCGGCATCTCCGGCGTGAGCCCGGCGTGGGCGCGCTGGGCGGAGGGCGTGCAGAAGCGCCCGTGGGCGGCGATCGCCGTCTCGCTGGTCATCCTGCTCGGCCTGGCGATCCCCGCCCTGCACATGCGGCTGGGCACCGCGGACGCCGGCCTCGACCCGCCCGGCACGACGACGCGCGAGGCCTACGACATCATCGCCGAGGGCTTCGGCGCCGGCACGAGCGGGTCGTTCCTGCTCGCGGCCGACCTGCAGCGCAAGGGCGACACGGCGGCCGCGCAGCGCGTGGCCGACGCCGTCTCGCGCGATCCGGACGTCGCCCAGGTGACGCCGCCGCAGCTCTCGGAGGACGGCGAGATCGCGACGATCGTGATGTTCCCCAAGAGCGGGCCGCGCGAGGAGGAGACCACGCAGCTGCTGGAGCGCCTGCGGGGTGAGATCCTGCCGCCGGTCGAGCGCGAGGCCGGCGTGGAGGTCTTCGTGGGCGGCCAGGTCGCCTCGCAGGAGGACTTCACGAGCGTGATCGCCGACAAGCTGCCGCTGTTCGTCGGGATGGTGGTGCTGCTCAGCGCGCTGCTGCTGATGGCGGTCTTCCGCAGCATCTTCATCCCGATCAAGGCGGCGATCATGAACCTCCTGTCGATCGGCGCGGCGCTGGGCTTCATCACGCTCGTCTTCCAGGACGGCTTCATGGCCGACGCGCTCGGCGTCGGTAGCGGCCCGATCGAGTCCTTCGTGCCGGTCATGACGTTCGCGATCGTCTTCGGCCTGAGCATGGACTACGAGATGTTCCTCATGTCACGGGTGCGCGAGGAGTGGCTGCGCACCGGCGACGCGTCGCTGGCGGTGCGCAACGGCGTCGCCACGACCGGGCGCGTCATCACCGCGGCGGCGCTGATCATGATCGTCGTGTTCACCGCGTTCGCGCTGACGCCCGAGCGCGTCATCAAGGAGTTCGGCCTCGGCCTCGCGATCGCGGTCCTGCTCGACGCCCTCGTCATCCGCTGCCTGCTCGTGCCGGCCCTCATGCAGGTCGTGGGGGAGAAGGCCTGGTGGGCGCCGTCGTGGCTGGAGCGCAAGATGCCGCACCTGGCGATCGAGCGCGAGTAGCCGTCGCCGAGGGCTTCACGGTCGCCGCAGCGACCGTGAACCCCTACGGCCGCTCAGCCGATGCAGATGTCGCCAGCGGCAGGCCGCCGTTGTGGCCGGCCCGCACGATCGTCGACGAGTCCGACGTGTCGTTGCGCACGTGCAGGTTGTCGACCCGGATGCCGTCGTTGTCGCCCTCGAGCCACAGCTTCAGCAGCCCGTCCTCCAGCGGATCGCCGTCCTCGTCCTCGTTCGTCGTGTCGCCGGAGCCGAACTCCAGGCGCTGCTGCTTGAGGCGCAGGTTGTCGATCTCGATCCGGTTCGGTCGAGGCGCCGGCGAGGCATGCCGCGTAGACCGTCCCCGGCGGGCTGAGCGCCTCGCCGTCGTCGTCGGTCGGCGGCAGGCAGACCTTGCCGCCCATCGTGATCGTCCCGTTGGCGTTCGTCACCGCGGTGAACGCGTTGGGGAAGATCCACAGGTCGCTGCCGGCCTGGAAGAACGACGGCGCCTTCGGCGAGCAGCCGGTGAGGCCGCCGCCGACGCAGACGTCGACGAACGACGGCAGGTCGGAGAGCGTCAGATCGGCCCCGACGTCCTTCGACGACAGCTTCACCGTCACGTCGGTCCCCGGCGTCGCCGCGGTCCAGCCGAGCTTCATGCCGAGCAGCTGGCTGAGCGTGAACGTCGAGGACGTCGGCAGGTCGGTCACGCCGACGTCGAGGTCCAGCGGCTCGCCGGCGGTGCCGCCGTCGACGGCGATGTCCAGCGGCGCCGGGGTCGAGCCGAACGCCGTCTCGACGCTCGTCGTCAGCGACGTGCCGAGCAGCACCTTGCTCAGCGCGAACACCCGCGCCTGTACGTGCAGGCGCCCGTCGCGCGTGTTCAGCGCGACCTTGTTGCGGTTGTCCTCGGGGAACGCGGCGTTCTGCGGGCCGTGGTCCCAGGCCTCGAGGTCGGCGCGCGTGAACGCGCCGTCGGCCGTCACCCCGGCCTTCGGGCTCTGCGCGATCTCGAAGTGCTTCGGCACCCCGGTCAGCGTGCCGACGGCGTTGTGCAGCCCTCCGTCGAGCGACCCGCCGCTGCTGCCGCCGGGCAGGTTGCGCGCGTCGAGCGTCACCTTCGGGACGGTGCTGAAGGCGTCGTAGATCGTCTTCGAACCTTGCTGCTTGAGCGTCAGCGTGGCCGGCAGGTCCTGCACGAACGCGACGATGTGCGCCGGATCGGCGACCGCGTCGCCGGGCGTGTCGAACGTCACGTCGAGATCGAGGTCCTGCAGCTCGTTGTTGGCGAGCGGCCCCGTCGTCAGGCCGGCTTCCGGCCCGCTCATCAGCGGCGCCTCGACCGAACCGATCGGGTTGTTGGCGTCGAGCTTGAAGCCGCCGGCGTTGGGCTTGATGTTCACCGTCGCCTGCGACGGCAATCCGGAGATGTGGCCGTGGATGCGCTTCACGCGGCCGAAGAACGGCGTCGACTGCTCGGCGTCGAGCGTGATGTCGTCGATCGTCTCGCCGAAGGCGTTGTAGTCGATGACCCCGCCGTCGGCGTCGTAGAGCACCTTGAGGTGGCGCGGCAGATTCTCGAGCAGCGCGTCGATGCGGCGCAGCCCCGGCATCTCGACGAGCGCACGCAACGGCTTGCGCGGCGCGGGTCCGAGCTGGAGCTCACCGATGATCTTCGTCGTCGCGTCGACGGACGCCGACTGCAGGGCGTCGATCCGGCCCGCGTAGGACTTCAGCGTGCCGTCGTCGTAGATGCGCGCGTAGGGATGGGTGGCGTTCGCGAGCAGGCGCGGCTCGCCGTTGCTCGCGTAGCCGGCCTCCACGCTGCCGAGCGTCCCGCCGCGTGGCGACGAACGTCGCCGCGCGCGCGCCGGTCTGGTGCAGGACCATGCCGGTCGGCAGGCCGCTGGCCTTCGCGACGACCTTCGTCTTCAATGCGCCGCCGGTGGCGTCGCTGTACGTCGCGTCCAGCGACGGCACGCTCGCCGACGCCGCGTACGTGACGATGCGCTGGTTCGTGCCTGGCTCCTCGAGGCGCACGCGCAGGCTCTGCGGCAGCCCGGCGAGGTTGAAGTTCGCGAGCTGCGCGCGCGCGCCGTCGACGATCTCGGCGCGGGCCTTGACCCCGACCGGGACGTTGGCGCCGGCGCGCACCTCCATGTACGAGCCCAGCGTCAGGCCAAGCGTCGCCTGCGTCGGGACCGGCGTGTACGTGATCGCGCCGCCCATCGGGTCCTTGCGAGCGAGCGAGTCGCCGTCGAAGAGACCGCCGACGGTCGTGATCGTCGTCCCGGCGCCGGCGACGTCCTTGACGATGTTCAGCGTCGTCAGCGCGTCGCTGCCGTCATCGGGCAGCGTCGCCGTCGCCTTCCACGTGTTCGGCGCGCGGCTGCCGCGCGCGTCGTAGCCGACGTTGATGTTCTCGCGCGGCAGAGCGCCGGCGGTCGGGTCGTCGACGATCGCCTCGATCTTCACCGGCAGCGGTGCGAGCTCGAGCAGCATGCGATCGATCTTCACCGTGAACTGGGTGAGGCTGAGCACCTGCACCGTGGCGATGACGTCGGGCAGGAGGTCGCCGTCGACGTTGAGCGGGGTCGGGAGGTTCACGAGCGCGCTGTGGCGGCGCACGATCTCGGTGCCGTTGGGCTGCCTGAAGCGCGTGACGTACTGGTAGTCGAGCGCGGGGATCGCGCACAGCGCCTGGCTGACGGGCTGACCGCCGGGCAGGTAGCCGCCGACCGTCTGGCCGGGCTGGCAGACGAGGTTGCCGACCGTGTCCAGCGGCTGCGTCTGACCCGTCAGCAGCCCCTCGATGTACGGCGCGCTGAGGTTCACGCCGATCTGGATCGGCCCGAGGCTGATGTTCAGCCCCAGCCCCAGCGCCTGCGCGTTCGCCGCGCCCGCCAGTCCGACCGTCAACGTCAGCGCCGCAAGAGCGCCCACCGCCCTACGCCGGTTCTGCATGCTGCCCGCGTGTTTGGCCCGTTCCTACCGATGAACGCGAACGTATCCTGGCGCTCCGCGGCCGGGGAAAAAGTTTCTGTGCAATGCGTCACACGGCGGCGATCCGCTTGCGCCGACCGGCACCCCACTCGGGCCGGTTGGACGTGAAGCGGTACATCGCGGCGGGCCGGCCGGGCCCCGTCGCCCGCTGCTCGCCGGTCGGCTCGATCAGGCCGGTGGCCTTGAGGTCGCGGCCGAACGTCGCCGGGTCGTAGCGCGTCTGGGCGATCGCTTCGTAGACGCGGCGCGCCTCGCTCAGCGTGAACGTGCCCGGCAGCATCCCGACGGTGACGTTCGACCACCACAGCTTGCCCTCGATGCGCTCGACGGCGGCGTCGAGCACCTCGCGGTGGTCGAAGGCCAGCGCGGTGTCGCCGCGCGCGGGGATCCAGCGCGCGCTCGGGTCGGGCACGACGGTGGCCGGCGGGACCGGCGCGAGGTAGGCGATCGACGGGATCCAGCCGCGCGCGTCGCGATCGGGGTCGGCGAACGCGCCGAGCTGCTCGACGTAGGGCGCCTCCAGGCCGGTCTTCTCGCGCAGCTTGCGCAGCGCCGTGTCCAGCGGCCGCTCGCCCAGGCCGACGAAGCCGCCGGGCAGCGTGAGCTCGCCGGGCTCGCGGGCGACGGTCAGCGCCAGCAGACTCGCCTCGCGCACCGTGAGCACGACGACGTCGGTGGCGAGCGCCGCCGGCGCGGCGTAGCCCTCGCTGTTCGTGGCGGTCCATCGCATCGGCGCGAATCAGCTTAGATAACTGGTCACAGCGACCATATTTCGACCAGGAGGTTGCCGCGAGTCCGACCGGGTACGGGTTCGGTACCCCGCCATCCCCACCCCACCCAAGGAGTTCACATGTCAGACGGATCGATGGACAAGGCCAAAGGTCACACGAAGGAAGCGATCGGCGACCTCACGGGCGACCAGGAGCTCAAGGACGAGGGCAAGGTCGATCGCGCCTCGGGCGGCCTCAAGGACACCATCGGCGGCCTCGCCGACAAGGCCAAGAAGCTGCTGCGCCGGGACTGAGCGCCGCTGCGGCCGCCGCCGGCGGCCGCGTCAGGCGTCCAGGCCGAGGATCGCGCGGGCCTCGTCGGGCGTCGCGACCGGGCGGTCGAGCTCGGTCGCCAGGCGGACGATGCGCTCGACGAGCGCGCCGTTCGTCGCCGGCTCGCCACGGCGAAACCAGAGGTTGTCCTCCAGGCCCGTGCGCACCTGGCCGCCGGCGAGGATGCAGTAGGCGTTCAGCGGCAGCTGCGCGCGCCCGATCGCGCACACCGACCACGGCCAGTCGGCGGGGACCATGCGCCGCAGGTGCTCGACCATCTCGACGGTCGCGGGCACGCCGCTGCCCGGCACGCCGAGCACGAACTGCATGACCATCGGCGCGTCCAGCAGCCCCTCGTCGCGCAGCTGCAGGGCGAGGCCGACGTGGCCGGTGTCGAAGCACTCGACCTCGGGGCGCACCCCGAACTCGCGGAACTTCGCGGCCATCCGCCGCAGGAAGGGCAGGTCGCCCTCGAAGAGCTGCTCGCGGAAGTTGATCGAGCCGCAGTCGAAGCTCGCCATCTCGGGCGCGAGCTCGAGCGGCCCGAGGCGCTCGTCGCGCAGGGCGCGGCCACCGGCGCTGCCGCAGGAGAGGTTGACGATCGCCTCGCAGCCCGCGTCGCGCAGCGCCTCGACGAGCCCGCGGTAGGCCTCGCGGTCCTGCGTCGGCGTGCCGTCGGCCTCGCGCGCGTGCAGGTGCACCACCGCCGCTCCGGCCCGCCAGGCCTCCAGCGCCGAGGCGACGATCGCCTCCGGCGTGGCCGGCAGGTTGGGCCGGCGCTCCGGATCGGCATCGATCGATCCCGTGATCGCGCACTGGATGACGAGCGGGTCTGCCATGGCGCAACAGTCTGGCAGTGCGCGAGCGCGCTCGCGGGCCGGCGGCGGGAGGAGGGGCCGCCGGCCCGGTGAGCGGTTGGACCGGGGGTTACGCGGCAGCCCTCACAGCCGAGATGTCGAGGTTCAGCGTGACCTTGTCGCCGACGGCGACGTTGCCGCTGCCGAGCGCCATGTTGAACTTGATGCCGAAGTCGCTGCGCGAGATCTTGCCGACGGCCTCGAGGCCGACGCGGTCGTTGCCCCACGGATCGACCTCCGTGCCGCCGATCTCCGCGAGGAGCTCGACCTCGTTCGTCGTGCCCTTGATCGTGAGGTCGCCGATGATCTTCAGCGAGTCCTCGTCGATCGCCTCGATCGAGGTCGACTCGAAGGTGATCTCGGGGTAGTTGTCGACGTCGAAGAAGTCGGCGTTGCGCAGGTGCTCGTCGCGGCCGGGCTCGTTGGTGTCGACCGACGCGGTCTTCACCGTGCCGTAGGCCTTGGCGCTGGTGAGGTCGTCGCCGATCTCCAGCGTGCCCTCGAGCTCCTTGAACGTGCCGCGCACGGTGGCGATGCCGAGGTGCTTGACCGAGAAGCCGACACGAGAGTGCGTGGGGTCGACGGTCCAGGTTCCGGTCGGGGCGAGAGTTGCAGTGCTCATGGTGAATCTCCTCAAGTTGGCGCATAGATTTGCTTGCTAGCGCAAGCTTGCTAGAGCAACCATAGCACAGATAGTTGCGGGCGCAACTGTTCGCGCTATCCTGGGTCACTCGGAGATCCCGACATGGCAGAGAAGCTCACACCCAAGCCGCACAGCTGCTCCTACGAGACCGACGAGCACGGGCTCGCGCACTGGACCGAGGCTCACGCGGACGCGTGGATCGGCCTGCTCGAGACGCACAAGCAGCTCACGCGCGCACTCGACGCCGAGCTCACCGCGCAGCACGGCCTCAGCCTCAGCGGCCTGGAGCTGCTCGCGCGGCTCGCCGCCGCCGACGACCGCCAGATGCACCTCACCGCGCTGGCCGGCGCGTCGGGCCTGAGCCTCAGCCGCGTCTCGCGGATCATCGCCGTGCTCGAGGAGCGCAAGCTCGTCGACCGCCACGCCTGCCCGAACGACGCGCGCGCCGTCCACGCGCAGATCAACGACGCCGGCCTGGAGCTCGTCAAGGGCGCCCAGTCGACGCACTTCGCCTCCGTGCAGGCCGCGTTCTTCGACCAGCTCGACGAGGAGGAGATCGCGACGCTCGCGCGCGTCTTCGGGCGCTTCGCCCCGCGTTCGGCGGGTGCCTGCGACACCGGGTTGGCCGATGCCGCCGCTTGACCCGGAAGAGCTCGAGCTCGCCGGCGCCCCCGTGCACGGCGAAATCTCGCCCTCGACGACGGTCGGCGCCGTTCACCTGACGGTGTCCGACCTGCAGCGCTCGCTCGGCTTCTACGGCGCCAGCGTCGGGTTGAGCGTGCTCGAGGCGGGGGAGGGCCGCGCCTCGCTCGGCGTCGCAGAGCGCGAGCTGCTCGTGCTCGTCGAGCAGCCGGGGGCCCGTCCCGCGGGCCGCCACACCGGGCTCTTTCACTTCGCGCTGCTGCTCGCCGAGCGCGCCGACCTCGCGCGCTGGCTGGCGCACGCCGCCCGCGAGCGCGTCGCGCTCACCGGGCTGTCGGATCACTTCGTCAGCGAGGCGCTGTACCTCGACGACCCCGACGGTCACGGCATCGAGATCTACTGGGACCAGCCGCGCGAGGTGTGGGAAGGGCAGGTCGCGACGCGCCTGACGACGCTGCCGCTCGACGTCGAGAGCCTGCTCGGCGAGCTCGAGGACCCGCGCACGGAGCCGTTCGACGGCCTCACCGAGCAGACCGTGATGGGCCACGTGCACCTGAAGGTCGCCGACGTCGCGCAGACCGTCGCCTTCTACCGCGAGGTGCTCGGCTTCGATCTCATGGTCGCAGCTCGGCTCGCAGGCGGCATTCCTCTCCGCCGGCGGCTATCACCATCACCTCGGCGCGAACACCTGGCAGAGCCGCGGCGCGCCGCCGCCGCCGCCCGGCGCCGCCGCGCTGCGCCACGCCACGATCGTGCTGCCCGACGCGCAGGAGCGCGAGCGCGTGCTCGCGCGCGCCGACGCCGCCGGCAGCGTCGAGGAGGGCCCCGACGACGCGCTCGTGCGCGACCCGTCGGGCAACGCGCACCGGCTCGTCCTCGCGGCCTGAGCGCCGGCCGACGGCTACGTCATGCGGTCGGCGCGACGAGCACCGAGCACGGCGCCGCGAGCACGATCCGCTGGCCGACCGGACCGAGCGCTGGGGCACCCGGGCGGCTGCGCCGGCCCACCACCACGAGGCTCGTGTCGCAGTCGCGCGCGAGCTGGCATACGTGCGCGGCGACGTTCGCGGCGCGCGCCACGTCGACGACCGGCTCGGAGCCCGTCTGCTCGATGAGCGTGGTGGCCAGCTCGGCCAGCCGGTGGCGCGTCTGTGAGCCGTAGTCGCGGTTCTGGATGTGGACGAGGTGCACGACGCCGGCGCAGCTCGCGGCGATCGCACCGGCCAGCTCGGCGAGCGCCGCAGCGCCCGCGCTGTCGTCGACCGCGACGAGGATGCGCAGTCCGGTGGCGTCGGCGCGCGCACCGGCGCGGGCGACGAGCAGCGGCCCCGCGGCCCGCGCGGCGAGGGGCGTGGCGACCGGGCCGGAGGCCCTGCCGGCGGGGTGCTCGCCGTGGCCTCCGACGACAAGGATCGTGCCGGCGCGGGCGCGCTCGATCAGGGCGCCGGCCGCGTCCGCCGCGTCGAGGAGCTCGACGTCGGCGCGGATCGAGCGCGCGGCGGCCTTCGCCTGCGCCTGCTCGAGCGCCTGGCGCGCGCGGCGCGCGGCCAGCGACACGACGGCCGCACGGCCGTCGCCGGCGTCGTCGTTGACGGCGATGAACGACAGCCGCGTGGCGCATGGCGCGAGGACGAGGGCTTCGCGGACGGCCGCGGTGCCGCCGCGGGTTGCGTCGACCGCGCACAGGACACGGTCCAGCGTGGGGCGCCAGAGGCTCGCGGGCCGGTGTCGGGGGAGGATCGCCATCGCGATCAGGCCTCTGGCCGCAGCGGCGGGTGTTCGTCGATCGTCATGCGCAATGGATAGGCGACGCACCGGACGTTGCGTCGCCGGTGGCGGCAGAGGGCGTCAGCCGGCGCGGTAGACGCGCTGCTCGTACTCGGCCAGCATGCGCGTCGCCGAGAACTCCGGGATGAGCGTGCGCATGGAGCGCTTGATGCGCGCGGCCCAGGCCTGGGGGATCCCGGTCTCGTCGCGGTCGTGGAACTCCGGCACGACCTCGCTCTCCAGCAGCCGGTACAGCTCGCCGGCGTGGCGGGCGTCCTGCGCGCCCTCGTCGCCGTCGACCTCGCCCGACAGCGCCCAGCCGTTGTCGCCGTCGTAGCCCTCGGCCCACCATCCGTCGAGCACGCTGAGCTGCAGCCCGCCGTTGACGGCGTTCTTCATGCCGCTCGTGCCGCTGGCCTCCAGCGGCGGTCGCGGCACGTTGATCCACAGGTCGCAGCCGCCGACCAGGCGCGCGGCGACGCCGAGGTTGTAGTCCTCGAGGAAGACGACGCGCTCGAACGCGCGCCGCTGGGCGCGGACCGCGAAGAGCTCCTGTACGAGGCGCTTGCCGCCGTCGTCGCGCGGGTGCGCCTTGCCGGCGAGCAGCAGCTGCACCGGCCGGTCGCCGCCGAGCAGCGCGAAGCTGCGCTCGACGTCGTGCAGCAGCAGGTGCAGGCGCTTGTACGTCGCCAGCCGGCGGGCGAAGCCGATCGTCAGGACATTCGGGTCAAAGGCCCGCGCGGAGGCCTCGACGAACTCGCGCGGGTCGCCGCGCGCGATGCGCTGCAGCTGGCTGCGGTCGCGGACGTAGTCGACGAGCAGCCCGCGCTGCTCGCAGCGCACTGCCCACAGCTCGGCGGCCGGGATCGCGTCGATCGGCGCGAACGTCGCCGGGTCGGCCGCCCGCGCGGGCCAGCCGGCGCCGAGATGGCGGTCGAGCAGGCGGCGCATCGGCGCCCCCACCCAGGTCGGGACGTGGACGCCGTTGGTGACGTGGCCGATCGGCACGTCGTCAACCGCGCGGTCGGGCCACAGCGCGTGCCACATCCCGCGCGAGACCTCGCCGTGGCGGCGGCTGACGCCGTTCGCGGCGCGGCTGGCGCGCAGCGCGAACTGCGTGACCCCGAACGGCTCGTGCTCGTCGTCGGGGTGCGTGCGCCCGCGCCGGACGATCTCCTCGCCGCTGGTGCCCAGCGACTCGGCGATGGGCGCGATCACGGCGCGCACCTGATCGGCGGGATACGTGTCGTTGCCGGCCGGGACCGGCGTGTGGGTCGTGAAGACCGTGCGCCGGCGGACCGCCTCGAAGGCGTCCGCGAAGTCCGTCCCGCCATCCACGGCGGTGCGCGTCATCTCCAGCGCCGCGAACGCGGCATGACCCTCGTTCATGTGGACGATCGCCGGGTCGATGTCGAGCGCGCGCAGCGCCGCCGCGCCGCCGCAGCCGAGCAGGACGTACTGCGCCAGGCGCGTCTGGGGGTCGCTGTCGTAGAGGCGCGTCGTGATCCAGCGCGCGACGCGGGGGTTGTCCGGCAGGTCGGTGTCGAGCAGGAACAGCGGGACGCGGCCGACGTCGACGCGCCACACCTGCGCGACCACGTCGTCTACGCCGATCGGCACCCGGATGCGCAGCGGGGCGCGGTCGTCGCCGGTGGTGACGAGCACCGCCGGCGAGCGCTCGGGGTCGGTCGGCACCCAGAACTCCTGCTGCCAGCCGGTGTGGTCGACGCGCTGGCGGAAGTAGCCGTGGCGGTACATGAGCCCGACGGCGACGAGCGGCAGCGCGCGGTCGGACGCCTCCTTGAGGATGTCGCCGGCCAGCGCGCCGAGGCCGCCGGCGTAGATCGGTAGCGAGACGTGCAGCCCGTACTCGGCGCAGAAGAAGGCGATCGGCTGCTGCGCGTCGGCGACGCCCGTCGCGTCCGGCCGCGCGAGGTCCTCCAGCAGCGCCGCCTCGAGCGCCTCGGCGCGGGCGACGAGCGCGGCGTTGCCGGCCGCGCGCAGCAGCGCCTCGGCCGAGGTCTCCTGCAGCAGCCGCACCGGGTTGCGCCCGCAGGCGGCCCAGCGCGCCGGGTCCACGTCCCTGAAGACGTCGGGACCGTCGGGCAGCCACGCCCAGCGGTAGTTGTAGGCCAGGCGGGCGAGGACGGCGAGCGGCCACGGCAGCCGCGACGACAGCGCGCTGGCGGCTCGTACGACGTCCTCGGCGCCGGTGCTCATCGGCCGGGATGCTCGCACGCTCCCGCCGCCGTGTCGTCGAACCGACATGGCGGCGGTCTGCCCACCGGCGCGCGACGGCACGCGTGCCGCCGCCGCGCGCCGTGGCGACTACGGCGTGGGGATGTCGATCGTGAACCCGACGAGCGGCGATCCCGTGCCGACGAACCCGCGCTCGGTCACGGCGCCGCTGGCGAGGTCCAGCGAGACGAGCCGCACGGGCACGGACAGCGGCAGGATCCGGCGTCCGAGCAGGATCGCCTCGACGAACGCGGGCAGCCGGATGCCGCCGAGGACGGCGAACGCCTCGTCGGCGCCGCGGATGTCGAAGCCCTGCACCTGGCGCGTGCCGATGTCGAGGTCGGCGACCTTCGTCAGGGTGCCGTCGTTGGGCGGGTTCTGCGCCACGAGGTCGCGCTGGGTGACGGCGTCGATGTCGAACAGCGCGGTCGCCGTCGCGGGGTCCGTGTCGCTGTTCGTGTACGCGGCGGCGTTGACGCCCCGCTCGACCGCCCGCGGGCTGGCGGTGATCGGCTGGTAGCTGAGGGCGCCGTCGGTGAAGGTGTCGCCGGCGAAGCGCGCGACCGTGGCGACGGTGCGGTCCGACGGCAGCGCGCGCAGGTTCTGACCCGTGTTGCTGACGATCCGCAGCGCGTCGGCGGCGGGGTTGAAGTCGACGCCGAACTCGGTCCCGCTCAGCACGATCGGCGTGGCCGGGTCGGCGGCGTTCGCGCGCCCGGGCGCGACGAGGGCGAAGGCGAGCGTCGCCTGGCCGGTGGCGGGGTTGATCGTGTAGACGCGACCGGCGCCGCCGGAGCCCTTCGTGACGGCGTAGAGGGCGCCGCCGACCGGCCGTTCGTCGATGCCGACGATGGTGTCGCGGTTGGCGAGGCCGGTGATCTTGCGCGCGCTCGTCGCCAGCGGGCTGTCGAGCGAGAAGGTGAGGATCCGGCCGTTGGCGGTGGCGCCATAGGCGGGCGAGGCGACGGCGCTCTGTGCCTGCGCGGCGGACGGGGCGGCGACGGCGAGCGAGAGCGCTGCGGCGGCGAGCGCCGTGCCTCTGCGCATCGTGCGGGTCTTGGGCGACATCTGGGGGTCCTCCTTGGACGACGCGCCGTGACCGGCAACGGTCGCAGGCGCGCAATGAGATTGCGTTGCCAGGGGCCCATGCGTGGCGCGGGCGTCGATGGTGCTGACGGCGGCGCAAGCTGGCGCGTGCGCATTGCGCGGGGAGCGGGCCGCGGCGGCGCCGGTGGGCGGGTCCGCGCGGCCGGTCAGCCCGCGCGCGCGCGGGCCGCGGCCTCGAGACTGTCGAGGATCCGGCCCAGGCCGTACTCGAACTCGTCGGCGTAGCTGTAGCCGGGCTTGAGGATGTACTCGGTCGTCAGCTCGACGAGATGCGGATAGTCCTCGGCGGAGAACGGCAGCAGCATCGACGCCACGACCTCCTCGAGGTCGTCGCCGGCGTCGAAGGGCAGGTTGACCTCCTGCAGGACGAAGCCGTAGATGTAGCTGTCGATCAGCGAGAACGCGTGCGCGGCCATCGGCACCGAGAAGCCGGCGCGGCGGCAGGACCCGAGCACCGCGTCGTGGTGGCGCAGGGTGGCCGGGCCCGGTGTGCGGCGCGACTCCATGATGCTGATCGACCACGGATGGCGGGTGAGCGCGGCGCGCGCCGACCGCGCCCGCGCGCGCATCGCGGGCTTCCACTCCGCGTCCGCGCCGGGCAGCTCGATCTCGCCGAAGACGAGGTCGACCATGCCGTCGAGGATGTCGTCCTTGTTGGCGACGTGGTGATAGAGCGACATCGCCTCGATGCCGAGCTCGCGCGCGAGCCGGCGCATCGTCAGCGCGGCGATCCCCTCGGCGTCGGCGAGCGCGACCGCGACCTCCAGCGCCCGCTGCCGGGTGAGGGGCGCGCGCGAGGACGCCCGCGTGCTCGGCTTCGTCCTCGCTCGCTCGGCCACGTCGCACTCCTCCGTCATCGCTCGATCCCGCCAGCCCCTCTTGACAACCTTACAGCGTACGGCTACTGTGGGCGACAGACCTTACGCCGTAAGGCCCAGACCCGGAGGGCAGCGACATGGCCGCGACGACCACCCTGACACGCAGCACGACGACAAGCGCCTCCACCTCGGTCTCCAGCGGGCAGATGCGCGCGATCGTCCAGCGCCGGTACGGGTCGGCGGACACGTTGAGCGCAGCGCATATCGACCGCCCCGCGATCGGTCCCGGCGACGTGCTCGTCGCGGTGCGCGCGGCGGGCCTGGACCGTGGCACGTGGCACCTCATGGCGGGGCTGCCCTATGCGGTACGGCTGGGCTTCGGCCTGCGCGCCCCGAAGAATCCGGTCCCCGGCTTCGACGTCGCGGGTGTCGTCACCGCGATCGGCGCCGACGTCACGCGCTTCGCACCGGGCGACGAGGTGTTCGGCATCGGCCGCGGCTCGTTCGCCGAGTTCACGGCTGCGCCCGAGGACAAGCTGGCCCACAAGCCGGCGTGCCTCACCTTCGCGCAGGCCGCCGCGATGCCGGTCTCCGGGCTCACCGCGCTGCAGGGCCTCACGCAGGCCGGGCGGCTGCAGGCCGGGCAGCGGGTCCTCGTCATCGGCGCGTCCGGCGGCGTGGGCACGCACGCCGTGCAGATCGCCAAGGCGCTCGGCGCCGAGGTCACCGGCGTCTGCAGCACGGGCAAGGCCGACCTCGTGCGCTCGATCGGCGCCGATCACGTCGTCGACTACACCCGCGAGGACTTCGCCGACGGAGCGCGGACGTACGACCTCATCCTCGACCTCGCCGGCAACGCCTCGATCGCGCGCCTGCGGCGGGCGCTCGCGCCGGCCGGCACGCTCGTCATCGGCGGCGGCGAGGAGGGCGGCCGCTGGCTGGGCGGCTTCGACCGCCAGCTGCGCGCGCTCGCGATGTCGCCGGTCCTCGGGCAGCGGCTGACGACGTTCGTGTCCAAGGAGCACTACGCCGGCCTGGAGCGGCTGGCGGCGCTCGCCGACGAGGGCCGCCTCGTGCCGGCGGTCGAGCGCACGTTCGCGCTCGACGAGATGCCGGACGCGATGCGCCACCTCGTGAGCGGGCAGGCGCGCGGCAAGCTCGTCATCACCCCGTAGAACGACGACGGGCCCCGCCGCCGGCGGGGCCCGTCTGTCGTTGATGAAGGGTTTCAGCTCTCTAGGGCTGGGTGCCGCAGGTGAGGTCGGCCGCGGACTGCGAGGTGGAGGGCGAGTGGCCGTCCTCACGCCACTGGGCGTAGGTGAGCGAGTAGCACTTCTTCCAGGCCGCGTGATCCCAGACGACGACCGGCTTGACGGGACCGGCGCTGAGGCCGCCGATCGGGGTGATGGCCATGGCTGGAGAGCTGATCCCGACCGCGGCGATGGCGGTGGCGGCGGCGATGGTGATGGTGCGCTTGATGTTCATGGTGGGCTCCTTGGTGAGTGGTTGACAGGCGATGAGGCCAGTCTGCTCGCGAGCCCCCGAGGGCGCATGAGGGGTGATCCCTCATCTCGGCGTGGTGTCTTGCCGGGCGGCCGATCAGAGAGCCACCCGCAGCAGCGACTTGATCGCGCGGCGCTCGTCCATCGCGGCGTAGGCCTCGGCGACGTCGTCCAGGCCCGTCTGGAGATCGAACACGCGGCCCGGGTCGAAGCTGCCGGCCAGCACGTCGTCGAGCAGCTCGGGGATGTAGGTCCGCGCCGGCGCGGCGCCGCCGCGGACGCTCTTGCCGCCTCGCCGCGGCCGGCGACGATGTCTGTGGCGCCGAACGCCCGCGCCAGCTCCTGGCGGACCGGGTTGCGGCTGAGGGCGATGATCCGCTCGGCGCCCAGGCGGGCGGCGGCGAGCACGCCGGAGAGCCCGACTGCGCCGTCGCCGACCACCCCGACGACGCTCTCGCGCCGCACATCGGCGCAGACCGCCGCGTGGTGGCCGGGTCGCCATGACGTCCGAGAGGGTCAGCAGCGAGGCCAGCATCTCGTCGGAATGCCCGGTGCCGGGGACCGGCACGAGCGTGCCGGTCGCTCGCGAAACCGGAATACTGCGACTCCGCGGCCGGACTGCTCAGTCGCAGCAAGATCGACGCTCCTCGCGGGCGCGAGCAACGCACTTCGCCACCCAGCACGGGCTCGCTGGCAGCTACGAGGCATCAGCCGAGACGTAGCCCCGAAATATCGGGCAAATGCCCGATGCCGCGCGAGCTGGGCCGGTTTACCTTCGCGGTGTCAATTCAACGGCATCGAAAGGACCCCAGTGCGCGGCATCGAGATCAAAAGCTTCGACAACCCCGACGAGACCCGCCCCTTCGAGAGCAACGGGCGTGTCGAGCTGGTGACCCTGGGCGACCGCGAGATCGGCAAGGCGATATTCGAGCCCGGGTGGCGGTGGTCGGACCACATCAAACCGATCGCCGGAACCGAGTCGTGCGAGTTCGCGCACCTGGGCTACGTGCTCGCCGGGCGGATGCGCGTGTACATGGACGACGGCAGCGAGGGCGAGATCGCCCCCGGCGACGTGTTCTCGATCGCTCCAGGCCACGACGCCGAGGTCGTCGGCGACGAGGCCTGCGTGATGATCGACATCGGTGACGAGGACGCGGACTACGCGAAGCCGTGAGCTGAGCAATGCCGAAGATCAGCATCACCACATACGCGCAGAGCTCGGCATCGCCCGAGCAGGCGTTGGCGGCCGCCTACGACTTCTCCGATCGGCGCGAGCGCATCTGGCCCAACGTCTCGACGAAGCGGCTCGAGGTGCACGCCGAGAACACGCGGTGGGCCGATGTCACCGAAGGCACGATGGCGGCTGGCGTGTGGTGGGAGCGCTGCTGCTACGACTGGTCTGAACCCGGCGTCGTCACCGCGACCGTGATCGATTCCAACGTCTATCACCCCGAACTGAGCGGCTTCGTCTGGCGAGCCCGACCCCGCGACGGTGGCGGCAGCGACGTCGAGCTGACGATCTATCGCAAGTTCAAGCTGACTCCCAAGGGCCTTGCGGCGACGGCGCTTTACAAGCTGGGTCGCTCTTGGTGGCTGGGCGGGATGCAACGGCAGGTGCTTCGCGCTATCGAGAGCTATCCGCCCCACGACACCCTCGCCAACGCCGGTCCCGCAGCGGCCTCGGTGAACGCAACCGGGGCAGCGCGATCACGAAGTGGCAGCGCCGGCGCGTGACTGCTTTGGACGACGACGAGAAGCACTCCCGCCCCGGTGCCTCGAGGGGTGAAAGCCGAGGAGCGGCGCGGAAGACCTGCATGCGAAGGCCGGGGACGAAATCAAGGCGGTGGTGGCACATCTGCGCGCTCACGGCGGACAGCCGAGGCGGATCCCGCTGGACCGCGGCCGCGCGACCGGCCCGAGGCCAATACTGAAGGTGTGGATCGTGCCGTCGTCTGCCCTGTGATCCCACGGGGCACACTCAGCGAGTCGCCCAGCGGAACACGCCCGCCGGGGCGCTACTGCTTCGGGCGAATTGCAGCACGCAGCATCGCTCGATCGTGCCGCAACGATCAAGCGGGTGCCTCGAGCGTTGTCTTGATGTGTGCGAGTCGCCGATCCCAGACGCGCTGGCCGATGCGGTTGACGAGCGGTGTCAGCAGCTTGAGGGGGCCGGCCGGGTTGGGTGTGACCCGGACCGTCAGCCTCGTGTGTCCGTCCGTGGGCGCGAAGTTGAAGTCGCCGGCCGGCTTGAGCGGCCCGACCTGGCCCTCGAACCCGATCCTCCGGCTGGGCTCGACGGCGGTGAAGCGCATCGTCGTCTGCCTGCCCTTGGCGTGCGTGAACCACAGCGTCGTGCCAGGACCCGTGGGGCCGGTAAGCAAGATCGACGCCTCGCGGGCGCGAGCAACGCACTTCGCCACCCAGCACGGGCTCGTTGGCAGCTACCGGGACGCGACCTTCGCCACGGTGATCGCGGGAATGTGGCCAGACCCCGCGCAGAACGAGGCCAACATCGCCTGGGTGCGCGACTTCTACGACGCCACCGCGCCGCATTCGGAGGAGGGCGGCTACATCAACTTCATGGCGGACGACGATCAGGACAGAGTTAGGGTGAACAATAAGGAGAACTACGACCGCCTGGTCGACACCAAGCGGCACTACGATCCGGACAACCTGTTCCACCTCAACCAGAACATCAGGCCGTAGGCGTCTTCGTGTGCAGAGGCGGCTCCACACGGTCGGCACGCGCTGCAACTCGAGAGCATCGGGGTTAACGTCGACCCCATGGAGACCATCTGCGGAACAACCTTCGTCTTTGACCACGACGGCGAGCCCGACCTCATCGGCAACGAACTGACCGGCGGCGCCTACCGCGTGATGATGGGCCGCGTCCCCGCGGGCGAGGGGCCGCCGATGCACATCCATCCCCACACCGACGAGGGCTTCTACATCGCCGAAGGCGAGATGACCTTCATCTTCCCCGACCGCGAGGTCATTGCCGGGGCCGGATCGTTCGTCTTCGTGCCGCGCGGCGTCGAGCACACTGCGCACATCACCAAGCCGCTGCGCGGGCTGCTCATCTACTCCCCCGGCGACGCCGAGCACATCACGCGGCCGGTGAGGTAGACACCGCGACTGGCCGCGCTCGCGAACGGGAGCGGCGGCAGGCCCGGCGTCATTCGTCAGCAGGCCTCGGCTGTGCCCGTGCCGCCCGGTTGACGTTTGTTTGAGGACCGGCAACGGCCTTTGCAGCGGAGCTGGATGAGACTGCTCCTTGCAGGCCGAAAGCAGCTCCTACCACGATCGGCGGTTCCTCGTCCGCCACGCGCTGGCGGCAGCGGCTACGGACAGCCGGTGACCTTGTCGATCTCGCGCTCGACGATCATTCGACCGCCGGCGATCGTGGCATGGATGCGCACCCAGATCTTCAGTCCGGTCGGGAAGTCATGGAAGGTCTCGTTGTAGATCTCGGTCGCCTCGGAGTAGCGAGGGCCCGACCCGGCGAGCGCTGCTTCTCGCGCAAGGGGCGGGCCTCGGTTTCGCCGCGAGTCGCAGGCTGTTCCTGTGCGCCGATCAGCGGCGCGGCCTGCGGACTTCGCGGCAAGCGAGCAGCGAAGCGCCAGCTGGAAGAAGGGACGCGCTCTCGCCACAACGAGCGCGCCGGGGAATGCCCGGCGCGCCCGTCGGTGCGATCCGGCTAGCGCGTCGGCAGGAAGCAGATCCCCGCCGTGACCGGGTCGGGGCGGTAGCCGCCGGCGATCCGCGCCAGGAACCGCCGCTGTCGCGCGGACGGGGGCGGTGCGCTCACCTCCCGGCCGGAGCGGCGGGCGGCGACCGCGCCGCCGGTCAGGCGCAGCACGTCGACTCCGCGGGTCCGGTCGGCGGTGTACACGAGGCCTCGGTGCATGTAGGACGCCCACACGATGCCGTCGTCGGGGCGCCAGTAGGCGAATTGCGTGGGGTCGGCCGGGTTCGAGATGTCCAGGAACCGTGTGCCCTCGCCGTACCAGGCGTACGTGACCGTTGCCCCATCCACGTCGAAGTAATGAGCCGAGCAGAAGTTCCCCAGCGGGGCGTACTGCCCCGGCGGACGCGAGCCCTCCTGCTGATCGGGATTCCACGTGCCGACGACCGAGAGCCGGAACGGGCTCTGCGGAGTCGACAGCCACGCCTCGCCGCCGTAGCTGCCGGCGAGCGACGCGATGGTGAACTGACCCCGGTTGCGGCAGTACTCCTCGGCGGGCCCGAAGTCCTCCTCCGTGGCCAGCAGCAGCTCGCCCGCCCGATAGCGCGGATCCCCCTGGGGCGCGCCGTCGCCGACAGGCCGCCACGCGTTGTGCTCGAAGCCTCCTGTCGAGTCTCCGACGGCCGAAGCCGGCAGACCGCCGCCCGCGTACGGGATCGGGTCGAGCGCGGTCGCCTGCCGCGCGACGCCCTGCAGCGGGTCGAAGTGGCGGCCATCGGTCCAGTAGCCCCGCGTCCCGCCGTCACCGGAGACCCAGGCGATGCCCATCGCATCCACTTGCACGTCGTGCGAGTAGGCCGTCGCCCCGTCGCGGCGGCGGAGGTCGAGCGGTCGCGTCGGGTACGCCCGCGGCTTGCGCGGGTTACTCAGGTCAGTCGCGATGATCGGGCGGCCGAACGTCCACCCGAGCTCGATCCGCTGCTTGTTCGTGCTCGCCGGGCCACCAGACCACAGCCACCGGCAGTCGTTGATGCAGGTCGTCGTATGGCCGGTCGGAAGCTCCTGGAAGCTCACCAGCTGCATGTCCGAGGGATCGCGGACATCGACTACGTAGAAGCCGGCGATGTTCGTCGCGCCGGCGGCGTTCGGCTCCCCGGGCTCCTGGCTCGTCGTGCCCGCGTAGGCACGCGGGTCGCGGGACATGATCGCGAGCTTGCGCTTGCGATCGACGTCCATGTCCTCGTTCTGCCAGAAGGTCGAGATCGGCGTGCCATCCACGCCGTAGCGAACCTCCGGATCACCGGGCAGACGCAGCTGCTCGGCCGTCAGCTCGTCGAGCAGCCGCGGATGCGCCGGATCCGCGAGCGAATAGGACTTCAACCCGAAGCGCCCCGTAACGAGCATCACGTCGAGCGCCTTGCGCCGGTTGGCGGCGCCGTTGCCTTGACCCGCGTTCCTGTAGCTCAGGAAGTTGATCGCCGTGGCGTTCTTGGCCTCCGGCAGGTTGTCGAGCAGCTCCACGTTCTTGGAAGCTCCCGACGCCGGCGCCGCGCTGAGCGCCAGTGCACCGGCGGCCACCAAGACCGCCATCGGACCCCTTCGCATGTGCCCCTCCGAGAGATCAGTGAGACGTAACGACTGGACGCTACCGCGGCCGCCGTGCCGGCGCCAACGATCACTGCGAGCAGGAAGTGCTCGCAGCCCGCCCGCGCGCTCGCCACGACTTGCCGCAACGCTCCGCGACGCCGAGATCCGCCGACTGTCAGCCCGCGCGGTCTGCCGCGCCCCACGCGCCGCGCGCGGGTGCTCGTCCCTCGCGCGGCCGCTCCCCTCCGTCTCGCCCGGCGACTTCGCGGCAGCCGAGCGGACGCACCGCGAGCGCGTCCTGCTGTTCGAGCGAACGTGCGGCCCGAACAATGGCCAGACGTTCGGCGCCCGACGCCAGCTCGTGGCGAGCCTCCTGCGCGCCGGCGATCATCGCGCCGCGGTTACAGAGCTCGAGGCACTCGCCAAGGATTCCGAAGCGGAGCGCGGCCCGAAGGCACCGTTGGTGTGCGACATCCTCTTCGAGTACGGGCGGCGGTCACGGGAGGCCGGCGACCCTCGTGGGTTCGAGCGGGCGAACGATGCGCTGCGCCGGTTCAAGGCCATCGGTCGTGAGGACAAGGTTGCGGACCTCGAGCGGAAACTCAGCCGCGCCAAGACGCGCGGACCGCGGCGCGGGGAGGGCTCGCGTTCGTAGGCTGCCGCCGCCCGCCCTCAGGGTCCGGGCGCTGCCGCGCCACCCATGTAGCGCTTGGCGTCGATAACCCACACGCCAGACGCGGCGATTGACGGTGTGATCGATGCTTGCGCGGCTGCCTTGAATGCCCCGGTCGCGCAAGACGAGCAACGTCGCCACGCGCTCCTCGACACACGAACCCGTGTGGCGCGCTGAGCGTCGGCGATGGGTTTAGGCCATCGAGCTACTTTGGGGTCTGCGGCCGCCGACGGCGCGCGACCACAAACCTTCTCATTTCCAGCTATTTCCTCGTCATGGGCGCGGCGGGTTTCGAACCTGCGACCTCTCGCGTGTGAAGCCGCGCGGGGGACGCCGCGATATGGCGGTTTTGCAGGGGATTATCCGGTGTCCTGCGAGCGGCCGGTGCCGGAAGGACGACCGGATTCTGCCGGGAGTTTGGGACATCGTGTCCCAAACCGTGGAGATCCTGGGGGGTCCGCTGCGAGGCAGCCGCGACAGGTACGGCGTGATGTGCCTTTGCGCCGGCACAAATGACGTGGGAGATTGAGGAGGAGCGCGCATGCCTCGGCCCAATCGCGGATCGATTGATGTCCGTGCGCAGGTGGATGGCGCGCAGACGTTCTATCTGCGGCTGACCGTCGGCGGACGGCGCCACAGGGTGCGCTTGGGCAGCGATCGTGAGGGCTGGACGCGTGGTCGTGCGATGGTCGCGTTGGAGGAGCAGCTCGCGGAGATCCGCGCCGGAACCTGGCAGCGGCCCGAGCTGGCCGCCGGTCCCCGCGCCGGCGAGGAGAGCGGACTGACGTTTCGCGCGTATGCGTCCAGTTGGTTTGAGGACAACATGCTTGAGTGGCGGCCGAGCACGGTCCGCGACGTGAAGTGGCGTCTGGAGAGCCACCTGCTGCCGCATGTCGGCGAGGTGCCCCTGTCGACGTTTGACATCACGCGCGTCACTGCGGTCAAGACGACGCTTTTGAAGGAGAGCCGGCGGATCTCCGAGCGCCTGGAGGCCGGTGTGGTCGAGCGCGATACGCACAACATGCCGCTGCGACCGCTGTCTCATGAGTCGATCAACAAGATCCTCGCGCTGCTGAGCCGCATCCTTGATGACGCGGTCGAGCGCGGCTACCTGCGCGACAATCCGGGCCGGCGTGTGCGGCGACTACGCCACCGCACGCCGCGGCGCCCGGTCCTTCAGCCCCATGAGGTCCGGGCGATGTTCGACGCTGCCGACCGCTTGGACCGGCGCGCAACCGGAGTCACCGACAAGGTGCTGCAGGTCGCCAAGCTGCGCTCGGAGGGCCTTACCTATCCGCAGATCGCCTCGCGGCTGTCGATTGCGCTGTCGACCGCGCATTACCGCCAGTCGCGCTATGAGCAGGCCGGCGATCCGGTCCCGTTCTTTCGCGTATGGGTGCGCGTCTTGTGCGCTGCGGGTCTGCGCATCGATGAGGCGTGCCGAGTGCGCCGCTGTGACGTCGACGTGCTCGCCAACTGCCTGCACGTCGGCCAGGCCAAGACACCAGCGGGCGTGCGCACGGTGCAGTTGACGCCAGACACGGTCGCCGACCTCAAGCGCTACCTCGAGATGACCTCCGGGCGCCCCGCGACCGGTCCGTTGCTTCCGACGAGCAACGGCACACGCTACGAGGGCTCGAATGCGTCGGTGAGCATCATCAAGCCGCTCGTCGCGCAGACCAACGTCGTGCTCGCAGAACGCAACCAGCCCGCGTTGCGCGACGGCGTGACCGCGCACGCCCTGCGCAAGACGTTCTTCACGTTCCTGCACGAAGCCGGTGCTCCGCCGCGCTGGGTCGCCGACCAGGGCGGCCACGCCGACCCCTCGACATCGCTGCGGATCTACACCGAGTCGCTGCGTGACCGCGAGCGAACCCAGCACGGCAAGGCCTTCGACGACCTGCTCAACGGCAGCCTCGGGCGCGGGGCGCGAGACCCGCCGAGTTGAGTCGCTTCGCCGGGCATGATCCGCGCCTAGGGATCAGCCGACGCCCGTCGACGCAGTGTCGGCGAGCCCAAGTTGCGCACGATCCTTGATCGCGGCGGCCATCCCTCGATACTGTCGGTCCATGCCCCGAGATGCACCGAGCACCGATGCTCTGCCGCCCGCGGTTCGACGATTGATCGCGGAGGGTCGTGCCGTGCCCGCGCGCCGCGACCTGCACCAGGTGCTTCGCGAGATCGGTAGTCCGCCCGGACCGGTGACAGACGCCGGCACGCGCGCGCTGCAGGAGCAGCGCGGCGAGCGTGGCTGACCCGACCGGCGTGCTGTACGCCGATACGTCGGCGCTAGTCAAGCTGGCGGTCGAAGAGCCTGAGACGCAAGCCCTGCGCATCGAGCTGAATCGATGGGACACGGTGGCGACGAGCGTGATCACAGAGATCGAGCTCGCGCGCGCGGTGGCCCGGGCTCGCGAGCGCGGCACGACGACGCTTGAGGACGTCGCGGTGTGGACGATCACCGCCGCACTGCTCGAACTCGAACTGACTCCGGAGATCCGCCGCGCAGCCGCGGCCCTCCAACCCACGACCGTGCGCTCGCTTGATGCCATCCACGTCGCAACCGCGGCATCTCTGGGAGCCGATCTCGCCGGCCTGCTGACATACGACATGCGCATGCAGCAGGCGGGCTCGGATCTCGGGCTCGCGGTTGTCGCGCCTCGCTGACGCACGAGCCGGCACGCACTCACCAGCGATCGGCCTGCGCTGCGCTACGGCGTGCGGCCCTGCCAGCGACGGTATGCGGCGATGAGCAGCCCCAGTTGGCTGTCGGTGTCGAAGGTGAGGTCGGCGAACGCCACCTCGTACGTTTGGCCGTCGCGTTGGACGCGGGCGTCAGACCGGTGCGGGCGTCTGGGCCGGAGTCGACCTTGATGACTTCGACTTCGATGCCGGCGATCCGGGCGGGCGCACCGCATCGGAGGGCTTCGTCGGCGCCGACGAGAAAGCCGGCCAGCTGCTCTTCGTCGTCGTAGCGTCGACCGTGAGGTCGTCGATGAGCGCGTCCAACTCGCGCAGCTGTTTCGTCTTGCTCATGCGGTGCTGTGGTGGTCGAGGCCGGGGATCAGTCCGCGCCGGCGGGCTTCGTCCTGGAGTTCGAGCGAGAGCACGCGCGCGTCGACGATCAGGCCGTCGACCTCGACGAGCCAGGCGAGTGGGTGTTGTTCGAGCATCGCGGGGCGTGTCAGGTCGGGCTCGAAGACACCGAGGTTCAGCGTCTTGTTGATGAGCGCGGCCTTGTTGGCCATCGTGGTCTTGACGACTCCCAAGCATGTGGCGAGCTGATCGGCGGTCATGTGCGGTCGCTGCGAGCGATCAAAGAGGAAGTTGGCCTGGCCGACGGCGTAGATCGCGCCGGCCGCCCAGATTTGAGTGTCACCGCGCGTAAGTGGCGACGGACGCTTGCGCGCCAGCCGCCCGACAAGCTGTCGGCAGACGTGGGCGTATTCGGCATCGAGATGCCGGATGCATGCCTGGTCGCAGATGGCGAGGATCTCGCGGGCGCGGTCGTCCAGCGCGGCCGGGATTCGCAGTGCGGTGAGGTCGGCGTCGTCCATCACGCAGATCGTCGCGAGCGGTCCGGACGGTCCGCGACACTGCGGCCGTCTTGATCAGCACATCGCTCGATCAGCAGCTGCAACACGCACGCGACCGTCTGGCAGCGCTCGATCGCGAGCGCGCCGAGACCCGAGCGACAATCACGCAGCTCGAGCGCCTGACGGGCGGCCCACGGGTGGCGACAGCGGATGGACGTGTCGCGTTGTTCGCAAGCCTGTTTCGCGGGCGTCCGGACGTCTTCGCGACGCGGTGGGAGAGCCGAACGCAGGCCGGTCGCGCGGGGTGGGCGCCGAGGTGCGACAACGAGTGGCGCACCGGAGTATGTGAGAAGCCGCGCGTGAAGTGCGCGGCGTGCACGCAGCGCAGGTTCGTGGCGTTCTCCGAGGCCGAAGTGCGCAAGCACCTCGAGGGTCGTCAGACGATCGGAATCTACCCGCTGCTATCTGACGAGACCTGCCGGCTGGTCGCGATCGACCTCGACGGACCGACGTGGAAGGAGGACGCCGATGCCCTGCGCGAATGCGCCGTGGAAGCCGGCATGCCAGTGCTGGTCGAGCGCTCGCGTTCGGGGCGCGGCGCGCACGTGTGGGTGCTGTTCTCGCAGCCGGTAGCAGCGCGCGTAGCCCGAGCGATCGGATCGTGGCTGCTGACGCAGGCGATGAGCCGCCGCTCGATCTCGATGGACTCCTATGACCGGCTATTTCCCAACCAGGCCACGATGCCGACCGGCGGCTTCGGGAACCTGATCGCGCTCCCCCTCCAACATGCCCGACGCGCCGAGGGCTGCACGGTGTTTCTCGACGACGCCATGGAGCCTCACATCGATCAATGGACGTACCTCGCCGGCGTCGAGCTCCTCGATGCTGATCGCGCCGAGGCGCTGGCGTCAGACTCCGAGCGAACGGGCGGCACGTTGGGCATGGCGCACTGGACCGACGTCAAGACGCGTCCCCTCACGCGACCCCTCACAGCTCGTCTCGCGACACCGATGACGATCACGGTCCGGCTCGGTAGCCGAGTCGAGATAGCGCTGCCCGGTCTACCGGCCGCCCTACGCGACCGCTTGCGACGCACCGCCGCGTTCGCGAACCCCGAGTTCTTCGAGCGTGAGCGCGCTCGGCTCTCGACGCACAAGACGCCACGAGTTATCGCCTGCCATCAGCAGACCAGTGACGTGCTGCTGCTGCCCCGCGGGTGCCTGAGTGCCGCCCGCGACGAACTCGAGCACGCCGGAGTCACGGTGGTCATCGGGGACGTGCGCGCAGGGGGTTCACCGATCGACGTGGCGTTCACCGGGACGCTGTCGGCTGAGCAGCGCGTTGCGGTTGACGCGCTCGTCGCGAACGACACAGGAGTTCTCGTCGCGCCGCCCGGGTCGGGCAAGACGGTGATGGCCACGGCGCTGATCGCGCGGCACGGGCGCTCGACGCTCGTGCTCGTCCATCGTCGCCCTCTGCTCGAGCAGTGGATCAAACGCCTGGCGCGGTTTCTCGACCTCGATCCGACGCAGATCGGCTCGCCCACCACTGAGCCCGGGAGCAGCGGGGTCGACGTCGCGATGGTCCAGGGTCTCACCCGGCGCGAGGACAGCGTCGCGCTGCTCGACCGCTACGGCCACGTCGTCGTCGACGAGTGCCACCACGTCCCCGCCGTCTCCGTCGAGCGGTTGCTGCGCGAGGTTCCCGCCCGTCACATCACCGGCCTCACGGCAACACCACGTCGCCGTGACGGCCACCACCCGATCATCTTCATGCAATGCGGACCTGTCCGCCACACCCTCACCAGCACCCATGCCGCGGAGGCCGCTGTGCGGCGCGTCATCATCGAACGACGCACGAGCTTCGATCCGGCCGTCCTGCCGACCGACCCGAGCATCCAAGAGATCCTCAGCGCAGTCGCGTCAGACCCCGAACGGACCAAGCGGATCGCCGACGATGTCGTCGCGGAGCTGGCCGAAGGTCGCTACCCGCTCGTCCTCACCGAGCGCCGAGCGCAGCTCGACGCGCTCGCCAAGCTGCTCGAACCCGGCGTGGCGAAACTCATAGTCCTGCATGGCGGCATGGGCGTGCGCGCCCGGCGCCACGCCGACGAGCTGCTCGCCGGTACTGAGCCGCGCGTCGTGCTCGCAACGGGCCGTTACATCGGTGAGGGCTTCGACGAGCCGCGTCTGGACACGCTCGTGCTCGCGATGCCGCTCGCATGGACGGGCACCATGACCCAGTACGCGGGACGCCTGCACCGTCACCACGACGCCAAGCACGAGATCCGCATCCTCGACTACGTCGATCACGAGATCCCCGTTCTGCGACGCATGTACGTCAAGCGCCAACGCGCCTACACCAAGCTCGGCTACCGGACAACCGACACGCAGGCCGCGCTCGCTCTGAGGTGAGTTCGTCCAGCGGGGGTCGGTGGCGCTGTTGGTTCACCCCACCCGGCCACGTCGTCGCCCCGTGCGACTCCCGCGAAGCGACGAGTTTAGGACAACGAATCCGCCATTCTGGGCTCCGAACATCGCGAACGGTTGTTCATTCGAAAGCTCGAAAGATGCTGTTTTGCAGCTATTTCCTTGGCATGGGCGCGGCGGGTTTCGAACCTGCGACCTCTCGCGTGTGAAGCGCGGCCGAGGCGCCAAAGATCTAGCTGATTGCAGGGAAAATCAGGGCGGCGTGCGGGCGGGTCGACGGCAAGCACCCGGTGTCTGCCGGATTCTGCCAGGAGTTGGGACAACGATGTCCCAAACTCGACGCGGCGGGCGCCGGGGCACTTCGGCGCGTACGTCCTCGGACGAGGGGTCGCCGGGCAGCGGACGACGGCATCACGATTCCTCCGGCACGACCACGATCACAGGCTCCCGGACGATCGAGACGGGCCACTCGTGCCTCGGCCCTCGCTTAACGCTCTGTCGGACCAGGGGGAGCCGACCCTCCGGCTAGTTCCACCCAGTTCTGGGCATCCAGAATTGGGTGGTCCGGACCGCCTGGCGCCGCAAGGATGCGGCGAATGCCAGGAAAGGACCAGCCAATGCCCGCCACTCGACTCGCGCTCGCGCTCGCCGCTGCGGTGGTGTGCGTGCTGTCCGCCACTCCGGCCGGCGTCGCCGCAACCGGCTGCGGTCGCGACCTCAAGGTGCGCGGGGCGGACGTGTGCCTCAGCCGCACCGATGAGCGCGCGGCGCGGGTGTACGGCGCCGTGCGCGGGGTCGCCAAGCAGCAGGAGACCAAGGCGACGTTGTTCGCGGTCCACTCGGGCGACCGGCGCATCGCCGAGGGCGCGATCGGCGAGAGCTTGCGCGGCCTCCCCGCGCGGCGCGACATGCACTTCCGCGTCGGCAACATCACCGGGGGGTTCACGACGAGCCTGCTGCTGCAGCTCGTCGACGAGGGGCGCATCAAGCTGAGCGATCCCGTGAGCCGCTACGACCGCCGGATCCCGTACGCAGACAAGATCCAAGTCGGGATGCTCGCGCGCATCACCTCCGGGCTCGCCGACTACGTCACCGAGCCGGACTTCCTCGCCGCGAACAACGCCGATCCGTTCCGCCGCTGGACGACCAGCGAGCTGCTCGCCTACAGCGCGCGCAAGCCAGCGGTGTTCGAGCCGGGCACGGGCGCCCAATTCTCGGACACCGGGTTCGTCCTGCTCGGGGACATCCTCGCCCGCGCCGGCGGGGCCCCGCTCGCCGAGCAGCTGCAGCGGCGGATCCTCACGCCGCTGAAGCTGCGCAACACGCGCATGAACCTCAACGGCAACATCCAGTCCCCCGTCCTGCACGCGTTCACCTCCGACCGCGGTACGTACGAGGAGTCCACCTTCTGGGATCCGACATGGGCGACGAACGCCGGCAACATGACCAGCAGCCTGCATGACGTCTCGGTCTGGGCGCGCGCGATCGGCCGCGGCACCGTGGTCTCACCGGCCGCGCACCGCCTCCAGACCGGCCCGATCAACGTCGGGCTGGGCTTCAACACGGCGGACCGCCACTACGGGATGGGCATCCTGATGATCAACGGTTGGATCCTCACCAATCCGCAGGTCGGCGGCTACAACATCATCTCGGCCTACGAGCCCTCGAAGAAGCTGACGGTCGTGGTGGTCTCGACCCTCTCGGCCACCAACTCCCCGACGACCCACTACAGCACGATCGTGTTCCGTCAACTCGCGCGGCTGCTGACCGGCAGCACGCCTGACCTGCCGGCCAATCCACGCCCCCACGGCTGATATGGGCGCCTTCTGACCCGGTCGCGTATCGACGAAACGCGGTCGGTCAATCGGGGGAGGTCGGGCATGAACCCCGACATGCTGGTGAAGGTCCCGTCGGCCATGTGGATTACGGTGTTGTTGCTCAGCCCGGCGTCTGGTAGGACCGTCCGCCTGGCGTCGGGCCCGCTCTGAGTCGTGACCTCGAGCGTCGCGGCGCACGTGTCGGAGCCACCGATCACCCCGTCGCCCTCGTTCTCCCGCCTGGGGCAGTTGGTGAAGACCTTCAGCGACCGGGTGCCGGTGAGGGTGGCCGTGCCCGACACGAAGGTGAAGGTCGTCTTCAGCACCCCGAAGCCGCCGTGGCGCTCCGTCTCCTTGTAGGTGCCCTCCTCGGTGAAGGTCCCGGGGAAGGCGCTCGTGGACCTGCCCGACGACCGTTCTCGCACGACCGCGCAACCACCCAGAATTGGGTGGTCCCCGGCGGCGGGCCGCCCTAGCGTGCGGGGATCGCCGATGCGCTCTCGAGCCCCTGCCGCGTCTGCGGCCAGGCACCCTCACCCGGTGCCCGCTTCTGCCGCCGCTGCGGTGCCCGCCTCCGGCCTCCGCCACCTCCCGCTCCGCAGGCCCCGAAGGAGAAACAGCAGCAGTAGCATCGGCTGGGTGGTGTCCGAACCGTCAGCGCCCGGCACCTGTCTCGCACTGCTGCCCGCGGGCGATCGGGACGCCGCTGACACTCGGGGGACGCCGCGCTGGCGTCGCCAACGCGGTGCGGCGCTGCGCGAGCTTGGCTGGATCGCGACCGAACGCCGGCGTATCACGCTGCTCGACGTCGGCGCGCTGACACAACGCGCTGTCCGATTGCACCGCTCGAGGTGACAGCGGCCAAAAAGACCTCTAGCCTCGCGGAGGGACCTGGATTGGGGGGCAGACTCTGTACCGACTGCGGACACCGCGCGACGGATCGCGCGCGGTTCTGCGAGCGCTGCGGCGCGGCGCTGACGGCGACCGCGACGCCGCTACGGGCGCCGAGCACGCTCGAGGCGAAGATCCTCGACGAGCGCACAGCGATCGAAGGCGAGCGCAAGCAGGTGACGGTGATGTACACCGACATCGTCGGCTCGATGCAGCTGACCGACCTCCTCGACAGCGAGCGCTGGGGTTTCGTCCTCGACCGCTTCCTGGCGATCGCCGCACGCGCCGTCCACACCTTCGAGGGCACGGTCAACCAGTTCACCGGCGATGGCCTGATGGCGGTGTTCGGCGCGCCGCTCGCGCACGAGGACCACGCGCGACGCGCCTGCTTGGCGGTCCTCGCGCTCCAGCTCGAGGTGGGCGAGCTTGCGGCCGAGCTGGCCCGCGTCGACGGGGCCCATTTCGCGATCCGCTGTGGACTGAACTCCGGCGAGGTGGTCGTCGGCGCGATCGGCGACGACGTCCACATGGACTTCGTCCCGATCGGGAACACGACGGCGCTCGGCAAGCGGATGGAGTCGCTCGCCCCGGTCGGGTCCGCGGCGATCAGCGCGTCGACCGCCGCGCTCGTCGACGGCGAGTTCGTCCTGCGCGAGCTCGGGGAGTTCGTGGTCAAGGGCGCGGAGCGACGACAGCGGGTGCTGGAGCTCGTCGGGCCGGGGGCGCCGCAGACGCGCCTGGAGGCACTGGCGGCCACGCGCCGGCTTTCGGCGTTCGTCGGTCGCGACGCCGAGAGCGCCGTGCTCGACGCGGCGCTCGAGCACGCGCTCGACGGTGACGGGCGTGCGGTCGGGATCGTTGGCGACCCGGGGGTCGGCAAGAGCCGCCTGGTGCACGAGTTCGCCGCGGGCTGCATCGCGCGCGGGCGAATAGTCAGCGCAACGCGGGGTCTCGCGCACGGGCGCTACGTGCCGTTGCTGCCGGTGCTCGCGCTGCTGCGCGACAACTTCGGCGTCGGCGAGCGCGACGCGCCGGAGATCGCCCGCGCGCGGATCGAGGCGAGCATGCTGGCCTCGACCCCGCGTTCGAGGAGACCTGCCGCTGCTGTTCGAGTTCCTCGGCGTCGCGGACCCCGACCGGCCGCCGCGCCGCTCGATCCCGAGGCGCGCCAGCACCAGCTCCTGGCGGTGGTCACGCGGATCGTCGCGGCGCGTGCGGGCCCGAGGCGGCGGTGCTCGTGGTCGAGGACCTGCATTGGCTGGACGACGCGAGCGCCGCCTTCCTCGAGCAGCTCGTCGAGGCGGTCGTCGGCACCCGCACGCTGCTGATCACCACGTACCGGCCAGAACACAACGCCGTCTGGGCGAGCAGCAGCCCGCACGCCCAGCTCAACCTGGGCCCGCTCGATGCCGACGCCACGAGCGACCTGCTCCTCGCGCTGCTCGGACGCGACCGCTCGCTCGACGGGCTGGCGCGACTGATCGACGCTCGCGCCGGCGGCAACCCGTTCTTCATCGAGGAGATCGTCCAGGCACTCGCCGAGAACGGCCATCTCACCGGCGCGCGCGGGAGACGTACCGCTGGCGGCCGAGCTCGAGGGGCCTCGTCCTGCCGCCGACGGTGCAGGCGGTGCTCGCGGCCCGCATCGACCGGCTGCCCGCGCGCGAGAAGGCACTCGTGCAGACGATGTCGGTGATCGGGAACGACATCCCCGGGGCGCTGCTGAGCGCAGTATCCGATCTCGGCGAGAGTCAGCTGGCCGAAGCGGTTGCGATGCTCGCAGGCGCCCAATTGGTCGTCCCGCGACGGAGCGAACGGCGACGGGATACGCGTTCAAGCACCCTCTGACCCAGGAGGTCGCCTACGCGTCCCAGCTCTCCGAACGGCGGGCGCGCGCGCACCACACCGTGGCCACCGCGATCGAGCGCACCTACCCCGGCCTGGACGAGCGAGCCGCCCTCATTGCCCACCACTACGAGGCGGCCGGCGACAAGCTCAGCGCCGCCGAGTGGCACGCGCGCGCGGCGGCATGGGCGCGAACACCGTCCCCCGCCGACTGCATGCGTCACTGGCGCCGCGTCCGCGAGCTGGCCGATGACCTCGATCCCTCGCCGCAACGCGACGCGCTCGCCGCCAAAGCTGGCCTCGGCATCCTCAGCGTGGCCTGGCGACTCGGGATGTCTCCCGAGGAGGCCGCGGCGATCCACGCCGAGGCGCACGAAGACCTCGAGCGATTTCGTGGCGACCTCTACTACGCCGGGGCGCGCATGCACGCCGGCCGCGAACGAGAGGGGCTCGACGGGTTTCGGACCGCCGGCCGAGCGGCCCTCGCCGCCGGCGATGCCGGGCGTGCGCTGACCGCGTCCACTGGCGTGGCGTACGCGAGCTGGATCGCGGGCTCGTTGGCCGAAGGGGTGCAGACGATCGACAACGCGCTCGCGCTGGCCGGAGACGATCCGACCACGGGCGCCGGCATCAGCTTCGTGTCCCCGTTCGCACACGCCCTGCAGAGCCGCGCACAAAGCATCGGATACATGGGCGAGCTCGAGCAGGCCCGCCGTGATTTCGACCGTGCGACCGAGCTGGCGCGCGAGCACAACGACCCCCAGACCGAGTCGGCTTGCCATGCGAACCGCGCGCTGCTGGAAGCGGATGCCGGGCAGACCGCAGCGGCGCTCCGCAGCGCTGCGCTGGGCCTCGCGATCGCCGAACCGGCGGGCGACACGATCCACGCGATCGCCTGCTCCACGCCCGCGGCAGTAGCGCAGGCAGCTGCGGGACGCTTCGCGGACGCGCTCGCGCGCGCAGCGTCGAACCTCAAGACGATCCGCAAGCACGGGATCGGCCTGTACTACGAGCCGCTGCTGCTCGCGACGGTAGCTCGCTGCAAGCTCGCCCTCGGCGACTCCGACGCCGCGCTCGGCGACGCGGAGGAGGCGGTCGCGATCATGGACGACCGCGGCCTGGCCACCTGCGCGCTGCGCGCGCCGATCGTGCTCGCACAGGTCCTGCTCGCCACCCAGGGCGTGCGTGCCGCCCCGCGCATCGACGCGGTTCTCACGCGTGCGCTCGGCGTCGCGCGCCAGAGCCGCGCGCACCTCTTCGAGGCCCAGATCGATCGCGAGCTCGCGGCCCGGGTATGCCCGCGCGGCGGCTGACCCGGCGCGCCCGGCAGCGTCCAGAATTGGGTGGAGCTCGGCGGGATGCCCGCCTAGGCTCGCCGCCTGATGTCTGACCGGACCTTGGTTGGGGGATGGACGCCGCGCGTGGCGCTGATGGTCGCTGGTGTCGTGGTTGCCATGGCGTCGCCGCTCGCTCGACCGGCCGCCGCGGCGCCCAGCAGCACGCCTGACGCCACCATCGGCGTCGACGGCCCCGTCTACGCGATCGCGCGCTCGGCCGATCGGATCTATCTCGGTGGCGCGTTCAGCCGGGTGGGGACGATGATGCCGTTCGGGGCGGCGTTCTCTACGGCGACCGGTCTGCCGCAGGCGGGCGACACCAGGCCCAACGGAGCGGTCAGGGCGGTGGTTGCGGATGGGGCGGGGGGCTTCTACATCGGGGGCGACTTCACCGCGGTCGGAGGGGCGGCGCGCCACCGCATCGCGCACATCACCGCAGCCGGCACCGTGGACGCATTCGATCCCGACGTGGGCGGCCCCGTGCGCGCGTTGGCGTTGTCCGGCCACACGCTGTACGCCGGCGGGACGTTCACGACCGTCAACGGTGACAAGACACGCAATCTCCTGGCGGCGTTCGACACGGAGTCCGGCACCGCGACCGCATTCAACGCGCGCCTCGACCCCCGCCTCGCAGGCCCCGTGGGACCTTGGTCGGATCCGGTCGCGTATCCGGGCGGGGTCGATGCGCTGGCGCTGTCGGGCAAGACCCTCTACGCCGGCGGCTACTTCAAGGCCGTCAACGGTGACACGACGCGCGCCCGTCTAGCGGCGTTCGACACGGACTCCGGCGCCGCGACCGCATTCGACGCGCGCGTCGCGGACGACGTCAGCCGCGTGAGTGCGTTGCTGGTGGCGGGCGACACGCTGTACGCCGGCGGGTACTTCAGGACCGTCAACGGGAACGTCGCCCGCGGCATGCTGGCGGCGTTCGACAAGGGCACCGGCAAGGTGACCGCGTTCAACGCGTCTGTCCCTCGAGACGCGCCGGTGACGGCCCTGGCGCTGTCGGGCACCACGCTGTACGTCGGCGGACTGGCAGACAGGTACGGCGGGTTCCTGTACGCGATCGACACCACGAAGGCGACCGACAACGGGGGGCCGGTCGTCCCTAACTTCAAAGGCGCGCTGCGCGCGTTGACACTGTCGGGAAGCACCCTCTACGCCAGCGGTCGCTTCGCTTCCGTGAACGGTCGCTCCAACCTGGCGGCGTTCGACACAACCAAGCCGACGGCAACCGTCACCGCGTTCGCCCCCTTTGTGGACAACGAGGTGCACGCCGTGGCGGTCTCGGGCGGCACGCTGTACGTGGGGGGCGTGTTCAAGTTCGCCGGGGATCCCGGCGACGTTCGTCACAACCTCGCGGTACTGGACGCCACCACGGGCAAGGCGACGGCGGTCGACCCCGATGTCAAGGGCCCCGTCTACGCCTTGGCGTTGTCGGGCAGCACCCTGTTCGCCGGGGGGATCTTCGACGTGGTCAACGGCGACAAGCGGCGCGTGAACCTGGCAGCGTTCGACACCACGACCGGCACGGCGACGGACTTCAACCCCGACGTTCGCTGCCTCGACGCCGAAGAGCACTTCGTACGCGACTGCCCGAGCCCTGTGTACGCGCTGGCGGCCTCGGGCGACACGGTGTTCGCCGGCGGGAGCTTTCACGGGGCGAGGAACGTCAACGGCCGCACGGCCTCGCGGCAAAACCTGGCGGCGTTCGACACGACGACCGGTGCCGTCACGGATTTCAACCCCTTCGTCGTAGGCGCCGTCCGCACCTTGTTGGTGGCGGGGAGCACCGTGTACGCCGGCGGCGACTTCGCGGGGCGCGACAGCGTCAACGGCGGCGGACGGCGCGACCATCTGGCGGCGTTCAACGCAGGCGACGGCAGCGCCACGCCGTTCGACCCCAGGATCGACCGCACCGTCCGCGCCCTCGCGTTGTCGGGCAGCATCCTCTACGCCGGTGGGGACTTCACCAGCGTCAACGGCACCATGCCTCGGAGCACCGTGGCGGCGTTCGACACGGCGACCGGCAAGGCCACGGCGTTCAAGCCCGAGACGACCGGGCCCGTGAACGCGCTGGCGCTGTCGGGCGGCACCTTGTATGCCGGCGGGTCCTTCACCAACGTCAACGGCAATCTCCTCCGCTATCGCCTGGCGGCGTTCGACACTGCGAACGGCGCGGCGACGGCGTTCGACCCCAATCTCAACGGCACCGTCTTCGCGCTGGACGGCTCGGACGGCAAGACGCTCTACGCCGGCGGTGCCTTCTCGGGCGCCGGCGGCAGCCCCGTCGGGCCCGTTGTGCGCTTCGCGGAGCGGCGCAGCGTGCTCAGCCGCGGCAGCCCGAGCAAAGCGGCACGCATGCGCACGGCGAGAGCCCGGCTGCTATCCCGGCGCCGTGGGGTGCGCGTGACGTGGCGGACGGGATCGGTCACGACGACGACCGGCTTCCACGTCAGGAGGTCCCGCCGGGTGCGTGGCAAGGTCCGTCAGGTGCGCCTGACGCGCCGCCTCATCCGGGTTCGCGGGACCCGCACGGACTACGCCTTCACCGACCGCGGCGGCCGCCGGGGCGACGTGTACACGATCATTACCCTCGACCGCGACGGCCTGCGCACCGTCTCCCCGCGCATCCGGGTCCAGGTCCGACCGCCAAGGCGGGCGTAGAAAGCGCAGCACACAGCGTGCTCCTGCTCACTGACAAAGGGATGCTCTGCTACCTCATGCGCTGACGAGTCTCGCCCTCGGGGCGCCGCCAACCTCTACCCAATATTGGGTGGTAGCCGCGACCGTTTCCGTCAGGGTCCGTGCGATGGCGGGTGATCCATGAGGCGCGAAACGCAGGCGATCGTGGGTTTTGCGACCCAGCTCGTCGAGCCGGGCAAGGCCAAGCTCGACGATCCGATCTCCAGGTACGCCGCCCGGGTGATGAGGACATTCGCGTCAGTGACGGTGGCGTTCTGCGCGCTCGCGGTCCCGGCGCACGGTCAGGCGACGTCGCCGTCGAGCACGTCGGCCGTGCCGGTTGCGCCGGGCCAGATCGACGCCGCGGTCGGACAACTGGACGGCGTGGCAGGGGACCTGATGGCGCGTACCGGCGTGCCCGGCCTGGCGATCGCGGTCGTGCACGACGACAAGGTCGTCTACGCGAACGGCTTCGGCGTGCGCAGCCTCCGCCACCGCGCCCCGGTCGACCCGAACACCGTCTTCCAGCTGGCCTCGGTGTCCAAGCCGATCAGCGCAACGGTCGTGGCGAGCGCCGTCGGCGAGCGCACGGTGGACTGGAACGACCGCGTCTCGACGTACCTGCCGAACTTTGCGCTCTCGAGCGCGCACACGACCAGGAACGTGACGATCGCCGACCTCTTCGCCCATCGCAGCGGGCTTCCGGACCATCTCGGCGACATCCTCGAGGACCTCGGAGCGAGCCGCGCCGAGATACTGCGCAGGCTTCGCTTCGCCCCGCTCACCCCGCTACGCCAAGACTTCGCGTACACCAACTTCGGGCTCTCCGCGGGAGCGTTCGCGGTCGCCCGCAAGGCGGGGACAAGCTGGGAGACGCTGGCCGAGCGCACGCTCTACCGGCCGCTCGGGATGACCTCGACGAGCTCGCGCCACCGCGACTTCCTGCGGCGCGCGAACCGCGCGACGTTGCACGTGCAGGACGGCGCAGGCCGTTGGAGGGTCGGCGGGACGCGCAATCCCGATGCGCAATCGCCGGCGGGCGGGGTCAGCTCGAGCGTCCGTGACCTCGCGCAGTGGATGCGCCTCGTACTCGCAGACGGCAAGCACGACGGCCGGCGGCTGGTGAGCCCCGCCGCGCTGCGGACCATGCGGACGCCCCTCATCGCACTGCACCCCCCAGCGACGCCCGACAGCCGCACGGGGATGAGCGCTCTGGGCATCGACACCGGCGTCGACGCGACGGGCCGGGTCCGACTCACACACTCCGGCGCGTTCACCACGGGCGGCTCGACGCACGTGTCGCTGCTGCCCTCGGAGAACTTGGGTATCGCGGTGCTGTCCAACGGCTGGCAGGTCGGGTTGCCCGAGGCCGTCGCGAGCAGCTTCATGGACCTCGTCGAGCAGGGGCGCGCGACGCGCGATTGGCTCGCAGCGTTCGAGCCGGTCCTCGCCGCATCCCGGCAGAACACGAGCCGGCTGTTCGGGCGCAGGCCTCCGAGCCGCCCGCGGCCCGCCCGCTCCGCCGCGTTCTACACGGGGACCTACCACAACCCCTTCTACGGGCGCGCCCGGGTGCTGGCGCGCGGGGGGAAGCTCACGCTGGTGCTCGGGCCGAAAGGGCGGCGCTTCCCATTGTCGCACTGGAGCGGCGACACCCATTCGCTGCGCTGGACCGGCGAGAACGAGTACGGGATCGGCGCCGTCGACTTCACGCGCGGCCCCGGCGGTCGCGCGGGGGCGGTGCGGGTCGAGGTGCTCGACGCCGAGGGACTCGGAACGTTCCGCCGGCGCTGATCAGGCGCTTGCGGCAAGGTCCAGAACTGGGTGGTGGGGACGCGATCGCTGACGTAGCGTCGCAGCCCCCAGCATCGCGAGCGGACACGGAGGAATCATGGCGGCAGGGCTGTATCGGCGGACGGCTGGTGCTCGTGAGCTGCGCCGACGAGGGGTGAACATGCGCACACGGCTGGCGATCGGTGTTGTGCCGGTGGTGGCGGGCCTGATCGCCGCATCTGGGATGGCGACCGCGGCCGCGCTGCCTGTGGTGGCAGACGGACCGGGCGATCGCGCGATCTCGCGCGTGATGGACAAGCCGCGGTATCAGGGCTCGCAGTGGGGCATGCTCGAAGTCGATCCGCTCACCGGTCGTACGACCCGCTCCCTTCAGCCCACGAAGTCCTTCGCCCCGGGGTCGGTGGTCAAGCTCTTCAGCGTCTCCGCGGCGTGGAACTCCCTTGGCCCGCGGCACCGCTTCGTCACGCCGCTGTTCGCCCTCGGTGAGCGCAGCGGCGCCACCCTGAACGGCAACCTGGTCCTGCAGGCTGCCGGGGACCTCACGATGGGCGGACGCACCCTGCCCAACGGACGTGTCGCGTTCGCCGATCTCGACCACACCTATGCCAACGCCCTCCCGGGCACGACGCTGACCGCGCCGAGTCCACTCGCGGGGATCGACGGGATCGCGCGGCAGGTGCGCTCGGCCGGCATCACGCACGTAGAGGGCGACGTGGCGATCGACAACCGACTCTGGCAGCCCGACCCCCAGCTTCAGCAGTTCGATCCGGGGCTCGACCCGATGATCATCAACGACAACGTAATCGACGTGCGGGTGCGACCTACGGCGCCCGGACAGCCGGCGAAGGTGTTCTGGCGTCCGCAGACGGCAGCAATCCGCGTCACGGGCCAGGTCGCGACAGGCCCGCGCTCGAGCGATCCGGGCGCGTACCCGAACAAGTGGCGAATCGACCGAGGCGCCGACGGCCAGCTGATCGTGCGCGGCACGATCCCGGCCAACGCGCGCGCCCAGTTGCTCACCGCACCGATCGACGATCCTGCCGCGTTCGCGCGCACCGCGCTCGTCGAGGCGCTCGGCCGGGCCGGTGTGACCGTGACCGCCCCGGCCGATGGGGACAACCCGACGCATCTGTTGCCGGCCCGCAACTCCTATCGGCCGGAGGATCAGGTCGCCGCGTACCGGTCCCCCCCGTTCGGGGAGTACCTGCGGCTGATCCTCAAGACCAGCCACAACCTGGGCGCGGAGGTCGCGCTCTGTCAGCTGGCCGTGGTGGTCCGCAGCACCGACTGCCAGCGCGGCTTCGCCGTCCAGCGTTCGTGGCTCAGGCGCGCTGGGGTGAACGTCGACGAGCTCAGCTTCACCGAGGGCCGCGGAGCCGATTCGGATGAGCGGGTCACGCCGCGCGCGACCATGCAACTGCTGCGCTGGTGGATGCGCCGTCCCGATTTCACCACGTTCCGGCGATCGTTGCCGAGCCTCGGAGTCGACGGAGACCTCGGCGGCACGCTGCGCAGCAGCCCGGCCCGCGGAAAGGTCTTCGCCAAGACCGGGACCCTGGCCGAAGCCGACTTCCTCAACGACCGACTCTTCCTTCCCGCGCGGATGATGGCCGGCTATCTCGCGGGGCCTGGCCGACGACAACGCCCCTTCGTCGTGGTGGTCAACAGCGTCTTCGTCCCGTTCCCGGTCGCGAACATCTTTGACGTGATCGACGATGTCGCGCGCGTCGCCGCGCTCATGCAGCAGAACCCAGGTTGAGCGCGCGCCGGCGCGTCACGACGACCAGTCGAGGGGGCCGCCGGGCATGAACCCCGACGTGCTGCGGAAGGTCCCGTCGGCGTTGTGGAACACGGTGATGTCGCTCAGCCCCGCGTCCCGGTAGGTGGTGCGCTGGCCGTCAGGCCCCGTCCCGGTCGCGAACTCGATCGTCGCCGTGTAGGTGTCGTAGCCGCCGATGACCCCGTCGCCCTCGTTCTCCTGCCTGGGGCAGTTGGCGAAGACCTTCAGCGACCGGGTGCCGGTGATGGTGGTCGTGCCGGACATGATGGTGAAGGTCGTCTTCAGCACGCCGAAGCCGCTCCTGCGGCTGGTCTCCTTGTAGGTCCCCTCCTCGGTGAAGGTCCCGGGGAAGGTGCCCGTGGATGCGCCCGACGACCGGTACGCGAAGCTGTAGTAGCCATCCGCGTCGCCGCGACAGTCCCCGGTGATGGTCGCCGGCCCGCCCAGGTGGACGAACACCAGCGTTGGCCGCTCGATCGCCGCTGCTCGCGCGAACAGCGCGACGCGCCGGTGCCGGCGCACGTCGGTACCGGGATTGCGGGTGTGTGCCTGCGCGGTCACGACGAGCCGTCCGCGCCCTGCGCGGATCGCCCGGCGCGCCGGCGCCGAGAGCGGCACCCGGACCGCGGCGATGAGCCCGTGTCGGAGCGAGAACTCGCGGCGGCCGACCACCGTCGCCTTGCCGCCCTTGCGCAGCCGGGCGCGCAGCGTCACGGTGCCGGCGCAGCGCGCCTCGCGGAGGTGGTAGCAGTGCACCGGCACCTCCGCCACGTTCCCGATCACGCGGACCGCCGAATGGGCGATCCGCGTGTGAGAGACGGGGGAGGCCGCCGCGGCATGCGGCAGGTCGGCGACGGACACGGCAAGGGCAGCGACGGCGAGGGCGGGGAGTCTCATGCGGTCGGACCCTAGGCTGGCCGCTTCCTCACCACCACCCAGTTCTGGACGTCCAAACTGGGTGTACGCCAGCGGGTGGGTTCATGGCATAGTCCCATGAGTCAGGGCGCGCGGGGAGGACGGCAGACCCTGAGCTCCGGTGAGCACTGGGTCGTTACCTGGTACCCCAGCTACAGGAGTCGTGAGCGCCCGGCAAGTACGCTCTGCGCTCGTTCGCTTCGATCATGTAGTCAAGCGGTGAGATCCCCAGCGGGATGATCTTGGGATCCTCCTGCTTTGAGCCGACGGGGTCGAACATCGTCTTATAGATCTCTTCGCTGGCCCAGCCGTACGTGAGGCTGCTCCTGCCGACCGAGAGATACGTGCGCCACTGGTTGAATCCGCCTGCCTCCGGGCGGTAATACGACCCGGGACTGAGCGTGTCGAGCGCGACGAAGAAGCCCTCCTTTGGAACGTCGCTGAACGGGCTGCTGCCGAAGTCGGAGACGCAGGAGAAAGTGGGGAAGCGGCTCGTCGGCTCGGGGCCGGTGTCGGGCGAGCAAGGGGGGAAGGAGCAGGAGAACGTGAGCCCGGTGTCCCAGATCGGGAAGCTGTAGGGGAGCAGGTGCTGGTAGGCGGTGCGCCTCTGCGCCAGGTCGGCCGCGGTCGTCGCCGCGTCCTTCATCTCGTCCGTGAGCGCGAGCTGCTCGAGGCCCGCGGGGCAGCCCTTCTTGGCCGGGGGCGGAATGCAGCCGCCGTGCTGTCCGATCACCGAGAGCTTGCCCCAGTCGCTGACGATCACGTCGCCGAGCGAGCGGAAGCTCTTGGAGACGTCCTGAGCCTGCTTCTGCAGCTGCATTCCGACCTCGTCGGCGATCACACGGGCCTCGTCGGGGTCCTCGCCTGACTTCGAGCCGTCCCAGGCGAGAGCAGTGGATTCGGCGGCCAGCTCGAGGATCGCCGCGGAGGCCTTGAGGAACTTCTTCGTCTTGCTGAGTCCCTTGATCGCGGCGCCCACCTCGCCGAGATCGATCAAGCTGGCGACGATGCCGAAGGCGCCCTCGATCGCCTCGATCTCCGCCTCGGCCTTCTCATTGAGGTAGTCTCGGTCCTTGGTGAGCACGCCCGCCGCAGACTTCGTCTCGCCCCACGCGTTCATCCCCGCCACCCCGGACGGGTAGGCGAGGTCGCCGACGTAGGTGCGCACGTTGGCCACGTAGTCGAGCTCCAGTAGGAGCTGGGCAATGGCCTTGTCGAGCTCCGGCTGGGTGCAGGCGCACGTCTCCTTGGTATCAGGATCGACGAGCTTGGCGCCTTTAATCCCGTCCCTGACCTTATCCCCCGCAACGAAGTCGGGGTTGATCCAGTACGCGGAACGCGGGTCTTCGGTGAGCTGGGAGACCTGGCCGCCGATGAAGGGGATCGCCGCCCTCGTCCCGGGCGAGTCGTCGGCGGTTGCCTCGGGCCACCAGGGCTTCGAGCTGAGCTGGCCGCTTCCCTCCCCCGGCAGCTGCATCGTCCACTCCTCGTTCGGCGGCTGCAGCATCAGCTCGACCAGCACCTCGGCGGGCTCGTCCGCCGACGAGCTCGGATTGGCCGGGCCGAACCTCGACTCCTTGTCGGGGACGAGCATGCCGCGGATCCGGGAGTTCGGGCCAACCTCCTCGATCCCGTTGCCCTCGCCCGCGCCGCCGAATCCGACCAGCGTGTAGTCCTCGCCCGGGGTGACGGCGGCGGTGTTGAAGCGGTGCAGGGTGCCACCGAGCGAGGCGACCTCCGTCGCGAGCCGGTGCCAGGGGTCGCTTCCGGTCCTGACGTCGACCAGAAACTGCCGGTTCAAGCCGGGGGTGTGGACCGAGGTGATCGTGACCAGGCTGCCGGCGTCGTGCCACGCCTTCAGGAACGCCGTCATCCCCAGCACGCCCCCGCTCGGGTCCTGGCCACCGATCGTTCTGAAGTACTCGGATGCCTGGAGCGCGAGGGTGTCCCGGTCGTTGACCGAGACGAGGAAGCCGCCCCCGCCGTCCGCCTCGGTGTGGGTGTGGGTCTGATCGCCGACCGTCTGGGTGACGCATCCGACGTTGACGTTGCAGCCCGGAACCGCCGCCCGGGTGTCGAACGGGACCCGCGTCTTGTTGATGTAGCTGTAGTTCCTCGGCGAGTTCTTGTCCGGCACCAGGTAGCCGTCGAGGCGTCCCGGAACCAGGGCGACGTTGGCCTCGCCGGGCTCCATGCCCGGAACGCCGATCCCCGAGAGGCCGTCCAGCGACGCCGCTCCGAGGCGGGCCGCGAACTCGGTGTTCTTCTCGTCGGGAAAGCCGATCGCCTGGGCGAGCTCGGGGAGCCCCAGCGACGATACGTAGCGCTTCGAGAAGTTCGCCCCCCCGGTGCCGTGCAGGGACGCCGGGAGCGAGTTGACGATGATCAGCCCTTCATCGGTCTCGGCGAGGATCTCGACGGCCATCGGCGCCGGTCCGGGCGCACCGGGGGTCGCGTCGAAAGGAGCGGGTCCGAGCCGGCAGGTGTTCGCGGGGCCCGCGGGGCCGGCGGCGCAGACGCCGTAGGTCCGGTTGCTGACGACCTCGGTCGTCGAGCGGTCGAGGACGAGGACCTGGAAGAGCGCCTGCTTGAACCGACCGTCGTCGGAGTAGCCGTTGGTCTTGAACGGATAGTCCTCCCCGAACAGCTTCGGCGCCGGGTAGTGTTTGTCGTCGACTTTGATCCCGGGGACACCGTCCTTGAAGATGCCCGCGTTCACCTCCACCAGTGGGTCGTTGGGAACCGCGTCCAGCTCGACCTGGTCGGTGGTCGCGCGGGAGCCGCGGCCGGCAGTCATCGCAAATGTGTAGGTGCCATGCACGTCAGGCTTGAAGGTGGGGGTGAGAGAGTTCGCCTGCCGCAGTCCGGACAGGTTGGGCGAGCCCGATGACTGTCGGCCGACCCGCTGGCGCTCACGTCTCGACCTGCTGGTAGTGCGCCGACGGCTGCCGCGTGGGACGTCGACGAGCTTCCAGCTGACGCGGTCGCCGCTGGGACCGCTCGGATGCTCTTTCACGCGCCCAACCAGCTCGGTCCTGACGCCGGCGACGATGCGGCGATAGCGGTCGGCCCCGGTCAGCGGGCGCTTGTGCGCGACCTTGAAGCGCACGGTCGCGCGTCGCTCCCGCGTTCCGTTGCCGGTACGAGCGACGACCGTCAGCTTGTTGAGGCCGTGCCGCAGCCCGTGGCTGCGCGAGACGACGAGCACGCGGTGTCTCCCCTTGCGCTGGAACTCCCGGCCGATCGCGACCCCGTTGAGGCGGGCGCCCAGATCGTCGGTCTCCGGCCCGGCGCGAACGACGAGGCGAAGAGGGTGCCAAGTGACCTTCTGCCCCGGCTTCGGCTTGAGGATGACCCGCGAGGAGCTCGCGGCGCCTGCCGGACTGGCGCCCATCAGGAGCGCGCAGCAGACAACCGCGGCGCCGGCCGCGAACCACATTGAGCGCGCGCGCTTGCGACTCGTCGTTCGAGTTTCGCTCATCGGAGAATGATCAGCCACGTTCGCGGTCGTGACCACCCAGTTCTGGACATACCGAGCAGTCGGCGCCCGAGCTACGCCGAGCTCGCCAGCGTGAGGGCGAGGTGCTCGAACAGGCGGCCGGTGTCGAGCGCCGCCGAGCGGTACGCGACGTGGCCGTCGGGCCGGATGAGATACGCCGCGGGTCCCGCGCCGTCACCGAAGCCGTAGGCGGCCGCGAGGTTCCCGGCGGCATCGCGGACCGTGGCGCCTGAGACGTCGGGCAGCTCCGCGCCGGCGGCGACGGCGATTGCGCAGCGCACGAGCCCGCCGCCCCGCTCCGTGACCTCCGAGGCGAGCGTCGAGCAGGTCTCCCAGGCGTCTGCGTCCGCGGCCCAGAGCAGGAGCGTGTGGCTCGTGTGGCGCAGCAGCTCATGAAACCGGATCGGCTGCGCGACGGGGTGCTGCGTCAGGCCGCTGGCGTCAGGAGCGCGCATGCCCGGTCCCGGCCCCGCCGCCGAAGCGGCGTCCTCGCCCACGATCGGGCTGTCGGGATATCCGAGCAGCAACTGCGCCTCGCGCATGGCGATCTCCTCGAGGCTCGCCGTGTCCCCGGCGCCGATGCCGCCCGCCCTGGCGTGCCTGACGGTGCGGCCGACGACCTCCTCGCCGATCGGGTGGCGCTCGCTGTGATAGCTGTCGAGCAGCCCGGGCGCGGCGTCCCCGTGCACCGCGAGCGCCAGCTTCCAGGCGAGGTTGTGCGCATCCTGGATCCCGGTGTTCATCCCCTGGGCGCCGGTCGGCGGATGGATGTGCGCGGCGTCGCCCGCGATGAAGACCCTGCCGATGCCGTAGCGGTCGGCGAGCCGGTGGCTGATCCGGAAGATCGAGGACCAGCGCATGGCGCTCGCGGTCACGGGCTCGGGCGCGAGCCGGTCGAGCACGGCCTGGATGTGATGGAGCTCCGGCCCGCCGCCGTCCCGGAGGCCATGCGCGACCTCTCCCCCGCCGGCCTCGGGCCGGCGAGCTCCTCCGGAGCCACCATCGAGACCCGGTAGCGGCGACGGCCGGGAAGGGGATGAGCACGAGCCCGTCCTCAGCGCCGTCCGCATCGCGGCGGCTGATCCGGACCGCGTATCCACGGGAAGCGCCCAGTCGACCTCGATGTCGGCCAGCATGTACGCGCCCTCGAAGGCGTCGCCCACGAACCCGAGCCCCAGCGCCTTGCGGACAGGCTGTGGGCGCCGTCGCAGCCGACGAGGTACTGCGCGCGGACCTCGTGCACCCCGCCGTCGCCGCTGATGGTCGCGGTCACGCCGTCGGCGTCCTGCTCGAACCCGGTCAGCTCGCAGCCGCGCTCGACCACCGGCCCGAACGGTGCGAGGTGCTCCGTCAGGATCCGCTCGGTCTCGTACTGGGGAAGGGCGATACTCCGGTACGGGACCTCGTCGGGCAGCGTGAGCTCCAAGCGCGCGTGCTGTTCGCCCTCGCGCCATGCGAGCTGCCCACGCAGCGAGACGCCCGCCTCCAGCGCGTCCCGCGCGACGCCCATCTGGTCCCAGATCTCGAGCGTGCGAGCTTGCACGCCGATCGCCTTGGCCCAGGGTGCGATCGACTCGCGGCGCTCGATGACCCGCACGTCAACTCCGCGGCGCTTCAGTTCGAGCGCCGCCATCAGCCCCACGGGGCCGGCGCCCACAACGATCACGTCGGTGTCAACCACGTTCCACTCCGGCCGGTTCGCGCACGATCTGCCCTTGCTTCTGCTGGGTCACCCACACGGCGCCGCCGGGGCCCGTCGTGAGCTCGTGCGTGCTGCCACCCTTGGGCAGCTGAATCTCGGTGACCTTCGGCTGCTGCGCGTGGGCGGCTGGAGCGAAGCTCGCAAGCCCGAGTACCACGCCGGCGGCGAGACTCACGCCCACACCGACACCACCGCGATCAGGACCGCGCCCGCGACCGCGGCGCCGTACTTCAGACCGAGCGAGTCCGGCGTGGAGAACTCCTCCTTGAGCACGCCGAAGGTCGCCACGTAGATGAACGTGCCGCCGGCAAGGGAGTCGAAGACCGCCTCGAACATCGCGTTCGCCTCGCCCGTCAGCGCGGTCGCCAGGCCGGCGCCCACGACGATGCCGATCGGCGTCATCACGGCGTAGGTCATCACGGTCCTGACGAGCGTCCGCCGCGGCGTGCCCGCCTGGTGCAGGCTGATGCCGAGCGCGTAGCCCTCGGGCCCCCTGTGCGCGACGATCGCGACGAGGATCGCGACCGTGGCCGCCACCTCCGTCTCGGCGCCGACGGCGATCCCCGCCATGAGCGAGTGCACGGACAGGACGATCGTCAGCAGCCGGGCCCGCAGTCCCGCCGCCGAGCCCGCCGAGTCGAGCTGATAGGCATCGCCGAGACTGGTCCGGACGCGACCTCCGACGACGGCCTCGAGCAACAGGATTGCCAGGAAGCCGGCGGTCGCGATGGCGAGCTCGAGCGGGTAGTCGGTCCCGACGTTGGCGTCCGCGAACCCCTCGTTGCCATCCCCGAGCATGTGGATGAGCCCGATGGAGAGGAACAACCCGCCCGAGAACGCGTTGCTCAGCGAGAAGATCTGCGCGGAGCGCGGCGATGCGCTGAAGCGCAGCGGGAGCACCCCGCCCGCGTACGCCAGCGCGAGCAGGACGACGAAGGCGGCGGTCTTGACTTCGAGCAGCTCCATGTGGCGTCAGCAGAACGTCATGGGCCGGTCGGGCCCGGCGCATCGCGTCTTGCGGCTGTGCCGGCCAGCAGGCCACCGACATAGAGGTGGGCGGTGGCACCACGCGCGGCGCGTCCGCAGCGGCCGTCGACGAGCAGCTCCATGGTGGTGGATCCGAGGCGCAGGGCGTGCCCGACGTCCCGGCAAGGGGTGGTCGACCGGCCGTAGCTGACGTGCATGTACGGCTCGACCTTGCCGGGCGGCCGCTCCAGGCGCACGCGCACGGTTCCAGCGCCGTTGCGCCGCAGACGGAAGGGCCGCGTGACCGCGCGGGCGACGGCCAGGCGGACCGCGCCGGCAGGCCTGAGCCCGCGGCACCCCAGCACGAGGTCGAGCACGCCGGCGCCGTCGTGAATCGACGTGTGCATCCGCTCGGACCGACACCGGCTCCCCCGACACGCGGATCGACGGCGGGCGCCGCGAGCCCCGCGCGTGCTCAAAGCTCAGCGAGATCCGGTTCGTGCCGTTGATCAGACCGAAGCGGTTGCCGCCGGGCTGCGCCGGCACCGCGGCGCCGCCGGGCCGCGCCGGCAACGCGGCGCGGGCGGCGAAGGCGGCGGCGCGCGAGCGGGCGGGCGCCGCGGACGCTCGCGCGCATCTGGGGTTCCAGCAGAAGGCGGCCGGGATCAGTGCGGCGTACTCGCGGTCGCCCGTCGGCCGGTCGCCCGCCCCGCGCAGAAGCGACACCCAGTAGTCGCGGTAGTCGGCGAGCGGATGGCAGTGCTCGAGGATTTCGCACCCGGCCAGGTGGAAGATCGGGTAGGCGCGCGTCGGGTCCGTGCAGCTGGCGGCCACGCGGTAATGCATCCCGTACCCGCTCCAGTTGGTCACGTCGACGGAGAACTCCGTCTGACGGGCACCGCCGGACGACACCATGAAGGCCCGGTCGTTGCTGATCTCCTCGTCCCCGACGACGACAAAGCCCGTGTTCTTCTAGCCGTCCGGGCAGACGTACGTGTCGGAGCTGGTGTTCCAGCCCCCGGCCCGGCCCGGCCAGTCGGTGGTCGGCGGTCCCACTTACCCGTGTTCGTGCGCGGGGGTGCCACCGAAGAGCTGACTGCGCTCCGCACCGGGGTCGTGAGACGGACCGTGCCGGCGTGGGCGACCGATGCGAGCGCGTCGGGGATGGCGAGGGCCGCGATGACGGCGGCGAGGTGGTGCGCTCTCATCGGCTCAGGTCAGCCGCCGCAGTTGTCGAACAAGTTGCGGAACACCGCGGTGTCCCGATCGGCCTGCTGCCAGAACCACGAGGTCTTCTCGATCCCGTAGCCGTGCCCGAGGCCCGCGATCGGCGCCAGGCGCCGGGGCGACCCGAACATCTGGCTCATGATCTCCTCCGGCGGGAAATCCGACGAACTGAGGAGGTTCGTGCCGGGCCACCCGTAGACCAGCGACGACCAGCGGTCCAGCTCGAAGAGGATCGGCACCCAGGCGCCCTTCATCGCGCCCCGATACAAGAGCGTTCGGCAGTTCAGGGGGTCGGGGCCGCCGTTGCTCCCGGTCCCGTCCGTGAAGATCCGGAACGAGCGGTAGCGCCCCTCGCTCTCCAGGTCCTCGACCAGCGCGGAGGTGAAGTACCGGCCGCTCGCGTTGGCGAGGTGGTCGGTGACCTGCGTCCGCGAGCTCGTTGCCGCTCGCTTCGCCGCACCTTCGAGTGCCTGCATGCGGCCCCAGTCCGACAACGCCGTGGCGCGGATGCTGTCCAGGCTGTCGGCCGCTGCCGCGATCTCGCCCTCGACTTTTGCGCCGAGGTCGGCGACCTTCTCGTCGAGCGTCTCGCCGATCGGCTTCTCCGAGGCGGTCGCGACTGCCTCGGAGAGCTCGATGATGTCCTGGGCGAAGGACGCCGCCACGGCGACCTCCTCAGCTCCTGCGAGCTCGGCCAGGTCGGCGAGCTCTGCGAGCGACTTGACGAGGCCGGCGAGCGGCCCGCCGAACTCCCCGTCCGGTTTGTCGACCGCCTCCTTGATTGCTCCGTAGGTGGTCTGCAGCACTTCCTGGTCCTTGCCGGCGGCCAGGTTGACCGCTGTCACCAAGTCGTCGGTGAACTCCTTCGTGTTGACCAGGGCGACGAACTCCTTCTTGAGCTGGGCCTTCAGGCAGGAGAACTGCGTGGGGGTGAAGCCCGGCTCCTTGCCTCCCACGTCGGACGGCGACGTGCACGGCGGGCTGGCCGCCACGCCCGGATACTGGATCTTGTCCAAGGCGTCGAGGGCATTGCCCCACTTCCCGTACTCGGGAAGGCCGAGGTACGCGGCGCGGATGTTGGTGGAGAAGTCCTGGCCTTTGCTCGGTGCGAAGTCCCCCCCGAAGTCGTACACGTCCGTATTGCTCAGCTGACCGGAGATGTATCGAAGCGCCTTGTCGTAGTCGCCCGCTTCCGGGCCGGTCGTGTAGGGGAACAGTTCCCCGGTGGTGTTGAAGATGACCTCGTAGAGCGAGTCGACTTCGCCGTCGGTCGCCGCGCCCGTGGGAAGGACGAAGAAACCGTCGTTGTCCATCCGCGCCTCACCGCTCAGCGTGCCCGTCTGGAACACCGGGCCGACCGAGTCGGCCACGACGCCCGTGTTGGATTGGGCGGCTCCCTTGGCTCCGAGCCGCGCGCCGCCGAAGAAGGCGTACCTCTCCGAGCGGAAGTTGAAGTGGTGTGGGCTGGCGCCGATGGCGGTGAGGCTCTCGGCGACGTTCGACGCTGGGCCCCCAGGGTCCCAGCCGGGGTTGTCGGGGGCGAAGCGCCCGATGCTCTGGAGCGCGACGTAGTTGCCGCGGCCGGTGAGGTTCCCGACCTCGTCCAACTCGCTCGCCCCTCCGATGGCCCTACTGAGGTTCGCGCGACCGGCGGCATCGTTGGCGAAGGAGACGTTGCGCACCACGCTCAGGTCCGCCGGGTCGACCTCGACGAAGTGAAAGGCCCCCGCGGCAGCATTCACGGGTGGGCTGGTCACCGTGGCGCTGCCGAAGGTCATGGTGTTGGAGGTCGCGGTCGACTGCGAGCTGGTGTCGAACGCCACCCGCAGCGGTTGGAACCGATAGCCGGCGCTCAGGTCGCCGTCGGGCATCAGCCAGCCCATTCGCGGGAATCCCGACGGTGCCGGTCTTGGTGTGCCGGCGGATCACGGAGCCGCTGCCCTCGCCCCCGCTGGGAACGCCGACGGCCACGATCTGCTGTCCCTCTCCGTAGTCGCGGAAGGCGAGCGGCTCGACCCCGATGCCCTCCAGCACCTTGTTGAAGTCGTCGTACTGCGCCGGCGGCAGCGTGTTGCGTATCGGCGGCAGCACCACGATGACCAGCTGGTCGGCGCCTGCCGCCTCTTCGCGCTCGATCAGCCCGGAGACCGCGTCGGCGCCGTCGCAGCAGAAGGAGTTGGCGATCGGGTTCAGCGTCCGGCGGTGCAGCGCCAACCACTGGATCGTGCCCTTCGGCCCGGGATGCTCGTGAAAGCCGGCGCTGTCTCCCGGCTCGCCGATCTGGATTCCTCGCTTGCCGTCGGGGCCCGCGTTCGCCGACAGCGACATCAGCGACCCAGCCGGGCCGACGCTCACGGATGTGTCATCGACGGAGGCGCCGCTGACCTGTGCGGCCGAGGCCTGCCCGCGCCGGTGCTCGGAGACGCGCACGCGGGCCACGTAGCGTCCGGGGCCGTCGGGAACGAGCAGCGGACGCGCGCTGGTCTCACCCTCGATCCGCGCCCCGGACCCCGGGGGCTTTGCGACAAGCGTCCACCGGTAGCGCAGCCGCCCGCCGCGCGCGGCTCTGTGGCGGTCTCCGAGGCGCACCCGCGCGCCCGGTCGTGTCCCGTGGTCCAGGCCGGCCGCCGCCAGCGGGCGGTCGCGGCGCACGTGGAAGCGCCTGGACAGCGCGGCATAACGGCCGGACTGCGGCTCGGCGACGAACACCTGCAGCCGGTTGAGGCCGTGGCGCAGCCCGTGGGTCGCCGACAGCGAGGTCGTCCAGCGGGTCCCGGACCGGGCGATCAGCGCCTTGCCGATCAGGCGCCCGTTGAGCCGGATTCGCGCCGTCCGCGGGCGCCGGATCAGCGCCTGGCGAGCGGCACCGGAGACGACGTCGATCCGCAGGCGGGCCGGGTTGGCGCTGCGCAGTCCCACGCGCAGGAAGCTGTTGCTGCGGCGCAGGAAGAAGAACAAGCGGGCGTGCCGCTCTTCGGCCTTCCCGCGGCGCTTGGAGATGACGGAGAGGTGGTTGCGTCCATAGCGCAGGCCGTCGGCCCGGCGCAGCGTGCCGACCAGCGACCGGCCCTTGACGCGCAAGCGCCGCGTCACGTCGCGCGAGCCGAGCTGCACGCGTGTCTTCGCGCCGACGCGCTGGCGTACGACTACCCGCACCGACGTGCGCGTCACCAGGGCACCACCGTGAGGTGCTGTGATCAGCTTCGACGCGCGCACGGCGGAGCTCGCTCCGGCGGGGCTCGCGGCTGTCCACGCTTGGCCTGCCACGGCGACCACGAACACCACGAGTACGTATGCCGTCCGTCCACTCAGCCCTATCGCCGTGGGTCCTCCGTGGTTGCCTCCGGCTCTCACGAGAAGGCAAGCTACGTCGCGCGCTCAGGTCCGACCACCCAGTTCTGGACCCTTCTCGATCGCGCGCAGCACACGTGTACGTCCAAGATTGGGTGGCTGGGGGTGGGGACGCCGCGTAGCGTGGCGATCGATGGGGCGAACGAGCGCGACGAGCTGTCGGGTGTGTGGAGAGTCCCCGTCAGCGAACGCCCGCTACTGTCCGCGCTGCGGGGCCCGCGTACCGCGTCCGCCGACCGGTGAAGCTCGCCCCGGCCCGAACCCCGGCCAGCCGAAGCTGCCAAAGCAGGGTGAGAAGTAGGATCAGGTGGTGGCCGAACCGGCGGAGCCCGGAACCTTCCTCGCGCTGCTGTCCGAGGGAGATCGCGATGCGCTGTTGCAGATCGGCGGCACCCGCCGGTTCGCCAGCGGTGAGCGTCTGATGCACCAGGGCGAGCCTGGCGATCGCGTGCTCGTCCTTCTCGACGGGCACGTCAAGGCGAGCAACAGCGACTCGCGCGGTCGCGAGCTTGTGCTCAGCCTCCGCGGGCCTGGCGACGTCCTGGGCGAGCTGACGTTCATGCACGCCGAGCCACGCTCGAGCGACGTCACCGCGATCGAGCCCGTCCAGGCCCAGGCGCTCGCCGCGTCCGAGTTCCGCGGCTACCTCGAGCGGACGCCGACGGCGGCGCTCACGTTGATCGACGTGATCAGCCGGCGGTTTCGCGATGCCAACCGCAAGCGCATCCAGTTCGGGGACCTCGACACGGTTGGCCGCATCGCCGCGCTCTTGGTCGAGCTCTGCGATCGCTACGGCGATCGCACCGACGCGGGAATCGAGATCACGCTCCCGATCACGCAGGACGACCTCGGAAGCTGGACCGCTTCCTCGCGTGCCGCCGTCGCCAGCGCTCTGCGAACGCTCCGAGACCTGGGCTGGATCACGACGGAGCGTCTGCACATCACCGTGCTCGACCTCGGGGCCCTGATTCGACGCGCCGCCTGAGGACGCCTCAACGGCAACATCCAGTCACCCGTCCTGCACGCGTTCACGGCAGACCGCGGGACATACGAGGAATCCGCCTTCTTAGGCCCCACCGCGGAGATGAGCCCCCATGAGTTCTGGATGTCCAGAACTAGGTGGTGCGGGCGTTCGCTCGGGGTTAGCTTCGCGCCATGAGAACAGCTTCGTTCGCGTGACGGGTGACGAGCGGGCCGACGGCACGCGTGTTGATCGGGGCCGCGACGCGGTCGAGCGCGCGTTCGCCGCTGCGTCCGCCGACGTCCGCGACAGCGTTCGCTGGGCGCCGTCGGCGCCTCGATAGCGCTTTGACGCGGGACCCACCATCAGACCAGGAGGCAGTTTCATGGCGAGCATCACAACTCCCGATGGCGTCGAGATCTTCTTCAAGGACTGGGGGTCAGGCCAGCCGATCGTGTTGAGCCACGGGTGGCCGCTCAACAGCGACAGCTGGGAGGCGCAGCAACTGTTCCTCGCCGACAACGGGTTCCGCGCCATCGCCCATGACCGCCGCGGGCACGGTCGATCCACCCAGGTCTGGGCCGGCAATGACATGAACCACTACGCCGACGACCTCGCCGCGCTGCTCGAAGCGCTCGACCTGCGCGACGTCATCCTCGTCGGGTTTTCCACCGGCGGCGGCGAGGTGACCCGCTATATCGGCCGCCACGGGACGAGCCGCGTCGCGCGGCTCTGCCTCGTCTCCGCAGTGCCACCGTTCATGCTCAAGACCGACGACAACCCCGGCGGCGTCCCGATCGAGGTCTTCGACGACATCCGCATCGGATCCCTCGCCGACCGCTCGCAGCTCTATCGCGACCTGGCCGACGGCCCGTTTTTCGGGAGCAACCGTGACGGTGCCGCAGTCTCAGCGGGCACTCGCGACGCGTTCTGGCGCCAGGGCCTGCAAGCGGGGCACAAGAACGCTTACGACTCCATCGCAGCGTTCTCGGCCACCGACATGCGCGAAGACCTCGCCCGCGTCGACGTGCCGACACTCGTCATCCATGGCGACGACGACCAGGTAGTGCCGCTCGACGTCGGAGGCCGCGCGTCGGCGGCACTGGTCGCTGGCGCACAGCTCAAGGTCTACGCGGGCGCCCCGCACGGGATCACCGACACGCACAAGCAGCAACTGTCGGACGACCTGCTCGCCTTCGCCCGCGGTGAAGTCGTCGGCGATCCAGGGCGACCGGTCAACGCGGCGGCCTGACGTCTGTCGTTCGACTCGGTCGTCCGGTGCGACCACGAACACTCGCTCGACCGCGCCTCCAATACCGCCGCGCTCAGGAGCGAGCTGGCGCGCGACACCGGATAACCCGCCGTTGAACCTCTTCGACGGCGCGATGGTCGCCGGTCCGCAGGCCCTGATCGAGCAGCTTGACAGTGATGACCGAGAAGGACAACGGACCCGAATCTACGGGCCGGAGCCTTGAATACGGGTTCTGGAGGAGAGCTGGTTTGCGGCATGTTCTTTCTGATGGATTGGTTCGAACTGCTCGCGACGGCCCGCTGATGGTGCCTTCCGGGTCGCCGTGCTACGCGCGTGCTACGTCGTGAGTCGCTTTCCTGCGCTTCGTGCTACGCCGCCGAGTGGGCAGCGCCGGGGCTCCGGCGGTCGCCGTCAGCGCGCGCCCGTAGGCGTGTCTATGCCAAGGTCCCGGCAGATCTTCCGGACGAGCCGGAAGTCGATCTCGCGGTGGCGCGGCACCACTGACGGGGCTCCGGTCGGTCCACGCCACTTCGTGTGGTTCGCTCCCTCGCCAACTCGTCGCGCGTCGTGCTCAAGCAGGTGCCGCTCAAGATCACGGAGTTTCACCGCTCGATCGTCAGCATGAGCGGCTCGCGATCACCATCCGGCAGGTCATCGTCAGGCGTGAGCATCAGCGCGAGCGCGTCGAGAACGTTCGCCCGTGCCTCGTCGCGTGTGCGTCCCTGACTGTGGGTTCCGGGGACCTCGGGTACCGATGCGACGAGCCAGCCGTCTTCGCCTTGCTCGAAGCAGATCGTCATCTGGAGCGTGCTCGTCGTCGCCACGAGACAAGGATAACCGGCCCGTGAACGTCAGTTGACGAACTGACGCGGAGGCCCGAACACGTAGGCTCGGTCGGTGAACTGGAGGGAGCTCATCGCGTCGCTGGTCAGCTCGATCGCGTGGCCGGCAACCATCGCGTTCTGAGTCGCGCTCTTTCGGCGGCAGATCCGGACGCTGCTCGAGGGGCCGATCAAGCGCTGGAAAGCCGGCCCCTTCGAGTTCGAGAACGAGTGGGGAAAGGCGCGCGAGCAGGTCGGCGAGAGCGTTCCTACCCGTGAAGCGCTGGCCAGTCGCGATGACCATGACGACCTTGACGATCTCCTCGATCTCGCGGAAACCGCCCCTGTTCCCGCGATCCTGGCCGCCTATCAAGCGGTCGAGCACGTCGTGCGATCTATCGGTGCTGCCGCAGGCGTCGACGGGGCACAGAGCGCGAGCATCGCGAGGCTGTCGCCTGCCCTCGCTGAGCTTGGGCTCATCGATCGCAAGACCGATAACGCGCTGGCCGGCCTCATGACCCTGCGCAACCTTGCCGCGCACGGCCCGGCGACCGAGGGCCGCCGGGCACGTGAGTACATCGTCCTCAGCGAGGCGGTCCTCTACGCTCTGAGCCAGTCGAAGGGCGCTCGCCAAGAGCAGACCGACGATGCACGCTGAGCACCGATCACCGAGGCTCCAAGCGCTCGTTCATGGGCGCGGCGGGTTTCGAACCTGCGACCTCTCGCGTGTGAAGCGCGGACGAGGCGCGAAAATAGTGGCCGATTTGCAGGGAGAAACCAGAATCTAGCCGAACGGGGCCTACGCGATTCTGCCGGTAGTTGCGCGATCTGCCGGGGGGTTCTGCCCATCGGATGGCCTAAACCCCGGTCGACGGCGATCACCGGTGCGACCGTCCGGCCACAGCCCTCTGCCATCCGTCGCCGCGGTCGGCCCGCGGGCACGGCCCCGGGGGGTCGCACAGGCGCTGCGGCCGACAGCAGCACACCGATGGCTGTGGCTGGGTCCCCCGAGCAACTCGTCGATCTGCTGCGCGCCGCCGCTCGCACCCCGGGCGGCGAGATCGGCCTGCTGAGGACCGCCCAGGTCGCGCGCGTCCTCGGTCGCCGTCGCGACTGGGTGCACCGCAACGCGAGTCGGCTGGGCGGCTTCCGGCTGCCCGGAAGCGACGAGTGGCGCTTCTCCCCCCAGGGCGTCGCGGGCGGCATCTTCGCGACGCAGCAGCCCGCGGCTCCGACGTCGCCTGACGCCATCAACGGGCGGTCCGTCGGCCGCCGGCTGGCGTACCCGCCGCCCACGCAGACGCTCGCCGACCGCCCGCGGCGTGCGAGCACACAACTACGAGGAGGACAGGATGCCCCGCCCCGCACGCGGAAGCGTTGAGATCGTCGAGCGCAAGGACGGGCTGCGGACGTTCTGGCTTCGCATCACCGCCGACGGGCGTCGCCACCGCGTGCGCCTGGGCACCGACCGCGACGGCTGGACGCCGGCGCGCGCGCAGGTCGAACTCGAGGAGCAGAACAAGGCGGTGCAGGTCGGGACGTGGGCACCGCCCGACCTGACGCCGGCCACAGGCGACGAGACTGACCCGACGTTCCGCGCGTACGCGTCGAGTTGGCTTGAGGACAACATGCTCGAGTGGCGTACGAGCACCACCAATGACGTGAAGTGGCGTCTGAGCAGTCACCTGCTGCCGCACATCGGCGAGGACCGCCTCTCGACGATCGACATCCCGCGCGTCACGGCGGTGAAGACCGCGTTGCTGAAGGAGAGTCGGCGGATCGCAAACAACATCGACGACGACGTCGTCGAGCGCGACGCGCACAACATGCCGCTGCGCCCGCTGTCGAACGAGTCGATCAACAAGTGCCTCGCGCTGCTGAGCCGGATCCTCGACGACGCCGTCGAGCGCGGCTACGTGCGCGACAACCCGGCGCGACGTGTGCGGCGCCTGCGTCATCGCGCGCCGCGGCGCCCGATCCTCGAGCCGCACGAGGTTCGAGCGATGTTCGAGGCGGCCGACCGCTTGGACCGACGGGCCGCCGGTCTCACCGACAAGGCGATCGAGGTCGCCGAGCTCCGCGCGACGGGCCTCAGCTATCCGAAGATCGCCAAGCGCCTGTCGATCTCCATGTCGACGGCGCACTACCGCCAGGCGCGCTACGAGCAGGCAGCCGATCCGATCCCGTTCTTTCGCGTCTGGTTGCGGCTGCTGTGCGCCGCGGGCCTGCGCATCGACGAGGCATGCCGGACGCGCCGCTGCGACGTCGACGTGATCGCCAAGCGCTTGCGCGTCGGGCAGGCCAAGACCGATGCCGGTGTGAGGGCCGTGCAGCTGACACCGGACACCGTCGCGGACATCGAGCGCTACCTGCAGCTGACCTCCGAGCGATCCGCCGCGAGCCCGCTGCTGCCGACAAGCAACGGAACTCGCTACAACCGCACGACCGCGGGCTCGACGATCATCAAGCCGCTCGTCGCAGAGACGAACGTCGTGCTCGCCGAACGCCACCAGCCCGCGCTGCGCGACGGCGTGAGCGCACACGCTCTGCGCAAGACGTTCTTCACGTTCCTGCACGAGGCCGGTGCCCCGCCGCGCTGGGTCGCCGACCAGGGCGGACACGCCGACCCTTCGACGTCACTGCGGATCTACACCGAGTCGCTACGCGGCCGCGAGCGCAGCGAGCACGGCGAAGCCTTCGACGACCTGCTCAACGGCAATCACGACCACAGCCCCGACAGCACGCGACCAGGGCCTGAGCGGTGAGCCTGGCCTGGGCGGCGGCCAGCGCATCCCGGACACCACTCCAGGTGCTGGCGTCGCGGACGACGACGACGTCAAGCTGTTGCGATGGCTGAGACGCAGGCGGTCTACTACCGTGAGCGCACCGGGCGCGAGCCGGTCGACGAGTTCATCGAGGCGCTCCCCGCCAAGAAGGCCGCGAAGATCGACTTCTACGTCGAGCAGTACCTCAACGGCCAACCCGTCGCCGCGCCCCCCGTCGGCTACCCGATCACGTCACAGGTCCGCGGCGAACTGCGCGAGCTGCGCGTGCGCTTCGCCAACACGTACTTTCGCGTGCTCTACCAGCGCTCGGAGAACCTGCACGTCCTGCTGCACGTCATCGAGAAGGACACCCGCCAGCTGCCAGAGGCCGACATCGAGCTGGCCGAGCGTCGCTTCGCGGACTTCAAGGCTCGAATGGACGCGCCGCGCCGAGTGCCGCCGCGCGCTGCGGGTCAGGATGCGCCGCCGTCGCGCCGATAACACCTTGACCCGCTTATCGATTTCGATAAGCTCTCCGCCAATGGCCGCCACCGAAACGCATGCCTCCAGCCCCGCCGGCGCTCGCGCCGAAGACGCCGCAGCGTCCCGCGGGCGGGGCGACGACTATCGCGCCGCCCGTGATGAGTACGCCGCGATCGAGCGGCTGCGCGAGGTCAACTGGATCGCCGCGCACATCCGCGAACGTCGCTACGAGCTCGAGCTCACCCAACGACAGGTCGCCGAGCGCGCCGGGACGTCGCACTCGTTCATCTCCAAGCTCGAGAGCGGAACGCACGTCCCGACGATCCCCGTCCTGACGCGCATCCTCGCCGTCCTGGACGAGCGGCTGCTGATCGGAATCGAACGCGACACCCCTGACGGTGAGCCCGAACGCGAGATCGCCGCGGTCCCCGAGCCGCTCATCGCCGCCTGACCTCCGGACGCTCACGCCGGACGCCACGAGTCATCAATGGATCTGTGTTCCGCATCCTCGCTGCTCATGCTGCGCCGAGGTGGTCGCTTTCGCGCCGGCGTGGTGCGGACCCGGATCCGGACGCACCAGCCGATGCCGGGCACGTTGACGCGCGGACGAGCCGCGTTGTCGAAGACACGGGCGCAAGCGCGGACATCACGGCCAAGCCTTCGATGACCTTCTCACGGAGAAGTGACCGCGGCGCGGACCCCGCCCGACCTCGGCCCATCCACTGAAACCGCTTGAGGGCCGGAACTCCGCGACCACGCCGTTGATCTGCGCGGGTGAGCCCAGACGTGTCTGCCCGACTCATCGACTGTTGCGGATCGGTGATCGCGCGACCCGTCCGGGTTCCTGCGAGACGCTCGCTAC
>CAVUND010000016.1:0-20186 GCA_963742745.1 uncultured Actinomycetes bacterium
GGGCGCGAGCTCATGCTCGAGCGGTTCACATTCCAGTCGACGGTGCAGGGCGTCGTCTCCGTCTACGGCGAGCTGGCCGCCGAGCGCGGCCTGCGGCGACCGCCGCTCGCGTCCGCGTCGCGGTGAGGGTCGCCGGCCGGACGCCCACGGGCTGGCTGCCGCCCGGGCGCAGCGCGGCCGTCTGCCTGAGCATCGACGACATCCACCCCGGCCGCTCCGGCGACCACTACGAGGCCGGCGGCGACCTCGGCGCCGGCGTGCTCGGGCGCATCGAGCGCCTGCTCGACCGCCACCCCCAACTGCGCGTGACGCTGTTCGTCACGCCCGACTGGCGCGAGCACTCGCCGGTCCCGACGCGGCCGCGGCTCGCCCGCGTCCCGCTCGCCCGCGACGTCCTGCACCTGACACCGCCGTTGGCGCCCGGCACGATGCGGCTCGACCGCCATCCCGCGTTCGTCGAGTACCTGCGCCGGCGCCCGCGCTGCGAAATGGCGGTCCATGGGCTGCACCACCTCGCCCGTGGGCGCCATCCGCCGCACGAGTTCGCGCACATGGCCGAGCCCCGCGCGCGCCGGCGGCTGCGGCGCGCGCGGGCGATCTTCGCGGCCTGCGGCGTCGAGGCCCAGCCCGGCTTCTGCCCCCCGGGCTGGGAGCTCCCGCCCGCACTGGCGCGCGCGCTCGCGGACGAGGGGTTCGCGTGGGTGTCGGCGGCGCGCGACATCCGCACCCCGGTCGCTCCGGACGCGCGGACGGCGATGTCGGGACCGCACGGGCTGGCGCTGCTCGGGCCCCAGCTCATCGCCGGCGGGCGCCTCGTGCACCTGCCGGTGAACTTCCAGGCCACGTCGGACGACACGCGCGCCGACGCGATCCTCGCCTGCGGCGGCCTGCTGTCGATCAAGGCCCACGCCGTCAAGCACGCCTGCGGCCAGATCGCGCTCGACGGGCTCGACGACGCCTACGTCGAGCGGCTCGACGAGCTCCTGCGCCGGCTCGGACGGCGTCACGGCAGCGGGCTGTGGTGGACGACGATGAACGAGGTCGCGACGCGTGTCCGGGGGCTGGCCGCTCAGCACGCGACATCCGCCGATGGCGCCTGAGCTGGCCCTCAATCCGCCGGGCGGCGAGCCGGTGTTCCTGCGCGGGTTGCGCGAGAGCTTCCCGGGCTGGGGTGGTGCGGCGGAGTTTCGCTGGTGGTTTCGGCGCGAGGTCGGCGGGCCGCCCGCCGACCTGCTGCTGCTCGTCGAGGGCGGCACGGCGATCGCCGGCACCGCCGTCTGCCATCGCCTCGTCAGCGGGATCCCTGGGGAGGCCGGCGGGCGGGTCGCGATCATGAGCGGCGCCTGGACGGCTCCGGCACACCGCCGCCGCGGCTGCTTCCGAGCGCTCGTCGAGCATGCGCGCGCGGTCGCCGCGACGCGGGGCGCCCGCGCGCTGCTGGCGTTCGCCTCCGGCGGCCGCGCCAGCACGCCGGCACTCGCCGCGGCGAGCACGGCAGCGATCGACAGCTGGCGGTTGCGGGGCCGGGCGACGGCATCCCCGCCGGCGCCCGGTCGAGACCGGGTCGGCGCGAGCGCGAGCGCGAGCGCGGGCGCGGGCGCGGGCGCGCCGCCGGCCGCCCGGCACGCGCCGCGCCCGAGCGAGGGCGCGCTGCAGCGCTGGTTCGCCGACCGGCCGGGCGCCGGCATCGTCTACCCCGGCAGCCAGGTGTTCGCCGTACACGCGCGCTTGCGGCGAGCCCACACCGCCGTCGTCGCCGCCGGCCCCGGTCACTGGGCGATCGTCGAGCGGCGCCGCGACGCCAGCCCGGTGCAGGCGGTCGTCAGCGAATCCGGTCCGCTCACGGAGGCCGGGTGGGCGGGCGCCCTGCGCGCGCTGCACGCGGGCGAGCCCGCCGCAACCGCGCCGCTGCTCGCCTACACGACGCGCCGCGCCGTCGCCGACGCCCTCGCCGACGCGTTCGAGCCAAGCGCCGCCAACGTCTTCGTCCTGGCCGTCGGCGACAGCGATCCGCGGCCGCTGGCCGCCGCCGACTGGTGGCTGCACGGACTCGATCGGGCATGATGCCCGCGGTGACCGAGCCGCAGCCGATCTTCCTCTATGGCGCCGGCGGGCATGGCCGCGCCGCCTTCGAGGTGATCCGCCGGACCGGTCGCTACGAGATCGCCTGCGTGCTCGACGACGAGCAGACCGGCGACGCCTGCGGCGCGCCGATCGTCGGTGGCCGCGCAGAGCTGGCGGCGCTCGCGGGGCGCGGGATCGCCGCGGGCTTCGTCGCCATCGGCAACAACGCCGACCGCGAGATCATCTCGATGCTCGCCGGGGCCGCCGGCCTGACGCTCGTCACCGTCGTCGATCCGTCGGCGGTCGTCGCGAGCGACGCCACGCTCGGCCCCGGCACGATCCTCATGCCGCTGAGCATGGCCGGCGCCGGCGCGACGGTCGGCCGCGGCGCGATCCTCAACACCGCCGCGACGATCGACCACGACTGCAGGGTCGACGACTACGCGCACGTCTCCGTCGGCGCGCACCTCAGCGGCGGCTGCCGTGTCGGCGTGCGCAGCACGGTCGGCATCGGCGCGTCGGTGGCCGGCGCCGTCCACATCGGCGCCCGCGCGATCATCGGCGCGGGCGCGGCGGTCGTCACCGACATCCCCGCAGGCGTCGTCGCCGCGGGCGTCCCCGCGCGCCAGCTCTCGCAGTCGCCGTAGCGCCTCGCGGGGGGCGAACTTCGTCGGTGGCGCGCCTCAGTCATGTATGACGCCGCGCCGGTGCGCAAGACGCAGGTGATGACCCCCGGTGACCGCTCGCCGGACGCCCGCGCCACGGGTAGCATCGCCACGATGCCCGTCCACGTCGACGAGACGCTCCCGCTGCATCCGCTCAGCGTCTCGGACGTCCTGGAGATGGTGGAGGCCGGAATCCTCGACGCGGACGACCACGTGGAACTGCTCGACGGGGTGCTCGTGGAGATGAGCCCGCAGGGCCCGCCCCACGCGTACGCGATCCGCGAACTCACGTCGCTGGCGTTTCCGGCTGCCGCCACCGCGGGCCTCCAGCTCAGCATCCAAGGCCCCGTCGACGTGGGCAGTCCGATCAGCCTGCCGGAGCCAGACCTTGCGATCGTCCCCGTCACAGGGCGCGACGAGCATCCGCGCAACCCCGTGCTCGTCGTGGAGATGGGCGCGACCTCGCTGCGGATCGACCTCGTTCGCAAGGCCCGCATCTACGCGACCGGCAACGTCCCGGAGTACTGGGTCCTCGACGTCGAAGCACGCGCGCTGATCGTGCACAGAGCACCGCACCACGGCGCCTACACCGACGTCCGCGCGTTCGGCGAGAGCGAGACGGTCGCCGCCGTCGCGCTCGATCTCACCGTCGCAGTCGCCTCCCTGCTCTGATTCTCCGCGTAGGGCGTGACCCACCGGCGGCTGGGAAGTACGCATTCCAGATCTACTACACTGGGACGCAGATTTCTTAGGCTTCAAAGAAGGAGACCCCACCAACCATGGGCAAGACCATCGGCATCGACCTCGGCACCACCAACTCCTGCATGGCTGTGCTGGAGGGTGGCGAGCCCACCGTCATCGAGAACTCCGAGGGCGGTCGTACGACCCCCTCCGTCGTCGCCTTCACGCAGTCCGGCGAGCGCCTTGTCGGCACCGTCGCCAAGCGTCAGGCGGTCACCAACCCGCAGAACACGATCTCCTCGATCAAGCGCTTCATGGGCCGCAAGGAGGCCGAGGTGCGCGAGGAGGAGTCGATCGTCCCCTACAAGGTCGTCGCGGGCCCCAAGGGCGACGCGCGCGTCGACGCGGCCGGCTCGCAGTACAGCCCGCCGGAGATCAGCGCGATGATCCTGCAGAAGCTCAAGGCCGACGCCGAGGCCTACCTCGGCGACACCGTCGACGGCGCGGTCATCACCGTCCCGGCGTACTTCAACGACGACCAGCGCCAGGCGACCAAGGACGCCGGCAAGGTCGCCGGCCTCGACGTCAAGCGCATCATCAACGAGCCGACGGCCGCCTCGCTGGCCTACGGCCTCGACAAGGAGACCGACCAGACGATCCTCGTCTTCGACCTCGGCGGCGGCACGTTCGACGTGTCGGTGCTGGAGATCGGCGACGGCGTCTTCGAGGTCAAGTCGACCGCGGGTGACAACCACCTCGGCGGCGACAACTTCGACAAGGCGCTCGTCGACTGGCTCGCGAGCGAGTTCAAGAAGTCCCAGGGCATCGACCTGAAGAACGACCCGATGGCCCTGCAGCGCCTCTACGAGGCCGCCGAGAAGGCGAAGATCGAGCTGTCGACCGCGCAGGAGTCGCAGATCAACCTGCCGTTCATCACGGCCGACCAGTCCGGCCCCAAGCACCTCGACGTGCGCCTCACGCGCGCCAAGCTCAACGAGCTGACCGCCGACCTGCTCAACCGCGTCGTCGCCCCCGTCCGCCAGGCGCTCGACGACGCCAAGGAGAAGGGCGCGTCGAACATCGACCACGTCGTCCTCGTCGGCGGCATGACGCGCATGCCGGCCGTCCAGGAGAAGGTCAAGGAGCTCACCGGCAAGGAGCCGCACCGCGGCGTCAACCCCGACGAGGTCGTCGCGATCGGCGCGGCGATCCAGGCCGGCGTGCTGGCCGGCGACGTCAAGGACGTGCTGCTGCTCGACGTGACCCCGCTGACGCTGGGCATCGAGACCAAGGGCGGCGTCATGACGAAGCTCATCGAGCGCAACACGACGATCCCGACGCGCAAGGGCGAGACGTTCTCGACCGCCGAGGACAACCAGCCCTCGGTCGAGATCCACGTCCTGCAGGGCGAGCGCGAGATGGCGACCTACAACAAGTCGCTGGGCAAGTTCCAGCTGACCGGCATCCCGCCGGCGCCGCGCGGCATCCCGCAGATCGAGGTCGCCTTCGACATCGACGCCAACGGCATCCTCAACGTGTCCGCCAAGGACCTGGGCACCGGCAAGGAGCAGAAGATCGAGATCAAGTCGGGCTCCGGCCTGGCCGACGAGGAGATCAAGCGGATGGTGCAGGACGCCGAGGCGCACGCCGACGACGACAAGCGCCTGCGCGAGCTCGCCGAGGCGCGCAACAGCGCCGAGAACGCCGCCTACCAGGCCGAGCGCCAGCTCAAGGACCTGGAGGAGTCGATCGACGAGTCCTCCAAGACCGAGATCGAGGGCCTGATCAAGGAGCTGCGCGACTCGCTGGAGTCCGAGGACACCGCCGAGCTGCAGGCGAAGACCGAGGCGCTGCAGACGGCGTTCCACAAGGTCTCCGAGGCGATGTACGAGAAGGCGCGCTCGGCCCAGGCCGACAGCGCGGCCTCGGCCAACGGCGACTCGCCCGACGGCTCCGCCGACGACGAGGACGTCGTCGATGCCGAGGTCGTCGAGGAAGGTCGCTAGGTCGTGACGACGCACGACGAGAAGCTCGAAGGCCAGCCGACGGCGCCGGACCCCTCAGGCGGTCCGGCGCCGCAGGCCCCTGCGGGCGCGGCGCAGGGCGACCCGACCGCGCCGGCGCCCGACGTCGGCGCGGAGGACACGCCCGCCGACGGGCCGGAGGCCGGCCTCGAGCCGCCGACGGAGGCCGAGCTCGTCGAGGCGGACCTGCGCGAGCGCGCGGAGAAGTCCGACGCGTACCTCGCGCTGGCGCAGCGCACGCAGGCGGACTTCGAGAACTACCGCAAGCGCACGACGCGCGACGTCCGCGCGGCCGAGGCGCGCGGCACGAGCCGCCTCGCCCGCGAGCTGCTGCCCGCGCTGGACAACCTCGAGCGCGCGCTGGCCGCCGTCGAGGCCTCGGGCGAGGACCAGGAGCACCACCTCACGCAGGGCATCCGGCTCGTGCAGTCCGAGCTGTCGGCCGCGCTCGCGCGCGCCGGCATCGAGGGGTACGCGCCGAAGGGCGAGCGCTTCGATCCCGCGCATCACGAGGCCGTCGCCCAGCAGCCCGTGGAGGGCTTCGAGCCGGGCACCATCGTCGAGGTGCTGCAGGCCGGTTACCGACTCAACGACGCGGTCCTACGGCCGGCACGGGTGATCGTCGCCGGCTGAGCGCCGACGATCGCAAGGAGAACCATGGCGGTCCAAGATCACTACAAGGTGCTGGGCGTCGAGCGCAAGGCCTCGCAGGACGAGATCAAGAAGGCCTACCGCAAGCTCGCGCGCCAGTACCACCCCGACAAGAACCCGGGCGACGCGAAGGCCGAGGAGCGCTTCAAGCAGATCTCCCAGGCCCACGACATCCTCGGCGACGCAGACAAGCGCAAGGAGTACGACCGCGCGCTGACCAACCCGTTCTCGAACGTCGGCCGCGGCGGCACCGGCCAGCCGGGCTTCGACACGAGCGGCTTCGGCGACATCCTCTCCGATCTCTTCGGCCAGGCCGCCGGCCGGCGGCCCGGCGGCGCGGGCGGGCGGGGATCGAATCCGCGCGCCGAGCATGGCCGCGACCTCGAGGCCGAGGTCACGATCGGCTTCGAGCAGGCGATCGCCGGCGCGCAGGTCCCGATCTCCGTCCCCACGTACGAACGCTGCCCGACCTGCGCCGGGACCGGCGCCAAGCCCGGCACGATGCCGATCGTCTGCCCGCGCTGCAGCGGCCGGGGCATCGAGAGCGAGGGCCAGGGCCTGTTCTCGATCTCCTCGCCGTGCTCGCGCTGCGGCGGCGCCGGCACCGTCATCGAGAACCCCTGCCCGACCTGCCAGGGCGAGGGTCGCCAGCGCACCGTCAAGCGCTACCGCGTCAACGTCCCCGCGGGCGTGCGCGAGGGCTCGAAGATCCGCCTCGCCGGCAAGGGCGAGCCGGGCCGCAACGGCGGCCCGCCGGGCGATCTGTACGTCATCACCCACGTCCAGGAGTCGCCGGTCTTCGAGCGCAAGGGCGACAACGTCGAGGTCGAGGTCCCGCTCACGCTGCCCGAGGCGCTGCGCGGCGCGGAGATCGAGGTGCCCACGCTCGACGGGCGCAAGACGCTGCGCGTTCCCGCCGGCACGCGGCCCGGCAGCATCCAGCGCCTGCGCGGCGAGGGACCCAAGCGGCTGGGCAAGGCCGGCCGGGGCGACATCCGCTACCGCTTCGTGTTGGATATGCCCGACACGCTGACCGCCGAGCAGGAGGCTGCGGTCGACGATCTGGCGAAGGTGTTCAACGGCAACCCGCGCAAGGGGCTGTTTCAGACATGAGCACACGGCGGCGCACCACGACGACGACGCGCATCGAGGTCTCCTCCGACCGCGGCGTGTTCATGATCTCGGTCGCCGCCGAGCTCGCCGACATGCATCCTCAGACGCTGCGCATGTACGAGCAGCGCGGCCTGATCGAGCCCAAGCGCTCGGCCAAGGGCACGCGCCTGTACTCCCACGAGGACGTCGAGCGCCTGCGCCGCATCCAGCAGATGACCGCCGAGCTGGGCCTCAACCTGGCCGGTGTCGAGAAGGTGCTCCAGCTCGAGCAGCAGCTCGAGCGCACGCGCCGCCGCGTCGTGGCCCTCGAGCGCCGCCGCGCGGAGCTCGAGGCCGAGATCGAGGCCCTGGAGGGAAAGCGCGAGGCGGTCAAGGCCGACATCGTGCGCTACGAGGCCGGCACCGGCTCGGCGATCGTGCGCGTCAAGGACGTCAAGCCCTTCGCGATCCCGATCCAGCGCCGCTAGCCTGGCCCGTGAGCGTTTGGTGAGAGCCCGCCACTTCGGCGCGGGTCGCGGGTTAGCGTGCGTATGAGCATGATCCGCGGACTTCTTCTGGCCACAGCGCTGCTGCTCGGGCTTCCCGGCAGCCGCCGCCGCACAGAACCCCACACCGCCGGTGGTGTCGACGGCCGCGGCGTCGAGCATCGCCCGGGACGCCGCCACGATCACGGGCACCGTCGATCCCAACGGCGCGGCGACGACCTACGAGATCCAGTACGGGACGACCTCGTCGTACGGGCTGCGGTCCACCGCCCGCAGCGCCGGCAGCGGCACCGAGCCCGTCGCGATCGAGGTGCGCCTCACCGGGCTGACGGCGAACACGACGTATCACTACCGGCTCTCGGCGACGAACGCCGCCGGGGTTCGCAACACCGCCGACCGCTCGTTTCGCACGCAGTCCAGCCTGGCGCCGGTGGTGACGATCGGCGCTGTCGGTCCGGTCACCGCGCGCGCCGCCACCGCCACCGGAACCGTCAATCCGCGCGGGGTCGCGACGCGCTACCGCTTCGAGTACGGCCGCGGCACGAGGCTGAACTTCCGCACCCGCTACTTCGACGCCGGCGCGGGCACGGAGCCGGTGCCGGTCGCCGCGATCCTGACCGTGGTACCGGCCATGAGGTACAGCTACCGCCTCGTCGCGACGAGCGCGGCGGGCACCGTGCGCAGCGCCACGCGCACGTTCGTGACCGCCCAGGAATGCTCGGTCCGCTACCCGGCGAAGCTCGCGATCGCGCGCGCCGCCACCGTCGGCGACGTCCTCGACGTGCTCGCGCCGATCACCTCGCGCGCGTCCGGCCGCCCGCTGATCGACTACCACGCCGCCGGTCAGCACACGCGCTTCACGGTGCCGATCAACACGGCCTCGGGATGGATGCGCTTCCGCCGCTCGGTCACGCGCGCCCAGGCGCGGCTGCGCACCGGCATCCTCACGATCGCCTACGCGGGCGACAGCGACACGCGCGCGCAGACCGTGCGCCTGCGCGCGGCCGCCAACAAGGCCCGCCTGGACCTCGCCCGCCCGCAGATCGTCGACGGCCGCATCCGGGCGTCGGGCACGATCAACTCCGACGCGCGCGGCACGGTGCGCCTGCAGCTCAGCTACCAGTTCAACTGCGACGAGCGGCTGATCGAGCTGCGCGGCAGGATCGCCGGCGGGCGCTGGAGCATCGACGAGCCGCTGAGCCCGCAGACGCTCGCCGAGATGGCCGTCCGCATCGGCGCCGTGCACTCCTACACGCTGTTCACCGGCTACCTGCCGGCGCGCATGCGCGGCGAGATGCGCGCCTTCCAGGTGCTCGGCGACCCGTAGCCGTTCGCGCCGGCGTCTAGTCGCAGCCCGAACGGAAGTCCGCCAGCGCCTGCCGGGCGTCGGGCAGCTGCTCCGAGCGTGCCTCGGCCTGCGTCATGAGCGCGTCGGCCTTCGTGGCGTCGGCCTGCGATGCCGTCGTCAGGGCGCGCTCCAGATAGGCGAACGCACGGCCGTAGCCGCGCATGACCTCGTAGGACAGCTCGGGGTTGACGAGCGCCTTCCGGCACGCCGCCGACAGCTGGGTGGCCTTGACCACGCGGTCGTAGCGCTCGCCCTCGCGCAGGACCTTGCGCACCACGACGCGAAACCCCTGAATGCCCGCGCGGCACTGCTCGATCTGCGATTCGTCCTCGCATGTCCCGGCGGCCGTGAGCTGCTCGCGCAGGTCGGCGACGAGCGGGCAGAAGCGGCGGTACGCGGCCAGCAGGCTGTCCTCGGCGTCGAGCTCCTCCTCGCATTTCTGCCCGTAGTTCTCGAGCACCCGGTTGTACTCGCTGATCGGCGCGTCGTCGTCGAGCTGGTCGAGCGGCACCGCGGCGGCGTACACGGCCTCGAGCGCCTCGTAGCGCGCGCTGCCGAGGCCCGACTGGGTGCCGGCGCCGCCGGCGGTCGTCTTGGCGGAGGACTCCGACGAGTCCTTGTCGTCGTCTCCGCAGCCGCCGAGCGCCAGGCTCGCGGCCACCATGAGCGCTGCACCGAGCGTTCGCATGAGCCTCGTCGACGCTGTCAGCGACAAGTCGTCCTCCCCTTCGGCCTCCGGCCCCGTCGAGGCAGCGTGCCGGAGGGAATCGCTCACGTCAACCCTTGCAGCAACAAATCTCAGTCGGCTAGACTGAGATCCATGCAAGCCGACCGGTTCACGATCAAGACTCAGGAGGCGCTGCAGGCCGCGCTCGCGCTCGCTCATGCGCGACGCCACTCGCAGATCACTCCGCTGCATCTTCTGACCGCGCTCCTCGACCAGGAGGGCGGCTTCGTCACGTCCGTGCTCGGCAAGATCGGCGTCACGCCGGCGGCCCTGCGCGGCGACCTGGAGACCGCGCTCGGCGAGATGCCGACGCTCGGCTCCGAGGCCGAGCCCACGATGGCGCCCGAGGTCCTGCAGACCCTGCGCGGCGCCGAGCGCGAGATGCGCTCGCTGAAGGACAGCTTCGTCTCCGTCGAGCACGTGCTGCTCGCGCTGACCAACGACGACGGCCCCGCCGGCCGCGCCCTGAAGGCGCAGGGCGCGACGCACGACCGCGTGCTGCAGGCGCTCTCCGAGGTGCGCACGAGTCCGGTGACCGACCAGTCGCCCGAGGAGACCGTCCAGGCGCTCGAGCGCTACGGCCGCGACCTCACGGCCGAGGCCGACGACGGCAAGCTCGACCCGGTCATCGGCCGCGACGACGAGATCCGCCGCGTCATCCAGGTGCTCAGCCGGCGCACGAAGAACAACCCCGTGCTCATCGGCGAGCCCGGCGTCGGCAAGACGGCGATCGTCGAGGGCCTCGCCCAGCGCATCGTCGCCGGCGACATCCCCGAGTCGCTGCGCGACCGCCGCGTCATCTCGCTGGACATCGGCGCGCTGCTGGCCGGCTCGAAGTACCGCGGCGAGTTCGAGGAGCGCCTGAAGGCCGTGTTGAAGGAGGTCCAGGACGCCGGCGGGCAGGTCGTGCTGTTCCTCGACGAGCTGCACACGATCGTCGGCGCGGGCGCCGCGGAGGGCGCCGTCGACGCCGCCAACCTGCTCAAGCCGATGCTCGCCCGCGGCGAGCTGCGCGCGGTCGGCGCGACGACGCTCGACGAGTACCGCAAGCACATCGAGAAGGACGCGGCGCTCGAGCGGCGCTTTCAGCCGGTGCAGGTCGACGAGCCGTCCGTCGAGGACACGATCGCGATCCTGCGCGGGCTGAAGGAGCGCTACGAGGTCCATCACAAGGTCCGCATCCAGGACTCGGCGACGATCGCCGCGGCGACGTTGAGCCACCGCTACATCGCCGACCGCTTCCTGCCCGACAAGGCGATCGACCTCATCGACGAGGCCGCGTCGCGGCTGCGCATCGAGATCGACTCGATGCCCGAGGAGATCGACGAGCTCAAGCGCCGCGCGATGCAGCTCGAGATCGAGCTGACGTCGCTGCGCAAGGAGAAGGACGACGCCTCCAAGGCGCGCAAGGAGGCGCTCGAGCGCGAGCTGGCCGAGTTGCAGGAGCAGAGCAGCGCCCTCATCGCGCAGTGGCAGGCCGAGAAGGCGAAGATCACCGCCGTCTCCGATCTGAAGGAGCAGCTCGACGCCGCCCGCCACGACATCGAGCGCGCCGAGCGCGAGTCCAACCTCGAGCGCGCCGCCGAGCTGCGCTACGGGGTCATCCCGGAGCTCGAGCGCAAGCTCGCCGAGGCCGAGGCGCAGTCCGACGGCAACGAAGGCTTCCTCAAGGAGGAGGTCACCGCCGAGGACGTCGCCGAGATCGTCGCGCGCTGGACGGGGATCCCGGTCAGCCGGATGCTCGAGTCAGACGTCCAGAAGCTCATCCACATGGAGGAGCGCCTGCACCAGCGCGTCATCGGCCAGGACGAGGCCGTCGAGGCCGTCGCCACCGCGCTGCGCCGCGCCCGCGCCGGGCTGTCGGACCCCGACCGCCCGATCGGCACGTTCCTGTTCCTCGGCCCGACCGGCGTCGGCAAGACCGAGCTGGCGCGCGCGCTGGCGGAGTTCATGTTCGACACGCAGGAGGCGATGGTCCGCATCGACATGTCGGAGTACATGGAGAAGCACTCCGTCGCCCGGCTCGTCGGCGCGCCCCCCGGCTACGTCGGCTACGAGGAGGGCGGCCAGCTCACCGAGGCCGTCCGCCGCCGGCCGTACTCGGTCGTGCTGCTCGACGAGGTCGAGAAGGCGCACTCCGACGTGTTCAACACGCTGCTGCAGGTCATGGACGACGGGCGCCTCACCGACGGCAAGGGCCGCACGGTGAGCTTCAAGAACGTCGTGCTGATCATGACCTCGAACATCCCGGGCGGCCGCGAGGGCGCGGAGCTGACCTTCCGTCCCGAGTTCATCAACCGCCTGGACGACATCGTCGAGTTCGACTCGCTCACGCGAGAGCAGATCGGCCAGATCGTCACGCTGCAGACCCAGCTGGTGATGAACCGGCTCGCCGGCCGCGGCGTCGAGATCGTGCTCACCGATGCCGCGCGCGAGCTGCTCGGCGACATGGGCTACGACCCCGTCTACGGCGCGCGCCCGCTCAAGCGCGTCATCCAGAAGCGCCTCGTCGACAAGCTCGCGCTGGCGATCCTGGAGGGCGAGTTCGGCGAGGGCGACGTGGTCGCCGTCGACGCCGCCGACGGCCAGCTCGTGCTGACCAAGGCGATCGCCAAGCCGCACGACGTCGCGGCGTAGCCGCGCCCGTCGCAAACTCGCCCGCGGGCTGCGCTGTCGCGTCGTGTGGCTGCCGGCGCGTTAACGGCAATCTTTGAGAGGCGTGTGAGTTTGGCGTGGTGGCGGCGGACGGTCCGGGTTCGGGCGTTCGTGGCGCAAGGACTGGACGACCGGCCCCGGCACCGCAGCTCGCCGCCGGCGACGCTGCCGAGCTTCATCGGCCGGTCGTCGCCGCCGGGGTGGACAAGGACGGTCGACGATCGGCGGCGACGTCGTGCGGATCGCCGTCGTGGCGGCCGACCCCGGCTACGCACCCAACCCCGGCCACGGCACCGGCGAGGTCATCGCGATCGACGACCGGTCTGCGAGGCGAGCGACTAACGGTCGGCCGGCTGCTCAACCGTTATGGATCGGCGCCTGTCGCACCTCCCGGCAGGGGGTCACCGCGAAAGCGTCCAGCATGTGGACGTTTTCTTGGGGACCCCCCATGGCACGCGGCCCTCCTAACGCGACCGACGCACCGTTTCCGTTAGGTGCGGGCGACTCCGCCCGCTCGCACCCTGTCCGCGCTAGCGGGTCCTCACCACGAACCCGCCCTCGGTCCGCTCGCTGCCGGCCAGTCCGCGCGCCCGCATCCCCCACCGGATGCTGAGGCGCCGGCCGCGTTGCAGGTCCGCCGGCACGCGCACCTTCATCTCGAAGCGCCGCCGGCCGCCGGCGGCGATCGCGCGCACCGGCGTGCAGTTCATCCGGCGCAGCTGCCCGTCGTTGACGGCGTCGTCGGCGCCCGGCGTGGCCTGCGAGAAACGCGCCTCGTAATAGGCCGGGCAGGGCCGCAGCGCGATCGCCCGCTTCGTCGGGTTGGAGAGCATGACGTGGTAGGTGAGCTCGCCGCCGGCACGCACCGGCGCGGCGGCCGGCGGAGCGATCACGCGAACGCGCAGCCCGTTCAGCGGCGAGTCCAGCCGCGTGAAGACGCGCGGGTACTCGAAGACGCCCGAGGCCAGCACCGAGCTGCGCCCGGGCTGGGTCTCCAGCGAGAAGCAGCGCGGCAGGGCGGCGCGCCGGACGGGCGCTCGCAGCCGGCCGCCCCGCTCGGGCAGGTCGAGCACGAGCACCTGCCGGCCGCCGCGTCGCTCGCCGCAGTACGGGCTGCTCCAGTCCAATCGCAGCTCTGCCGCCTCGCCCGGCGCGATCGCGATCGCCCGCGCGCGGGCCTCGTCGTTGACGCCGTGCGAGGTGCCGATGTCCAGCGGCACGCCGGCGACGAGCAGCCGCGCCGGGACCTCGCCGTGCAGCCGGCAGGCGGCGGCGCCGCGGTTGCGCACGCGCACGAAGCCCAGCAGGCCGTTGTCGCCGATCACCTTGCCGAAGTCGTCGCGCGCGATCTTGCGCGTCCAGCGATCGAGCTCGCCCGTCAGGGCACCGGCGCCGCACGGCGGCACGTCCGCCGCCTCGTCGGGCGACGGGCGGTCGCGGTTGGGATCGGGCAGCGCGAGCTCCTGCTCGGCGGCGCGCTCGTCGATCCAGGGCACGGTGCCATCGGGCAGCAGCGCCGTCGACCGCGCGGGCGGGGACCGCGGCTCCGATGGCTCCGGCTCGTCGCCACACCCGAGGCCACCGAGCACGGCCGCCGCCCCGGCGAGCGCCAGCCACCGGCCCGGCCAGATCGGCCGCCGCGGCGCCGGCGCTACCCGGGCCCCGCCAGGTCCCACCGCGGCTCCTCGCCCGGCGCGGGCTCGTACACGCAGAACGTACCCGTGCGGATCGCGTCGCCGAGCCGGCGGCCGAGCGCGGCGTCGTGCTCGGAGACGCGCTTGAGCGCGGTGCGGATCGCGCGGGTGACGTTCACGCGCGCGCGCTCGGCATCCGAGCCGGTCTTGCGGTCGCGGCCGTGCAGGCCGACCGCGCCCGCCAGCTCGCGTGCGAGGAAGGCCAGCTCCGCGCGCGCGCGGGCGGCGCGCTCGGGGTCGTCGAAGGACTCGGCCTCCTCGATCTCCTCCTGCAGCGCGCCGACGCGCGCGCGGTAGGCGGCCTTCGCCTGGCTGTCGAGCGCCGGTCCGGCGTCGCCCTCGCCGCGGGCGCGCACCTCGATGCCGGCGCCGACCGCGACGGCCGCGGTCGCGGTCGCGTGGCCGCGGTCGACGGTGACCCCGCCGACGAGATCGAGCGCGTGAAACTCGACGTGCGGGGCGCCGAGCAGGCGCGCGATGTGCGCGAGGCCCTTGGCGTCGCGCAGCTGGATCTCGCGCCCGGGCGGGCCGATCGTCCAGATGTCGCCGCGGCGGTAGAACGCGGCCGATGCCTGCGCGTCGGCGGCGCCCGCGACGCCCGCGGCGCCCGCGACGCCGGCCATGACCGCCCCGTCCGCGCCGTTGGCGCCGTCCGCGCCGTCCGCCGGCGCCTCGTCGTCGCCGCCGAAGCGTGCCAGCAGGCCGCCGAGCTGCAGGCGCCGCGCGATCGCCAGGCCCTCGGCGCGCTCCTCGCGCGCGCGCCGCGCGTCGTCCGCCGACACCGCGCCCGCGCCCGCGTGGCTCAGCACCACGGCGAGCTCGAGCCGGATGCCGGCGACGATCGGCTCCGCCCCCCAGCGCCGCGCGATCGCCAGCGCGTCCTCGAGATGGCGGATCGCCTCCGCGCGGTGCCCGCCGGCGGCGGCCGCCAGCCCCACGAAGCGCGACACCGGACCCAGGCAGATCGCGCCGCGCCCCGCGGTCACCGCGCGATCGGCGTAGGGCTCCAGCAGCGCGCCGAGCGCGGCCGTCCGGCGGCCGTCGCCGAGCCGGGCGCCCGTGCGCACGAGCAGCGCCACGGTCGCCAGCCACTCGCCGTCGCGCGGGATCTCGGCGACGCCGGCGCCGCCCGCCGTCAGCGCCTCGAAGGCGCGGCGCGCGTCGTCGTCGCGACCGAGCACCGCCAGCGCGAACGACGCGGCGGCGCGCCACACCGGCGCCGCCGGGTAGCGGCGGCCGAACTCCTCCAGCGACTGCTCGACCTCGGTCAGGCGGCCCTGCTCGGCGCGCAGCGCGAAGAGCTGGACGGCGTACAGCTGCGCGGCGTTCTGCGCCTGTGAGCGGCGGCCGACCGCGAACGCCTCCTCCGCGAAGGCCTCGGCCTCGTCGAGGCGGCCCTGCAGCAGCGCCCGCGCGGCGGCGAAGAGCGGCACGTACCAGAGGTGCAGCGGGTCGCGCAGCTCGTCGGCGAGGCGTGCGTGGACGGCCAGCTCGATCTCGGCGCCGACCCAGTCGCCGAGCTCCATGAGCGACAGGATGCGCCAGACGTGGCCGCGCAGCACGAGCTCGCGATCGCGCACCTCCTCTCCGAGCGCGATGACGTCGGAGGCGGTCTGCAGGCGCTCGTCGGAGCTGTCGGGGCCCAGCAGCGTGAGGAAGCGCGCGCTCAGCGTCGACGCGAGCGTCGCACGGTCGCCGATCCGGCGGGCCATCGCCACCGCCTCGTCGGCGAGCGCGAGGCGCTCCTCCAGGCGATCGGAGAAGTACAGCTCGGTCGCCATCCGGCCGAGGATCCGCGCGTGCAGCGGCCCGTCCTCGCCGCCGAGCGCCGTGCGCGCCTCGGCGAGCAGCGCCAGCAGCCCGTCGTCGACGCGCCCGAACTCGAATCCGCCCATGCCCGCGCCGTAGCCGAGCGCCGCCCGGGCGAGGCGCTCGGGCGAGCCGATGCGGCGCGCGAGGTCGGCGGCGCGCAGGAACGTCTCGCGCGCGGCGCTCGACTCGGCCGAGCGCGACTGCGCGGTCCCGAGCACGAGCAGCAGCTCGCAGCGGCGCGGCAGGTCGGCGTGGTCCTGCAGCGCGAAGGCCTGCAGGGCGCGCTCGAAGTGCGCCGACGCCTCCTCGTAGGCGATGAGCCCGAGCGCGCGCTCGCCGGCGCGCACGGAGTAGTCGATCGCCTTCTCCAGCTCGCCCGTCGTCGCCGCGACGAAGAAGTGGTGCGCGAGCTCGGCGACGTGCGGCTCGGGATCGGCGCCGTAGAGCTCCTCGAGCGCGTGCGCGACGGCGCGGTGCAGCGTGGCGCGGCGCTGCGGGCCGAGGTCGTCGTAGAGCGTCTCGCGGATGAGCCCGTGCGAGAAGCTGTAGGCGCCGAGCGCCGCGGCGCGCTCGACGAGCACGCCGCTGCCGACGGCGGCGCCGAGGGCGGCGTCGAGCGCCGCGGCGTCGCAGCCGCTGACGCGCTGCAGGGTGTCGAGGCGAAACTCGCGGCCGATGACGGCGGCGGTGCACAGCAGCTCGCGTGCGGCGTCCGGCAGCGGCTCGAGGCGATGGCGGATCGTCTCGCGCACGCCGTCGGGGATCCGCACGCCGGCCACCTGGGCGTCGTCGTCGAGGCGCCCCTCGGCGCTCAGCAGGCGCGCGACCTCGTCGACGAAGAACGGGTTGCCCTCGGTCGCCTGGTGGATCGCCCGCACGACCCGATCCGGCGGGCGGCGGCCCGCCACTCGCTCGACGACCGCGGCGACGTCGCTCTCGCGCAGGCCGCGCAGCGGCAGGCGCTGGCCGTGGCGGATGATGTCGCCGAGCGTGGCGGCGAGCTGCGCGTCCAGGCGCGCCTCGGCCTCGCGGTAGGTGCCGATGACGAGGATCGGCGAGTCGCGCACGTGCACGGCGAGGAAGCCGAGCAGCAGCAGCGAGGGGTGATCGGCGCCGTGCAGGTCGTCGAGGATGAGCACGAGCGGCGCCTGGCCGGCGGCCGCCCGCAGCAGCGACGTGACCGCGTCGAAGAGCTGAAAGCGGGCCGCGTCGGACTCGGCCGCGTCGGTCCCGGCGAGGGCGTCCTCGCCGCCGTCGGCGAGCAGCGCCGGCGCGCGGGTCAGCCCGGGAGCCAGCCGCGTCAGCCGGGCGGTCGGCTCGGGGCCGAGCCCGGCCAGCGCCTCGCCCATGTCGCGCTGGGACGACAGGCGGCGCAGGATCCGCAGCCACGGCCAGTACGACGGCGCGCCGCCCGCGCCCCAGGCGCGCCCCCACAGGACGGTCGCGCCGGCCGCGACGGCCTCGGCGCCGATCGCGTCGGCGAGCGCGGTCTTGCCGACGCCGGGGTCGCCGGCGACCATGAACAGCCGGCCGCGACCGGCGAGCGCGCCCTCGAGGCCCTGGCGCAGCTCCGCCAGCTCGCGGTCACGTCCCACCAGAGTCCCCGTCCCGAGCCCCACTCACGGGAGTCTAGGCCCGCCGAGCCCGCCTGTCGGGCCGATTCAGCGAGCGCGGGAGAAGATCTCGACCGGCTTGCGCACCCACGGCGTGCGCCGCTTGGACGTGGCGCGCTCGTACTTCGAGCGGGTGTCGAACTGCAGGATCCAGACGCCCTTGGAGGCCGCGAAGGGAAACAGCCGGCGCTCTCTGGTCTGCGTGATCGCGCCGCAGACGCCGGTCGCCGTGCCGAGCTTGATCGTGCGCGCGGCCGTGCCGTCGGGGCGGACGTAGTGCACGAAGACCGGCGCCCGGCGCCGGACGAGGCCGAAGCCGAAGATCGAGAAGCGCACCTTCAGCGTCGAGGGGTTGCCGGTGCGCGGGCGGAAGGAGGCGAAGATCCGCGTCGCGCGGTAGCTCGTCCGGGCCGCGTTCGTCGAGTCGGTGGCGCTGATCGAGTACAGGCGCTCGCGCACGTCCTGAGGCAGCTCGGGCGTGTCGAACTTGTTGCGAAACGCGCCCTCGGCGTCGGTCTGCGTGCTGCCGAGCACGGTGTCGTCGCGCGAGATCGTGACGACGCTCAGGGGCGCGAAGCCGGCCCCGCTGACGATCACCTCCTGCGTCTCCTGATAGCAGCGCGTGTCGGTCGCCAGCATCGCGGCGGCGCTCGCGCTCGCGGCGCCGGCGGCCCCCGCGACGAGGGCGGCCAGGAGCACCGCGGCGGTGGTCGCAATCCGTTGCATCGCGCGTTCGACGGTACCGGATCGGCCAGACTCCCCGCGCGGTTGCGGGCGATGTGGGATACAACGGTCGCACCAGCCCACGCTCGTTTCGGATGGAGGCGCCATGCCCACCTACCTCATGCTCTCGACCCTGACGCCCGACGGCGTGCAGACGGTCAAGAACAACCCGCAGCGCATCAAGGAGGTCAACCGCGAGGTCGAGCAGCTGGGCGCCTCGGTCAAGGCGCAATGGAGCACGCTGGGACGCTTTGATTTCGTGTCGATCGTCGAGGCGCCCGACGAGCTGACGATGGCGCGGGTGTCGCTCGAGCTCGGCTCGCGCGGGACGTCGCACTACGAGACGCTGCCGGCGATCCCGATCGACGACTTCATCGCGGCGATCTGAGCGCGCGCGGCGCGTCCGCGGCGCCCGCGGTCGGGGCGCGGTAGGTACGCATATCGCGCCGTGCGCGCCCCGACCGTCTGCTCACCGGCGGTCGGGGCGCGGTAGGTACGCATATCGCGCCGTGCGCGCCCCGACCGTCTGATCCGCGCGCCGGTCGAGGCCGGATCGGCGGGCACGCACTACGCTCCCGCTCATGGAGCCGGTCACGAACCCCGCGCTACGCGCTCACGTCGCGTGAGCGCGGCCCAAGACGCGAAGGCCGGCCCGCGCCCCAAGGTCCTCGTCGTCGGCGGCGGCGGCCGCGAGCACGCGATCGTGCGCGCGCTGAAGCGCTCGGCCGCCCGGCCCGAGCTGCTCTGCGCGCCCGGCAATCCCGGCATCGCCGCCGACGCGCGGCTGCTGCCGATCGCGATCGGCGACGTCACGGCGCTCGCCGACGCCGCCGAGCAGGAGGGCTGCGACCTCGTCGTCATCGGGCCCGAGGCGCCGCTCGTCGCCGGCCTCGCCGACGAGCTCGCCGCCCGCGGGATCCTCGCCTTTGGGCCCAGCGCCGCGGCCGCCCGCCTGGAGGGCTCCAAGGAGTTCGCCAAGGAGGTCATGCAGGCGGCCGGCGTGCCGACCGCGGCGTGGAGCGCCGTCGACGACGTCGAGGCCGGGATGGCGGCGATCGAGCGCTACCCGGTCGTGCTGAAGTTCGACGGGCTGGCGGCCGGCAAGGGCGTCGTCATCGCCGCCGGACGAGGCCGAGGCGCGCGCGACGCTCGAGGCGTTTCTCGTCGAGCGCCGCTTCGGGACCGGCCGCGTCGTCGTCGAGGAGTGCCTCGTCGGCGAGGAGCTCTCGCTGCTGGCGCTCTGCGACGGCGTGCGCGCCGTGCCGATGGCGCCCGCGCAGGACTACAAGCGGATCTTCGACGGCGACGAGGGGCCGAACACCGGCGGGATGGGCTCCTACTCGCCCGTGCCCGGCATCGACGCCGAGCGGATCGCCGAGCTCTCGGCGCTCGTGCACCAGCCGATCGTCGACCTCCTGCGCGAGCGCGGCACGCCCTTTCACGGCGTGCTCTACGCCGGGATCATGCTCACCGCGCAGGGCCCCTGGGTGCTCGAGTACAACGTGCGCTTCGGCGACCCCGAGACGCAGGCCGTGCTGCCGCGGCTGCGCTCGGACGCCTACGAGCTGCTCTGCGCGGCGGCGCGCCCGGGCGGCGGCGGCCTGGCCGGCGCCGAGCTCGAGTTCGACGACGGCTGGGCGGTGACGCTCGTGCTCGCCAGCGCCGGCTACCCCGCCTCCCCCACGACCGGCGACGTCATCGCCGGCCTCGACGAGGCCGCCGGCGACGGGGCCGAGATCACCCACGCCGGAACCGCCCGCCGCGAGGAGGACGGTGCGATCGTCACGGCCGGCGGACGCGTGCTGAACGTCACCGCGCTGGGCCCCACAGCGGCGGCCGCCCGCGACGCCGCCTATGCTGCCGCGCAGAAAATCGACTTCGCAGGGCGCCAGCTGCGTGGCGACATCGCCCTGCGCGCCGTCGAGAGGACG
>CAVUND010000017.1:0-334075 GCA_963742745.1 uncultured Actinomycetes bacterium
TGAGCGTCACCGTCCGCTTGACGGTGCGCTTGTTGCCGGCGGCGTCGCCGAGCTTGAGCGTGATCGTCGCCGTCACCCGCTTGCCCTTCCTGACGGCCGCCTTGATCTTCTTGAACGCGGCGGTGGCGGCCCGCTTGGTGCCGGTGGGCTTGAGCTTCAGCGTCAGCGTCTTGCCGGCCGCGATCCTGGTGGTCGTCGTCTTGAGCTTGATCGTCTTCTTGACGCCGGCGATCTTGACCGTGCCGCTCGCGGTCACGGTGATCAAGACCTTGGCGGGCGCGGTCACCTTCGTGGCGATCGACAGCGCGGTGCCCGCCACCTTCTGGGTGGCGCTGGGGGCGATGGTGGTCGTGTTCACGGTGCTCGCCGGCCCGCCGCTGCCCGGGGCCGTGGGCGTCGTCGTCTGAGTCGGCGTCACGAGCGGTGCGCCGATCGGCGGTTCCGGGCTGACCGTCGGCGTGGTGCCGTCCGGCGTGGTGCTGCCGCCCGTGCCACCCGTGCCGCCCGCGCCGCCGGTGCCGCCCGCGGGGGACGCCTCGGCGATCGTGAGCGTCTGCGTCGTGGTCCCGACATTGCCGGCGGGATCCGGCGCCGTGACGACGACCGGCCAGCTGCCGACGCCGACGGGGGTCGGGGTCGCGTTCCAGGTGCCGTTGGCCTGCAGGAGCGTGGTCATCGTCTGACCGCCGATCATGACCGTGACGGCCGTGCCAGGGGCGGCGTCGGACGTGCCGGTGATGGTGGGGCTGAGTCGCTGGTCGTCGCGGTCGCCCCGCCGGTCGATCGCGACGCGCGGCGCCACGGTGTCGACGGTCAGCGTCTGGGCGAGCTCGCCCGGTTTCCCGCGGCATCGAGACCCGCAGACGATGCGATGCGGGCCGTCGGCGAGGCGGTCGCGGTCACCGACAGGCTCCGCCGGCTGCGACCAGGCCGTGAGGGTCTCGTTGGCCAGTTCACGGTCACGGTGGTGCCGGGCTCGACGGCCGCTGTGCCGGAGATCTCCGGGGTCGGGTCGTTCGTCAGGCGGTGGCGCCGCCGGCGATCGTCAGCGCGGGGGCGGTGGTGTCGACGGTGAGCGCCTGGCGTCGGTCCCCTCGTTGCCGGCCGGGTCGCTAACGGAGGCGGTGACGGTGCGGGTGCCGTCGACCAGCGCCGCCGGGGAGATGTCCCACGTGCCGTCGGGCTGCACGAGCGCCGTCAGGGTCTGCGCCCGATGCCACGCGCACGACCGTGCCGGCGGCCACGTCGCTGGCGCCGGTGACAGTCGGCGTCGGGTCGTTGTCGTGACGGAGGGCCCGCCGTCGATGCGTGACGACCGGCAGGACCGTGTCGACGGTCAGCTGCTGCGTGGCGGCGCCGGGGTTGCCCGCCCCGTCGGTGACCGAGGCGACGACCGGGTAGGTGGCGTTCGCCAGGAGCGCCGAGGTCACCGACCATGCGCCGGCGGACGGGAGTGGCGGTCAGGGTCTGGCCGTCGACCGTCACCGTGACGAGGGCCGGTGCCTCGACGTCGGTGGTGCCGCTGATCGTCGGCGTCGTGTCGGTCGTGATCGCGCCGCCGCCGGCGATGGTGACCACCGGCGGGGCGCTGTAGAACTCGTTGGCGTCGAGCGTGAGCGCGCCGTTGCGGGCGAACGCCCGGCCGTTGACGATGGTGCCGTTGCCGACGGCGACGGCGTCGAGGCGATGAGCGTTCCCGCGAAGTCGGCTTGGCGCCGACGGCGCCGGCGCCGTTGACCTGCCAGAACACGCGCGATGCCCGTGCGCCTCCGGCGAGCACGACGTGGCTTCCGGCGGCGAACGCCAGCGCGCCGTTGACCTGGAAGACGAAGACCGCGTTCGGGTCGCCTCCGGCGTCGAGCGTGACCGTGTCGGTGTTGGAGACCGCGCCGGCGACGGTGTGGAGCCCCGGTCCGATCGTCGTGCCCGCCAGCGCGCCGGCCACGCGGCGCCGCCGGACGAGCGGCGACCTCGTCGTAGGCCGCCACGAGGTCGGCGTGGGCCGCGGCGGCAGCGGCGTTGCCGACGTGGATCGCGCCGGTGACGACGCCGGGAGGAAAGCCCGTGGGCTGCGTGTGCGACCTTCACGCCGAGGTCGCCGCGCAGCGTCGTGTGGGGCGCGCCGGCGGCGCTGACGGTGTTGCCGACGGACGCGCCGCTGAGCACGGCGTAGGTGGACGCGGCGCCGAGGTCGACCATCGGCGTCGGGGCGGCCGCGGCGGCGGGGACGATGGTCCCGAGCACGGCGACGAGCAGGGCCGCGGCCAGCGCTCCGAGGCGCAGGCACTTCGGCGGCGGACGGGACGGCGACGCAGGCAGAGTGAACATGGACAGGCCTCCAGGAGGGGGCTGTCCGAGCCCGGCGGGGTGACGAGATCGTCACTCCAGCATCGGCGTCCGGCCAGCCGAACTTGACCATGACCCGACGAGTTGAACCGAACGGTTAGCGTTCACCATCAGGTCGTCGACGGATGCGAGCACCCTGCCGGGGCTGTGCGAGCGCCGAAGCGAACGTACAGTCCGCACGCTCGCCACACGCTCATCGCACTCAGCGCAGCGCCGCCGCCTGCCGCAGCACCGCCTACGCGTTGAGGGCGAACACCGGCCAGCGGCCGGGCACGCCCTTGAGGTGGCGCTCGCCGCGGTAGTCGAAGTCCAGGCCGGAGCCGACGACGGTCCCGTACGTCGTGCCGGAGACGAGGATCTCGCCGGCCTCGGCGAGCGCGCCGATGCGGGCGGCAATGTGCACGGCCATCCCGCCGATGTCGTCGCCGATGATCTCGCACTCGCCGGTGTGCAGGCCCAGGCGCACCTCCATTCCGAGCAGGGTGACGCCCGCGCGCAGCGCCGTCGCGCAGCGCACCGCGCGGCTCGGCGCGCCGTCGAAGACCGCGACGAAGCCGTCGCCCGTGTGCGAGATGACCTCGCCGTCGAAGCGGCGCAGCGTGCGGCGCACATCGCCCTCGTGGGTGGCCATCACGTCGCGCCAGCGCTTGTCGCCGATCTGCGCCGCGCGCTCGGTACTGGCGACGATGTCGCTGAAGAGCACCGTCAGCAGCGCGCGGTCGAGCTCCGCGCCGCGCCGTCCGCCGGTCAGGAACTCCTCGATCTCACCCAGCACCGCGTCGCTGTCGCCGGCGCTCGGCAGCGAGTCGGCGCCGGGCAGCTCGACGAGCCGCGCGCCGGGGATGCGCCGCGCGTACTCGCGCGAGTGGCGCACGTCCACGAACTTGTCGTCGGTGCGATGCAGCACGAGCGTCGGCACCGTGATCGCGGCCAGCTCGGGGCGCGGGTCGAACTCGGCGAACGCCGCCACCAGCCGGCGCATGCGGCCCGGGCTGGCGGCGAGTCGCTCCAGGCGGGCGAACCACGCCCGCAGGCCCTCGTCACCGGCCGCGCTCGGCGCGAGGACGTCGATGTTCGTGCCCTGGCCCCAGCGCCCGACGATGCCGTCGAAGCGCGCGTCGCGCTCGGCCGCGTCCGGCAGCCAGGGCAGGTCGTCGTCGCGCACCGCCCGCAGCATGCACGCGTACAGCACGAGCGCCGCGACGCGCTCGGGATTGCGCGCGGCGAAGATCGCCGCGAGCGGCCCGCCGGCCGTGTAGGAGAACAGCGCCGCGCGCCGGCTGCCGGCCGCGTCGAGCACCGCCGCCACGTCGGCGAGCTCGGCCTCGACGCTCAGCTCGCCGTCGTCGGAGAGTCCCGAGCCGCGGCGGTCCATGACGATCAGCCGCGCGAAGCCGGCCAGGCGGATGAGGAAGCGCGCGAGCCCGGGGTCCTCCCAGATGTGCTCGACATGGTTGAGGTAGGCGCTGACGAACAGCAGGTCCAGCGGCCCGTCGCCGTGCACCTGGTAGGCGAGGTTGACGTCGCCGTTGCGGGCGTAGCGCGTAAGGGCGGCCATCACCGCCCATTATCCGCGCGCCCATGCCCGGGCCCCTATCGCTCCCCCCTAGTCGCCGAAGATGTTCAGCAGCGACAGGAAGATGTTCACGATCGAGACGAAGATGCCCGTCGCGATCCAGACCGCGTCGTCGGCGGTGCCGTGCTTGCGCAGGTAGTTGAAGTTCACCGCGATCAGCAGCGCCGAGACGATCGCGATGATCGCGCTGAGGATCGGGTTGCCGCCGCTGGAGAAGATCAGCATCGCGAACGACACGGCGACGCAGCCGAGGATGATGAACGACAGCGGACGCATCCAGGCCTTGAGGTCCTTGCTCAGCGCGAAGCCGCCCGCGCCCATGCCGAGCGTGATCAGCGCGGTCGCGCCGGCCGCCTGCGTGACCGCCGACGGATCGCTCTGGATGAAGTAGTTCAGCGCCGGGCCGATGCCGATGCCGATCAGCAGGGCGATCGCGTACAGCCAGCCGATCGCGAACGTCCCCACCCGCAGGCGCTCGACGAAGCTCTGCGCGATCAGCATCCCGAAGGCGACGAGGAAGAGGATGAAGGCCGTGCCCTCGGCGAGGTCGCGACCGATGTACGAGCCCGCGACGGTGAAGGCGATCGCGACCGAGACGAGGAACATCACCTGCCCGAGCAGCGTCGCCGTGCTGACCACTTCACGCGATCCCTCGCGGCCGGCGTAGGCGGTACGGACGTCCTCCATGGGATGTGCCTCCTAGGGTCCTATCGCCGGCGACGCGGCGGTTAAAGGTGAGAGTAGCGGCGCGACCGGCGCGCGCAAGGCGCGGGCGACTGCCTCAACGAATAGGCTGCCCGCGTGCGCACCCAAGGGGTTCTGTGTGGCGTTCTCGTCACCTTCGTCAGCGGCGCAGCGGCCGCGGTCGCCCAGGCCCCCGAGCGCCCGACCGGCAACTTCGGCGGCGGCGCCCTCGTCGCGCCGCCGAAGAACCTGTTCGGCCCGGGCAACGCGGTCATCGGGCTGCGCGCGCTGTCGGAGCGGCGGGTGGAGATCGAGGCGACCGTGCGCGCCAAGTGCGGCGGCGGCGACATCCTCGTCTCAACGAAGGCCGACGCCGACGGCAGCTTCACGGCGAAGGGCAGCGCCTCGCAGTCACCCGAGCCGGGCCAGAAGCTCAAGACGACCTACGAGCTGGCGGGGGCGTTCACGAGCGAGCGCGCCGTCGAGGGGACGATCTCCGCCACGCTGCGGCTGACCTCCGACCGCGCCGAGAACAAGACGTGCAAGACCGGCAAGGTCGCGTTCAGCGCCCGGCGCCCCGACGGCGAGCTCGGCGACCGCGACGAGCGGCCGCGCGCGCGCTACTTCGGCACGACCGCGCAGCGCGGCACCGGCCCGCGGCGGCCGATCGTCCTGCGCCTTTCCGGCGACCGGCGGCGGATCGCGCGCGCCCTCTTCGGCGAGCACGTGAAGTGCAGCGACGGCAAGCGCTCGATCGGCGTCGAGGCACCGCGCACGAACATCGCGATCGACTCCAAGGGCCGCGTCTCAGACCACGAGACCGACAAGATCGACAACGGCGCGACGTTCACCTATATCGACGACCGCTTCACCGCCACGCTGGGCCGTCGGGGCGCGAAGGGGACGTTCTCACTCAGCGACCGGACCGTCGACAAGCTCAGCGGCAACGTCATCCAGTCCTGCAGGTCGGGGACGATCAAGTGGACGGCGGCGCCGTAGCGTCGCGATCGCCCTCGCGCGGGCCCTGGCGGCGCACGATCAGCCAGTTGACGACCCACAGCGCGACGCCGAGCCCGACGAGCATCGCCGCGCGCACGTAGGTCTCGGACTCGATCTGCGTCAGCAGCGCCAGCGAGATGACGACGCCGATCACCGGGATCGCCGACGGCACGACGAAGTGGTCGTGCTCGACGGGCTCGCGGCGCAGGACGAGCACCGAGACGTTGACGACCGCGAAGACGATCACGAGCAGCGCGACGGTGGTGTCGGCGAGCGAGGCGAGGTCGCCGGTGGCGACGAGGAAGGCCGCCAGCGCGGTCGTGAACGCGATCGCGAACCACGGCGTGCGCCGGCCGGGCAGGACCTGCGAGAAGGCGGACGGCACGACGCCTTCCTCGGCCATCCCGTACAGCAGCCGCGAGGCCATGATCATGTTGATCAGCGCCCCGTTGGACAGCGCGAGCAGCCCGATCGCCGAGAAGAGCTTCTCGGAGATGCCCAGCGGGCCCTGCTTGACGACCTCCAGCAGCGGTCCGTCGGAGTCGGTCAGGTCGCCGGTCGGCACGACCATCGAGGCGCCGATCGTGACGAGCAGGTACAGCACGCCGGCGATGGCCAGGCCTCCGAAGAGCGCCTTCGGATAGGAGCGGTGCGGCTGCTGGGTCTCCTCGGCGACGTTGACGGAGTCCTCGAAGCCGATCAGGGCGTAGAACGCCAGCGCGGCGCCGGCCAGCGCCGCGGCGAAGATCGACGTGTTGTCCTTGAACTCGAAGGCCCGTGACGGCTCGGCGTCGCCCTGTCCGAGCGCGACGGCGGCGATGATCACGATCAGGATCAGGCCGCTGAGCTCGACGAGCGTGAAGCCGACGTTGATCCGCACGGACTCCGCGATGCCGCGCAGGTTGACCGCGGCGATCAGCGCCAGCAGCGCGAGCGCCGTCAGCACGACCGGGATGTCGACGAACGTGCTGAGGTAGTCGCCGCCGAAGGCACGCGCCAGCGCGCTCGCCGAGGTGATGCCCGACACGACGACCGCGAAGGCGACGAGGAAGCTCAGAAACGGGCGCTTGAACGCGCGGTGCACGTACAGGCCGGCGCCGCCGGCGCGGGGGTACTTCGAGACGAGCTCGGCGTAGGAGCCCGCCGTGAACGCCGCCATCACGAGGGCCAGCAGGAAGGCGGCCCAGATCGCGCCGCCGGTCTCCCCCGCGACCTCGCCGACGAGCGCGTAGATGCCGCCGCCGAGGATGTCGCCCACGATGAAGAACAGCAGCAGGCCCGGGGTGATGGCGCGGTTCAGCCGCCCGCCCTCGGGGCCCTCGGGTACGGTCGGCGAGGCACCGACGGGGATGTTCGGGCTGCGTGGTCCGCCGCGTGGCACGGCGCGGTCCTACCCCACCGGCGCGTTTGCCAGCGCCGGCCCGTTTACGACCTGCACGCAGTGGTGTAGGACCAAGGCATGGCCACTCACCGCCGCGAGCGCATCGCTCGCAACGAAAGCGCGTTTCGCAAGCTCAACGAGAGCCTCGAGGGCAGCATCCACCGCGAGCGCGCGGCGGAGGACTTCGCCGGCTACGTCTGTGAGTGCGGCGACGCCGACTGCGAGGAGATCGTGCGCCTGCCGATGGCCGACTACGAGGCGATCCGCCAGGACTCGCAGCTGTTCTTCGTCGTGCCCGGGCACGAGATCGCGGACGCCGAGGACGTCGTCCGCGAGGGCGACGGCTACCTCGTCGTGCGCAAGCACGACGACGTGGCCGAGGTCGCCGAAGAGGGCGACACGCGCATGCCGAGCTGACGGCGCGGCTCAGGGCGGCGCGATCGGGCGCTGCATCGTCACGCCCGCGAGCTCGACGCCGTCGGGCGCCCTGACCATCACCCGCCCGGTCTCCACGAAGCCGAACGCGCGGTACAGCGGCTCGCCCGGCAGCGTCGCCATGAGCGCGAGCGTCGTGAAGCCCTCCGCTCGCGCGTCGCGCTCGCAGGACTCGAGGATCGCGCGGCCGAGACCGCGCCGCGTCCAGTCGCTGCGCACGAACATCGCGCGAACGCGCGCCGGCTCGGTGCGCGGATCCAGCAGCCGAGCGTCGTCGTCGGCCGTCCCCGCGCCGGCGTGCAGCCGGTTGCGCCGGCTCCAGCCGCCGCACGCGACGATCTCGCCGTCTCGGACGGCCTCGTGGACGTAGTACGTGCCGTCGTCGATGAGGACGCTGTCAAGCGCGGCGACGTAGATCTCCGCACTCGCGGTCTGGCGCGCGTCGTAGTAGCGCGGAAAGAGCTCGCGGACCGAGCGCTTCATGAGCGCCGAGATCGCCTCGATGTCCGCCGCGACGGCACGGCGCTGCGGCGCGAGCTTCGTGACGGCGGTCATGGCGTCAATGATGCCCCCAGCGAGATCGTCCTCGCGTCGGTGTACCTGGACATCGCCGAGGTCATCGAGACCGAGTCGCCGCGTGCGAGCGAGGATCTCGGTGAGCTCTGGCGCCGGATGGCGTTCTCGATGCTGATCCGCAACACCGACGACCATCTGCGAAACCACGGCTTTCTTCGCGCGACGACCGCGGGCTGGACGTTGTCGCCCGCGTTCGACCTCAATCCCGATCCGCGACCCGGACCCAAGCTGCTCAACACTTCCATCGACTACGACTCGCGCGAGGCCCGCATCGACACGGTGCTGGCGGTGTCAGAGCTCTTCCGTCTCGGCCAAGCGAAGGCAGAGAGCATCTTGAGCCAGGTCGTGCGGGCCGTCGGTGAGTGGCGGCGGACCGCCGCCGACGCCGGTCTGGACACGGCGGCCGTCGAGCAGATGGCGCGCGCCTTCGAGCACGAGGAGATCGCCCGAGCGCGCGGACTCGTCGGGAGCGCAGCCGACCGAGCCTGAGCTGACGCCGGAGCGCGCCGGTCGGCGAGGCGTGCAGAGCGCTATCCCCTGATCGATCGAGCGCCCGTAAAGGGGGCAACGACCCCACTACTCCTCCGCCACCGAGGCAGCCATGACGCGCCGAGCGTCCTCCGACGCACGCGATCGTGGCCTCCGACGCCAAGGAGTCCGCCCGGGGACCTAGGTCGGGATGCCAGGGGGCCGCGGACGAGCCGCCGAGGGGGGCGTCGTCGGGGCCGTCGCTGCGCGTGCCCGGACAGACCTCTGCGTTTGCGTGTGGTTTGCCATTACGCTGCCGCAATGCTCACGGTCGTCGACCGTATCGGCCGCGGACGGTTCGTCTCCTTCGAGCTGTGGCCGCCTCGAACGCCGGGGTCGGCTGCAGCGCTGGAAGACGCGCTCGCGGAGCTGGCGCCGCTGGGAGCTGCGTTCGTGGCCGTCACCTACGGCGCTGGCGGCTCGACGCGCGAGCGCACACACGACCTCGTCGTGCGGCTGGTCAACTCGCCGCTGCCGCCGCTCGCCCACCTGACATGCGCCGCTCATCACCGTCACGAGCTGGTGGGGGTCATGCAGCGCTACCGGCGAGCCGGCGTGGACAACCTTCTTGCACTGCATGGGGATCCGCCGCTGTCGGCGACCGAGGAGCTACCGGAAGGCGACCTGCGCTACGCAGTGGAGCTCGTTGGCCTGGCGAGGGAGCTCGGGTTCCCCTGCGTCGGGGTGGCGGTTCACCCCGAGGGGCATCCGGCGGCCGAGTCGCCGGAGGCTGACTGGCGCCATCAGGCCGCGAAGCTCCGAGAGGCGGACTTTGGGCTGACGCAGTTCTTCCATCGGGCGCAGGACTACTTCGCCCTCGTTGAGCGGTTGGCGGCACGAGGCGCGACCGCCCCCATCGTTCCGGGCGTCATGCCCATCACGAATGTCCGACAGGTCGAGCGCATGGCGGCGATGTCGGGCACGAGCATCCCGCTCGACCTCGCGGAGCGGTTGCAGTCCGTAGCCGACGAGCCGGAGGAGATTCGCCGCATCGGCGTCGAGCACGCCACGCTGCTCTGCCAGGAACTGCTGCGCGGCGGGGCGCCTGGCCTGCACTTCTACACGATGAACAAGGCCGCCGCGACGCTTGAGGTGTGCGCGAACCTCGGCTGGGAGACTGCCGGGGCAACGTAGTCCTCCGCCCGGAGCGCCCGCGGCTACGGTCGCCTGCTCCACTCACGGGATACGGCACATCGCCGTCGTGCTGGCGCCGCGGCGGCGGTTGGAGGGACTTCAACGAGGGTGAGCGACGGGACTCGAACCCGCGGCCGCCTGGACCACAACCTCAGCTATGGGCCGCGCAGACCGCTCAGCCCCCGCAAACGCTGGGGATGCGGTGACACGCCTAGCCGTGCTTGGACCGCCAGAGTGGCCCCAGAATGGCCCCGGGCTGCGCGACAGTCAGGACTGACAGCCGGAAAGTGTCTGCTGGTAGACACGCTTCTTGACACCAGGCCGATCCACGGTCCGGCGGAGTCGATCGGCGTCGCGCTTGGTGACGTTGCCACCGCCGGGGATGGCCTCGCCCGTGCCGTAGATCGTCATCCGGAGCCGGGTATACGACATCGCCTGTCGTGGGCACCACGCAGGAGCGCTGAGCTGCGCTTTGGCCCCCCACTGAGTGCTGCCGTTTCGCATGACTCCTTTCCCCGTGACGGCGGGCTGCGCCCATGTCGTCCACCGCATCGCGCATAGCCCGGAGTACGCCGATCCGCGGGGGAGCTTCGGTGTCCACTTGCCGCCGAGGCCCTTAGTCAGAACACATCCGAAAGGACCGCCCGGCTTGGTCCCAGGATCGTTGTTGTTGAAGTACCCCGCCACGATCCGGCATGGGAACGTCCCGGTGCTGCCGTCTGGCCACAGCTTGGGTTGAGCGGCACCCTCGGCGAGTGCCAGGGAGTACGTGGTGTAGACGGACTTGCCGGCGCATTGCTTCAAGCCGGCGAGGGTGACCGCAACGGGACTGGTAGAGGCGCGATCCTCGAGCAGCCGCACCTGACCCGTCCCCGTAGCCTGTTCGGACCCCCACGAATCCCAGGTCAGGTCACGAACGTAGTCGCGCACCCCGCTGAAATTGCCCGGCCCTCGGCTTGGTCCGAATTGAGTGGGACGGATCGGGTTGTCCGCGTAACCGAGGTTGAGCAGGACGGACGACGACTGGGCCTGCGAAAGGGGAACCACTGCTGCGAACGCCAAGCCAATCGTCGCGGCGACGCGCAGTAGCCGAGCCATGGGCGCGGAGGCTAGCCGGTTTCTTGACGGGGCGTCCGGCGGACACGACTTAAGCGCGCCTCACAAAAACGAGATCGGCGTCACATCCGGTCTAGGAGTTGGCTCTTCTTCGCAGCGAACTCCTCCTCACTGAGCACGCCCGCATCGCGCAGATCGGCCAGCTTCTTGATCTGCTCGGGAACACCCTCCTGTGCGGCGGCAGGCGCACCCGCGTTCGCCATCGCCAGTTGTACGGCGTCCCTGAGACCGACGAACTTCTCTCGCTGCTTGTAGTGGAACACGACCGAGTTCTCGTCTCTCCCTGCATCCACCGTTTGGCTCCCGAAGCGTGACCGAGCTTCGTTGCCCCCGCTGACCGTGAAGGCGATGAAGCCGTTCACGAGGGGGCCGGCGGGCTTGAACTGCACCGCCGATACATGGGAGAGCGGAATCTGCTTCTCGCCCTTCCCCACGCTGGCCCTCGCCATAAAGCCGGTCCGGATGATTGTGATCGTCCGCCCGTCGAACCGAATCGAACCGGTGTGTCCCTTTACTTCCATCGCGTCTTCCATCGAACGATCGTAACCCCGAGGTCCAGCGATTCCCCTGGGCCCCCGGCCCGGCAGGCGGCCATGTCGGGGTTGGAGCCGGGTTTAGCCGCCCATCCCCGACATTGCGTGAAACCAGCGCCAGAAGTCATCCGTGCCGGGCGTGGCGCGGTTCGACTGCACGATCGCGACGTGCTCGCTACACAGCGCCACCCTGATCGGCTCCGGCTGCATGACGGCCACGATGTCGCGCTCTGCTGCGGAGTCGCAGCCCGGATAGGCGCATTTCCGTACCGCTTTGCCAGCCACGCGGGCCAGACTACCGGGGCATGTGAGCCGTCAGCGGGCAGCGTGGCGCGCGGCGTGGTGGTCGTGACACAGGGACCGCAGATTCGACGGGAGATCGGTCCCGCCGTCGGCCACGGGCCGGATGTGGTCGACCTCCGTCGCCGGCTCGCCGCAGAACCGGCAGCGATGGCCATCGAGGGCGAGGATCTGCGCCCTGATCCGTCGCCAGGAGCGCGTCGAGCCGTTACGTGCGTGCACGGGGCATCGCGAGCCGCTGGAGGGCCGACCGCAGGCCAGGCACGGTCTTAGACCCATCCGACGAGCTCGTGCGGGTTGCGGCTGGCGGCTGCTCGGCGCGTTCCAACGCCATCGCGAGGGCGACGATCGCCGTCCATGTTGTCTCGCGGGCTGGCCTTGTCGATCCGCCAGCCGCGACGGCGAGTGCCGGGCGATCGTGTGCGCGGCGTGCGACGCCAGCTCGGGATCGTCGGGCAGGGTGAGGCGCTGTTCGACGATCGCGGCGTGCAGGCGCACCGACGCCGGCACCATCCGCACGTCGGTCTGCGGGAACTCCAGGCACGTCACGCGTTCGCGGTCGAGCTCCTGCGCGGCCTGCCCGAAGCGCCACGGGTCGTAGATGACTTCGCGTAGCCGGTACTGGCCGGCGAGGTCGCGGACGGTCTCGACGCATTCGAGGACGCCGCCGTCGCCGTGGTAGATCGGCCGCGCCGACGTGCAACGCGGCGTTGACCCAGACGACCGCGCTCGCGGAGCGGTCGCCGCCGACATCGACGCCGACCCAGATCGGCTCGCCGTCCTCGAAGCTGGGCGCGCCGACGCACGACTGCCACGCGCCGGCCGGCAGCCACGAGCCTTCCGAGAGTCCCCAGCGGCAGGCGTGGAACTGCGCGAAGGCGAGGTCGGGCACGGCGGCGCGCTGGCGCTTGAGGTCGGCGATCCTGATCCACGGCGCGGGGTTCGCGCGCTTGACGGCCTGGAGGTCGTCGAGGTCGTCTTCGTCGGGCAGCGACCACTCCAGCCAGTGCAGGTCGCTGCCGTGGCTTCGACGACCGCGCCCGTGCGCTTCGCCGTGGGCTGCGCGAGGGCGCGTGCCCGTAGACGGCCGAGCGGGCGAGTCGAGCTGCGCGGCCGCTGTGCTGATCGCCAGCAGCTTGGAGTCTCGGCGCTTGACGAGGCCGGTCTGCATCGCTTCGAGGAGCTCACCGTCGGGCCAGGCCCATAGCTCGTCGCCGATGTACAGCGTCGAGGACAGGCCGTGGACGCGCGGCCCGTCGCACGGCACGACGCGCAGCAGGCCGCCGTCCTCGTGGCGTAGCTCCAGGTGGCGGATGACGAGCTGGCCTTCGAGCGCGGGGTGCTGCGCGAAGCCGCGCATCCGCTCGAACGCGATCCGTGCCTGATCGCGCTGACGCCGCACCGATCGTGACCATCGCGCCCTCGACGCGAGAGCAGGTGATGCAGGCCGATCAGCGCCGCCACCGTCGTCTTCGCGTTGCCCCTGGGCAGGATCGCGCAGACCTCGCGCGCCGGCCCGAAGTACGCGCGGGCGATCCGGCGTTGGTAGGGGGCCAGCGGCTCGTCGATCAGCTCGCAGAACGCGATCAGGCCGGCGAGACCGGGCAGCGTCACGGTGGTAGTTGCCGACACAACCAGTACTCTAACCTTCAACATGACGGTTAGAGATTTCCTGACGCGTTCCGCTCCGTGGAATCTCGGCGCGGTCGAGGATCGCGAAGTGCCCGTCGTGCCCCTCGTGCCGCCGCCGACCGTGCCGCCGGTGATGTTCCCGATGACCGCATCCGGGAGCCCGATCGTGTCGCCGGCCAACGCGCTCGCCGTCGCCGACGTGTTCGCGTGCGTGCGGTGCCTGTCAGACGCCGCAGCGTCGATCCCGCTCGTCCCGTACCGCAAGACCGCCGATGGCCGCACACGCGCCGACGGACGCCTCTCCGACCTCCTGCGCCGGCCCGCGCCCGCCGCGACGACGGCGAACCTCATCGGTACCGCGATGGCGCACCTACAGCTCTACGGAAACGCGTTCATCGGGAAGTTCCGCGACGCCGACGGGCGCGTCGAGCAGCTTGCGCTCCTGCATCCCGATCGCGTCGCCGTCGAGCTGCGCGACCGGCCGCCTCGTCTACACCGTCAACGACGGGTTCGGCCGGCAGTCCGAGCACGACCATCGACGACATCATCCACGTCCGGGGCCTGTCGACGGACGGCCTGCTCGGCGCTGTCCCCGGTCCGCGCAGTGCAAGGTCGCGATGGGCCTGTCGGCGGCGCTGGCCGGCGCACGCCAACCACTTCTTCGAGAACGGCGCTCGACCCGACGGGCATCCTGACGCGTCCCGAACTTCCCCGATCAGGAGAAAGAGGACGCGTTCGCGACCGCGTTCACCAATAACGAGCTGGGCCTGCGCAACGCTCACAAGATCGCCGTCGTCACAAGCGGCGAAGCCTTGGACTTCACCCAGCTCACCGGCCCGCTGGACGACTTGCAGTTCGTCGAGCAGCGTCACCTATCGACGGCCGAGATCGCGCGCATCTTCCGCGTCCCACCGTGGATGGTCGGCGCGAGTTCCGGCGACTCGATGACGTACAGCAACACCGAATCGCAGGCGCTGGCGTTCGTCACCCATTCAGCCTGCGCCCGTGGCTCGTCCTCATCGAGCAGGCGATCAGCGAAGACCCCGATCTGTGCCCCGGATCGCTGTACGTGCGAGTTCCTGCTCGACGCGCTGCTGCGCGCCGACTCGAAGACGCGCTCAGAGGTCTACGCCGCCGCGCTGGACCCGATCACCGGCTGGATGACGCGCGCCGAAGTCCGTCGCCTCGAAAACCTAGACCCGGAGCGACGCACCCCATGCCTGACACCCTCACCCGTCCCTCCAGAGCGGCACGGTCGAGCAGCGCACGGCGCTCGACGCGCCCGCCCCGGTCGTCGAAGGCCGCCGGCTGCACGGCCTGATCCCCTACGGCGTCGAGTCCCGAGACCTCGGCGGCTTTCGCGAGATCATCGAGCCCGGCGCGCTCGCCGGCGCTGACCTCGACGAGCCTGATCGCCACCCGCGAGCACGACCGCGCTCACCTGCTCGGCCGCCACCCCACGACGCTCACCACCGAGGACCGCGCCGACGGCTTCGCCTGGAGCGTCGAGCTGCCCCGTCGCCCGTCGGCGAGGACGTGCGCGTCGCCATCGAACGCGGCGACCTACGCGCCACGAGCTGGCGCATGGTCGTCGGTCGTGACCGCTGGGACGGCGACGTGCGCCACGTCGAGCAGATCGCCGAACTGCGCGACGTGACCGTCACCGCCGCACCCGCTTACGCCGCCGCACGCGCTGAGTACCGCAGCACCCGCAGCCGCCGGCTACGGGTTCACCCGTCACACAGGAGGCCACCATGCCGCCGAGAGCACCGCCGGCGGCACCGCCGCCCCCGAGACCACGACGCCGCCGATCGCCGTACGTCACTTCCCGCCGGCGGACGCTCGCGTCGAAAACCGTCACCGCCGGACGCTCAGCGCGAGGGCTCGCCGACGAGTTCCGCGCCGCCGGTTTCCCCGGCGAGACCGCGACGATCCCGTGGCAGGCATTCGAGGACCGCGCCGTCACTTGGAGCGGGCACGCATCGACACGCATCGCCGCGGGCGACCGCCAACGCCGCCGCCTACGGCTACGACAGCGCTGGGCATGGCCGGCGTTCCCCCGCGTCGCCGTCGACGAAGGCATCACGTCAGCGTGGACGTTGCCACGCAGACCGCGCGGTCGCTCGCCACCGCCGCGAACGATGGTCCGCGCGATCGACGCCGTCACGAACAAGCCCGAGACCGGATCGACGCTGACGATCGTCGTCCACCGCGCTCAAGCAGGTCGCGACCGTGCAGACCGGCGTCCCGAACGTCTACCTGGAGCACCGGCGCTCAACATCGATCGTGGAGGCCGACCTGCGGCTGGCGCTCAACGACGCGCTCGACAAGCTGATCCTCGACGCCATCGCCACGCAGCGGCTTCCAGGCACCGTCAACCGACCCGCTGCTCGTCAGCATCCGCAAGGCGATGACGACGATCCTCGGCGGCGGGCTACAGCCCCGACACGCTGATCCTCACGCCCGCCAACGCCGAGGCGCTCGACCTCCTCGTCAGTGGCATCACCGGCGGCGCGAGCTGACTACGTGTTCGGCGCCGGCGAGTTTCGCGCCGGGAACGATCTTCGGCCTCCAGAAGCGCATCTCCAAGACGATCCCGGCCGCCGCCGTCGTCGACTCGCTCGGCGCTGGGCAAGCTCTACGCGTCGCGCGTGTCGCTCGCGCGCTTCGAGGAGAACGCCGGCAAGACGAACACGAGCCTCGTGCGCCTGGAGACCCACGCCGTCTTCGGCGTCGAGCGCACCGCCGCCGCCGTCCGCATCGCCGCCTCGTGATGGTGGGTTTCACCAGCCGCCGACGCACCCGGTAGCTTTCACCTCAGCGGGTCTCATCGCGCCCCGCTGCGCGCCAGGACTTCACAGGGTCCCAGGCACCGAACGCCGCCTCTCTGAGAACACGGGAGGCGGCGTTCGTCGTCTTCATACTAACTGTATACGTCCGACTCACCCTGTAGAAGTTGATCCAGGTGGTTGGAGGCGCGATGCCCCCGTATTACCCCTCTTGGGACTGGAGAGCGATTCTCCTAGCAGGCGCGACGCCTGGAGAGCCTCGGAGGACCTTCTCAGCTTGACTTTCCGAGAGGCTCCTCGATGCCCCCGCCCGCCCGCTGTTCCCGCTGCGACGCGACCCTCGCGCAGCACGCCGCCGAAGTCCCCAGCAATCACGATCGCCGCGCCGAGATGCTGCGCGGCGACCGTTGCGCGATCTGCGAGACCTACGGTCGCACGCTCGTCCTCAACTCGACCGACTACGTGCTGCTCGTGATGTGCACGACGTGCTGGGTCGAGGTCATCGTCGTACAGGACACGCAGTGAGCGCGCTTGCCGAAGCCGCCGCAGCGTACGCGCGGCGCGGCTGGCCGATCCTCCCGGCCGGTCGTAACAAGCGCCCTCTCACGCCCAACGGCCTCCTCGACGCGACGACCGACCTCGCGCGCATCGAGCCCTACTGGACCGCGCATCCTGACGCGAACGTCGCGGTTCGCACCGGCGAGCCATCCGGCCTCGTTGTGCTCGACATCGACGGCCAGGCGGGAGCCGACAACCTGGCCGAGCTGGAGCGCCGGCACGGCGAGCTGCCGATGACCACGAGCGTCAAGACGCCGCGCGGCGGATCGCACTACTGGTTCATCTGGCCCGGCGCGCCGGTCAAGACGACGGCCGGCGCAATCGCGCCCGGCATCGACATACGCGGCGACGGCGGCTACGTCCTCGCCCCACCGTCGAGCACGGCCGCCGGCCGCTACGAATGGGACGAGACCACCCCGCCGGCCCGGATGCCCGGATGGCTCGTCGAGTTGACGCGCGCCGATGCCGCCACAGCCGCCGCAACGTCGCCGGAGGTCTGGACAACGATGGTCCGCGATGGCATCCACGACGGTCAGAGAAACGCCAGCCTTACGCGGCTGACCGGCCACCTGCTGCGGCACTGGGTCGACGGGGACCTCGCGGCCGAACTCGTGCATCTCGTCAACGCTGCGCGCTGCCGCCCACCGCTGCCACGCGCCGACGTAGATCGCATCATCGACAGCATCAGCGCCCGCGAGGCACAGCGTCTGGCGCACCGATGAGCGGCCGCGACGACCTCAAGGCAGCCCGCTCGCGCGCCAGCCGCAACGGCACCGGCCCAGACCACTACGCCGGCCGGCACGTCGACCTCGCCCCACTCCTGGCCGCCCCGCCGAAGCCGATCCCCTGGCGCGTCTGGGACTTCGTCGCGGACGGCACCGTGACGATCCTGTCCGGCGAAAGCGGGAGCGGAAAGTCGTGGCTCGCGCAGGCGATCTGCACGAGCGTGGCGCGGGGTCTGCCGGTCGCCGGCCTGGCCTGCACGCGGGGCCGGGCGCTGTACATCGACGCCGAGATGGGACCGCAGATGTTCGTCGATCAGCGCCTGCGCCCCGCCAGCATCACCATGGCGGAGTTCGACTACATCGACGCGATGGGCCTCGACGTGTCGAAGGCCGACGACCACGCGTGGCTGCGCTCGAAGATCGACGAGACCGGCGCGAACCTCGTCGTCGTCGACTCGCTGCGCCGCCTGACGCCATCGAAGTCCGAGAACGACAGCGACGATATGGCCCCCGTCATCGCCACCGTGGCGAAGCTCGCCCGCGACACGCACGCCGCGATCGTGCTCATCCACCACAAGGGCGACGGCGAGAAGTTCTACCGGGGCTCGACCGCGATCCGCGATCAGACCGACGCGCTGTTCGCGCTGTTGCGCGACGGCCAGGCCGACGATGACGAAGGCGACGACGACGGCGTTCGCCGGCTGCGCTGCCGGGGCGGCAAAGGCAAGATGCGCTACGCGCCCGAGCCGCCCGACGTGTTCTTGACGATCTCCCCGGCGGACGGCGGCGTCACAGCGTGCGAGCCCCCAGTGCGAGCACGGGCACCCTCGCCCGCCCCGATGCGCGAGTTCGTCAAGCAGAGCATCCTCGACGCGCTCCCAGCCAAGTCGAAGACTGAGGTCGCCGCGCTGCTCGGACGAGCCTTGACGGACCGCTCATTCCGCGAAGCGTGGGCGCATCTGGAGCGCGCCGGCCGCATCGCGCAGACCAGCGGGCGATGGGTTGTCGTTGTCGTCCCAACCCCTAGGGACACCCCGACAACGACAACCCCCCAGACAGCCGTTCTGCGCATCGGCGCGCCCCCAGACGGCGGCCTCGACGACCTCGCCCCCGAGCGCCCCGACGACACGCTCACCGCCGCGAAGCCCGCGCCCGCCTGCCGCTGCGACCGACCGCTACCGGCACCCGACGAGCACGGCGAGCTGCGCTGCACGCACTGCGGACACGCGACCGGGTGGACGCGATGAGCACCGACCTCGCGAGGGCGATCGTCGCCAGTCTCGACGACGACGCGCTCGACCAGCTCGCCAGCCTGCTCGCCCCGAGGCTGACCGCAGCCGCGCCCGCCGCCGTCCTCACCGTCGAGCAGGCCGCTCGCACGGCCGGCGTGTCACCGCGCACCATCCGTCGGGCGCTCACCGCCGGCCGGCTCGACGGCCGCCAGGTCGCCGGGCGCTGGCAGACCACGGCAGACGATCTCAGCGCGTGGCAGGCGGCCGGCGGCCCGACGACGGCCGGAACGCCGCCCGGGCCCGCCCGCGCGTCGGTGCGGCGATCTGCTGCCCGAGCCGCGAACGGGGCCGATGCGATCCTCGGCGCGCGACCGCCTGGACACAGTAGGGTGTCGGCGACGCAATCAAGCGCCCCCGCGACCGCGACAACGGCCCGGGGGCATGGCCCAGGAGAGGTAACTCCATGAGCACCACCCACCGTATCCACGGCTGCCGTCCGACGGCGACGCGATGAGCGTCCAGAAGCGCAGCCGCAACGGCACGACCACCTACCGCGTCCGCTGGCTCGAAGACGGCGCGCAGCGGTCCCGGACGTTCGCCACAAAGCGCGACGCCGACCTGTTCGACGCCGAAGCCACCCGGCGACGCCAGCTCGGCACCCTGCACGTCCTGCGGGCCTCGCGCACCCTCGACGAGTTCATCCGCGACTCGTGGGCACCCGAGCGCGCGCACGACCTCGCGAGCGCGACCCGTGTCTTCTACGCCGGCCTGTACCGCGCCCACATCGCCCCGACGTTCGCCGAGACACGCCTGCGGGACATCACCGCCCCGAAGGTCGCCGCGTGGCGAGCGCAGCGCCAACGTGACGGCGCGGGCGCGAAGGCGCTACGCGAAGCGCATAGCCTGCTCGGCGGCATCCTCGGCTACGCGTGCGAGCTGGGGGAGCTGGAGTTCAACGCGGCTCGCGCCGTCCGGCCGACTCGCCGCCCCACCCGCGAGCCGGTCCGAGCGTGGGCACCGCGCGAGGTCGAGGCGATGCGCGCTCAGCTCGACGACCGCGACGCCACCCTCGTGAGCGTCCTCGCGTACGCCGGCCTGCGGCCCGCCGAGGCGCTTGCGCTGCGATGGGGCGACGTGCGGGAAGGGACGATCCTCGTCGCCCGCGCCTGCGATCTCGAAGCCGGGGCAATCAAGACGACCAAGAGCGGCGGGCACCGCGCCGTCCGTCTACTCGCCCCGCTGGCGTCCGACCTCGCCGCATGGCGGCTGCGCAGCGGCGGGCCGAATGCGACGGCCGATGTCTTCCCCGCTGCCGACGGCAACCCGTGGGCGAAGGGCGACCTCAAGAACTGGCGCGTGCGGCGCTGGCGTCCCGCGCTCAAGGCGGCCGGTCTGCCGATGAGCAGGCCGTACGACCTCCGTCACAGCTTCGCGTCGCTGCTGCTGGCCGAGGGTCGCACCGTCCACTACGTCGCCGGTCAGCTCGGCCACGGCGCTGAGCAGACGCTGCGCACGTATGGGCACGTCATCGCCGAGTACGCCGACCGCGTGACGATCGTCGCCGAGGACGAGATCAGAGTGGCCCGGGACCATCGCGGATCAGAGATGGCCCCACGGTGGCCCAAGGCCGCTAGCTCGCGAGCTGCGCGCGCGCCCCGGAACGCGAAAAGCCCAGGGTTACCAGGGCCTTTCATGAGGGTGAGCGACGGGACTCGAACCCGCGGCCGCCTGGACCACAACCAGGAGCTCTACCAACTGAGCTACGCCCACCGCGCGGTTCTGAATCTAGCAGCGGGAAGGGCCCTGCGATCATCCGCCCATGAGCTTCGAACTCGGCGATCCCGTGCCGGCCTTCACGCTGGACGACACCGAGGGCACCGCCCACGCCGTGCCCGCCGACCCGGCACCGCCCGCGACGGTGCTCGTCGTGACGTGCAATCACTGCCCGTACGTCATCGCCTGGAACCCGCGGCTGCGGGCCGTGGCGGAGGACTACGCCCCGCGCGACGTGCGCTTCCTCGCGATCAGCGCCAACGACGCCGAGCGCTACCCGGCCGACTCGCCGCAGGCGATGAAGCGCTTCGTCGACGATCAGAGCTGGCCGGTCCCGTACCTCTATGACGAGTCGCAGGAGGTCGCCCGCGCGCTCGACGCGCAGGTCACGCCGCACGTCTTCGTGCTCGACGCCGACCAGCGCCTGCGCTACCGCGGCGCCCCGGACGGCGACCACCAGGACCCCGGCCAGAACGCGCAGTACCTCCGCGACGCCCTCGACGCCGTGCTCGCCGGCGAAGCCCCCACCACCGCCGACACCCGCGCGCGCGGGTGCTCGGTGAAGTGGAGGGCCTGACCGCCCGTCGTGCAGCACGGTGTGTCGATTCGTGCACGCCGAGCGATACGGATTCGACACACCCCGAGCGGCCGCCCCTCAGACACGCGTCGGGACACGGCCGCAGCCGTGCCCCGACGCGACCGGCTCACGATCCGCCGCCTCCGCGCGATCCGGAGCCCCGCGGCCTGACCTGTTGCGCGAGCATCTCGTCCGCCGGATCGGCGCACAGGAACGTCGCATGGTCATGGACGGGGTCGTCGCCGATGTTGCGAATCCGGACGCGCCAGCGGCGGTCGTCGAGCGCGCCCGACTCGTCGATCTTCGTCTCGTACGGGCTGGACGGGTTGACCTCCTCCTCGATGTACGCGCCGCCGGAGATGATCTGGCTGCCCGCTCCGCAGTCGAACGTCCACGCGTCGTTGATGTTCCCGGGCGGCAGCGGCTCGCCGAACTCCTCGGTGAAGTCGATGTCGACGCGCCGCAGGTTCCCCAGGCCGGACGGCCCCGGCTCGCCCGGCTCGCCCTGAGGTCCAGCCGGCCCCTGCGGGCCGGTCGGTCCCTGCGGACCGGTCGGTCCCTGCGGACCGGTCGCGCCAGCCGGTCCCTGCGGGCCGGTCGCGCCGGGCGGTCCCTGCTGGTTGAACGTCAGCTCGACGTCATCGTCGTCGCAGTCCTCCGGATTGCGCGCCTTGTCGATGATTCCCAGCTCCGCGCCGCTCTCGTCTTCCTTGGCGTCCTCCGCGTCGTAGCACACGTGAATCGTGCCGCCCGGCGTGTCCGGGATCGCCGCGTACGCGCCACCTCCCACCACCCCGACCGCCAACACGATGGCCGCAATGCCGATCGGCGTTATCCGAGACCCGCCGGCCTCGCGGCGGCGGCTCCACCCAGGTCATTGCATGCTCCTCACCCTTCTTTTACGCCGTGGCGGCGCAGATCGCGACCGCCGTGAGGCGCCATTCGTTGTCGGTGCCGGACCCGGCGGACCCGGGCCGGATCTCGTATGCCATCGCCCGCACCGCCTGCTGATCCGGAATCGGCCTCACCTCGTCGATCGTCACCGCACCGCCGGCGCCGTCTATGTCGAAGCCGGTGCCGATGACCCGTTTGCCGGTCGGACACGAGGCGGTGACCTCCCGCGTCGATTCGGAGTTGCGCGGCGAGTTGACGATGACCCGCTCGACACCGGTGAGACCCGGAGGTCCGCTCGCGCCCGTCGCACCGGTCGCGCCCGTCGCACCGGTCGCGCCGACAGGTCCCGTCTCGCCCTGCGGACCGTCGGGTCCAGCCGGTCCCTGCGGCCCGGCCGCGCCGGTCGTGCCAGTCGGACCCACAGGCCCCGCCGGGCCGGTCGCGCCGGGCGGTCCCTGCTGGTTGAACGTCAGCTCGACGTCATCGTCGTCGCAGTCCTCCGGATTGCGCGCCTTGTCGATGATTCCCAGCTCCGCGCCGCTCTCGTCTTCCCTGGCGTCCTCCGCGTCGTAGCACACGTGAATCGTGCCGCCCGGCGTGTCCGGGATCGCCGCGTACGCGCCACCTCCCACCACCCCGACCGCCAGCACGATCGCCGCAATGCCGGCCGGCCGTCATCCGCGACCCGTCAGCACAACGCCCACGACTCCACGCAGGTCGAAGCACAACCCCACCTCCTGTGACGCGGCCGCCGCATCAAGCTCTGGACGATCCGGCGGACCAGATTCCCCTTACCGCCGTCCATCGTATGGCCCTGGCCGGTCGGCGTACACCGGGTTGTCGGGAGCTCAGGAGTCGGTCGACTGGACCTTCACCGAGCGCGAGGTGGCCGACTCGCCCTTCGCGCTCGCCGAGGCGCCGGCGCCGCCCTTGGCGCTCGCGCCGCCCGCGGACTTCGCCGACGCGCCCGGCGCGCCCTCGGCCGTCACCGAGCGGCCCTTGGCCGATCGCCCGGTCTGAACGATCACGCTGCGGATGGACTTGCGTTTCTTCGTCATGACCCCCAGGCTAATCCTCGAACGGCATCAAGTCGACGATGCCCGTCAGCTCGAACACGCGCTGCACGGCCTGGGGGCCGCGGATCAGCACGAGCCTGTCGCCGTCGGCCCGCGACCGGGCGTCGGCGGCGAGGATGAGCCGGATGCCGGTCGAGTCGATGAACCTCAGGTCGCTCAGGTCCAGGACGATGCGGCGCGCATCCGTGGCCTCGGCGCGCAGCAGCTCCTGCTCGACGCGTTCGGCGCCGTCGAGATCGAGTTCGCCCGTCAGCGCGATGACGTGCTCGTCATCGCCGCGCTCGGCGCGGATCTCGAGATAGCCGAACCGATTCGTGTCGTCCCTCACGTTGCTCATCACGAACTCCTCGGAGTAGGACAAACAAAAGCGAACACACTTTGCGATGCAGCCTGGACGCCTGTACGAAAGACACCCGGGCCTCTGTCACCGATCAGCTCAGGCGCCGGGCGAACGACGCCTGCGGCGACTTCCTGCCCGGCAGGCCCGATCCTAAATCGGCCCCGCCAGGATCGTCAATATTGCGTCTTCCGGTCCCGGCCCAAGGAGAACCACATGCCGATCGATCAGAAGAGGCTGGGCGTTGTCGCCGCCGAGTTGATGGATGACCTGGCAAGTCATTACGGCGACGATGCCGAGCTGCGCAACGTCGTGATCATCGCGACCGTCGACCACGCCGGGGGCACCCTCGACACGACCCACTGGAAGATCACGTCGGGGATGCCGAACTACGTCGGCATCGGGCTGCTGGAGCTCGTCAAGCACCACCTGCTGCGCCAGTAGCGACACCCAGCCGCCGACTCAGCGCCTGGGACAGAAGGCCTGCAGCTCGGGATGCTCGCGCAGCCTCGCCAGGCCACGCGCCCGCGTCGGTCCGATGCTGCCCACCGGCATCGCCAGGCGCTCCCCGACCGCGCAGTAGTCGATCGACGGGTCGGCGGCCAGCAGATCGCGCTCGGGTACGAGCGTGCCGCGGGGCGCGTCCGGCTGGAGGTCGAGGGTCGTGGCCATGACCGCGACTCTCGCGGCGGGCTCCCGCGCCCGACAGCACCCAACGGGGGACCGCCTCACCCGTGTCCCGGGACGCGCGTCGCCGTGAACTCCTGCTCGCTCAGGCGCACGTGGGCGCCGGTGACGGCGCCGCCCGCGGAGAGCCGGAAGTCCACCTGGGCGTCGTCGTTGCGCGCGGTGAAGCGCGTCTTCGTGGCGGCGTACAGCCGGGCGGCCGGCTGCCCGGGGGCCGCGACGCGCAGGCTGTTGGCGACCCGCCTGATCGTGACGGTCGTGCCCTCCAGCTCATAGGCACCGGCGTAGCGGTCCAACAGCGGCGCGGCAAGGCGGATCTCGCGGCGGACAGGGGTCAGCGGCCGGGACGAGTCGAGGGCGTGGAAGCCGATGTCGTCCACGCTCGCGTGCGAGTTGCTGAGCAGGACGATCGCCGTCTGGCGGGCGGGGTCAAGCCCGACGAAGCTCGAGAAGCCCCACGTCGAGCCGGCCTTGAAGACGATGCCGTGGTTGCCGCGCTCCCATCCGAGGCCGACGTTGTGCATCGTGTGCGCCGAACGCGCCTGCGCCATCGCGCGGTGCAGGGCGTCGCCGCCCGAGCGCAGGTTCGCGGCGGCGAAGCGCAGCATGTCGCCGATCGTCGAGCGCTCGGCCCCGCCGCCCGGCAGCGCGGGCGAGCTCCAGCGCGGCGTGATGCCCCCACCGTCGTGGCCGACGGCCAGGTGGGGGCGCATCTGCGCGGTGGGCGTGATCGCCGTGCGGTGCATCCCGAGCGGCGCGAGGATCCGCCCGTGGACGAGCGCCTCGTAGCTGCGGTGAGCGTGCCGCGCGAGCGCATGCCCGAGCAGGCCGACGCCCAGGTTGGAGTACGACCAGGCGTCCCCCGGATCCCCGGCCAGCGTGTGACCGGCGAGGAACGTGTACAGGTCCCCGACGCGATAGCGCGCGCGACCGGCGACACCGGGGGCAGCGTAGACGGGCTCCCGCGGCAGACCGGACGTGTGGGTGGCGAGCTGCTCGAGCGTGATCTGCCTGTCCCCGCGCGCGGGGACCGTGACGCCGGCCGGCAGCAGCTTGAACACCGGTTCGTCCAGCGCCACCTCACCGGCCTGGACGGCCTGCGCCAGCAGCGTTCCGGTGAGCGTCTTCGTGATCGAGCCGATCTCGAAGACGCTGTCGGCGTCGACGCGCCGGCCGCCGCCGGCGTCGCCGTAGGCAACGATGCGCGTGCGGCCGTCCGGCAGGACGAGCCCGGCGACGATGCCCTTGCTGCGGCCACTGTCGACGCGCTGGCGCACGACGTGCTCGAGCTGCGCGATGGCGCGGGCCGGGGTCGGGCTGGCGCCCTGCGCGGGCTCCTCACCCGCGCACCCGCTCACCGCGGCGGCGGCGCACGCAAGCGTCGGGAGGATCAGGCACAGCTGTCTGCGGACGGGGTGGCGGGGGGTCATCGCTGCTCCTCAGGTGGGGCGGATTGCCTGAGGTCAGTCTCTGCGCGGCGACCGCGCTCGTCATCGCTCGCACGGCCCGTCCGGGCTCCTCCCCAGCGGCAATCTTCGACGCCGGCGCCTCTGTCTCAGGACAGAGGCGCGCCGGGCGTGACCAGCCCGCTCTCGTAGGCGAGGACGACCGCCTGCACCCGGTCGCGCAGATCGAGCTTGGCGAGCAGGCTGGAGACGTGCGTCTTGATCGTCCCCTCGGTGACGAAGAGATCGGCGGCGAGCTCCGCGTTGCTCTTGCCGCGCGCGAGGTAGACGAGCACCTCGCGTTCGCGGGCTGTGAGGGCGTCGAGCCGTGCGCCCAGCTCGGGCGGGATCGGGCGGCGCGCGAACTGCTCGATGATCCGCCGCGTGACCGAGGGCGCGAGCAGCGCGTCGCCCGCCGCGACGACGCGCACGGCATGGACGAGCTCCTCCGGCGGGGCGTTCTTCAGCAGAAAGCCGCTGGCGCCGCAGCGCAGCGCGTCGAAGACGTACTCGTCGCGCTCGAACGTCGTCAGGATCACGACCCGGCACGGCAGCTCGGCGTTCTCGGTGATCCGCCGTGTCGCGCTGAGCCCGTCCTCGACGGGCATCTGGATGTCCATGAGCACGACGTCCGGAAGCAGGCGCCGAGCGGCCGCGGTCGCCTGCTCGCCGTTCTCGGCCTCGCCGACGACCTCGATGTCCGTCTCGCATCCGAGGATCATCCGAAAGCCGGCGCGCACCATCGCCTGGTCGTCGGCGAGCAGGACGGAGATCGTCACGGTGCGCCCACGGGCGTGAGCAGCGTGGCCCGAACGGCGTAGCCGCCCGCGACCGAGCCCGCGCTCAGGCGCCCGCCGTGCAGCCCCGCGCGCTCACGCATCCCGATGAGCCCGAGGCCGCCGGGGCCGGTGGTGGCCGCGCCGCCATCCGTATCGCCGCGACCGTCGTCGGTTATCACGAGCTCCAGCGCCCCGGGCCGGTAGCGCAGGCAGACGTCCGCGTGCGAGGCGCCGGCGTGCTTGAGCGTGTTCGTCAACGCCTCCTGCACGATTCGATAGGCCGACACGTCGACCGTCGGCGAGAGGCGGCGCGGCTCGCCCTCGACGCGCACGACGACCGCCAGCTCGGGGCTGCTCATCGTGTCGGCGAGCACCTGCACCCGGCCGAGGCCGGGCTGGGGGGCGAGCTCGTCGGCGTCGCCGTCGCGGCGCAGGAAGCCGAGCAGCCGGTGCAGCTCGGCCACGGCCTGGCGGCTGGAGGACTCGATCGACGCGAGCGCGTCCTTGGCCTTGGCGGGATCCCGGCCGAGCACGACGCGGGCCGCGCCGGCCTGGACGCCCATCATGCTCACGTGGTGAGCGACGACGTCATGCAGCTCGCGCGCGATCCGCACCCGTTCGTCGAACACCGCGCGGCTGGCGTTCTCCTCACGCTCTCGCTCCAACTCGACCGTGCGCTCGAGCAGCTCCTGCGTCCGTCGCCGCCGTGAGCCGAGCGCGACACCCAGCGCCCACATCGCGCAGAACAGCGCGACGTTCATCAGCACCGTCCCGAAGAACGCCACCGGCACCATCGTCGGCATGCCGCTCGTGCCCTCCACGGCGTCGCGCCAGGACAGGTTGACGACGGCAACGAGGCAGACCGCGCACACCGCCGTGCGATAGCGCGGATGACCGTGTGCGGCCGCGCTGTAGACGGCGAGCGACATCGCGATCGTCGTGATCGACGTCTCCTCGGAGCCGACCACCAGGCGCGAGACCAGCAGCGCCACGGTGCACGCCGCGAGCACGCCGATCGGGGAGCGGCGACGTAGCGCCAGCGGCGCGATCAGCACGGCCAGCGAGCACGCGACCGCGAGGCCGTCGGGCGACCGGTACGCGGGGTCGTGCGCCCGGAAGTCGGTCACCACCAGGTCCGACGAGATCAGCGCCGCCGCCAGCAGGATCGCCGCCACGACCGAATCGGCCGCCACGGGATGGGACTGGATCCACCCGCTCGCGGCCCTCACGCTGTTCACACCGCCGCACGCTAGCGCCCGCCCCCGCTTCCCACATCGGTCCAGAGACAGATCTTTCACTCCTGCTTAGCCAGAGGCGGTGACCACCGAGCTGGCGGCCTCGGCGAGAGCGGCCAGAAGGGCGGCGGTGGCGGGCGGGTCGGGCGGCTCGCCGTAGGTCGCGGCGTAGATGTGCCGCTTCGAGCCGGGCAGCTCGGTCGCCACGACGCCGTCGATGTGGTGGGCGCGCAGGGCCAGCCCGGTCTGGGTGGCCACCCCGAGACCGGCGGCTACCCACGCCTGCATCACCACCATGTCATCGGAGCTGTAGCCGATCCGCGGGTCGAACCCGGCGTCGGCGCACAGGGACAGCAGGTGGCTGCGGCAGCGCTCGCAGCCGGCGATCCACGTCGCGTCACGCAAGCTGGCCATTCCGCGCTCGCGACGCGTCGACAGCACGTGGACCGAATCGTCAAGCAGGTGATGCAGGCGCACCCCGGCCGGCTCGGGCTCGGTCTCGTCGTAGCGGAAGATGATCGCCACCTCGACGTTGCCGGTGCGCAGCAGCTCGAGCGCGTCGAGCGGATGCGTGTCGGTCAGGCTGATCTCCAGGCTCGGATACCGCTTCGCCAGCGTCGCCAGCGCCGCCGGCACGAGCGATCCGTTTGCCGAGGCGAAGCCGGCGAGGCGCACGCGGCCGGCGTTTAGCCCCACGTGCGCGGAGAGCTCCGCGCCGGCCGCATCGATGCGGCCGATGATCTCGGCGGCGCGGTCGGCCAGCAGCTGCCCGGCGGGGGTGAGCCGGATGCCGCGGCCGACGCGCTGCAGCAGCTGCGCGCCGGTCTCAGCCTCGAGGCGGGCGAGGTGGTGGGTGACCGACGGCTGGGAGTAGTGCAGCTCCTTCGCCGCCGCGGTGACCGATCCGTGGCGCGCGACGGCGTCGATGACGCGCAGCCGGTTGACGTCCAGCATGCATCAACTCTATCTATGAGTTGCCACGAAAGTTGGCATTGGACGTATGCGGCGGTTGAGCGCAAGCTGAGCGCATGACCGCGACCCTGACCCGCCCCGCCACCGGACTGAGCCCACTCGTCGCCGGCATCCGCACCGCCGTGGAGAGCCATGCCGACTGGGCCGAGACCGCGCAGCTCGTCGCCGACGAGCTGCGCCGGCACCTGCCCACCGCGGACGTGCTGAGCGCCGCACAGCGCCTCGGCTCACCCGACGACTACTGCGCCCACAACCTGTACGTCGAGCCCGACGGCTCGTTCTCGATCGTCGCCCTGGTCTGGCGGCCCGGCCAGATCACCCGGATCCACGACCACGTCACCTGGTGCGTCTTCGGCGTCATCCAGGGCGTCGAGCACGAGGAGCTGTTCGACGCCGACTTGAACCTCATCGGCCGCACCGCGAACCACGTCGGCGACGTCAGCGGCTTCGCGCCTCCCGGCGACATCCACCGCGTCCACAACACCGCTGCGGAGACCGCGATCTCTCTCCACGTCTACGGCACGGACGTGACGCGTGTCGGCTCCAGCGCCCGCCGCTACTACGACTGACCTCGATCGCAACCGCACCAGCAACCACGAAACGAACCCCGATACCCGAAGGAGCAGCCGCCATGTCCCTCGTCTACGTCCACTCCTTCTCCGTCTCGCTCGACGGCTTCGGCACCGGTGAGGGTCAAAGCGCCGAACTGCACTTCGGTCACGCCGGAGAGCGACTGCACACGTGGATGTTCAATACCCGGTCGTGGAAGCCCGGCGGCAGCGGCGGTGTGGACGACGTCTTCATGCAGCGCCACGATCAGGGCATCGGCGCCGAGATCATGGGGGCCGGGAAGTTCGGCCACCCCGGATGGGAGGACGACCCGGACTGGAAGGGCGCGTGGGGCCCCGACCCGCCGTTCCACACACCGGTCTTCGTCCTCACCCATCACACGCGCCCGTCGATCGAGATGGAGGGCGGCACGACGTACCACTTCCTCGACGCGTCGCCCGCCGACGCGCTCGAGACCGCGCGCGAGGCCGCGGACGGCAAGGGCGTGCGCATCGGCGGCGGTCCCACCGTGATCCGCAACTTCATGGCCGCCAGGCTGATCGACCACGCGCACATCGTCGTGGTCCCGATCCTGCTCGGGCGGGGCGTACGGCTCTGGGACGGGCTGGAAGGCCTCGAGGAGGACTACGACATCGAGGCCACGCCTTCGCCCAGCGGGGTCACCCACATGACGTTCACCCGTACCGGCATCTGATCTGACCGCCTCGACCGAGAGCCTGGCGCGGGCGATCGCCTCACAGCGCAGGGGGCGGTCAAAGGACCGCGACCTCGCACCGCACACCGCCGCTCGACCCTGACACCCCGGGCTGGACTCGAACCAGCGACCTGCGGATTAGAAGTCCGCTGCTCTATCCAGCTGAGCTACCGGGGCCCGCGCCGGACGCTGCCGGCAATCGGGATGGCCGGATTCGAACCGACGACCCCCGCGTCCCAAACGCGGTGCTCTACCAGGCTGAGCTACATCCCGTGCGCATGAACGGTAGGGCCTGCGGCGGGCGAGCGCACGAATGCGGCCCGCGGCGCGGGCGGCGGGGCGTCCAGCGCGCCTGGACGGCGGCGTCGACCGTCCGTCCAGGTCGCGTCCCCGTCACGCATCGCGAACGGAGCCGCGGCCGATGCGTTTGCCGTGGCTCGTCTCATCCGCTTTGTCCTCGGCGCCACGCTCGCGTCGGTGGCACTCGCCCTGGGCACCGGGGCGGCGGCCGGCGCGGCGGCCACCGCAGCCTGCGCCGACGCGACGCTCAGGCCCACCAGCGAGAACCTCGACCGGGTGCGCGCGGCGACGCTGTGCCTGCTCAACGCCGAGCGCGCCAAGCATGACCTCCCCGCGCTCGTGGCCAACGACCGGCTGGCGAAAGCGGCCCAGAAGTACAGCGCGAAGATGGTCCGCGACCGCTTCTTCGCGCACGTCTGCCCCAGGGGCACGACGCTGAAGAGCCGCCTGCGCTCGGTGAAGTACGTCAACAAGGCCGTCCGCGACTACGCGCTCGGTGAGAACCTCGCCTGGGGCTCGGGCTCGCTGTCGACGCCGCGGTCGATCGTCCGCTCGTGGATGCGATCCGCGCCCCACCGCCGCTCGATCCTCAACGGTCGGTTCCGCGACGTCGGGATCGGGGTCGCGCCGGGCGCGCCGAAGAGCGTCCGCGGCCGCGCGGCCACCTACACGACCGAGTTCGGCTACCGCGTCACCACATAGGGGCCGCTGCCCACGTACTCGTGGACCACTAGTCTCAAGCGCCGATGGCCCGCATCGAGCCGCTTCGCGCCCTGCACTACGACCCTGCCGTGGCGGGTCCGATGCAGAACCTCGCCGCCCCGCCGTACGACGTCATCGACCCCGACCAGCGCGCCGAGCTGGCCGCCCGCTCGCCGCACAACGTCGTCGCGATCGACCTGCCCGAGGAGCCCGACGGCGGTGACCGCTACGCGCACGCCGCCGCGCTGTTGGAGCGGTGGCGCGCCGAGGGCGCGGTCGTCGAGGACGACGAGCCGGCGCTGTGGGCGATCGTCCAGGACTACACCGGTCCCGACGGGCGCACCCTGACGCGCAACGGGTTCTTCGCGCGCGTGCGCGTGGAGGACTACGGCGCGGGCACGATCCGCCCGCACGAGCGCACGCACCCCGGCCCGAAGGAGGACCGGCTGCGGCTCACGCGCGCCACGCGGGCCAACCTGTCGCCGATCTTCTCGCTGTACTCCGATCCCGAGCTCGCCGCCTGGCGCGCGCTGGAGCCGGCGACGCAGGACAGCGAGCCGTTCGCCGAGCTCACCGAGGCCGACGGCACGCACAACCGCATCTGGCGGATCGCCGATCCGGACACGATCGCCTCGGTGCAGACGGCGATCGCCGACGCCGAGCTGCTCATCGCCGACGGCCACCACCGCTACGAGACCGCGCGCGTGTACGCCGACGAGATCGGCGGCGAGGGCGCGCACCGCTACGTGCTCATGTGCCTCGTCGCGCTGCAGGACGAGGGCCTGACCGTCTTTCCCACCCACCGGCTCGTCACCGACCTGAAGGGCAACGACGAGAAGATCGAGGCGCTGACCGCCACGCTCAAGGCCGCCTTCGAGATCGAGCTGCTCGAATCCCCCGACGAGCTCGTGCCGCCCGGCGAGGGCGACGGGACGATCCAGATGGGCTACATGGACAGCCACTTCAAGCGCCCGTTTCGCCTCACGCTGAAGGACCAGGCGATCGCCGACGAGGCGCTGTCGGACATGCCCGAGCCCTATCGCCGCCTCGACACGGCGGTGCTCGAGGCGCTTGTGCTCACCGGCCCGCTGGGACTCAGCGAGGACGACATCTCCCACCTCAACGGCCTCGGCTACGCGCGCTCCTTCGCGGAGGCGCGCGAGCTCGTCGACTCGGGGACCTTCGACGCCGGCTTCTACCTGCGCGGGATCCCCGTGTCGCAGATCCAGGAGATCGCCGCCGCCGGCGTCAACATGCCCCCGAAGTCCACCTTCTTCTTTCCGAAAGTACCGACCGGTCTGCTCTTCAACCCGCTGAGCGAGCCGGAGTAGCATGCTGTCCGTGAACGCGTCGGCGCATCGGATCAGCGGCTTTCGCCACGTCGTCAAGGTGCGCCAGCACCGCCTCAACTGCGATGAGCCGGTCGACCAGGGCGGCGACGACGCGGCTCCCTCGCCGCAGGAGCTGCTGGCCGCCAGCCTCGCGTCATGCACGGCCGTGACGATGGAGATGTACGCCGATCGCAAGGGCTGGGACCTCGGCCCGGTCGAGGTCGAGTGCGAGTACCTGCCGGCCGAGCGCGGCTGTCCGACGAAGTTCACGCTCACGCTGCGCGTGCCCGCGAACCTCACCGACGAGCAGGTCCAGCGGCTGAAGGTGATCGCGACGAAGTGCCCCGTGCATCGCACGCTCGACGGCGAGGTCATGTTCGACGAGCGTGTCGAGCGCATCCAGCTCGCTGCCTGACGCGCTGCGCGCGGTCCTGATGGACCCCGCCGACGCAACCGCCGTGGAGGTGCACGGGCGCACGAAGGCGGCGGTGCTCGTCGCGCTGTACGAACACGACGGCGAGCTGCACGCCGTCTTCACCCGCCGCCACAGCGATCTGCGCAGTCACGCGGGCGAGATCTCCTTCCCCGGCGGCCGGCGCGACAAGGGCGATCCCGACCTGCTGTCGACGGCGCTGCGCGAGTCCGAGGAGGAGATCGGCCTGCCCCGCGAGGCCGTCGACGTCCTCGGCGCGCTGCGGCCGATCCCCACCGTCGCGACGAACTACGGCGTCTATCCCTTCGTCGGCCTGATCGAAGCCGGCCGCGAGTGGACGCTCTCTCCGCGCGAGGTCGACGAGGTGCTCGAGCTGCGCCTCAGCGAGCTCCGCGCCGCGAGCAACCGCCGGCGCCTGCTGCACCGCGGGATCCCCTTTCGCAGCGTCGTCTACGACGTCAGCGAGGAGGCGGTCATCTGGGGTGCGACGGCGCGCATCGTCGGCGACCTGCTGGCCCGCATCGACCCCCTCCTCGACGGCACCAGCGGGTAGTCCGCGGGGGCGATGAGCCGCGACGAACTGCTCAACAGCATGCGCTCGAGCATCGCCGACGAGCGCGTCCTCGCCGCGGTCGCCGAGGTCCCGCGCGAGCTGTTCGTCTCCCCCTCGCTGGAGAAGTTCGCCTACGCCGACCGCCCGCTGCCGATCGGCGGCGGGCAGACGATCTCCCAGCCGACGCTCGTCGCGCGCATGTGCGAGCTGCTCGAGCTGTCGCCGGGCGACGTCGTGCTCGACGTCGGCAGCGGCTCGGGCTACCACGCCGCCGTGCTGTCGCGGCTGTGTCACCACGTCCACGGCGTCGAGCTCGACGCCGAGCTCGCCGAGCAGGCGGCGCGCTCGCTGAAGCTCGCCGGGATCGAGAACGTCACGATCGTGGCGGGCGACGGCGCCGCCGGGCGGCCCGAGCACGCGCCGTTCGACGCGATCAACGTCGCGGCGGCCGCCGCCGGCGAGGTGCCGCCGGCCCTGGAGGCGCAGCTCGCCGTCGGCGGGCGGCTGATCGCGCCCGTCGCCCGCGCCGGCGACGAGCACCTCGTCTTCGTCCGGCGCGGACCGGAAGGCTATGAGCGCACGCCGCTCAACGCGGTGCGGTTCGTGCCTCTGCGCTGAGAGCGAGCGACGTGACCTACGCGACGCCCAGCAACCGGTCGATGGCGGCGCGCGCGCCGGCCGCCCACGCCGCCGCGTCGGCCGGATCGACGCCGAGCACCTCGTGCGGGATCTCGTTGAGCTCGCACGCACGCCGCAGCTCGGCGACCCCGGCCTGCAGCGTCTGCGCCGGCACCGTCCCCGCCGCCTCGTAGACGATCCCGCGCACGGTCGTGTCGATCGACTTGGAGAGCATCATCTCCAGCCGCGAGCCGTGCAGCGCGGCGACGGCCTCGGGCGGCCCCGTCGCCGTGCCGAGCGCCCACACGAGGATCGTCACGCTCTCCAGCGCGTAGCGCAGCGTGCCGACGACGTCGGGATCGCCGATCCAGCACTCCGCGCCCGCGGCCTCGATCGCCGCGCGGTGGGCTTCGTGGCGCGTGACCGCACGCACGGCATGGCCGTCGGCGACGAGAGCCTCCGTCAGCGCCAGGCCGCGGCAACCGCCGCCGATGAGAAGCACCCGCATGCACGAGCACGCTAGATGGTTGATTCCGAATAGGCGTGCCTGCGGGGGCAGGTCAGGGCGGATGCCGGGCGCCGCACGGATGCGAAGCAGGTACCGGTAGTACCTACGAGCATGCGGGTGGCGATCCCGGCGCCGATCCTGGCCTGTCATCCGCGGGTGCGCGAATTTGGAATCAATCATCTAGCGTCGAGCCATGGACTTCGACCTCTCCGACGAGCAGGCGCTCATCCGCGCGACGGCGCGCGAGTTCGCCGACCGCGAGATCGTCCCGCGCGCGAAGGAGAACGCCCGCAACGAGCACTTCGACCTCGAGCTCGTCGCGATGCTCGCCGAGCAGGGCTATCTCGGCGCGATCGTCCCCCGCGAGTACGGCGGCGCCGGCCTGGACCACGTGACCTACGGGCTCGTCGTCGAGGAGATCGGCCGCGGCGACAGCGCGATGCGCACGGTGATCTCGGTGCAGACCTCGCTCGTCTGCGGCGCCATCCTGCAGTGGGGCAGCGAGGCGCAGAAGGCGACCTACCTGCCGCGGTTGTGCGCCGGCGAGTGGCTGGGCTGCTTCGGGCTGACCGAGCCCGAGGCCGGCTCGGACGCGGCGAGCCAGCGCACGCGCGCGACGAAGGTCGAGGGCGGCTGGAAGCTGAGCGGAGCGAAGATGTGGATCTCGCTCGCCAACCACGCGAAGGTCGCGCTGATCTTCGCCCAGACCGATCCGGCGCTGCGCCACCGCGGCCTCGCCTGCTTTCTCGTCGACACCGACCAGCCGGGGTTCACCACGCAGCCGATCCATCACAAGATGGGCCTGCACGGCTCCGACACCGGCTCGATCGCGCTCGACGGCGTCTTCGTGCCCGACGATGGACTGCTCGGCGCGGTCGGCGAGGGCTTCAAGATCGCGATGAGCGCACTGGACTCCGGGCGCTACTCCGTCGCGGCGGGCTGCGTCGGGATCTGCCAGGGCTGCGTCGAGGAGTCCGTGCGCTACGCCCGGGAGCGCGAGCAGTTCGGCCGCCCGATCGCCAGCTTTCAGCTCGTGCAGGCGATGCTCGCCGAGATGCGCGTGAAGACCGACGCCGCGCGCCTGCTCGTCTGGCGCGCCGGCGCGCTGCGCGACCAGGGCCGGCCCTGCACGACGGAGACCTCGATCGCCAAGCTCTTCGCCACCGAGGCCGCGCAGTGGTGCGCCAACGAGGCGATCCAGGTCCACGGCGGCGCCGGCTACGTCGACGACCACCCCGTCGAGCGCTGGTTTCGCGACGTCCGCGTCACGACGCTGTACGAGGGCACCTCGCAGATCCAGAAGCTCATCATCGGTCGCGCGCTGACGGGCATCAACGCGCTGACCCCGGACTGAGAGCCAGACCTCACGAACCGGCGCGGGTGAGCGTTCTACTCCCATGACGAAGACCGCCGCGCGCCTGCCGCCCTTCCAGCGCTTCCTCGACGCCCACTCCGACGACGTCCTGCGCTTCCTCGTGGCGTCCGTCGGCCGCCACGACGCCGACGACGCCTTCCAGGAGACGTTCCTGTCGGCGCTGCGGGCCTATCCGCGCCTGCGCGCCGACTCCAACCTGCGCGGCTGGGTGCTGACGATCGCCCATCGCAAGGCGATCGACGTGCACCGCGCCCGCAGGCGCAGCCCGGTACCGGTCGCCGAGATCCACGACAGCGCCACGCAGCCGGGGCGGCCACCCCCCGTCACGTCCGCCCAGGCGGACGCCGCGAACGACCACTGGGAGCGCGTGCGCGCGCTGCCGGCGCGCCAGCGCGAGGTCCTGACCCTGCGCTACGCCGCCGACCTGAGCCACGCCGAGATCGCGACCGCGCTCGGCTGCACCGAGGAGGCCGCGCGCCGCGCCGCCGCCGACGGGCTGAAGAACCTACGCAAGGAGCTCACCGATGTCGCTGCCACCGCCTGACCTGCGCCCCGGCGAGGCCGCCGCGCTCGCCGCCCGCACCGCCGCCCGCGCCGCCGAGGAGGGGATCGCCGAGGTCGCCTACGCGACCGTCGACAGCCCGGTCGGCCGGCTCGTCGCCGTGCAGACGCCGCGCGGCCTCGCACGCCTGGCCTACGAGCTCGAGAACGGCGGCCTGGACGAGATCCTCGACGACGTCGCGCTGCGCCTGTCGCCCGCGATCGTCGAGGCGCCGGGACGGCTGGACCTCGTCCGCCGCGAGCTCGACGAGTACTTCGGCGGGCGCCGCCAGGACTTCGATCTCCCGCTGGACTGGTCGCTGTCGCGCGAGGGCTTTCGCCGCCGCGTCCTGCAGGAATGCGCGCTCATCCCGTTCGGCGCCACGCGCACGTACAAGGACATGGCGATCGCCGCCGGCTCGCCGAGCGCCTTCCGCGCCGCCGGCGGCGCGCTGGGCTCCAACCCGATCCCGATCGTCGTCCCGTGCCACCGCGTGCTGGCCAGCTCCGGCGGCCTGGGCGGCTACACCGGCGGCCTGGAGCGCAAGCGCCTGCTGCTCTCGATCGAGGGCGGGATGCTGCCGCTCTAACCTCAACGTATGACCGCCGACCCGAACCAGCACGACGTCTTCGTCCTGCGCCAGAAGATCAAGCTCGCGATCAACCACTACGAGTTCTTCCTGCCCGACGCCGACGGCGCCACGCCCGGCGAGCCGATCTGCTTCGTCGAGCAGAAGCGCTTCAAGTTCAAGGAGGACATCCGCTTCTACACGGACGCGAGCAAGACGACCGAGCTGCTGCGGATCAAGGCCCGCCAGCGCTTCGACCCGCGCGCGACATACGACATCACCGACGAGGTCGGCACGAAGATCGGCGAGATCACGAAGGTCTTCGGCGCCAGCCTGCTGCGCTCGACGTTCCGCGTCAACGACGCCGCCGGCCAGGAGCTCTTCATCTCGACGGAGAAGAGCATGGGCGTCGCGCTCGGCCGCCGCGCGGTCGGCTTCATCCCCTACGTCGAGAACGTCGCCAACTGGCTGCCGATCCCCTACCACTTCGTCCTCAAGCGCGGCGAGGAGATCATCGGCGAGAACCGCCGCCAGATCGGCAAGTTCCGCGACATCTACACGATCGACATGAGCGCCGACAATCCGCGCACGATCGACCGCCGCCTCGTGCTCGCGCTGGCCGTCGGCCAGGACGCTCTGCAGGCGCGCTAGGTTCCATCCATGGACAACGCTCGCTCCCAGGCCTACGGCCGCGTCGTGAAGACCCTCGACGAGGTCGGCAACATCAAGCTGACGTCCGAGGAGACGCAGGTCATCCGCACCGCAGCGGACGCGCTGTTCTTCGATGGCGACGGCTACGACGAGCTCGCCGCCGTCGAGGACCTCGTGCAGCAGCTCGTCGACGCCGATCGCTGGACCGCCGAGAGCGGCCACCGGCTCGTCGACGACGTGGCGGCCTGCGGGCCGTCCGCCGGCGTCCGGTAGCTGCTAGTCGCTGCGCCCGTCGCGCAGCGTCGCTGGCAGCTCGTGGCGTGAGCGCACGTCGAGCTTGCGGTACGCGTTGCCGAGGTGCCACTCGACGGCCTTGCGCGTCACGAACAGCGCCTCGGCGATCTGGCGGTTGGAGAGTCCCTCGACCGCCAGCGCCACGACACGTCGCTCGCTCGGGCTGAGCGCGTCCACGCCGCGGCGCGCCGCGCGCTGCATCCGCGCCCCGGCCACCTCGAGCTCCTCGAGGACGCGCTCCTCGACGAGCCGCGCCCCGCAGGCGCGTGCGAGCTCGAGCGCGTCGCCCAGCACGCGGCCCGCGTCGCTGCGCCGGCGCGCGCGGCGCAGCACCGTGCCGAGCTCGAGCTGCGCGCGGCAGAGCTCCAGCCGGGCCTCGGACGTCGCGACGAGCGCGACCGCCTCCTCGAGCAGCGCCACCTGGTCGTCGATCGCGCCGTGCGCCTCGGCATGCGCGAGCGCCCGCAGCGCCACGCTGATCGCGCGCGGGGCGCCGAAGGCGCGGGCGAGCGCGAGCTCCTCGCGGGCCAGCTCGCGCGCCTCGTCGGCGCGGCCGAGGCTGACGAGCGCGGGCACCGACGCCGATCGCCAGGCCGCTGCGCAGGCGGGATTGGCGATGCCGGCCACGACATCGCGCCAGGCCTCGAAATGCCCCAGCGCGTCGGCCTCTCGCCGCTCGGCCAGGGCGAGGCGCCCGAGCGCCTCGTGCCACGGCGCCAGCATCGCCGAGCCGGCGTATGCGGTCGCGTCGAGGCGCTGGGCGACCGCGCCCGCCGCGGCCAGCTCGCCGCTGTCGACGAGCAGCCCGGCGACGAATCCGTAGGCGCACGGCAGGAGGTGACGCCAGCCGTAGCGCTCGGCGTCGAGCGCCTGCTCGGCGTCGGCGAGCGCATCGGCGATCCGGCCCTGCGGCCAGCGCGCGCCGGCGCGCACCAGGCTCGCGGAGGCGAACGCGACGGTGGAGCCGGCCGCCCGCGCATGATCGAGCGCGGCGGTCGTCTCGCGCTCGCTCTGCAGCAGCTCGTCGCAGGCCTGCAGCGCGACGCTCGTCGCCAGCAGGGCGCCGGCGCCGCCGCCCGGATCGGCTTCGGCACCGTCGTCGTCGTCGCCGCCGAGCGCGGCACCCGCGAGCGCGAGGACCTCCTCGCACGGCGCGCCCGACAGCGCGAGCCGCATGCAGCGCAGCGCGGTCAGCGCCGGGTGCTCGCTGCCCGCGCCCGCCACGGAGATCTCGGCCTCGGCCGGCATCGCGGCACGCCGGTCCGGGACGAACATCGCCAGCGTGCCCGCCTCCGCGTGAGCCTCGGCGATCGCGCCCGGCGCAACCGATCCGGCCGCGGCGCCGGCGGCCACCTCCTCGAAGCGCGCGATCGCCTCGTCGTGGCGGCCGGCCACCGCGAGGGCACGGCCAAGCCCGATCAGGGCCCGCGCCCGCTCGTCCGCGCCGGCCGCGACCGCCACGGCGGCCTCGAGATGGCCGATCGCGCTCGGCAGCCCGGTCGCGGCCTCGGCCGCGCCCAGCTCGCACAGCACCGTCCCGCGCGCCGCGGCCGTGGGCGGCTCCTGCAGGGCGCGCCGCAGGTAGCTGGCCGCCGACTCCGGCGCTCCCCCCGCCCGCGCGCGGCGGGCGACGGCGCCGAGCAGCTCGACGACCCACTCCTCGCCGCTGCCCGGGCTGGGCAGCAGGTGCGCGGCGACGCGCTCGGGCGCGACGTCCTCCGCGTGCAGGATCTCCGCGGCCCGGCGGTGCAGGGTCGCGCGCTCGGCGGCGGCGATGTCGGCGTAGACGGCGGAGGCGAGCAGCGGGTGTGCGAAGCGCAGCGCACCGGCCTCGACCGGGCGCAGGATGTCCGACGCCGCCAAAGCGTCGACGGCCGCGGCGATGCGCTCCGGCGCCCGGCCGGTCAGCGCGACGACGCGGCGCAGGTCCGCGTCGGCGCCGAGCATGGCGACGGCGCGCGCCACGCCGGCCGCGTCGTCGGACAGGCGCATGAGCCGCACCGCGACCGCGCGCAGCACCGCCTCCGGCGCCAGCGTGCCGATCCGCGCGGCGTTCTCGGCCGTCGGCCGCCAGCCCTCGCCGCGTACCGCCGCGATGAGCTCTTCGAGCAGGAAGACGTTGCCCTCGGTCATCCGCCAGCAGGCGTCGCCGAATGCCTCGTCGGCGCCGTCGAGGGCCGCCGCGACCATGCTGCGCGCGCCCTGGCGCGACAGCGGCAGCGGCCGCACCGCGCGGCTGCTGACGTGCGTCGAGATCTGGGCCAGGAGGTCGTCCGGGGCGTCGGGCTCGCCGAGGCGGCGCGCGACGACGATCGAGACGGCCATCTCGTCGAGGCGCTGCAGGAGATAGAGGACCAATCGCAGGGACGCGCGATCGGCCCAGTGGACGTCGTCGATCGCGACGAGCACCGGCCCGGTCTCGGCGAGGTTGGCCAGCACCCAGAAGAGCCCGTGCATGATCGGGTAGGCGCGGCTGTCGGCCTCGTCGCCGGCCCAGCTGGCCGGGCGCTCGAGCAGCGGCCCGGCGAGCGCCGCCGAACCCTCCAGGAGGCGGTCGTGGGTCTCGTCGTCGGCGCCGGCGAGCAGCGGCTCGAACAGCTGCAGCGCGATGCCGAACTGAAAGTCGCTTTCGAGCCCGGACGCGCGGGCGCGCAGGACGGTCATCCCGTCGGCGCGAGCCCGCGCCACCGCCGCGTCGAGCAGGGCCGACTTGCCGATGCCGGCGTGCCCCTCGACGAGCAGCAGCTCACCGGTGGCGGCGCGGGCGGCCGCCAGGGCGTCCTCGACCGCGCGCAACGCGTCCTCACGCTCGAGAAGCTCTCCCGAACCGGTACCTCGTCCGACGACTGGAGCGTGCTTCGTCAAAAGACTGGGGAGCCGCCCTAGTGTGCCCGGCGGGGCGAGGCTCTACAAAGAGCGTAGCGGCTGACACGGAAGGTCCGTCGAAGCGCCCGGCACGGATGTCGGCGGAAGCGCACCAAGAGTTACGCGGAGCCGCATGGAGGCTGACCGACCCGGGACCGGAGGTCCCGGGTCCGCGTATTTAAGGGGTCACTCCGACGGCTGCGCCCACTGCGCCTCGGCGAGATCGCCCTCGGGCATCCCCTCCGGAGTCGGGATCCCGGGCGTGTCGCGCAGGTACCACTCGGCGTCCAGCGCGGCCTGCGTGCCCGACCCCGCCGCGGTGACGGCCTGGCGGTACGTGTGGTCGACGAGGTCGCCGGCGGCGAAGACGCCCGGCCGGCGCGTGCGCGTCGAGCGGCCCTCCGTGATGACGTAGCCCTCGTCGTCGGTGTCGACCTGGCCCTCGACGAGATGTGACTGCGGCTCGTGGCCGATCGCGATGAAGGCGCCGGAGATCTCGACCTCCATCTCCTCGTCGTTCTCCGTGTTGCGCAGACGCGCGATCTCCAGGCCGCCCTTCTCGCCGGCGTGGAACTCGGCCACGGTGTACGGGGTCAGCCACTCGATGTTCTCGATCGAGCGTGCCCGCTCGAGCATGATCTTCGACGCGCGAAACTCCTCGCGGCGGTGGACGACGACCACCTTCGAGGCGAACTTCGACAGGAAGATCGCCTCCTCCATCGCGCTGTCGCCGCCGCCGACGATCATCGTCGGCTTCTCCTTGAAGAACGCGGCGTCGCAGGTGGCGCAGTACGACACGCCGCGCCCGCTGAGCTCCTCCTCGCCGCGCACGTCGAGCTTCTTGTGCTCGGCGCCCATCGCCAGGATGACGGTTCGCGTGCGGTACTCGTCCTTGCCCACCCACACCTTGTGCACGCCGCCGGGCTCGTCGGTGAGCTCGACCTGCGTCGCCTCGTCGGTGATGAAGCGCGTGCCGAATCGCTCGGCCTGATCGCGGAACTTCTGCATGAGGGCCGGGCCCTCGATGCCGTCGGGGAAGCCGGGGTAGTTCTCGACGTCGGTCGTCTGCTGCAGCAGGCCACCCCACATGAAGCCCTCGATGACGAGCGGGGACAGGTTCGCGCGCGACGTGTACAACGCGGCGGTGTAGCCGGCCGGTCCGGAGCCGACGATGATGACGTTCTCGATCTTGTCTGGGCTGGGGCTGGTCACTTCACAAAGTATAGTGCCCGATCCCGGCGAGCAGATGGTTGAGCCCGCGGCCGGTCGTGGGTTCAACCATCCGCGTCAGGCGCCCGCCGGGGCCGTGAGCTCGCGGGGCTGGCGCTCCTCGCGCCACCGCGCGACCGTGCGGCGCAGCTGGAAGTACGCGATCGCGCCGGGGATCGTGGGCAGCCAGAACGTGAAGATGCGGTAGGCCAGGACCGCCGGCACCACGAGCGACAGCGGCACCCCGAACGCGGCGAAGGCGCCGATCATGCCGCCGTCGACGCCGCCGATCCCGCCCGGCAGCGGCAGCAGGTTGCCGAGGAAGCCGACGAAGTAGCCCATGACGATCACCGCGAGCGGGGGTGGGTCGCCAAAGGCGTGAAAGCACGCCCACAGCACCGCGATGTTGAAGCCCCAGTAGGCGATCGCGCCCAGCAGCGCGGGATCGCGCTCGCGCACGTGACACAGCGACTCGCGCATCCCCGCCGAGAACGCGGCGGGCGCGTTGGCCAGGCGCTGCCCGACGCGCGCGAGGCGCCCGCCGCGGCGCGCGACACCCTCGAGGCGGCGCTGCAGGTCCGGCGGCACGCGCGACAGGCCGAGCGCGGCCGCGATGACGAAGAGCGCGAACAGCGCCGGCACGACCGTGATCGCAAACGGCCCGGGCCCGGGCAGGAGGTCGAAGTACAGCCCGAAGCCACAGACGACGAGCGCGACCATGTAGACGGCGTAGGTGAGGATGAGGAACGCGAGCGTCTTGTCGGCCACCTTGCGCCGCGGCATCCCCGAGCGCCGCAGCGCCCACGCCGTCAGCGCGATCCCGCCCGCGCCGCCCGCGGCGAAGAGCCGCGTCGCCGCCAGCCCGGCCATCGTGATCTGGTAGCTCGCGCGCCAGTCGATGCGCGATCCGGCCCGCACGAAGATGCCCTGGAACATCATCACGTAGCCGCCGAAGGACGCCAGCGTGAACACGAACGCGGCGGCCAGCCACCAGCGGTTGCCCTCGCCGACGCGCTCGCCGCTGTCCTTCAGGTCGGCGAGCTGGGGCAGGACGAAGTACAGGAACGCGAGCGCCGAGACGATGAAGAACAGACCGATGACCAGGCTGCGGCGCGTGACCTCGACCCGCGGCATCGCCTCGTCGGGGTCATGCTCCTCATCTGGGTCGGGTGGGTCGACCTTGACCTTCGTATCCATTCGGGGTGGCGTGTCCGCGGGGTCCGGGCGAGTATAGGTCCGCTTTCGGACCTCGTAAAACGGTGTCGTTCGCGCTGTTTCAGCGCACGCGCTGGGCGGCGTGCTCGACGAGCGCCCCGATCAGCCGGCTCGTCTCGTCCGCCTCCGGATGCCACTGCACGCCGAGCGCGAACCCGTTGCCGGGGAGCTCGAGCGCCTCGGGCAGGTCGTCGTCCGTCGCCCAGCCGGTCACGTCGAGCCCGTCCCCCACGCGATCGATGCCCTGGTGGTGGTGGGACTTCGTCGCGTGCAGCTCCTCGCCGGCGGCGCGCGCGGCCAGCGAGCCAGGCGCCAGGCGCACGTCGTGGTCGGCGCCGTCGAAGCTGCCGAGCACGCGGCGGTGGTCGCCGTGGCCGAGCAGCTCGGGCAGGTGCTGGTGCAGCGTGCCGCCGTACGCGACGTTGATGATCTGCACCCCGCGGCAGATGCCGAGCAGCGGCAGGTCGCGTTCGAGCGCGCGGCGCGCGAGCGCGATCTCGAACAGGTCGCGCTCGAGCACACAGCCGATCGTCTCCGGATGGCGAGCCGCGCCGTAGGTCTGCGGGTCGATGTCCGCGCCGCCGGCGAGCATGAGCCCGTCGATGCGGTCGAGCACCTCGTCGGGGTCCTCGACGTGCACGGGGTCGGGCGCGAGCAGCAGCGCCATCGCGCCGGCGCGGCGCACGGCGTCGACGTAGTTGCGCGGCAGCAGGAAGGCGTCGAGATCCCACACGCCCCAGCGCGCGCGCTCCAGCGGCGTGCAGATTCCGATCACCGGCCGTGTCATCGCAGGGCTCACGGTAGCTTCTCGGCCATGTACGAGACGCTCGAGCTCGAACGCCGCGGCGGCGCCGCGATCATCCGCCTCGCGCGGCCCGAGGCGCTCAACGCCTGGAACGACCGGCTCGGCCACGAACTGCTCGACGCCGTGCGCAGCGTCGCCGCCGACGACGCCGTCCGCGCGGTCGCCGTGACCGGCAGCGGACGAGCGTTCTCCTCCGGCGCCGACCTGCGCGACATGGCGGCCCGGCCGCTGACGCCCGAGGGCCACGTCGACGTCTACACGACGCTGACGACCGTCTATCACCCGATCCTCACCACGCTGCGGCGGATGCCCAAGCCCGTCGTGGCGGCGGTCAACGGCCCCGCCGTCGGCATCGGCTGCTCGCTCGCGCTGGCCTGCGACGTGATCGTCTGCGCCGAGTCGGCCTACATGCTGCTGGCCTTCGTCAACATCGGCCTCGTGCCCGACGGCGGCGCGCTCGCCCTTCTCTCCACGCGCGCGGGCGCGGGACGCGCGACCGCGATGGCGCTGCTCGGCGAGCGCGTCCCGGCGGCCGAGCTGCTGCGCAGCGGGATCGCCGACGAGGTCGTCGCCGCCGCCGAGCTCGACGCGCGCGTCGGCGAGCGGCTCGACGCGTTCGCCGCGGGCCCGACGCGCTCCTACGCGGGGTCCAAGCGCCAGCTCAACGCGTGGCTCTACGCCGGCCTGGACGAGCAGCTCGAGCTCGAGGCGCGCATCCAGCAGGAGATGGCGGCGTCGGCCGACTTCCGTGAGGGCGTCACCGCGTTCATCCAGAAGCGAGCGCCGAAGTTCGCCGGCGCATGAGCCCGGCGAACCCGGGGAACGCGACCGGCCCGCCCGCCCCCCGGCCGGGCCCGCCCCCGGGGAGCGCAGCAGATCGCCGCCGCATGAATACAATGCCCGCCGCCTTGGCTCCCGCGCCCATCCGCACCCGTCGCCGCGTCTTCACGCTCACGCTGTTTGCGGCGATCGTGGCCGTCCTCGCCTTCGCCGGCGTCGCCTCCGCGGACTTCTGGACGCCCGAGTCGGGCGGCTCGGCGAACGCCGACAGCATCGACACGCTCTACAAGATCATCCTCGCCGTCGCGGCCGTGGTCTTCATCGGCGTCGAGGGCGTCCTGCTGTATTGCGTGATCAAGTTCCGCACCCGGCCACATGCCGTGCCGGCGCAGATCCGCGGCAACACGCCGCTGGAGATCGGGTGGACGCTCGGCGCCGCCGTCATCCTCGTCGTCCTCGCCGTGGTGACGTTCGCGATGATGGACGACATCCGCAACCCGCCGAACTCCGACGCCGACGGCTTCCCGACCGAGCGCATCGAGAACGTCCAGAACGCCTCGGCCTACCAGCCACGGCCCCCCAACGGCCGTGCGCTGAACGTCGAGGTCAACGGCCAGCGCTACGCCTGGCGCTACACGTATCCCGACGGCGACGCGAACACGCTCAACGACGTCTTCGAGTACGAGACGCTCTACGTCCCGACGAAGACGACCGTGACGCTGACGATCAAGGCCCAGGACGTCGCGCACTCCTGGTGGATCCCGGCCCTCGGCGGCAAGGCCGACGCGCTCCCGGGTCATCTGAACTTCACCTGGTTCAAGGTTCCGGAGCCCGGCACCTTCAAGGGTCAGTGCGCCGAGCTGTGCGGCCGCAACCACGCGGACATGATCGCCAAGGTCGTCGCGCTGGAGCCAGACGCGTTCAAGGCCTGGATGGAGCGCAAGAAGACCGAGATCAAGGCCGCCAACGAAGCGGCCCGCGCGCGCCGCGCCGAGGAGTCCAAGGAGCTTGAAGAGGGTCAGTCTCCGGTCACCGAAGATCTGCCGGCGCAAGGCGAGGGCGAGTAGGAGCCATGGCAGCCGCTGACACCGCCCTCCTGGTGCCCGAGATCACCGCCCGCGAGGTGACGCCCGAGCCGCGCGGCTGGGTCTCCTGGGTCACGACGACCGACCACAAGCGGATCGGGATCCTGTACCTCGTCACGACGTTCGTCTTCTTCTTGATGGGCGGCGTCGAGGCGCTGCTCATGCGCATCCAGCTCGGCGCGCCGGACAACACGTTCCTCGAGCCGGCGACCTACAACGCGCTGTTCACGCTGCACGGCACGACGATGATCTTCCTGTTCGTCGTGCCGATCATGGCCGGCTTCGGCAACTACTTCCTGCCGCTGATGATCGGCGCGCGCGACATGGCGTTCCCGAAGCTCAACGCGCTGTCGTACTGGCTGCTGCTCTTCGGCGGGATCGTCTTCTACGTCTCGCTGTTCTTCGCGCCGCCGGAGGCCGGCTGGACCTCCTACGCCCCGCTGAGCGCGCGCACGTACTCCGAGACGAGCGGCATCGACGCGTGGATCTTCCTCATCCACCTCACCGGCATCTCCTCGCTGCTCGGCGCGATCAACTTCTACGCGACGATCGCCAACATGCGCGCCCCCGGCATGGGCTGGGGCCGCCTGCCGCTGTTCGTCTGGTCGCTGCTGGTCTACGCGATCCTGCTGATCCTCGCGCTGCCGGTCATCGCCGGCGCGGTGACGCTGCTGCTGACCGACCGCCACTTCGGGACGGGCTTCTTCGACCAGAGCCAGGGCGGCGACCCGCTGCTGTGGCAGCACCTGTTCTGGTTCTTCGGCCACCCCGAGGTCTACATCATGATCCTGCCCGGCTTCGGGATCATCTCCGAGGTCCTGCCGGTCTTCTCGCGCAAGCCGATCTTCGGCTACAAGGCGATCGCGGCGGCGACGGTCGTCATCGCGTTCCTTGCGCTGCTCGTGTGGGCGCACCACATGTTCACGACGCCGAGCGCGACGATCGTGCTCGTCTTCTTCATGATCAGCTCCTTCCTGATCGCGATCCCGACGGGCGTGAAGATCTTCAACTGGGTCGCGACGCTGTGGCGAGGGACCGTCGAGTTCAAGACGCCGCTGATCTTCGCCGTCGGCTTCATCTCGGTCTTCCTGATCGGCGGCATCACCGGCGTCTTCCTCGCCGTGTTCCCCGTCGACTGGCAGCTGCACGACACGTACTTCGTCGTCGCCCACCTGCACTACGTGCTCGTCGGCGGCTCGGTCTTCGCGATCTTCGCCGGCATCTACTACTGGTATCCGAAGATCACCGGCAAGATGCTCTCGGAGACCCTGGGCAAGTGGTCCTTCGCGCTCATGTACGTCGGGATCAACGTCACGTTCCTCATCCAGCACTCGATCGGGCTGGACGGCATGCCGCGGCGCATCTACGAGTACCCCGACGTCGGCCACCTCGCCACGTACAACCTCATCTCGACGGTCGGCTCCTTCATGCTCGGCGCCGGCGTCGTGCTGACGGCCTACAACTGCGTGCGGTCGCTGAGGAAGGGCGTCAAGGCCGGGCCCGACCCGTGGAAGGCCAACACGCTGGAGTGGTTCACCGAGTCGCCCCCGCCCGTCAACAACTTCGACGTCGTGCCGCGCATCCGCTCGGTCGAGCCGATGAAGGACATCCGCCGCCAGGTCGCACGTCAGACGGAGGGCTCCCTGTCGGCCGAGCCCGCGGAGTCCACGCACTAGATGGACGCCCACGCCTCGCAGGCCACGCTCGTCGCGCCCGAGGCGGCCGGCGGCTGGCGGACCGTCGTCGCCGACTACGTCGCGCTGACGAAGCCGAAGGTCCAGTCGCTGCTGCTGCTGACCACGGTCTGCACGATGCAGGTCGCAGGCGACCCGTCGCTCGGGCTGATCGCGCTGACCGTCGCCGGGGGCTACCTGTCGGCGGGCGGCGCGGGCGCCGTCAACCACTGGTACGACCGCGACATCGACGCGCTCATGGAGCGCACCGCCGACCGGCCGGTGCCCGCGGGGCGCGTCTCGCCGCGCGCGGCGCTCGTCTACGGCGTCGTGCTCGCCCTGCTGTCGTTCGTGCTGCTGACGGCCACCGTCAACCTGCTCGCCGCGTCACTGGCGTTGTCGGGCTTCCTGGGCTACGTCTTCGTCTACACGGTCTGGCTCAAGCGCCGCACGCCGCAGAACATCGTCATCGGCGGCGCGGCCGGGGCGATCCCCCCGCTCGTCGGCTGGGCGGCCGTCACCGGCGAGCTGGCCGGCATGCCGATCTACCTGTTCGCGATCGTGTTCTTCTGGACGCCGCCGCACTTCTGGGCGCTCTCGCTGCTCATGAAGAAGGAGTACGAGAAGGTCGGCGTGCCGATGCTGCCCGTCGTCCGCGGCGAGGCCGAGACGCGCAAGCAGATCCTGCTCTACTCGTTCCTGCTGTACGCCGTGACGCAGCTGCCGTTCTGCGCCGGAGGCCTGGGGATGATCTACCTCGTCTCGTCGCTGGCGCTGGGCGCGATGTTCATCGGCGGCGCGTACGTGCTGCTGCGACGCGCCGACCGTCGCAGCGCGCTGCGTCTGTACCTGTTCTCGCTGCTGTACCTCGCGCTGCTGTTCGTCGCGATGGTGGCCGACGTCAAGTTGTAGGGTTCGGACCGTCATGGACCAGAAGCTCGCCCGCAAGAACCTCCGCTCCGGCCTGCTGGCCGCCACGATCATCTTCTTCATGTTCGGCATGACGTTCGTCGCCTCGGCGATCTACGTCTCGTAGCGATGAGCACGCTCGAGCCCGAGACGCCGCCTCCCGGCGAGCACATCCATCTCCCGGGACCGAGCCTGCAGCCGATCCTGGTCGCCTTCGGCATCACGCTCGCGCTCGTCGGCGTCACGCTCGGCACGTTCTTCCTCGTCGCCGGCCTGGTCCTGACGCTCTGGGTCATCGTGCGCTGGGTCGCCGACACGCGGCGCGAGATGGGCGAGCTGCCCGAGGACCTCAGCAGCCACTAGTGTCGTGACACTCGGGCCCGCCGGTCCAGGAGCCCGCGAACGCGCCGCGTTGGCTTGCAAGACGAGCGGCGACGCGCCAAGTTGTCCACCCGACGGCACTCTCGTTCATCCCTTCGCGGGTACTGCGCCGTAACACAGACCATGGAACTACCGATTCAACGTCCCGCCACGGTTCGTCATCGCACGAGCCTGTTCTGCGATGCCGTCGCGATCGTGGAATCCGAGTACGGCTCCGATCTGTCGCTCGACGAGATCGCCCGGCGCGTCGCATCGTCGCGCCGCCAGCTACAGCGCTCCTACGCCGAGATCGGCAAGACGACCTTCCGGGAGCACCTCACCGCCGTGCGCATGGAGCGCGCCGCCGAGTTGCTCACGACGCGCGGTCTGACCGTGCGCGATGTCGCCCACCGCGTCGGCTACCGCCAGCCCGCCCAGTTCGCCAAGGCATTTCGTCGCCATCACGGGCTCGCGCCCTCGGCGTTCCGCGACACGCGGCGCTTCCGCGCGGCCGCCGTCCTCGCCGCCTGAGCCCGTCCGGGCGCCCGCTCTGACGGCGGCGCTCAGCCGCCGCAGAGCGTTGCCGCGCCGGGCGCTGCCGTTCCGGATCGCGTCCATCGCGCGCACCACATAGGATGCCGGGCCGCATGAACGAGGACTCCCGGCGCGACGACAAAATCCCTGTGCTGCAGATGCTGGTCGTGGGCTTCATCGCCTCGGCGATCGGGATCGCCGCAGGCCTGGCAATCGAATGGTTCCCCGAGGCCGCGTCCACTCAGGCCGGACCCGTCGACCATCTCTACGACGTCCTCATCTGGGCCTCGGTGCCGATCTTCGTGCTCGTCACGACGATCGTGCTCTTCAGCGTCGTCAAGTTCCGGATGCGACCGGGCGAGGAGGAGCTCGACGGCCCGCCGATCCACGGCAACACCAAGCTCGAGGTCATCTGGACCGCGATCCCGGCGATCATCCTCGTGGTGCTCTGCGCCTACGCCTGGATCGTCCTCGTGGACATCGAGGAGGCGCAGGCCAACGAGATGCGCGTCAACGTCACGGGCCAGCAGTTCGCCTGGACCTACGAGTATCCGCAGGCCAACGGCAAGCCGATCAAGTCCAACGTGCTCTACCTGCCCAACGACCGTCCGGTGCGCTTCTTCGTCAAGGCGCTGGACGTCATCCACGACTTCTGGGTACCGGCCTTCCGCATGAAGGTCGACGCGGTGCCGGGCATCGAGACGAAGTACCGCATCACGCCCAACCGCCTGGGGACGTATCCCGTCGTGTGCGCCGAGCTGTGCGGGCTGGGACACTCGGTCATGCGCTCGACGGCGCGCGTCGTGACCCCCGCCGCCTTCGACAAGTGGATGGCCGAGCAGAAGGCGCCCGCGCAGGCCGCCGGCGGCGGCGCCGCCAACGAGCCCGACGGTAAGACGCTCTTCACAGACGGCAACGGCACGGCGACCGCGTGCGGCTCCTGCCACAAGCTCGCCGACGCCGGCACGAGCGCCGAGACGGGCCCCGACCTGGACGAGACGCTGCCCGACAGGGACGCCGCGTACATCGAGGAGGCCATCGTCGAGCCCGACAAGGAGATCCCGCCGGGCTTCCAGGCGGGGATCATGCCGAAGAACTACGGCGATACCCTCTCTGCCGAGGAGCTCGAGGCCCTCGTGAAGTACCTCGGCGAGGTGGCCGGGAAGTGAGCACCACGATGAGGAGGTCGAAGCGCTAGATGGTCGCCAAGTTCCGCGGACCCGGCATGTACAGGGCGGCCTGGGGCACCGTCCTCGCGGTCGCGCTGTCCTACGTGATCATCGCGATCTTCCGGACGTGGTACGACCTCGATCCGGTCATCGACGGCTACGCCGTCCTCGAGCTTGCGCTGTTCCTCTCCCCGGTCGGCTTCCTCATCGGGCTCGGCGCCTTCGACTACTGGTTCCGCTGGGCCTCCGGCCGGCCGACCGTCCCCGACGACCACTCCGGTCACGGCGCCCACTCCTGGCGCGACTACTTCAAGGTCAACACCGACCACAAGGTCATCGGCATCCAGTACGTCGTGACCTCCTTCTTCTTCTTCTTCGTCGGCGGCCTCTTCGCGATGCTCATGCGCGCCGAGCTCGCGCAGCCTGGCCGCCAGTTCGTCGACGCCAACACGTTCAACGGGCTGTTCAGCGTCCACGCGTCGCTGCTGATCTTCCTGTTCATCATCCCGGTGTTCGCCGGTCTGGCGAACTTCGTGCTGCCGCTCATGATCGGCGCGCCGGACATGGCGTTCCCGCGCCTGAACGCGCTGTCGTTCTGGATGCTGCCGCTCGGCGGGATCATGATGCTGCTGTCCTTCGTGGCCCCGGGCGGCTCGTTCGCCAGCGGCTGGACGGCCTACGCGCCGCTCTCGGTCACCGCGCCCGAGGGGCAGGTGTTCTTCACGATCGGGGTGCAGTTCGCGGGCGCGTCGTCGATCGCCACCGCCCTGAACTTCCTCGTGACGATCATCACGATGCGCGCGCCCGGGATGAGCTTCTTCCGGATGCCGCTGCTCGTGTGGGCGAACTTCTCGACGTCGCTGCTCGTCGTGATCGCCACGCCGTTCATCGCCGTCTCGCAGTTCATGGTCTTCTTCGACCGATCGCTGGGCTTCAACTTCTTCGAACCCGCGGGCGGCGGCGACGTGCTGATGTATCAGCACATCTTCTGGTTCTACTCGCACCCGGCGGTCTACATCATGATGTTGCCCGGGTTCGGGATCATCTCGGAGATCCTCGCCGTCAAATCGCGAAAGCCGATCTTCGGCTACCGAATGATGGCCTTCTCGCTGCTGGCGATCGTCGTGCTCGGCTTCACGGTCTGGGCGCACCACATGTTCGTCTCGGGCATGCAGGACTGGATCCGCATCCCGATGATGATCACGACGGCGATCATCGCGGTACCCACCGGCATCAAGGTCTTCTCCTGGCTGGCGACGCTGTGGCGCGGCGTGCTGCACCTCGACACGCCGATGCTCTTCGCCCTGGGCTTCCTGACGATGTTCACCCTGGGCGGGATCTCCGGCGTGCTGCTGGCGATCATCCCCGTGACGATCCACGTCTCGGACACGTACTTCATCGTCGCCCACATCCACTACGTGCTCTTCGGCGGATCGCTGATGACGATCTTCGCCGGCGTCTACTACTGGTTCCCGAAGATGACGGGCCGGATGTACGACGAGCGGCTGGGCAAGCTGCACTTCTGGTCGACGTTCATCTTCTTCAACGCGACGTTCGCCCCCATGCACGTCATCGGCGTCCAGGGCATGCCGCGCCGCGTCGCCGACTACGCCGAGCAGTGGGCCGGCTGGAACCTCGCGATCTCGATCATGAGCTTCTTCCTCGGCCTCAGCGCGCTCGTGTTCGCCTACAACATGATCGCCTCCTGGCGCGGCGGCCCGCACGCGGAGTCCAACCCGTGGCGCGCGCTCACGCTCGAGTGGCAGGTCTCCTCGCCGCCGCCGATCTTCAACTTCGACGCGATCCCGACCGTCGTCGGCGGCCCGTACGAGTACGGTGTCCCGGGCGCGGTGCACGGCGTGCTCAAGGGCGCCGAGATCCCGCAACCCGCGGGCGCGACCGCCGCCGGCGCCGGCGCCGGCCACGACGCGGGCTCGTCGCACAAGGACGAGGAGTAGATGTCCAAGCACATCCTCGTGGTCGCCAACCAGACGATCGGGGGCGCGTCGCTGCTGAACCTCGTCCAGGAGCGCGCCAAGGAACCCGACACGAGCTTCACGCTCGTCGTCCCGATGACGCGCCCGCGCTCGGGCTACGTCATCTACGACGATGCCGTGCGCGAATCGGCGCAGGTGCGCCTGGACCTCACGCTGTCCTACCTGCGCGGCGAGGACGTCGTCGCCAGCGGCGAGCTCGGCGACGAGGATCCCTACACGGCGACGCTCGACGCGATCGACGAGTACAAGCCCGACGAGGTCATCATCTCGACGCTCCCCCAGCAGTCCTCGGGCTGGCTGCGGCGCGACCTCATCGAGCGCATCCAGGACGCCACGGGGGTGCCGGTCACGCACGTCATCTCCGACATGAACTCCGAGGGGCTGCCGTTCAAGGTCACGCTCGTCGTCGCCAACGTGACGGCCGGCCGCGGCGACCTGCGCGCCCGCATGAAGGAGGTGGCGGCCGAGGACGAGGACATGCTCTTCATCGTCGTCGTGCCGCTGCAGGCGCACGGCGACGGCCGCGCGGCCGCGGTGGCCCGCGCGCGCCTGGGCAACACGCTGGACAAGATGCGCCGCGAGGGGCTGCTCGTCGCCGGCATGGTCGGCGACCCCGACCCCTACACCGCGACGATGAACGCGCTGCAGTTCTACAAGGTGTCGCGGATCATCGTGTCGACGCTGCCGGTCACCCGCTCGGGCTGGCTGCGCGCCGACCTGATCACGCGCCTGCGCAAGGCGTCGAACATCGACGTCGAGCACATCGTCGCCGAGCAGGCCGGCCCGCAGCCCGCCGACAAGCCCGCCGCCAAGGTGTCGAACTCGTGACTCGTCCTATCGAACCAGCGCCCTCCCGGCGACGGAGAGGCTGCTGATGGAGGCCGCAGGGATCAGCGCGGGCATCGCGCTCGACCATCACGACGACGACCACGGCCACCACGGCCCCCCGCCCGCGAACCGCAGCTCGCGCGTCTCGCACGAGGTCCTCGGGATGCTGCTTTTCATCATCTCGGAGATCATGGTCTTCGGGGCCTTCTTCACGGCCTACTTCTTCATCCGGCTCGTCGCCGAAGGCCATCGCTGGTTCCCCTTCGACGGCTACGAGCTGCCGGTCGCGATCGCCGGCATGAACACGGCGATCCTGCTGAGCTCGTCGCTGACGATGCACTGGGCGCAGATCTCGATCAAGAACGACAACCGCTTCGGGCTGAAGGCCGGCATGCTGCTGACCTCCCTGCTGGGCGCGACGTTCCTCATCATCCAGATCAACGAGTACGTCCACATCGGATTCTCACCGCAGAATCACGCCCAGGGCACGATCTTCTACGGCCTGACGGGCCTGCACGGCGCCCACGTGGCGATCGGCCTCACATTGCTCGTCATGGTCACGGTGCGGGCGTTCCGGGGCCACTTCTCCCCCGAATCGCACCACGGCGTCGAGATCCCGGGCATCTACTGGCATTTCGTCGACGTCATGTGGGTCGTCGTGTACACGACGATCTACATCATCTAGAGGCACCGTTCTGCGCCCGCCCTGGGAATCCGAGGACGCAGCGTTCTCGCTGCTGCTGCGCGTCGTCGCCGTCGCCATCGTGATCATCGCGATATCGCTGGCGCTCAAGGCGATCTTCTAGCGGGTGCTGGCGGTGCGCTGGTGATCGCGCTCGCCTCGGTCGTGCTCGGGGCCGTCCCGTAGGGCGGCCGTCGGGCTCAGCCCGCCTGCTCGAGGAGGTAGTCGACGAGCTCCTGCAGCTCCTTGTCGGTGAGCGCCTCGCCGTAGTCCTTGGGCATGACGTCGCTGGCACCGGGCGCCAGCTCGGCGCTGGGATCGACGATCGCCTCCAGGAGCTCCTCGGCACTCATGCCCTTCAGGACCGCGTCGAGGTTCGGGCCCGTCGTGGCCTGCGTCTTGGCGGCGCCGAGCGCGTGGCAGGTGCCGCAGGACTGAGCGTCGTCCTTGCCGGCGAGGAACAGCTTCAGCCCGGGCGGGGCGTTCTCCGGCACCGCCGGCCCGCCGCCCGCGCTTGCCAGCTTGCCCTCGTCCTCGCCCGGCCGCGCGGCCACCATCGCGACGTACGCCGCGACGTCTTCGACCAGCCGGCCCTTGACGAGATCCGCCGGCATGTACGCGGGGCTGTCCGTCGGGACATCGGCCGGGTGGTCGATCTGAGAGGCGACGACCCCGCGGATCGTGCTGCGGCCGAAGCCCTCGGCCAGCGCCCGGCGGAAGGCCTCGTCGAGATTCGGTCCGATCGCGCCCGTGGTGCCCGCGCGCTCGAGCACATGGCACGAGCCGCACTTCTGCGCGAAGGCCTTCTTGCCGGCGATCAGATCGGCGTTCGGGTCGACGTTGTCGTTCTCACAGGCGCTCAGGCCGGCGGCGAGCGTGACGCACGCGGCCAGGCCGAGAAGTCGGTTCCTGAAGGGAGAGGGGGTCATGCGAGCGCGGGAGTCTAATCAAGCGGACCGGACGGTGATGCGCTGCCCGGCCGCCGGGCGGGCGCGGTGGTCGCGCGGCCCATGCAGCACGTTTCCCGGTGGGCGGCTTGCTAGGGTTCGCGCCGTGTCAGCCGCTCAGCGATACCGCATGCGCGCGACGGAATCCGGCCGCGAGATCATCCGCGAGGCCGAGCCTGGCCGCGTCTACGTCGACCGTGAGACGGGCGAGCCGCTCGAGATCGTCGGCAAGGTGCTGCCGCTCGCGCCGTCTGAGTCCCGGCTGCCCTGGGCCGTCGAGAACCTGCGGTTCTGCCCGTGGTGCGATCAGCTGGCCCAGCGCGACCTCAACGACTGCCCCCACTGCGGCCGGCGCATGGATCCGGTCGACTGAAGCGCTCGGCGATGCGCCGTCAGCGTCCCCTCGCCGTGCTTGCCGTGATCGCTTCCTGCGCCGGCGTGAGCGCCTGCGGAGCGGACGAGGAGCTGTCGACGAAGGTCCCCAAGACCTCGCCGGACCTGACGATCCCGACCGGCACGACGCCCGCCCGGCCCGCCGACACGCCGGCGGACACCACCACGACCGCCACCACGACGACGCCCGCCGACGGACAGGTCACGCCGCCCGCCGGCGTGACCCCGCCTGCCGCGACGCCGCCCCCGGCGACGGGATCGCCGCAGACCGGCGGACAGGCGCCGCAGACAGGCGGTCAGTCGACCACCGGCGGTGCCCCGGCCGGCGGCGGCGAGTTCGACGACTTCTGCGCGCAGAACCCCGGCGTCGCCTGCTGACGCGCGTCAGCCGCCGCGCCGCCCCGCGCCCGACGGGCAGCGCTCGTGGCGCCGTCAGCGACTGCGGGAGCGCCTGGACGCCGGTGCCGGCGTCGGGATGAACGTCGCGCTGTAGGTCAGCCGCGTCGTCTTGTAGAGGCAGCCGAACTCAGCCGAGCTGCGGTTACCGAGCAGCGCCGTCTGCAGGGACGTGATCGTCGGATCGCCGCACTGGCGCTTGGCGCGGCTGGCCCGCCACGACGTATCGCTGCCGAGCCCGAGCTGCAGCGCCGGCGCCCAGGACGGCACCGAGAGCCCGATGTACTGACCCTTCTTGATCGCCAGCGTCTGCTCGAGCGGGAACTGGACGACCTGGCCGAAGTAGTCGGTCAGCTTCTGCAGCGGCCCCTTCGCGATCGCGCGCCGGACGAGCTTCTTGTCGGGGCGGAGCACGACGATCGCGGCCTGCGCCTCGCCACCGAGGCGCTCCGCGAAGAAGGCGCTCTGCTTGGGGCCGGGATTGCCCAGGGCGATCGTCCACGCGACGATGCGCCCGTCGGCCGGCGCCCGGTAGAGGGTACGGTCCGGCCCCACCTTGGCCTGGTAGCCGGTCGTGCGGCTGACGGCTTGGCATTCGAGCGGGCAGCTTCCGACGACGCCCTCGGGCAGCTGGCCGAGTTCTGTGATCTTGGCGGGGGCTGCCGCCGGAAGCGCCAGCGCGGCGAGGGCGGCAAGCACGGCTGAGCTCGAAAGGACTCGTAGGCGGGTCATGTCCGCATTCAACACGAGCATGCGGCTGTTTGTTGCGTCCACGTGGCGCAGAACCCTGCGGGCGGACCGCGGGGCGGCGCTCAGCGCAGGCGGAACGTGCGCGCGGTGGCGCCGTCGGGCACCGTGTCGATGCAGGCCGGCCGCTCGCAGCCAGGGCGCGTCGACTCGATCGCGAAGCGGAAGCGCTGCGGGCGTCCGATCGAGCTCTGGGTGAAGCGCAGGATGATGCTCGTCGCTCTCGCCGTGAGCTTCACCGAGGCGCCGGTGACGCGCTTGGGCACCCCCGCGCCGGTCACCTCGTAGACGCCGCCGCGAAACTCGTCGTCGGAGCGAGCGGTGACGCACGCGAGGCGATCGGGGCGCATCGAGGCCGGGTCGGCGCCCACGGACGTCCAGATCCGGACGCACGCCGATCCCGGAGGGCCCGACCTCGTCAGCAGCGCCTTGGGCGTCAGCTTGTCGGCGAAGGAGAGCGCCGCGCGCAGCCGCCCGTCGGAGGCGCGCTGCAGCGAGACCCGCGTGAGGTCCAGCGCGCCGCTGACGTCGCCGCGCGCGTCGGTCAGGACGATCGTCTTCGAGGTCGCCGCCAGCGCCGCCGAGACGAGGAGCGCCGCCAGCGCAGTCAGCGCGGCAGCGCATGCGGCGCCCAGCGCAAGCGGCCGCCTCCCGCCCTTCGGTCGTCGCAGATCGGCTTTCATGCCGCCAATATGACGGACGAGCCGCTCTGAGACCAACGCGCAAGCGCGCGTGCGTCTACGCCTTCAGCTCGGCGGCGGCGGCCGCGATCGCGTCCGCGTCGCCGGGCGCGGGCGTCCAGGGCAGCCGCAGCGGGTCGTCGGCGTAGCGCGGGATGACGTGCATGTGGAAGTGAAAGACGGTCTGCCAGGCGTCCGCGCCGCTGGAGTTCAGGAGGTTCACGCCGTCGGCACCGAGGCGCTTCACCGCGCGGCCGGCGATCGCCTGCGCTGCCACCGCCACCGCCTCGAGGTCGGCGGTCTCGATCTCGTGGACGTCGCGGGCGTGCGCCCTCGGGATGACGAGCACGTGGCCGCGCGTCGCCGGGTTGATGTCCATGAAGGCGATCGTGCGCTCGTCCTCGGCGACGACGGTGGCCGGGATCTCCCCGGCGACGATCTTGCAGAACAGGCAGTCGGGATCGCGGCGCGCGTCCATCGGCGAAGCCTAACCCTCCCCGTCCCGCGTCCGGTCGAGCAGCCGCGCGGCCAGCGCCAGCGCCTCCTCGCGCGTGCCGATCTCCCCCGCGAAGCGCGCCTCGTCGATCTCGGTCAGCAGCCGGCCCAGCTCGCGTCCGTCGCCGAGCCCCAGCTCGGCCGCCAGCGCATCGCCGCGGACGAGCGGCACGCGGCGCCCCTGCGCGCGCCAGGCGAGGGCGGCGGGCAGGACCGCGCGCGCGAGGTCGACGTGCTTGGCGATCGACTCCTGCGCCTTGCGCCCGCGCGTCGCCAGGCGGTCGGCGACCGACAGCAGCGTGACGTCGACCTCGACGGGCTCGGTGGCGCGCAGGTAGCGATACAGCGAGCGCCGCGCCAGCGGCGTCTCGTGGACGAGGAAGCCGAGGCGCAGGTGGTGGCGCGCCAGCGCCGAGACGTGCGCCTTGAGCTTCTCCCCCGCCCGCAGCCGCGTGAGGATCTCGCGCGACAGCTCGGCGCCGGCGCTGTCGTGGCCGACGAACGTGGGCGAGCCGTCGTCGCGGCGGCCGAGCGTGAGCGGCTTGGCGACGTCGTGCAGCAGCGCGCCGAGGCGCAGGCCGAACGCGCGGTCGACGTCCTCGCCGAGCGGCTCGGCGAGCACCGCGCGGACGGCGTCGGCATGCGCTTCGCCGAACGTCGCGCCGGGATCCGCCTGCAGGCCGACGGTCTGCTCGAGCACCTCGATCGTGTGCGCGTGGACGTCAGCGTGGTGATAGCGGTTCTGCTCCACGCCGTGCAGCGCATGCAGCTCGGGCAGGATCGCGGCGGTCACGCCGAGATCGTCCATGAGCGCCAGCGAGGCGATGACGCCGTCGCCCGCGACGATCCGCTTGAGCTCGGCCAACACGCGCTCCTGCGCGACTGCAGCGGCGCCTGTGGCGCTGGTGCGCGCCAGGGCGGCGGTCGCCGGCTCGACTTCGAGTCCGAGCTCGGCGGCGAGGCGCACGAGCCGCACGACGCGCAACGGGTCCTCGGCGAAGGCGCGCGGGCCGACGGCGCGCAGCCGCCGCGCGGCGAGGTCATGCGCTCCACGGTGCGGGTCGACGCGGTCGCCGCCCGCCAGCGGCTCGGCGATCGCGTTGATCGTGAAGTCGCGCAGCGCGAGGTCGGCCTCCAGCGAGCCGCCGCGCAGCGGGCTGAGGTCGGCCTGCCAGCTGCGGTCGGGCGCCAAGACGCGCCAGGACCCGAACGCGTCGGACAGCTCGAACACCGGTCCGCGCGCGGCGCGGGCCAGCGCCCGCGCCGCCGCGGCGACCTCGCCGTCGACCGCCAGGTCGAGGTCGGCGGTGGGGCGCCCCAGGATCGCGTCGCGCACCGCGCCGCCGACGAGCCAGGCGCGCCGCCCGGACAGCGCCTCGGCGGCCAGCGCTCGCGGGTCGCTCATCGGGCGCGGCCGCGCGGGCCGGCGCCGCGGCTCACCGCCGCTCTCATGCCGGCTCGCCGTCGTGGTGGTGGATGCGCGGCACGCGCGGCAGCAGGCCGCAGGTGATCTCGTAGTTGATCGTCTGCAGGCGCTGCGCGAGCTCCTCGGCGGCGATCCGCTCCTCGCCCTGCGCGCCGATCAGCACGGCGGGCTCGCCGACGGCCGCCGCCGGCGGGCTGCCGACGTCGAGCGTGATGTTGTCCATGCTGACCGTGCCGACGAGCGGTCGGCGCACGCCGCGCACGAGCACGTCGAGGTTGTTGGTCAGCGCGCGCCGCACCCCGTCGCCGTACCCGATCGGCAGCGTCGCGGTGTGCGTCGGCCTCGTGGCGATGAAGCGGCGCCCGTAACCGGCGCTCTCGCCCGGCGCGACCGCCTTGACGGCGCTGACGTAGGTGCGCAGCTCGAGCGCCGGCTCGAGGCCCTGCGCGGCGGCGTCCTCGTGGAAGGGATCGAGGCCGTAGAGCGCCACGCCGGCGCGGACCATGTCGAAGTGCGCGGCGCGGTCGCGCAGCGTCCCGGCGCTGTTGGCCGCGTGCAGGATGAGCGACGGGCGCGCCGCCTTGAGCGGCAGCGCCCAGGCGGCGAAGCGGTCGAGCTGGGCGGCGAAGAACGTGTCGCCGCGCTCGTCGGCGGTGGCGAAGTGCGTCATCGCGCCGGCGAGCCAGACGCCCTCCGTCGCCGCCGCGGCCTCCACGACGCGGGTCGCGACCGCCGGATCGCGGGTCCCCAGCCGGCCCATGCCCGTGTCGAGCTTGACGTGCACCGAGCCGCCGCCGCGGGCCGCCACCGCGCCCACGAACGACTCGTCCCAGGCGACGACGTCGGCGTCGGCGTCGAGCGCCACGTCGAGCTCGGCCGGCGACAGGGCGCCCATGACGAGGATCGGGACGTGGATGCCGGCGTCGCGCAGCTCGGCCGCCTCGCCGGCCGCCGCGACGGCGAGCCACGTCGCTCCGCCCGCGAGCGCGGCGCGGGCGCAGGCGACGGCGCCATGGCCGTAGCCGTCGGCCTTGACGACCGCGCACAGCGCGACGTCCGCCGATCCGGCGGCGTTCGCGCCCGCGTCGAGCTCGCGCCGCATGCGCGCGGCGTTGCGCTCGACCGCCGCGAGGTTCACGCGGGCGAGCGCTCGAACCGCCACGTCCTGCTGGACCGCCATCGGGCGCGAAGGCTACTCGCCGGGCTCGCCGGGCTCGCCCTGCGCGGCGCGCGGCAGGGCCTCGATGACGTCGCGGGCGATCACTCCGCCGGGGCCGTGCGCGGCCGCCGCGACACGCCCGGCGGCGGCGTGGCGGCGCACGCCGGCACAGGCGGCGGCGAAGGGGTCCATGCCCTTGGCCAGATGCGCCCCGATGATGCCGCTGAGCACATCACCGGTGCCGGCCGTGGCGAGCCCGGGCGCGCTCAGGTCGTTGACGGCGGCCGTCCCGTCCGGGCACGCGACGATCGTGTCGTCGCCCTTGAGCACGACGATCGCCTGCGCGCGCCGCGCCGCGTCCCGGGCGCTGTGCAGCCGGCGGCGGCCGACCTCGTCGCTGGAGATCCCCAGCAGCCGCCCGAGCTCGCCGGCGTGCGGCGTGAGGACGGTCGGGTGAGAGCGCGCGGCGAGCGTCTCGAGCGCGCCGGCATGCGCGTTGAGCCCGTCGGCGTCGAGCAGCAGCGCGACCTCGGCGCGCGCCGCGACCGCGCGCACGAACGCGATCGCGCCCTCGCTGCGCCCGGCGCCTGGGCCGAGCACGAGCGCGCCCGCCCGCGCGGTCGCCTCCAGCGCGTCATCGACGGCGTCGGGCGTCAGCGCGCCGCCGTCGTCGGTCAGCGCGCGGGTCATGACCTCCAGCAGCCGGATCTCGAAGATCATCTCCAGCGAGCCCGGCACGAGCGCGGTCACGTAGCCCGCGCCGGCGCGCATCGCGGCCTCGGCGGCGAGGCAGGGCGCGCCGGTCAGCCCGCGCGATCCGCCGGCCACGACGACGTGCCCGGAGGTGAACTTCGTGCCGGGCGCCTCGCGCGCGGGCACGAGCGTGTGGACGCGGTCGGTGAGCCGGCCGATGTCGGCCTGGACCGGTGGATCCGGCGGGATGCCGATGGCGACGACGACGCGCTCGCCGGCGGCCTGCTTGCCCGGCGCGATCCAGTGCCCGGGCTTGGCGGCGTGAAACGTGACCGTGGCGTGCGCGGTGACCGACACGCCCGCGGCCTCACCGGTCGACGCCGCGATCCCGCTCGCGATGTCGGCCGCGACGACCGTGCCGTCGAAGCTCGCGAGCGCCTCGATCGCGGCGGCCGCAGGGCCGCGCGGCTCGCCCTCGAAGCCGGTACCGAGGATCGCGTCGATGACGACCGCGGCGTCGTCCAGCGCGGCCGGGTCGAAGGGCTCGTGGGCGCCGTCGAGGCGGCGCAGGTTCTCGGCGGCGTCGCCGGCGTACTCGCCCGGCTCGGCGAGCAGCAGCACGCGCACGGTGCGGCCGAAGCCGCGCAGCATGCGCCCCGCGACGAGGCCGTCGCCGCCGTTGTTGCCCTTGCCGCAGACGATCGCGATCGGCCCGCGCGGGACGAGCCGGTCGGTGTGCACGGTCAGGCCGGCGCCGGCGCGCTCCATGAGGTCCGTCGACGGGATGCCCTGCTGCTCGATCGCCCAGCGGTCGATCGCCCGCATCTGCTCGGCGCCGAAGAGCGGCTCGAGCCAGTCGGGTAGCGCGGGAGCGTCCTCGGTCACCCGGAGCGCACCATCGCGACGGCGCCCGCGGTCTCGCGGGAGTGGGTCATCGAGATGTCGACCTGCACGCCGAGCTGGCCGAGCGCGCCGTGCAGCGCGACGCCGGTCTGCGCCCCCTCCCCCACGACCTCGATGTCGCGGGGGTTCCAGCTCTCCAGGCGCAGCGCCTTGGCGACCGCCTCCTTGGCGCAGAAGCGCGCCGCGAGATGCTGCCCAGGCCGCGCGCGGCGCGCCGCGTACGCGCGCTCGCCGTCGGTGAACAGCCGGTCGGCGAGCCCGGGCCGGCGCTCGAGCGCCTGCTCCATGCGCCCGATCTCCAGCAGGTCGATTCCGACGGACATGCGCGGGCGGGCGGGGCCCTATTCGACCGTGACCGTCTTGGCGAGGTTGCGCGGCTGGTCGACGTTCAGCCCGCGCTTGCGCGCGACGTAGTAGGCGAACAGCTGCAGCGGGATGACCGCGAGCAGCGCCTGCAGCATCCAGTCGGTGCGCGGGATGTAGATGACCTCCTCGGCGACCGGCGCCAGCCGTTCGTCGCCCTCCGTGGCGATCGCGATGACGTGCGCGCCGCGCGCGCGGACCTCCTGGATGTTGGAGATCATCTTGTCGAGGATCGGCATGTCGGTGGCCACGCAGACCACGGGCGTGGACTCGTCGAGCAGGGCGATCGGGCCGTGCTTCATCTCGCCGCCGGCGTAGGCGTCGGTCGCGATGTAGGAGATCTCCTTGAGCTTCAGCGCGCCCTCGAGCGCGACGGCGCGGCCCACGTGGCGGCCGAGGTACAGGTAGAAGTCCGAGTCCGCGTGGCGCTCGGCGGCGGCCTTGACGGGGACGTCGAGGCGCTCGATGAGCTCCGTGATGCGGTTGGGCAGGTGCTTGATCTCGCCGACGAGCTCGGCGATCCGCTCGGGCGCCATCGTGCCGCGCAGCTCGGCGAGGCGCAGCGCCAGCAGGTACATCGCCGCGACCTGGCAGACGAACGTCTTCGTCGCCGCGACGGAGACCTCCAGGCCCGCGCGCGTGTAGAGCACGCCGTCGGCGTCGCGCGTGGCCTGCGAGCCGACGACGTTCGTGCAGGCCAGGACCTTCGCGCCGCGCTCCTGGGCCAGGCGCATCGCCGCCAGCGTGTCGGCGGTCTCGCCGGACTGCGTGATGCCGATGACCAGCTCGCGCTCGGTGACGATCGGGTTGCGGTAGCGCCACTCCGAGGCGATGTCCATGTCGACCGGGATGCGCGCCCACTCCTCGATCGCGTAGCGGCCGATCAGACCCGCGTGAAACGACGTGCCCGCGGCGAGGATGAGGATCCGGTCGATGTTCTGCAGCAACGACTCGTCGAGCTCGGCCTCGGCGAGGTCGACGCCGCTGCCGCGCGCGGTGCGGTCGGCGACGGTCTCGGCGACGGCGTCGGCCTGCTCGTGGATCTCCTTGAGCATGAACGTCTCGTAGCCGCCCTTCTCGGCGGTCGCCTCGTCCCAGTCGACGTGCGTGATCGCGCGTTCCAGCGGCGCGCCGTCGGGCGTGAGGAACTGCACCCCGTCGGCCCGCAGGACGACGATCTCGCCGTTCTCGATGAACTGCACGTCGCGGGTGTGCGCGAGGAAGGCGGGCACGGCGGAGCCGAGGAACTGCTCGCCGTCGCCGCGACCGACGATCAGCGGGCACTCCTTGCGCGCCCCCACGAGCGTCCCGGGCTCGTCGGCGCTGATCGCGACGAACGCGTAATGGCCCTCGAGCTCGTTGTAGGCGGCGCAGACGGCCTCGGTCAGGCTGCCCAGCGCCATGTGGTGGGAGATGAGATGGGCGATGACCTCGGCGTCGGTCTCGGACGTGTAGGCGGCGCCCATGTCGGTCATGCGCTGCTTGAGGACGAGGTAGTTCTCGACGATGCCGTTGACGACGACGTGGACCCGGTCGTTCGTGTCGAAGTGCGGGTGGGCGTTGGACTCCGTCACGCGCCCGTGCGTCGCCCAGCGGGTGTGGCCGATGCCGCTCGTGGTGTGCTCCTCGGCGACCGCGACCGCCAACGGCGGGCCACTCTCGTGCGGGTCGGCGCCGTGGCTTCCGTGGGCGACGGCCTCGCGCAGCTTGCTGAGGTTGCCGACCGCACGCACCGAGGCGATCTCGCCGCCGGTGAGAACCGAGACCCCGGCGGAGTCATAGCCGCGGTACTCGAGCTTCTCCAGGCCGGCGAGGAGGATCTCCTGGGCCGGGCGCTGGCCGACGTATCCGACGATTCCACACATGCAAGGAGATTAGGCGAGGCGCGCGCGTTCCCTGTTTCGGGCAATGACGTTCGCCGCGTCGCGGGTAGCCTCACGCCATGCGTAGGCCAGGGCTCCTCGGCGTGCTCGAAACGGTGCTGTACCACGAAAGCGCGGAGCGCGAGGCCGTGGAGCGCTTCTACGCAGACGTGCTCGGGCTGGCAGCCGTTGCGCGCTGGCGGGACGGCATCGCGTTTCGGACCGGGAGCGGGATCCTCCTCCTCTTTGACCGCGAGCAGCTCGCTCTGCGCCCGGGCCCGATCGCAGACCACGGAACCAGCGGAGCGGGACATGCCTGCCTGCAGGTCGATGGCGCCGACGACTTCGAGCGGTGGCGTGAGCTGCTCGAGTCCGCGGGCGTGGAGATCCTGCACGACCAGGACTGGGACGGCCGGCGCTCGTTCTACTTCAAGGACCCGGCGGCAAACCTCCTGGAGATCGCCGATGGTGACCTATGGCCCCCGCGATGAGCGCGGCACCGGCCGACCTCGCCGCGCATTACGAGGCGCAGATGGAGGCCGTCGCCCGCGGTCCTCAGCACGCCGGCCTGCCCCCGGCGGATCGTCCGGCCGCGTTCGCGGATCCTGGCACCCGCTGGGTCACGACGAGCGCGGGCCGCCCGTGGCCGCTGCTCACACCGATCGCCCGCAACTCCGAGTTTCGCCCTGACTTCTTTGCCGCCCGCTTCCCGGGCCGGTGCTGCCTCTACGTCTCGCTGCCGAGCCGCGCCGTCGCGGACGAACCAGCATGTGCCGAGGTCCTGCGTGCCAGCCTCGCCGACGGCGCGGTGCTCGTCTACGAGCTCGACTCCTCGCCGCGATCGGACGAGCTGTTGGATCGGCGAGCCGGCGACCCGCGCGTGCGCTGCGACCCGCTCGCGGACCCGGCCGACGACAGCGCCGCCGCGATCGTCCACTTCGGCGCGACCACGGAGTTGCCCTTCGGCCCGCGCGCGCGACCGGTCTCGCTCGTCGAGGCCACCCGCCGGCTGCAACGCGAGCCGGGACAGGACGCGGACACGACCCGCGTGCTCCTGCACGACACGCTGACCGATCGTCAGCTCGACGACATGTGGCGCATCTACGAGCGGCAGTTCGCGGCGCTCGTGGCGCCGCACCCGTGCCGTCAGATGCAGACCGAGGAGGAGTTCTGCGCGATGGTGCGCCACCGCGGCGCCCTGACGGTCCTGTCCACGGCTGGTCATCGCATCGCCGCCTTCTCGGTCTTCGTCGAGGACCTGTCGGCCTGTGCCTGGCTGCGAGCCGAGTGGTTTGCGGCCCGTCGTGGCCCGGCACCGGTGTACTTCGCGGGCATCGCCGTCGACCCGCAGCTCGAGGGTCATCGGTTCTCCGCCGGCCTCATCGCGGCGATCGCGCGCATCATCGTGACCTCCGGGGCCAACCGCGAGCTCGTCTTTCAGTGCACGAACCGCTCCGCGCGCTACGTACCGCGGCTCGTCGAGGAAGGAGCCGCCGCCACGGGCATCGCCACGCTCCGCGTCAGCGAGCGCTACCGCTACGGGTACCGCGCGCTGCTGCGCGAGCCGGCATGACGACGCGTATCTCGGCCTTCCCGCAGTTCACGGCGCTCGGCGCGGCGACGCGACACGAGTACGAAGCCGCCGTCGCCGGCATCGGGGTGGTGTCGGACCTCGCCTACCCGACCCTCATGGCGTGGTGGACGCACCGGGGCGACATGCTCGTTGCCCGCTGCGGGTCCTCGCTCGTGCTGCGCTACGCCGCGCCCGGCGAGGACGGGCCGATCAGCATCGCCGTCGTCGGCCGCGGCGACGTGTCCGCCGCCGTCGACGGTGTGATGGCGTACCTCGGCGAGCGCGAGCCGGCACCGGAGCTGCGGATGATTCCCGCGGTCGTCGCCCTCGACATCGATCCGCGCAGCTACTCCGTCGGGCGCCAGCGCTCCTACGACGAATACCTGCTGAGCGTCGACGACCTCGCGACCCTGCATGGAGCGGCCCACGGCCGCACCCGGCGCAAGGTCCGCCGGTTCCTGCGCGAGGCCGCGGGCACCGTCAGCGTGCAGCCGGTCGACCTCGCTCCGGCCGGCGTTCGCCACGCGGTGCGCTCCAGGGCAAACGCCTGGCGCGCGGCGAGCGCCAACGACCCGCGTGGGGAGGAACGGGCGGCGCTCGCGCGCTCGCTGTCGGATGACCTGTGCCCGGACTTCCGCGGCCTGGAGATCCGCTGCGGCTCAGAGCCGTGCGCCTACGCGATCTACCAGCCGCCGCGCGACGGCCACGTCATCGTCAATCATCTGCTGACCGATCCCGCCTTCGTGCATATCGACGACTTCGCGATCCACGCGCTGGCCGCGAGCGTGCGATCCGAGCGAGTCCGCCTCTTGAACATCGAGATGGACCTCGGCATCCCGGGTCTGCGGACGCACAAGGAGCGCCTGAGGCCGGTCGGGTACGTGCGCAAATACTGCGTCAGGCCGCGCCGGCGCGGTCTGAGATGAACAGCGAGATCGCCACATCGCGCTGCGCCGCGGTGGCATGGGGCGCCAGCGGACATAGCGGCTCGTGCTCCCAGTGCCCGCATAGACCGACCGTGATCGCCGCACCGGGCGCGCGGATGTCGGCTCCGGCCGCCATGCTCACCACAGCCTCGTGGGCGAACGCCAAGCGCATGGTCCGGCCACCCTAGCCGCCGGCGCGGTGCGCGTCAGCGGCCGGCCTCGACGATCTCCACGAGCCGCGCGCAGACCGCGTCGGTCTCCTCCTCGGTGGGCGCCTCGACCATGACGCGGACGAGCTGCTCGGTGCCCGACGGGCGCACGAGCACGCGGCCGCGGCCCTCGAGCGCCGCCGCCTCGCGCTCCATCGCCTCGCGCAGCGCGGCGCTGTCCATCGCCGCGTCGCGATCGGCGACGCGCACGTTGACGAGCTTCTGGGGCAGCTTGTCCATCGCGTCGCGCTCGGCGAGGTCACGGCCCGCCAGCGCCTCGAGCGTCAGCAGCGCCGAGGCGATCCCGTCGCCCGAGGGCACGAAGCCCATGTCGATGATGTGGCCGGACTGCTCGCCGCCGAGACCCCAGCCGCGCGCGCGCAGCTCCTCGAGCACGTAGCGGTCGCCGACGGCGGTCGTCGCCACCTGCACCCCGGCCTCGCGCATCGCGGTGTGGAAGCCGAAGTTCGTCATCACCGTCACGACGACGCCGCCGCCGGGCAGGCGGTCGTGGGCACGCAGGTGCAGCGTCGCCAGCGCGATGAGCTCGTCGCCGTCGACCGCGACGCCATGGCGGTCGATCGCCAGGAGGCGGTCCCCGTCACCGTCGAACGCGAAGCCGAGGTCGTGCCCGCCGCTGCGCACCTGCGCCACGATCGCCTCGGTGTGCGTCGAGCCGCACCGGTCGTTGATGTTGCGCCCGTCGGGGTCGGCGGCGAGCACGGTGACGCTTGCCCCGAGCCGGCGGAAGATCTCGGGGGCGGCGCGGTACGTCGAGCCGTTGGCGCAGTCCAGCACGACGTCCAGCCCCTCCAGCGAGAGGTCGGCGAAGCGCTCCTGCAGCGCGCGCAGGTAGTCCTCGTCGGTGCCGCGCAGCGTGCTGATCGCACCGATCCGCGCCGGCGCGCCGCTCGCCGGCTCCTCCAAGCGTTGCTCGATCGCGAGCTCCGTCGCATCCGACAGCTTGAAGCGGTCGGCGCCGAAGAACTTGATGCCGTTGTCCTCGAACGGGTTGTGCGAGGCGGAGATGACGGCGGCGAGGTCGAAGCCGTAGCGGCCGAGCAGCAGTGGCGCGGCCGGGGTCGGCAGCACGCCGCCCAGCAGCACGTCGCCACCGGCGGAGGCGATCCCCGCGGCGAGCGCGGACTCGAGCATCGCGCCCGACTCGCGCGTATCGCGGATGACGAGCACGCGCGGGCGCTCGCCGCCGATCTCACGGGTCGCGGCGGCGCCGAGCGCGAGCGCGAGCCCGGCGGTCAGCACCTCGCCGGCAACGCCTCGGACACCATCGGTGCCGAAGAGCTTGCGCATGCTTGATGACCCGGGGGCGCTGGGCGGGAAGCGGTACTAGCGCTTGCTGAACTGCGGCCGCTTGCGGGCCTTCTTCAACCCGGCCTTCTTGCGCTCCTTGACGCGCGGGTCGCGCGTGAGGAAGCCGCGGCGCTTGAGCTCACCGCGCAGGTTCGGGTCGGCCTCGAGCAGCGCGCGCGAGATGCCGTGACGCAGCGCGCCGGCCTGGGCGCTGACGCCGCCACCGTGCACGCGGACCACGACGTCCATGCGGTCCTCGTAGCCGACGCATTCCAGCGGCGCGCGGATGTTGCGGCCGAGGGCAGGACGCGGGAAGTAGTTGTCCATGGTCTTGCCGTTGACCGTGTAGGCCCCGGTGCCCGGACGCAGGATCACGCGGGCGACGGCGGTCTTGCGCTTGCCGGTCGCGCGGTAGCGGGCGCCGGCGGCGAGGTCGATGACGGCGGCGACAGGCTGCTCGTCGGCGCGGTCCTCCTCGGCGGCGGCCGCGGCGGCGTCGAGCTCCTCCTGCTCCTCGCGAGCGAGCGGATCGGCGCCCTCGAGCACGATGTCGACCTCGAGGTCGGCGCCCGGGATCGCGGGCTTCACGCGCGGAGCCGCAGGCTCGTCGTCGTCGATGTCCTCTTCGAGCGGCGCAGCCGGGTCGGCGGGGGCGGCGGCGGGCTCGGGAGTGGAGGCCTCGGCCTCCGGCGTGGGCGCCGCGGCCTCTTCGGACTCGGGCGGCTCGGCGCTCTCGTCGATCACGAGTTCAGCTCCATCGGTTGCGGCTTCTGGGCCTGGTGCGGATGCTCGGGCCCGGCGTAGATCTTGAGCTTCGTGAGCTGCTTGCGGGCGAGGCGGTTGCGAGGCAGCATGCCCTTGACCGCGAGGCGCAGGACCTCCTCGGGGCGACGCTCGAGCATGTCGTTGAGCGTGCGCGTCTTCAGCCCGCCGGGGTAGCCCGAGTGGCGGTAGTACATCTTGGCGGCGCGCTTGTTGCCGGTGACCGCGATCTTCTCGGCGTTGATGACGACGACGAAGTCGCCGGTATCGACGTGCGGCGTGTACGTCGGCTTGCGCTTGCCGCGCAGCGTGTCGGCAATCTGGGTGGCCAGCCGCCCGAGCGTTTGCCCGGTGGCGTCGACCACGAGCCAGTTGCGCTCGCGGTCGTTGGCATTGGCGACGTAGGTCTTCATGGCTGCAAAAAGGCCACGCGAACGTTCCGCGCGGCGAGTGAGCAGTGTAGAGAATCGAAAATGACATCGGGTTTGCAGGGCAATCGGCCGACGCCGAGAAGCCGTCTTCCGATACGGTCTCGCGCAGCAGATCGCCGGTGCGCCCATCTCACGGGCGCTCGGGGGGGCCGATCACATCTGGGGGACTGGTTTCACTGAGGCGCAGCGTCGTGGTCCTGGCATGCGGAGTTGGCGTTGTGACGCCCGGCAGCGCGTCGGCCGCGAAGTCCGGTGGCGCCTACGCGTCGGTGCCCGCGACGATCTCGTCGGTGTCCTGCGTCAAGGGCTGCGCCAGCGCCGACGCGGCCAAGAGCGGGAGCCTGCTGCGCATCCGCGGCACCGAGATGAAGGCGGTGGCGAAGGTCGTGTTCCTCGGCGGCGGCGGCCACGATGACAACGCCACCGTGCGGGTGACGCGGGCGCGCCTGAAGAGCGTCGACGTCGTCGTCCCCGAGAAGGCGACCAGCGGTCGCCTGCGTGCGGTCAACGGCGACGGCGCTCGCTCGAGGGCGAGCCGTGCGGTCGTCTCGGTGCAGCGCGGGCCGGGCAGCTCCGCCGCGCTCGACGTCCGCGTCGTCGGACGCCGCGTCTACTACGACGCCGCGCGCCAGGCCCGCGTCGACCTGCTCGCCCGCAAGCCCATGTCGGTGACCGTCGACCTGGTGCGCGTCGCCGACGGGGCGGTCGTCATGGCCTGGCCCGTCGCGCTCGTGCCCGAGGAGGTCAGCTCGATCACGTGGGACGGCCGCGTCGCCGGAGCGGCGCAGCCCGCCGGCCGCTACGAGTTCCGCATCCTGGACGGCGTGGCCGGCGCCGGCGCCGCGGCGGCCCAGGCGCCCGCGCCGCAGGTCCTCGCGAGCGGTGGCTTCGATCTCGTCGACCACATCTTCCCCGTCCGGGGAAAGCACCGCTACGGGTCTCGGGAGGCCGCCTTCGGCGCGCAGCGCAGGGGCCACATCCACCAGGGCCATGACGTCTTCGCGCGCTGCGGCACGCCGATGCTCGCGGCGCGCGGCGGCATCGTGAAGCTCAACCGCTTCGAGCGCTCGGCCGGCAACTACATCGTCGTCGACGGCGAGGGCACCGACATCGACTACGTCTACATGCATCTCGCCGAGCGGTCGCCGCTGGCCAAAGGCGCTCGCGTGTTCACCGGCCAGCCGATCGGCGACGTCGGCGACACCGGCGACGCTCGCGGCTGCCACCTGCACTTCGAGCTGTGGAGCGCCCCGGGCTGGTACACCGGCGGCGCGCCGGTCGATCCGCTGCCCTTCCTGAAGGCCTGGGACGCCTACAGCTGACAGGCGGCGCCGGTGGCGCCGAAACCCGCGGCGAGCGCGCGCGTGTTGAAGCGCAGCGAGCCGTCGTAGGTGGCGCCGGGGCTGCCCCGTTCGCCGAGCGTGTCGGCATAGAGCGCGGGGCCGACGGTCGCACCGGCGTCGCGGGCGACCGCGCGGGCGAGCTTCGCGCTGCCCGAGTGCTCCGGGAAGATCGTCCGCACCCCGGTCGAGCGGATCGTCCGCACGAGCCGCGCGACCTCGCCGGCGGACGCCTGCGCCTGCGTGGAGAGCGCCGGGATCACCGTTCCGACGACCTCGATCGCGTAGCGGTCGGCGTAGTAGCCGAGCGCGTCGTGGTCGGTGACGAGCCGGCGCCGGCCGGCCGGGATCGACGCGCATGCAGGCGGCGATCGCGCGGTCGAGCGCACGCAGTCGCCCGACGGAGGCCGCGGCGTTCGCCGTGTAGTCCGCGCGACCGCCCGGATCGGCGGCGACGAGCACGTCGCGGATGCGGCGCGTCGCGGCGATCGCGTTGTGCGGGTCCTGCCACCAGTGCGGGTCGATGCCGCTGTCGTCGCGGCGCGTGCGCACGGCGTCGATCAAGGTCGTCGTCTTGGCGTCCGAGCCGGCGTTGTCGACGACGCCGTCCAGCCAGTCGTCGAGGCCTCCCCCCGAACGCAGCACGACGGCGGCGCCGGTGACGGCCTTGACGTCGCTGGGTCGCGGCTCGTACTCGTGCGGGTCGGAGTTGGGGCGCAGGATCTGGCGGACCGTGGCGCGCTCGCCGGCGACCGCGCGGGCGAGGTCGGCGACCTGCGTCGTCGTGGCGACCGCGGTGCGGGCGTCGCCCGCACCGGCGCCCCCGTCGGAGCCACAGGCCCCCAGCAGCGCGACCGTCAGGCCGGCGGCGGCGAGGGCGAATGACCGGCGGGCGGGCACCCGCCTGACGCTAGCAGAGAATCATTCTCGTTTAGTCTGCGTCCCAGCTGCGAGGATCGGTGGTCGCAGGTTCAGCCCCGAAGGGGCGACGGTCAGGCCGGAGAGGCCACGCCGGACGAGCTGGAGTCGCGTCCGTTGGCGACGTCGTCGCCGCCGATGGCGGCCGTGGCCTTCGCCATGACCAGGTGATACAGGATCAGGACCTGGGTGATGGCCAGCGATTCGGAGCGGTGCGCCTCGTCGGTGCCGACGGCGAACAGCCCGAGCTGCTCGGTGCGCAGATGGCGGGCGAAGTGCATCTGCTCCCAGATGGCCTCCTCGATCGCGGCGCCGCGGTCCTTGTCGATCTCGCCGGGAATCCGGATGCGGCGCTCCGAGGCGCGCTGCTCGATCTCGATCGCGTCGCGTCCGCTGCCCTCGTCGAGCGACGAGAGGTCGGGGTGCGGCAGGCCCTCGCGCAGCGTGAGCACCGCGTCGAGATGGTCGGGGTCGTCCTGCACGCCGGGCTGGAAGGCGACGACGATGTCCGCGCGCGAGCGCTGCGGCCGGATGAACGCCTCAGAGTCGGGCTCGCGCACGTCCAGCTCGGCGAGCACCTGCTCCTCGGTGTAGCCGCGCTTGGTCGTGTCGCGCTTGACCTTCCACTCCCTGCGCAGCTCTTCCGGGGGGTTGAGGTACACGCGCACGTCGAAGAGCGAGGCCAGCTCGGTCGAGTGATAGCCGAGCAGACCCTCGATGAGGATGAACCTCTGTGGGTGCACGTAGTCCGGCCGGCCGAACGTGCCGTCGCTGTGCTGGTAGTGGGGCTTGAGGATCGGCTCGCCCTTGCGCAGGTGGGCGATGTGCTGCTCGATGATGTCCATGTAGTTGCACTCTGGATTCAGCGGCGTGATCTCGTGCTCTTTGCGCTCCTCGCGGTCATAGCAGTGGTAATCGTCCAGCCCGATGTGGGTGACGGCCTCCGTGCCCAGGATCTCGACGAGCCCCTTCGTGAGGGTCGTCTTCCCCGTCGCTGAATCTCCGACGACGCCGAGGATGATCGGGCGTGCCATGTTCGTTTCTCCCCTTGTCCGTGTCGCCGAAGCGCGGAACCTTAGCGCCTATCGCTCCTCGGCTTGGTCTCCGTAACAAGGTGTCACACGTGACGCAGTTGCGCCAGCAATCCGCGGGCCACGAACAGCAGCGCCGCGAGCATCGTGAGCGTGATGACCAGCGCCGGCAGCGCGGCGCCGCCGCCGACCTGCCGGACGAGGTTGGCCTGCCACAGCGAGAGGTAGCGGCGGTAGTCGCCGTCGCGCGCCGCGCGGTCGTCCGCGGCGTCGATCGAGTTGCCCGTCAGCCGCGGCAGCTCGCGGTACTGGCGCACCATCTGCGGACCGACGGTGCCGGGCTCGCGGTCGATGAGCTGCATCCCCGGCGGCGCGAGCACGGCCGAGAACGACACGACGAAGCCGATCGCGAACAGCGCGCCGGCGAGCGCCATCCGCCGGCGGCTCGTGCCGATCCAGGGAGCGAGCGCGACGAGCACGAGCGCCACGCCGGGGATGACGAGCCGCGGACCCCAGCTCCAGCCGCCCTGCCAGGAGTGCCACGTCGCCGCCAGCACGAAGGTCACCGCGAACAGGGCGAGCAGCAGCGCCGCCGTCGGGCGCGCCCGGCGCCAGAGCGCCACGAAGGCCAGCGGTGCGAGCACGAGCGCGGGCGCGAAGAGCACGAGCGACTTCTCGGCGTCGAAGAGCAGCCCGCCCGCCCCCTCCAGCAGCGGGGTCGTGAAGCCGGGGTCGACGGGCGGCCTGTAGCCGAACTCGAGCGGGTCGTGGAAGCGGTGGACGTTGTAGGCGACCGTGACGATCGCGGCCGCGGCGAGCGGCGGGATCGTCCGCGCGATCGCCCGCACGCCGTCTCCGCGCAGGGCCATGAAGCCGAGCAGCAGCGGCGCGAACGCGGCCGACTGGGGCCGCGCGAGCACCGCGAGCGCCAGCGCGATGGCGGCCTGTTGCTCACGGCCGGCGAGCGCCCGTTCGACCATGACGACGAGCGCGAGCGCGACGAGCGGCTCGGTGAAGAAGTCGCGGCCGTAGGGCAGCAGGTAGGTGCCGAGCACGATGCCGGCCGCGACGAGCGCGGCGGCGGGCCGCGGCGCGCCCAGCCGCCGCCCGAGCAGGAACAGGGCGCCGGCCAGCGCGCCGCCGACGAGCGGCATGATCGACGCCGCGGCGGCGGCCTCGATGAGGTCCACGCGGCCGGTGAGGGCGCCGATCGGCTGCGCGACGAGCACGGGCACGATCGACAGCAGCGGCAGCAGCAGGCCGTACTTGGAGTAGTGCGTCGTGGCGTCGTGCCCGGGCACGCCGAGGCTCTCGGGCACCGAAAGCGACGCGTGGTGGACGATCGACTGCGTCACGGCGAGCATCGAGTTGCCGTCCAGCACGGTCACCTGAGCCTGCCCGACGAGCAGGAGAAACAGGGCGACGGCGCCGCCCAGCCGGAGTGCGACGCCGCGGTTGTCGCGCGCCGCAACCATTGCCGGCGAATCTACCCAAGCGGTGTCGCGGCCGTCGGGTCAGGTTGAATGACGCGATCGGCGTCTCGTTCTTGATCCCGGCGTACAACGAGGCGGCGACGATCGGCGAGGTCTTGGCGCGGATCGATGCGTTGGGGTTGGACGCGCAGATCGTTGTCGTCGACGACGGCTCGACCGACGCGACGGCGTCGATCGTGCGCGACTACGCCGACGCGCATCCGCACGTGGAGCTGTTGCGTCAGCCCAATCGCGGCAAGGGGTCGGCGGTGCGGCTGGCCGCGACCCGCGTGGCCAAGGAGATCGCGGTCATCCAGGACGCCGACATGGAGTACGACCCGGCGGACGTGATCGCGTTGATCGCGCCGATCCAGTCCGGTGTGGCCGATGTGGTGTACGGGTCGCGGCTGAGTGGTGGGGCGCCGCAGCGCGCATACATGTTCTGGCACCTGCTCGGCAACCGCTTCCTGTCGTTGCTGACGGGGGTGTTGTTCAACACGACGCTCAGCGACATGGAGACCGGTTACAAGGCGTTTCGCTCCGAGGTACTGGCGTCGTTGCGCCTGACGCGCGATGACTTCGGCATCGAGCCGGAGATCACCGGCGAGGTCTGCCGGCGCAAGCTGCGCATCTACGAGATGCCGATCGCCTACTACGGACGCACCTACGCCGAAGGCAAGAACATCACGTGGCGCGACGGCCTGACCGCGGTCTGGGTGCTCTTCGCGGTGCGCTGCCGGCGAGGATGACCGCGCGCCGCGGCATGCGGCCGCTGCTGGCCGTCATCGGCCTCGCCGTCACCGTCGGCTGCATGTACCTCGCCGTGCGCGGCGTGGAGCTCGACGACGCCGTGGAGGCGCTGCGCGGCTCGGAGCTCATCTGGCTGCTCCCCGCGCTGCCGGTGTTCGCGCTGGCGATCTTCCTGCGCGGCGCGCGCTGGTGGGCGCTCTACGACGCCGAGAAGCGCCCGCCGCTGCGCGCGGTCATGTACGCCCTGCTCGTCGGCTACTTCTTCAACAACATATTGCCCGCGCGTGCCGGCGAGGCCGCCCGCGTGATCGCCCTGCACAGCCGCGCACGCACCCCGCGCGCGGAGATCATCGCGACGGTCGTCGTCGAGCGCGTCTTCGACGTCCTCGGGCTGTTGCTCGTCCTGCTGTGCGCCTATCCGTGGCTGCCGGAGATCTCCTGGCTGCGCAACGCGGCGATCTTCGGCGGCGTCGTCACGCTCGTCCTGATCGCGCTGATCGTCCTGATCGTGCGCTACGACGCGCGCGCCGTGCACTGGCTGCTCAGCCCGCTGCGGCGCATCCGCCGCGCCGGCGTCGCCGAACGCGTCGAGATCGCCGCCGTCAACGCGACGCGCGGGCTCGCCGCGCTGCGCAGCCCGGCCATCGCCGTGCGCGGGTTCGCCCTCACCTGCGCATCGTGGCTCGTGCTGGCGATCTCCTACTGGATCCTCATGGAGGCCTTCCACCTCGACCTGCCGCTGTCGTCGGCGATCCTCGTCACGGTCGCGATCAACCTCTCGCTCGTGCTGCCGTCGAGCCCCGCCGCGCTCGGCGTGTTCGAGGCCGCGACGATCATCGCGCTCAACGCGTTCGACGTCCCGCACGCCGACGCGCTGTCCTACGCGCTCGTGCTGCACCTGCTCAACCTCGTCCCGTTTCTCGTCATCGGCGCCGTCCTGCTGGGCCCCGCCGCGCTGCGCCGCAAACGCTGACCGGCGGCAACACGGATGCGGTTCGACATCATCAGGGGATGAGCGACGGACACGAGAAGCGCGAGGCCGCTCCGCCGATGGACCTCCGCGAGGCGGTCGGCGGGCCGCTGGGGATGGCCGAGACGGCGCTGCCCGGGGTCGCCTTCGTCGTCGCCTACACCGCCTCGGGCTCGGATACGAACACCGCCGCGATCGTCGCCGTCGCACTGGCGCTCGTCCTCACGGTCGCCCGCCTGGCCAAGCGCGAGACGCCGCTGCACGCGCTGTCGGGGCTCGTCGGGGTGGGCATCGCGGCGTTCATCGCGACCCGCAGCGGGCGCGCCGAGGACTTCTTCTTGCCCGGTCTGCTGATGAATGCCGCCTATGCCGCGGCGTTTCTCATCTCGATCGCGGTCAAGCACCCGCTCGTCGGCGTGATCGTCGCCAACCTCGACGGCGAGGGCAGCGCGTGGCGCCGCGATCCGCAGCGCGCCCGGGCCTTCGTGCTCGCGTCGTGGATGTGGGCGGGTCTGTTCGCGCTGCGCCTGCTCGTCCAGCTGCCGCTGTACCTCACCCACAGCGTCGTCGCCCTCGGCGTGGTGAAGACCGCGATGGGCATCCCGCTCTTCGTGATCGGGATCTGGTTGACGTGGCTGCTCGTGCGCCGTCATCGCGAGCCGGCGCCCGTCGGGGCCTGACGGCCGGCGGTAGCCTCCGTCGTCTTCGACGAGGCGATCTGTGGAGGCGTGATGGCGGCTGAGAGCAACGCGACAACGGTCTGGGAGGGCGACCTGGCACACGGGTCCGGGGTGACGACGCCGCAGAGCGAGGCCTTCCCCGCGACGGACGTCTCCTGGGCATCGCGCACCGCACGTGCCGCCGGCAAGACGAGCCCCGAGGAGCTGCTCGCCGCCGCCCACTCCTCCTGCTACTGCATGCAGCTCGCGCACGAGCTCGCCGAGGCCGGCACGCCGCCGGACCGGCTCGAGGCGACGGCGACCGTCGCGTTCGTCCCCGGCGAGGGCGTGAAGTTCTCGCGGATCGTCGTCAGCGGGAGCGTGCCGGGCATCGACCAGGACGCGTTCGCCGCGGCCGCCGCCTCCGCGGGCGAGAACTGCCCGATCTCGGGCGCGCTGCAGGTCGAGATCAGCGTGGAGCCGACGCTCGAGGGCTAGTGCACTACGCGGCCTGCTCGAGGTGGCGCAGGATGAGTTGCGTCACCTCGTCGGGCGCGTCGAGCGCGAGCAGGTGGCCGGCCTCGGCGAACGCGTGCAGCGTCGCGGCGGGCAGCTCGGCGTGCAGGCGCCGCGCGATCTGCTCGAAGTCCATGACGTCGCGGCCGCCGTAGGCCACCGTCGCGGGCACGGTGATCTCGGCCAGCCGCGCCGAGACGGGCGGATCGGGCTCGTCGGAATCGGCGCCCTCGCGGAGCTGCAGCACGAACGCGTCACGCTGCATGTCGGCGACGAGCGCCTGTACGTCCGGCGTGCTGTGCTCGGCCCACATGCGGACGTTGATCTCGACGGCGTCCTCGACCCGGCCGACCGTGATCGCCGCCTCCTCGGCCTCGGCGAAGGCGAGCAGCGGCGCCGACGGCTCGATGTCCGGCAGCGCGGCGGCCAGCAGCACGAGCGATGCGACCCGATCGGGGTACGCGACCGCGAAGTCCAGCGAGACGAGCCCGCCGAACGACGCGCCGACGACGTGGGCGCGCTTGATCGCGACGGCGTCGAGCAGCGCCGCGAGATCGCCGGCGGGCGAGAAGGCGCCCCTCCCCGAGCGCGACCGGCCGAAGCCGCGCATGTCGAAGCGGACCACGCGGTGGCGCGCGGCGAGCGCGGGCACGATCGGCTCCCACATCCGCGCGTCGGCGACGCCGGCGTGGACGAGCACGAGGGGGTCGCCGGCGTCCGCGCCGGCGGCGCCACCCGTGTCGCACGGGCCGTCGGCCCACCAGGCCAGGCGGGCGTTGCGTATCTGCGCGAAGCCGCTGTCGCTCATGCGGCGTGACGCTAGCGGCTCGCGCCGCCGCCGCGGCTCAGCCCTGGCGCGCCGCGAACGTCAGCGTGACGCGGATCGAGGCGGTCTTCGGGACGGGACAGCGGTGGCGCGACGTCGTCACGCGCTTGTTCGTCCCGTCGGCCTGGCGCACGGTCCGCCGTGAGAAGACGCGCCCGCACCAGACGCCGGGTCCGAAGCGGCCCGCGTCCTGGTCCCAGTAGCCCAGCGGGGAGCTGTCGCGCCGGATGCCGACGACGTCGCCCGCGCGCAGCCCGGCGGCCGCAGCGAGCGCGTCCGCCTCGGCGCGTGCGGCGGTCACCGCGCGCGGCAGCGCCCGCGCGCGTGCCGCCCGCACGGCTCGTTCGATCGTCGCGTTCGAGCGGCGGTCGGGCGCGGGGGCGCGGACGCGCGACTGCGCGTTGGCCGTCGCGACGACGGTGTCGACGGCGGGATCGGCCGGCTGGACCGGCGGCGGGCCGCCGCTGGCCAGCGCGATCCCGCCGGCGGCGATGACGGCGGCGACGGCCGCGATGAGCGTGACATGGGTGCGGTTCATGCAGCCAATACGAGCGGCGGTCGTGTTGCGGTCCCGGACGGGCGGCCGTCGATCATCGGTGTGTCGAATCCGTCGCGCCCAGCGCGAGGTATTCGACACACCCCTGCGCGCGGTCAGGACGCGCTCGGCGCCCAGACTCCTACTCCCACTCGATCGTGCCCGGCGGCTTGGACGTGATGTCCAGCACGACGCGGTTGACGTCGCGCAGCTCGTTGATCATGCGCGAGGCGATCTGCTCGAGCAGGTCGTAGGGCAGGCGCGCCCAGTCGGCGGTCATCGCGTCGTCGGAGGTCACCGCGCGGATGACGACGACGCTGCCGTACGTGCGCTCGTCGCCCTGCACGCCGACCGTGCGGATGTCGGGCAGCACGCAGAAGGACTGCCACAGATCGCGGTACAGGCCGGCCTTGCGGATCTCGTCCTGCAGGATGTAGTCGCACTCGCGCAGCAGGTCGAGGCGCTCGCGGGTGGCCTCGCCGCCGACGATGCGGATCGCCAGGCCGGGGCCGGGGAACGGCTGGCGCCAGACGAGGCGCTCGGGCAGGCCGAGCTCGGCGCCGACGGCGCGCACCTCGTCCTTGAACAGCGCGCGCAGCGGCTCGACGAGCTCGAACTGCAGGTCGTCGGGCAGGCCGCCGACGTTGTGGTGGGACTTGATCGTCGCGGCGCCGGTGCCGCCGCCGGACTCGATGACGTCGGAGTACAGCGTGCCCTGGACGAGGAACCTGGCGTCGCCGATCTTCGCCGCCTCCTCCTCGAAGACGCGGATGAACTCCGCGCCGATTGCCTTGCGCTTGGTCTCGGGATCGCTGACGCCCTTCAGCCGCGCGAGGAAGCGGGCCTCGGCGTCGACGGCGACGAGCGGAACCTTGAAGTAGTCGCGAAACGCGGCGACGACCTGCTCGCCCTCGTTCTTTCGCATGAGGCCGTGATCGACGAAGACGCACGTCAGCTGGTCGCCGATCGCGCGATGCACGAGCAACGCCGCGACGCTCGAGTCCACGCCGCCCGACAGGCCGCAGATGACCTTGCCGCCGCCGACCTGGGCGCGGATGCGCGCGATCTGCTCGGAGACGATGCTCTCCGGCGACCAGGTGCGGTCGGCCTCGCAGATCTCGCCCAGGAACCGCTCGAGGATCGTCTGCCCGTAGGGCGTGTGGACGACCTCGGGATGAAACTGGATGCCGTAGATGCCGCGCTCGACGTCCTCGAGCGCCGCGACCGGCGAGCCGGTCGACGATGCCAGCGCAGTGAAGCCCGGCGGCGGCGCGAAGACGGTGTCGCGGTGCGACATCCAGCACGTCTGGTCGGCCGGCAGTCCGGCGAAGAGCCGGCCGGGCTCGCGCACGGTGAGCTCCGAGCGGCCGAACTCGCCGATCTCGGCGCCCTCGACCTTGCCGCCGAGGTCGAGCGCGATGAGCTGCATGCCGTAGCAGATGCCCAGCACCGGGATGCCGAGCTCGAGCAGCTCGCGATCCAGCCGCGGCGCACCCTCGGCGTAGACCGACGCGGGACCGCCGGAGAGGATCAGGCCCTTGGGCTTGCGCTTGCGAACCTCCGCCGCGCCGACGTGATGGGGCAGCAGCTCGCTGAAGACGCCCAGCTCGCGCACACGGCGCGCGATGAGCTGGGAGTACTGGCCCCCGTAGTCGAGCACGACGACCTCGTCGACCGCGCGCGGCGCCGCGACGTCGCGCACGTCCTCCTCGACGAGCTCGGTCGCGGCCGTCGCCGCGGTGACGAGGCCGTCACTCATGCGGCTCGGGGCGCGCCTGGCAAGGACGCAGCGAGCGTGGTGCGCACCCGCACTCGAGCGAGCGAGGACACCGCCAGGCGTGTCTCCGAGCCCCTGGGCTCATACGTCGGCGAGGGCCGGCTCTTGATGGACCCCGTTGGTCATACCGGTCTCCGACGGCGCGGCGGCGGCCGAGCCGCGGGCGCCCATGCCGATGCCCTGCGCGGTCTGCAGCTGCTTGCCCTCGGTCTGCAGGGACGGAGCGATCATCAGCTCCGCGCGGTTGAACTCCGCGATGTCCTTGTAGCCGCAGGTCGCCATCGACGTGCGCAGGCCGCCCATGAGGTTGAACGTGCCGTCGTTCTCGTGGGCGGGACCGGTGAGGATCTCCTCGAGCGTGCCGTTCTGCTTGGTCTTGACGCGCGCGCCGCGCGGGAGCGTCGGGTGGAACGTCGCCATGCCCCAGTGAAAGCCCTGGCCGGGCGCCTCGAAGGCGCGGGCCAGCGGCGAGCCGATCATGACCGCGTCCGCGCCGCAGGCGATCGCCTTGGAGACGTCGCCACCGTTGCGCATGCCGCCGTCGGCGATGACCTGGCAGTACTCGCCGGTCTCGAGCATGTTCTGCGAGCGGGCGCCCGCGACGTCGGCGATCGCCGTCGCCTGGGGCACGCCGATGCCGAGCACGCCGCGCGTGGTGCAGGCGGCGCCGGGTCCGACGCCGACGAGCACGCCCGCGGCGCCGGTACGCATGAGGTGAAGCGCGGTGTGGTAGCTCGCGCAGCCGCCGACGACGACGGGCAGCGGCACCTCGCGGATGAACTCCTTGAGGTTCAGCGGCGGACGCGACTCGTCGCTGGAGACGTGCTCGGCTGAGACGACCGTGCCCTGGATGACGAGGATGTCGAGGCCGGCGTCGAGCGCCGCCTCGTAGTGGGTGCGCACCCGCTGCGGGGTCAGGGAGGCGGCGACGACGACGCCCTGACGCTTGATCTCCGCGATCCGCTGCGCGATGAGCTCGGGGATGATCGGCGCCTGGTAGATCTTCTGCATCTCACGGGTGGCCGCCTCGGTCGGCAGCTGCGCGATCCGCTGCAGCATCGCCTCGGCGTCCTCGTAGCGCGTGAAGATGCCCTCGAGGTTGAGGACCGCAAGTCCGCCGAGCTTGCCGATCAGGCCCGCGGTGCGGGGCGAGACGACGCCGTCCATCGCCGAGGCCAGCAGCGGCAGCTCGAAGCGATAGTCGCCCAGCTTCCACGAGATGTCCACGTCGTCGGGGTCGCGTGTGCGCCGGGACGGCACGATTGCGATGTCGTCGAAGCCGTATGCGCGGCGGGCTTTTTTCCCGCGTCCGATCTCAATCTCCATTAACGAATCCTAGGCGTGGTGGCGGACAAAACGACCCCGTCGAGACGGGGCCGGGGACATCGATTTCCGCACTTTGCGGGCGGCGGCAGCTCGCTCTTCGAGCTTACCAATGGGAGTTGACACCGACGGGGCGTGGATGTCGGGTCGGGGTGAATCCAGGGCGTTCGCGAGTTCCGGTCATCCCTCCGACACCACGCCGGTTGGTTCGGCCGCGGACGGCTCGACGCTGGTGAGGCGGTGGAGCGATCCTTCGACGAGCATGGTGGAGCGAGGGCGGCTGCGGCGCACAACGTCGGTGAAGCGATTCGAGGCCGAGCTATCAGCTGACGAACTCGATCTCGACGGGCTCGCCGGCTTCGATGCCGTCGCGGTCCTCGGGGACGAGGGCGAGGGCGTCGACGTTGAGCATCGAGGTGAGGATGTGCGACTCCTGCGAGGCGGTCGGGCGCACGTGCCAGCCGTCGTCCTGCAGGGTCGTGCGGCAGCGGATGACGGTCGTGCGGCCGACGGCGCCCTCCAGCGGCTCGTCGGCGGTCGCCTTCAGCGGGTGGTGCTCGCCGCTGCGGCCGAGCATGGCGTCCATCGCCGGGACGACGAAGAGGCGGAAGGCCATGAGCGCGGAGACCGGGTTGCCGGGCAGCGCGAACACGAGCGTGCCGTCCTCGCCGACGGCGAACGTCGTCGGGCGGCCGGGCTTGAGCTTGACGCCGGCGAAGACCTCGCGGTAGCCGAGGCGCTCGAGCGCGGGCCGGACGTGGTCGTGCGGGCCGACGGAGACGCCGCCGGTGGTGATGAGCATGTCGACGTCGCGCAGCGCGGCGCCGAGCACCGAGACCGTCGCCTCGAGGTCGTCGCCGACGCGCACGCGGGAGACGAGCTCGCCGCCGGCGCGGTGCACCGCGCCGCCGAGCGCCGGGCCGTTGGAGTCGCGTATCGCGCCGGGCTTCAGCGGCTTGCCGGGGTCGGTCAGCTCGTCGCCCGTGCCGGCGATCGCCACGCGCGGGCGGCGCACGACGCTCGGGCGGGGGATGTTCATCGAGGCCAGCACGCCGAGCTCGGCCGGGCCGAGCAGCGAGCCCGCGGGCACGACGAGCTCGCCGGCGCAGATGTCCTCGCCGGGCGGGCGCACGTGGTAGCCGATCCGCACCTGGCCTTCGATCTGGACCCGCGTGCCGTCGCTCGTCGTCATCTCCTGGGGCACGATCGCGTCGGCGCCGTCGGGCACCGGCGCGCCGGTGGAGATGCGCACGGCGGTCCCGCGGCGGACGCTGACGCCGGCCTCGGTACCGGCCTTCGCCTCGCCGATGAGCTCGAGGTCGGCCGCGCCCTCGAGCGTGTCGGAGGCGCGGATCGCGAAGCCGTCCATCGCCGATGCGGCGAACGGCGGCACGTCGTTGGGGGCGCTGGCGTCGAGTGCCAGCGCGCGACCCAGCGCGTCGTCGAGGAAGACGTCCTCGGCGTCGAGCACGTGGGCGTGCTCGAGCACGGCGGCTCGGGCTTCGTGGATCGAGACGGCCATGGTTTCGAGCCTACGCGGCGTCGGCCGGCGGCGCGATGCGGCGTGCGGCGGCGAGCAGCTCGTCGGCCGGCAGGCCGCTGAGGCCACCCATCCAGCAGGCCAGCGGAGCGGCGAGCCGCTCGGATCCGTGCGCGGCGACCGAGGCGAGCGCGAGCAGCTCGTCGAACGCCGCGCCATCCGGGACGGGCACGCCGATCTCGGTGGCAAAGGCGGCGAGGAACTCGTCAGCGGTCATGGCGGACACGCTAGTGGTTCGTCGTGGCGAGCATCGTGACGCGCCGGATGCGGATCGCGCACTCGTCGCGTCGAGGGCGATCTGACGCGAGCGTCGCGGAGAAGCTCAGGTGGCGAGCAGTGCCTCGAGCGTCGCCGCCGCGCGCCCGTCGGCGATCGCCGCCGCGGCGAGCGCGGCACCGGCGCCGACGCTGTCGCAGCGCTCGCCGGCATAGAGGCGCACGCCCGCGCTGACCACGGCGGTCCTGGCCGCGACGCCGTGCTCGTCGCCGGCGACGATCGCCCGCGTGAGCTCAGCGGAGACCTGCGGGTCGGCGTCGCCGCGCAGGACGTCGCCGGGCGAGTCGGCGATCTCGAGCGGACCGGCCGCATCCGCCGCCGAGGGGCGCGCGGCGCGCAGGATGTCGGTGCCCTCCATCCCGCGCACGGCGATCGCCCGGCGGGCGCCGAGCCGCTGCAGCGCGCCGATGATCCGCTCGCGGTAGGAGCTGTGCGTGTGGCCGACGACGAAGCACGTCGCGCCGAGGTGGTCGACGAGCTTCTCGGCGGTGTGCAGGGGCCCGCGCAGGCCGATCTCGTCGCGCACGCCGGCGAGCGCGTCCCAGCCCGGGATCGCCGCTCCGGCGTGGACGAGCGCGACGTCGGATCGCTCGAGCATCGCCAGGGACTGCGCCGGCTCGGGGCGCAGCGGCCCGCCGAGGGCGACGAGCACGTCGCCGGGCGTCGTGCCGCGCTTGGGCCCGATCGTCGAGCCGCAGTGCACGACGACGCGCGCGCCGGCGGCCGCCGCCAGCACCGCGGCGGCGAGCGAGAGGTGCGGCGCCTCGCTGATGCCGTCGTACGCGCCGGCGCAGGCGACGATCGGGCGGCCAGTCGACGACACCGCGGGCGCCTCGGACGCCGCCATGCGCGCGGCGTCGCGCAGCGCCTGCGCGATCCCGGCCAGCTCGGCCGGCGTCTCGCCCTTGATCCGCATCGCCACGAGGAACGCGCCGGCCTGCACGGGGCTGACCTCGCCCGCGAGCAGCCCCGCTGTCGCGCCGCGAGCCTCCTCGAACGTGAGCGCGCGGCTGCCGCGCGGTCCGGTGCCCACCGCCTTGATGACGGCCCGGAAGCCGGCGTAGTCGCTGCGGCCCAGGCGCTCGGCCAGCCCGCCGCTTCCCTGCCCGCTCACGTGCCCTCCCAGCGGTAGCCGACGCTGCGAACGGTCTTGATGCGAGCGGCGTGCTCGCTGCCGAGCTTGGCGCGGACGCGGCGCACGTGCACGTCGACCGTGCGCGCGCCGCCGTAGTAGTCATAACCCCAGACGCGGTTGAGCAGCGCCTCGCGCGAGAACACCCGCCGGGGATGGGTGACGAGGAACTTCAGCAGCTCGTACTCCATGTACGTGAAGTCGACGGGCCTCCCGTCGATCGCGACCTGGTAGGTGGCGAGGTTCATCTCCAGGCCGCCGACGCGGACGATGTCGTCGTGATCGATGCCGTTGACCGCCCGCCGGGCGCGGGCGATGCGCGCCTGCAGCTCCTCGGCGGTGAACGGCTCGATGAGCAGCTCGTGGCCCTCGGCGACGCCGACCCCGGCGCCGAGCCCGTCGGCCGGCAGCGAGACGATCACCGGCACCTCGGCGAGCTCCTCGTCGGCGGCCAGGCGCGCGCAGATCTCCGCGCAGGACGGCGTCTCGCTGCCGTCGGTCAGCACGAGTGCGAGCGCAGGCGCACGCGAGTCGCCGTCGGGCGGGCGCAGCGTGCCGTTGGCGGCGACGCGGTGCGGGCTGAAGCCGAGCTCGGCGAGCAGCCGCGACGTCGCCTCCGAGCCGTTGTCGCCGTAGATCCAGGCGTCGCTCACCAGTGATCGCCCCCGCGCGCGTGGACGATCACAGCAGCCTCAGGTAGCGGGCGCGGTCGAACTCGGTGACGGTGCGGCGCTCGTCGTCGAGCTCGCGGCGCTTGTTGGCGACGAAGACGTCGACGAGGCGGTCGCCGAGCGCTTCGCGGGCGAGCTCGGAGGCGTCGAAGAGGTCGGTCGCCTCGCGCAGGTCCAGCGGCAGGCGCGGCGCGCCGCCGGGATCGTCGTCGATCGACTCGGCCTGCAACTCGTAGCCGCGCTCGATTCCGCGCAGCCCGGCGGCGAGCACGAGCGCCAGGACCATGTAGGGGTTGCACGCCGGGTCGGGCGAGCGCAGCTCGAAGCGCGTTCCCTCCGCGCGGCCGGGGCGGCGCGAGGGGACGCGCACGAGCGCGGCGGCGCCGCAGCGCGTCCAGCTGACGTAGTCGGGCGCCTCGAAGCCGGTGGCCAGCCGGCGGTAGGAGTTGATCCACTGGTTCGTGACCGCGGTCAGCTCGCAGGCGTGCGCGAGTACGCCGGCCAGGAACGCGCGGCCGGTCGGCGACAGCGGCTGCTCGGGATCGGCGTCGTGGAAGGCGTTGCGCTCGCCCTGAAAGAGCGAGATGTGCAGGTGCATCCCGCTGCCCGGATGCTCGGCCAGCGGCTTGGGCATGAACGTCGCGTAGGCACCGAGCTCGTGCGCGGCCTCCTTGACGGCGAGCCGGAACGTCGTCACCGCGTCGGCCATCGACAGCGCGTCGGTGTGGGCGAGCTGGATCTCGTGCTGCGACGGCGCGACCTCGTGGTGCGACGCCTTCACGGGGATCCCCATCTGCTCGAGGTAGTCGATCGTGCGGCGGCGAAAGTCGCTGCCGACGTCGAGCGGGGTGAGGTCGAAGTAGGCGCCGTCGTCGAGCGTCGCCGGCTTCGCGCCGTTGGCGCCCAGCGGGCCGAAGATGAAGAACTCGACCTCGCAGCCGACCTGCATCGTGTAGCCGAGCGCGGCCGCGTGCTCCAGCGCGCGCCGCAGCGTGGCGCGCGAGTCGCCGCCGAAGGGGGCGTCGTCGGGCTGGCGCACGTCGCAGAACATCCGCGCGACGATCGAGTCCGGCCGCCACGGCAGGAGCTGGAAGGTGCGCGGGTCGGGGTGGGCGATCACGTCGTGCTCGCGCAGCCGCGAGGCGCCCTCCAGCGACGAGCCGTCCAGGCCGACGCCCTGCTCCAGCGCCGACTCGAGCTCCGAGACGGGGATCGAGATGCTCTTGAGCAGGCCGAGCACGTCGATGAACCAGAGGCGGATGAACTTCACCCCGCGCTCCTCGACCGTGCGCAGCACGAATTCTTCCCTGGCAGAGGTCACGCACTGGACCGTAGGGCCAGTGCAAGGGACTGTCTTTAGCCGTCGGTCCAAGTTCACTCGCCACCTGGGCGGGTCGTTAACCGGCCGTTCACACAGGAGCCGGCGCTTCCGTGTGACAGCGCGCCGGCCTCCCCGCCGCGTGCGTTCGGGCAGGCGGATGGCGGATCGCCGGTGGCGGACGCGGCCAAGCGCCTGGCGGGTCGAAACGGGGTCCTCAAGAAAACGTCCATATGTGGGACGAAATCTTGGGGACCCCCTCGAGCACCCTCGATCACGAGCACACCGCACCGCGACCGGCTCCCTACCATCCCCGCATGCCCGCTCGCGTGCTGCATGCCGACGACGCCTTCTGGCGGGCCTCCAACCAGATGGGCGTGCTCAACAGCGACCTCGCCAAGCAGCTGGAGGCCACGTCGCTGGCCGCCCGCTTCTGGCGCCTCACACCCGGGCAGGCGTCGACGAAGCACCGTCACACGACGCAGACCGAGCTCTACGTCGTGCTCGAGGGCACCGGCCGGATGCGGATCGGTGAGGACGAGCCGCTCACGCTCGCGCGCCTGTCGAGCGTGCTCGTCGATCCCGACGAGGTCCGCCAGGTCTTCAACGACACCGAGGCGGACGCGCTCTGGCTCGTCGTCGGGACCCCGCCCGAGCTCGCCAACACGCTGGAGATGACCGCCGCGCAGCTCGCCCAGCTGTACCCGGACGGCCCCAAGGCGCTGCCGCCCGAGCTCGCCGGCGAGTGATCTGACGCGCGCCGGCGCGCGTCAGACGGTCGAGCCGAAGCCGACCGACACGACCATCACGACGACCACGACGGCCACGAGGGCCAGCAGCGCGAATCCGATGTACGAGACGTCCATGACGTAGCTCCCCTGTTCGATTCCTCTTCCGACAGGCCGCTACGACGGGCTGCGAGCCGTAGATCAGAAGCTGGCGCACACGCGTTCGGACGGCGTTCTCGGCGCGCTTGGACGGTACCGACCGACCCTGCATGTCCAGGATCAGCGGGCGCCCGTGGCGGCGGTCATCCGTGGGGGCGGCCCGCGAGCCACCGGGACCGAGCGTCGCGACTACACGCTGGCCGCGTCGTCGTACACCGGGAACACGCAGATCCTGCTCCCGTATTTGCGGCAGGCCCAGCAGCGAGCACTTCGCCTGCACCGTGAAGGAGACCGAAGCCGGTGTCGCGTCAGCATTCCCGAGTGCGTCCTTCGCCCGTACCCTCAGTGCGTGCTGTGCGTCCGGCAGCGAGACGGACGCGTACGGCGAGATGCACGCGGCAGCGCATTGGAGGCTGCGCCGCCCGCCCGGAAAAGCGGAGCCTCCGCGCCCCGCTCCCTGTTCACAGAGCGTTCATCGATCCGACGCTCAGGGAAACCGCCTCCCAGCACCCTGCGGGCAGTGCAGACCACCCCGACCCAGTGCCCGTACTGTGGCGTCGGCTGCGGCCTGCTCGCCGACGTCGATGACGACGGCCGCCTCACGGCGGTCCGCGGCGACATGCACCATCCGACGAACCGCGGCCGCACCTGCCGCAAGCCGCTCGGCCTGCCCTTCGCGGTCGCCGCGCCCGATCGTGCGACCGTGCCGCTGTATCGCGAGGACCGCGACGCGCGCTTCGAGCCGCGCGCGTGGGACGAGCGTGCTCGGCACGCTGGCCGGCAAGCTGCGCGCGATCGTCGACGAGCACGGCCCCGACGCGGTCGCGTTCTACATCTCCGGTCAACTCCTGACCGAGGACTACTACGCGATCAACAAGCTCGCCAAGGGCTTTCTGGGAACGAACAACGTCGACTCCAACTCGCGGCTGTGCATGTCCTCGGCGGTCGCCGGCTACAGCGGCGCGTTCGGCTTCGACGGCCCGCCGCCCGCCTACGCCGACCTCGCGCTCGCCGACTGCTTCCTGCTGCTGGGGACGAACACCGCGGCCTGTCACCCGATCCTCTGGGGACGCATCCGCGACCGCCAGGCCGAGGGCGCGTTCGTCATCTGCGCCGACCCGCGCCGCACCCCGACCGCGAAGGGCGCCGACCTGCACCTGCCGGTCAGGCCCGGAACCGACCTCGCGCTGCTGAGCGCCCTGCTGCACGTCGTCGACCGCGACGGTCTCGTCGACGAGACCTTCATCGAGCGCCACACCAGCGGCTGGGAGGAGGCCCGCGCGAACGCGCGCGACTGGGCGCCCGCCCGCGCCGCCGCGGTCTGCGGTGTCGACGCCGCGCTCATCGAGCAGGCCGCCCACCGCTTCGCCGGCGCCGGCGCCGCCATGGCGCTGTGGTCGATGGGCGCCAACCAGTCGACGGTCGGCACGCTGAAGAACCGCGCGCTCATCAACCTCTGCCTGGCGAGCGGGCAGATCGGCCGCCCCGGCAGCGGGCCGCTGTCGCTGACCGGCCAGCCCAACGCGATGGGCGGGCGCGAGACCGGCGGCCTGTCGCAGCTGCTGCCGGGCTACCGCAAGGTCGCGGTCGCCGAGGACCGCGCGGCGATGGAGCGCCACTGGGACGTCCCGGCCGGCACGATCTCGCCGACGCCGGGGCTGCCCGCGGTCGAGCTGTTCGAGGCGCTCGAGAGCGGCAAGGTCAAAGCCGTGTGGGTCATGGCCACCAACCCGCTCGTCTCGCTGCCCGACGGCCAGCGCGCGCGCGCCGCGCTCGAGAACGCGGAGCTCGTCGTCGCCTGTGACCCGCATCACCCGACCGAGACGTCGGCCCTCGCCCACGCCGTCCTGCCCGCCGCCGCCTGGCCGGAGAAGGAGGGCGCCATGACGAGCTCCGAGCGCCGGATCGGCCTCGTCCGGCGGGCGGTGGCGCCGCCGGGCGAGGCCCGGCCGGACTGGGAGATCGTCGCCGGGCTGGCCCGCCACCTCGGCTACGGCGATGCGTTCGCCTGGCCCGACAGCGCGGCCGTCTTCGCCGAGTTCGCCGCCTGCACCGCCGGCCGGCCGTGCGACATGACCGGCGTGTCGCACGAGCGCCTGCGCCGCGAGGGCGGCGTCCAGTGGCCGTGCCCGGCGCAGGTCGTCGGCGAGCACGAGGGCACGGTGCGCCTGTACGAACACGGCCGCTTCCCCACGCCCGACGGCCGCGCCCGCTTCACCCCGACGCCGCACGCCGAACCCGCCGAGACGCCCGACCGCGACTTCCCGCTGCTGCTCACCACGGGCCGTGTCGCCGACCAGTGGCACACGATGACGCGCACCGGCCACTCCCCCACGCTGCTGGCGTCGGCCGGCCAGGCGACGCTGTCCTGCCACCCGCTCGACGCCGGCGCGGCCGGCCTCGCCGACGGCGACCTCGTGCGTGTCGTCTCGCGCCGCGGCGAGCTGCGCGTGCCGATCGCGCTCGACGACACGCTGCCGCGCGGCGTGGCGTTCGCCCCGTTTCACTGGGGCGCCAAGCATGCGGTGGCCGGCTCCGGCGTGCTCAACTCGCTGACGATCGGGGCCGTCGACCCGACGTCCAGGCAGCCCGAGCTGAAGGCGCTCGCGGTGCGGCTGGAGCCCGTCCGGCGCCGCGACGTCCCGGTGACGCGCCGCGCGCCCGCGCGCCCCACGCGGCTCGTCGTCGTCGGCACCGGCATGGCCGGGCTGGCGGTCGTCGAAGAGGCGCTGCGCCGCCGGCCGGCGAAGGACTGGAAGATCGTCATGCTCGGCGAGGAGCCCGGCCCGGTCTACAACCGCGTGCTGCTGTCCAAGCTGCTGGCGCGCGACTGCGGCCCCGGCGAGCTCGAGCTGCGGCCGCTGTCGTGGTACGCCGCGCACCAGGTCGACCTGCGTGGCGGCAGCCGGGCCGAGTCGATCAACGTCGCCCGTCGCGCCGTCATCGACGAGTCCGGCATCGCCCATCCCTACGACGCGCTCGTGATCGCCACCGGCTCGCGGGCGTTCGTACCGCCGATCCTCGGCGCCGGCCTGCCGCACGTCGACGTCTTTCGCACCTGGCGCGACGCGGACGCGCTCGCCGCGACACCGCCCGGCACGCTGGCGGTGGTCGTCGGCGGCGGGCTGCTCGGGCTGGAGGCCGCGGCCGGCCTGCGCTCGCGCGGGGTGCAGGTCACGGTCGTCGAACTCGCCGGCCAGCTCATGGGCCAGCAGCTCGACCCCGGCGCGGCGGCGATGCTCCAGCGCGCGCTGGAAGCGCAGGGGATCGTCTGTCGCCTCGGCCGCAGCGCGGCGCGCATCGAGGCCGACCGCGTCGTGCTCGACGACGGCGACGAATTGCCGGCGACACGCGTCATCGTCGCCGCCGGCGTGCGCGCCGAGACGACGCTCGCCCGCTCGGCGGGCATCGTCGTCGAGCGCGGCATCGTCGTCGACGACGCGCTGCGCACGAGCGCCCCCGCGGTCTGGTCGGTCGGCGAGTGCGCCGAGCACCGCGGGGTCGTCTACGGCCTGTGGTCGCCGCTCGCCGAGCAGGCGCGCGTGGCGGGCGCGGGCGTCGCCGGCGACCCCGCCGCCTTCCATGGCGCCGTGCAGGCGACGACGCTCAAGGTCTCGGGCATCGACGTCTACGCCGGCGGCGTGTCGGCCGTGGCGACGACCCCGCCCGGCCACGACGAGATCGTCCTCTCGGACACCCGGCGCGGGATCTTCCGCCGGCTCGTGCTCGACGGCGAGCGCCTGGCGAGCGCCGCGCTCGTCGGCGACGTCTCCGCGGCGCGGCGGCTGACCGACCTGCTGCGCACCGGCGATCCGGTGCCGAGCGACCTGCTCGAGTCCCGCGCCGGCCCCAGCGCCGAGGCCCTGGCCGCCGATCCGTCCGCCAACGTCTGCTCCTGCAACGGCGTCAGCGTCGGCGAGGTCCAGGCCGCGATCCGCCGCGACGGCCTCACCACCGTCGGCCAGGTCGGCATGCGCACCCGCGCGACGACCGGCTGCGGCGGCTGCACGGCCGACATCGAGACGCTGCTCGCGCACGAGGCGACCGCCGCCCGGGCCTGAGCCGTCCGTCGGGCCGCGCCTACGCGCGGCCCACGCGTGCCCCGACCCGGGCGGCGATGACGCCCGCGCGGTCCGCCGGACCGAGCTCGGCGAAGCGGTGCTCGGCGTCTGCGGTGCGCGCGACGAGGTCGATGCCCTCCGCCCGGATCTCGACGATCGCGTCGTAGGAGAGCGATATCGGAGCATCGCTGCCGCGGCCCTTGTCCGGGATCACCACCAGGCGCGCGTCGCATACGGCCACGATGCCGCCGGGCGCGCCCGTCCAGAGCGCGAGATCCACGACGGCCTCGTCGGGCCCGAGCTCCTCGGCCAGCGCCAGTAGGGATCCCTCGTGCTCGTCGTCGGCCAGCAGGCGCGCGAGCATCCGGCATTCGCCGGTGAGCAGGCGGCTCATCGCACCGAGCTCGGAGCGCACGACGCCTCTGACCGTCTCGACGTCGGGCATGGCTGGGCTCTACCCGCTTACTGCACAGCCAGCAGCGTGGCGGCCGACCACCGCGTCCGTGCCGGCGCGCCGCTCAGCGCCGGAAGGAGATCGTCGGGCCGGCGGTCTGCTTGGACTCCGGCAGGCGTACGAGACCGATCTTCAGGCGCGGGCCGACGAGCTTGCGCAGGCTGATCCCGCGCCGGCGGGGGGTCACCCGCACCTGCATCCCGGCCGCCGTGGTGTGGCAGGTCACGCGCAGCGTGGGCGGCGGCGCGCCCGCCCGCTTGGCGTCGATGTGCAGCAGGCTCGTGGCCCGGCTGGCGGACAGGCGGACCGGCACGCGGCTCACCGGGCACGCGGCGGCCGCAGCGCGCACGCGCAATCCACCCGTTGACGGCACCGGCAGCGCCACGGGTCGAGCGGTGCCGACGAGCTGATCGTCGACGAAGGCGAGGCAGGCCGTGAGGTACTTGCCGACGGCGCTCAGCGCGAGGAAGTCGCCGGCGTCGATCAGCGCCTTCGCGTTGGGCGCGAGGATGCCGGACGCGACGAGATCCTGCCGGGCGAGCCTGCCCGCGACGAGCAGGCAGGCGGTGCGGCTGAAGCGGCGGTAGCGGGCGTCCTCCTCCGACAGCGTCACGACGACGTCGCCGGCCGTCGTGCCGAGCGTCACGGTCGCCGAGCGCTGCGACGGCGACAGCTCGGGCGACGCCACCGTCACCTCATCGCCGGCCGCAAGAACGGGGATTCGCCCCGGGCGATTCCAGCCGCGGGCGCGCAGGCGCTGCGGGCAGATGTCCGCACCGAGGGGCCGCTGTGCCAGCGCCACGAACCCGACGCCGGCGGGCGCGCCGATCGGCCTGGCCAGGTTGACGGCACAGCCGTTCGGGTTGTTGAGCAGGTCCTGCAGATCGGGCGACGTGTCACCCGACGGTCCGGTCGAGCCGTCGCCGGGAACCGGCGTGCCCCACAGCTCGACGCCGAGCGTGCCGGCGTACGTGCTGTTCGGATCGCGCGCGACCGCCATCAGCAGGCGGCCGCCCCGGCCCGCGGTGAAGCTCAGCTGGTAGCGGTGGCTGGCGGCGAACGGCGGCGGCGTGCTCGGGCCCGGAAGCTTCGCGTAGTACGGGCCCAGTTGCTCGGGCGAGCCGTCGCCGGGCGAGCCGAGCCGCAGGACGAGGCCGGTGCGCTCGAAGATCTGCGGTCGCGCGCGGCAGCCGAACTGCGGGCGCTCGGGGTTCTCGTCGAAGCAGTAGACGCCGTCGTTGAAGTACTGAAACGTCCCGCCGTCGGTCGTCGGGAACGACTCGGTGTAGGTGCCGTTGACGACGAGCAGGTACCGCTGGCCGGCCTGCAGCGTCGTCGCCGAGACGGCGGGCGCCGCGGCCGAGGACGTCGCGGCGTCGACGACGATCGTCGGCTCGAGCTGTTGCTCCTGCGCGACGGCCGCAGTGGGAGCCAGCAGCCCACCCATCAGCACGATCAGCACGATGACGATGGGCATGCTGCGCAGCATCTTCCTTGCGCGTCGCGAGCGCAACCGCGACCTCCGCGACGGCCGCGGGCCGGCGAGCGCTACTGCAGGAACAGCGGCGTGCCGATCTTCACCTCGCGAAACAGCTGCTTGACCGCGGGCACCGACATGCGGATGCAGCCGTGCGACGCGGCGCTGCCGAGCGACGCGAGATCGGCTGTGCCGTGGATGCCCTGGCCGTCGTGGAAGCCCATCCAGCGCGCCTCGAGCGGGTTGCGCGGATCGCCGGGTGGGATCGTCTGGCCGGCGAGCTCGCCGGCCCACTCCTTGTTCGGCGCATGCCAGGGTGGGTCGACGGTCTTCTCGACGATCTTGTACCGGCCGGCCGTCGTCTCGGTGCCGGCCTTGCCGACGGCGATCTTGTACTTCTTGTCGAGCTGGAGGTGCTTGTAGAGGCGTAGCTGCGTGGCGTCGCGGTCGACGGCGATCACCACCGGGTAGCGCTTGGCGAGGTCTTCGAACGTGCGGTCGGGACGCTCGGTCACCCGCACGGGGACGTCGACGCGCCGCTCGGCGCCGGTCTTGTCCATCGCCTGCGCGAGCCGCTCCACGAGCGTCGCCTGGTTGACCGCGAGCCCGGCGCGCGCGCGGGTGCGGTCGAGCTTGCCGTCGTGCCACTCGATGTCGGCCTCGCGCGCCGGACGATCGACGCGCTTGGCGAGCCGGGCGGCGAAGGCCACCAGGCCGGCGCGCGCGAACGTCATCCGGGGGGTGACGGTCTCGCCGGCATCGGCGTCCAGCGCGGCGTCGAGCGTCGCATCGACGTCGACGCGCGACTTGGCGACCTCGGGGCGCAGGACGAAGTGCGTGTCGCGGAGCATGACGGCGACCTTCTCACCGGTCGTGCCGGCCAGCCGGCGGCGGATCATCGCGGCCGCCTCGTCGCGCTCCATCCCGCCGACGTCGACGGTGGCGACCCGCACGTCGTCGGCCACGGTGTCCTGGCCGGCGACGTCGAAGACGAACACCGCCAGCGCGCCGATCAGCACCAACGCGAGGAGGACTCCGACGACGACTGTGACCACTCGACCCATTGCCCGCCCTCCCTACCCGCGAATCGCCCCGGCCGCGCATCGGCCGGCGCGCGGCCGTTCATCGGGTGGAAACACTCACGGCACGCCAAGGAAACCGCGGTCGCCCACGATGGCTGTCATGAATCCCGGAGTCGTCATCGTCGGCGGAGGAATCGCCGGTCAGGCCGTATGCGAGGCGCTGCGCGAGCGCGAACGCGGACGTCCCCATCACGCTCATCTGCGGTGAGGGCAGCGCGCCCTACGACCGCGTTCGGCTCTCGGAGATCCTCGTCAGCGGCGAGGATCCCGAGACGCTCCAGCTGCGACCGGCCGAGTGGTACGCCGACCACGACGTCGAGCTGCTCGTCGGCCGCCGGGTCACCTGGGTCGACATGCGGCGCGGCGTGCTCGGCCTCGACGACGTCGACGAGCTGGGGTTCGCCAAGCTCGTGATCGCCACCGGCTCGCAGCCGCTCATGCCGCCGATCCCCGGCATCGACCTCGACGGCGTCCACCCGTTCCGCGACCCCGCCGACTGCGAGGCGATCCGCGTCGCCGCCGCGGAGGGAGGCATCGAGCGCGCCGCGGTCATCGGCGGCGGGCTGCTCGGCCTCGAGGCCGCGCGCGGCATCGCCGCGCAGGGCTGCGCGGTCACCGTCGTGCACCTGCTCGACCGTCTCATGGAGCGCCAGCTCGACGCCGGCGCCAGCGCGCTGCTGACCCCCGCGCTGCACGGCCTCGACGTCGACATCGAGTTCGAGCGCAACACGCAGCAGATCATCGGCCCCCAGCGCGCCCACGGCCTGCGCTTCACCGACGGCTCGGAGCTCATGGCCGACCTCGTCGTCGTCTCGATCGGCATCCGCTCGGAGACCGAGCTCGCGCGCTCGATGGGCATCGTCTGCGACCGCGGCATCATCGTCGACGACGCGATGAACACGAGCCTGCCCGGCGTGCTCGCCGTCGGCGAGTGCGCCCAGCACCGCGGCGTCGTCTACGGCCTCGTCGCGCCGATCTACGACCAGGCCCGCGCCGCCGCCGCCACCCTGACCTCGACCGCCGACGCCGACGCCGGGGCCGGCGGCCTGTACCTCGGCTCGATCCCGAGCGCGAAGCTCAAAGTCGCCGGCATCGACCTCGTCTGCGCCGGCGACGCCGTCGGCGACGTCGAGGCCGTCATCACCGATGCCGCGACCGGCGTCTACCGCAAGCTCACCGTCCGCGACGGCCGCGTCGTCGGCACCGTCCTGCTCGGCGACACGCGCGGCTCGGAGGCGCTCGTCGCCGCGGTCCGCGCGGGCGACCTCCTCGACAACCCGTTGCAGGCGCTCGCCGACGCGTCGCTCGCCGGCCCGGCCGACCTGCCCGACACGGCGCAGATCTGCGACTGCAACGGCGTCTGCAAGGGCGATCTCGTCGCCGCCGTCGCGGTCGGCGGCTGCGCCACGCCGCGCGAGGTCATGGCGGTCACGCGCGCGGGCACCGGCTGCGGCTCCTGCCGCCCGGCCGTCAAGGAGATCGTCGCGTTCGCGACCGGCGGCCTGAGCGACGAGCCGACGTACCTGTGCCCGTGTCGCAAGCAGACACGCGAGGAGCTCGCGACGGCGATCCGCGACGAGGGCTACGCGTCGGTCAGCGAGGTCGCCATCGCCTGCGGCACCGGCCGCGAGTGCGGCACCTGCAAGCCCGCCCTCGCCTACCTCGTGTCGGAGGTCTGCGCCAACCGGCACCGCGAGGAGCGCGACGCGCGCTTCATCAACGACCGCGTCCACGCGAACATCCAACGCGACGGCACGTTCTCGGTCGTGCCACGGATGTACGGCGGCGTGACGACGCCTGACGAGCTGCGCCGGATCGCCGACGTCGCCGACAAGTACGAGGTGCCGATGGTGAAGGTCACCGGCGGCCAGCGCCTGGACCTGCTCGGCGTTCGCAAGCAGGACCTGCCCGGCATCTGGCGCGATCTCGGCATGCCGTCGGGCCACGCCTACGCGAAGGCCGTGCGCACGGTGAAGACCTGCGTCGGCACGGACTTCTGTCGCTTCGGCCTCGGCGACGCGATCGGCCTCGGCATCGAGATGGAGAAGGCGTGGGAGGGGCTGCACACGCCGCACAAGGTGAAGTCCGGCGTCTCGGGCTGCCCGCGCAACTGCGCCGAGGCGACGGTCAAGGACATCGGCTGCGTCGCGGTCGAGGGCGGCTGGCAGGTCCGCGCCGGCGGGGCCGCCGGCGGCAACGTGCGCGAGGCCGACATCCTCGCCACCGTCGACACGCGCGCCGAGGCGCTGCGGATCGCCACGACGTTCCTGCAGTACTACCGCGAGAACGCCGACTACAGGGAGCGCACGTACGACTTCATCCCGCGCGTCGGGCTGGAGAGGGTGCGCGAGATCGTGCTCGGCGAGGAGTCGGGCGCCGCGCTGCGCGAGCGCCTGCGGATCGCCAAGGCCGCGACCGCCGATCCCTGGCTGGAGCGCGACGAGCCCTACCACCCGCGCCAGTTTCATGACCTCCAGACGCCGGAGGAGCCGGTGCTCGTCGGCCCGCCCGCCGGAGCCGAGCGATGACGACCGTCGCGACGAGCATGTACGCCTGCCGGGTCGACGACGTGCCGCTCGGCGAGGGCCGCGCGATCACGCTCGACGGGCGGCGCATCGCGATCTTCCGCTCGGCGGCGGGCTGGTTCGCGCTCGACGCCGCCTGCCCGCACCGCGGCGGTCCGCTCGCCGACGGGATCGTCTGCGACAACGCCGTCATCTGCCCGCTGCACGACCGCCGCTACGACCTGGCCAGCGGCGAGGCGCTCAACGCCGACGACGCCGTGACCGCCCACAGCGTCTCGCTGCAGGGCGAGCGGGTCTTCGTGACGCTTGCGGAGGCTGAGCGGGTCGCGGCCTGAACGCCGCCGTGCGGTTGAGGCGGCGGCGCGGGGGCCGGGTCGCCGGACTTCGCGAAATGGCGCTGCGCCGGTACTCTGCCGCGCAACAAGGGATCGTGCCCATCCGGGGCAGGAGGAGCGACATCAGCATGGCACGACCGATCATGCTCGGGATCGTGGGTGATTCGGCGTCGGGAAAGACGACGCTGAGCAAGGGCCTCGTGCGCCTGCTCGGCGAGGACGCCGTCACGCACATCTGCACCGACGACTACCACAAGTACGACCGCCGTCAGCGCGCCGAGCGCGGCATCACGCCGCTGAACCCGGAGTGCAACTACCTCGACATCATGGCCCAGCACCTGCAGTGCCTGCGCCTGGGCGAGCCGATCCTCAAGCCCGTCTACCAGCATCACGACGGGACGTTCGGACCGCTGACCTACCTCGCGCCCGAGAGCTTCACGATCATCGAGGGGCTGCTCGGCTACCACACCGAGGACATGCGCTCCGCGTATGACGTGCGCGTCTATCTCGACCCGCCGGAGTCCCTGCGGCGCCAGTGGAAGGTCGACCGCGACTGCTCCAAGCGCGGCTACACGACCGACGAGGTGCTCGCCGACCTCGATCGCCGCGAGCCCGACTCCGAGGCGTTCATCCGGCCTCAGCGCCGCCACGCCGACATGGTCGTCTGCCGCATGCCCAGCCCCGACAACTCGTTCGTGCTCGACGCCCGCCTGACGCTGCGCGACAGCCTGGCGCACCCCGACCTCAATGCGTTCGTCGAGGAGAGCGACGGCCTCATCACGATGGAGGAGCGCGACACGGAGTGCCAGCTGTTCATCCCCGGCGCGCTGCCGCGCGAGCGCGCCGCGGCGATCGAGGAGTGCATCTGGGACCGGATGCACTTCGCCCGCCACCTGCGCGCGGACATCCTCGGCGAGTTCACCGTCGGCAACGACGTGCACCGCTCGGAGTCCCTGGCGCTCGTCCAGCTGCTGATCCTCTACCACCTGACGGTGGCGCGGGCGCGCGTGTCGATCGGCGAGCCGGAGACCGACGAAGAGGCGGCTGCCCGCGTGGCGTAGCCGCCGCGCGTCAGCCCTGCAGGAAGGCGAGCGACCGCGGCGACCGGCGGGCTCTGCGCGAAGGTCCGCTGCCTAGGCGACGAGCACCGGCGTGCCCGTGTTCACGCGCTTGAACAGGTCGATCACGTCGGACGGCGCCATGCGGATGCAGCCGTGCGACGCGGCCGTGCCCAGCGAGCCCGAGCTCGCGGTGCCGTGGAAGCCGACCGAGCCGTTGAAGCCGATCCAGCGCGCGACGAGCGGGTTGCGCGGATCGCCACCGGGGATCGTCTCGCCGGCAAGGTCGCCGGCCCATTCGGACTGCGGGACGTTCCAGGCCGGGTTCTTCTGCATCGACTGCACCACGAACTGGCCGGTGGGCGTCGGGAACTCCGGTGAACCGACGGCGACGGTGTACGTCTTGGACAGCTTGCCGCGCTTGAACACGCGCACGACCTTGCCGTCGCGCGCCACCGTGACGGCGATCGGCTGGCTGGCCCACACCGAGTCGGCGTTCACCTTCGCGGGCACCTCGACGGTCTTGGCGCGCAGGGTGCGCTCGTCCGTGCTGCTCGTCAGCCGGCGCAAGAGGCGGGCCACGAGCGCGTCGCGAGCGGCGAGGCGCCGGCCGGGCTTGCTGCGCTTGACGTCGACGCTCGTGAGATTGATCTCGAGCGCCGCGTCGACGGCCGGGCGCGCCTGCTCCTTGGCGATGCCCTCGACGAACCGCCGCACGGCGAGCCGGTCGGCGATCGCGCGGACGGGAACGTTCTGCGAGAGCTTCGCGCCGGTGATCGTGCGCCAGCCGCGGCTGAGGAACGTGCCCTCGCGGCTCTCGACGTACGCGCGCTTGACGGCGGTCTGCACGTCGATGGTGACGCCCGCCTCCGCCGGCGTCAGCGTGTAGCGCTTCTCACCGAGCTGGACGTGGACGGGCCGTCCGATCGACGACTGGGCGCGTGTCCGCGCCCGCTCGATGGCCTCCTCCTGCGTCAGGCCGCCGACGTCGATGCCGTCCACGCGCGTGCCGGCGGCCAGCTTGCTCGAGGCGTTGCCGTCAGCGACGGCGAGGGCGCCGAGGCTGCCGGCCGCGAGAGCGACGAGCAGCGCGGCGGCGATGAGGACGATGCGGGTCATGGTGATCCGGGGCGGTGCGCGATGTGTGTTGCCCGGGATCGAGCACATTCACCGGCTGGATTGCAGAGTAGTCACAACGAACGCCTCCCTCGTCGGTTGGTGGCGGCGTTGCAGCGGGTTGGCGCGGCGGGCGTGCCTCTCATGTTGCCGCGGAGGCGTCCCGGCGTCATGCGCGCGTGGCCGGCCCGGGCGCCGACAGCGCGAGCGCCTCACGGAAGTAGGGGTCGCTCTCGGCCAGCTCGCGCGGCGGCCCGAGCGCCACGATGCGCCCCGCCCGCATGACCGCCACGCGGTCGCACTGGCGCACGGTCGACAGCCGGTGTGCGATGACGACCACGATCGCTCGCCCGCGCAGTGCCGCCAGGGCCTCGCGCACGGCCGCCTCCGTGTGGACGTCCAGCGCGCTCGTGGGCTCGTCGAGCACGACGAGCTGGGGATCTCCGGCCAGCGCACGCGCCAGGGCGACACGCTGGCGCTGCCCGCCCGACAGCGCCGAGCCGGCCGGCCCGACCGGATGGTCGAGGCCGTCGCTCCAGCTCGCGATGTCGGCGCCGAGCACGGCGGCCCCGGCGGCGCGCTCGATCGCCGCGTCGTCGACCTCGGGGCGCAGGAAGCGGATGTTCTCGCGCACGGTTCCGGTCAGCAGGAGCGGATCCTGCGAGACCCAGGCGACGCGAGCGTGCCAGTCGGCGGGATCGAGCTCGGCGAACGGTACGCCGTCGACGAGGACGCTCCCCTCGCGCGGGAAGAGCAGACCGAGCAGCGTGGCGGCCAGCGTGGTCTTGCCGGCGCCGGTCGGGCCGACGACGCCGAGCTGCTCGCCGGCGCCGATGGCCAGGCTGGTCGCCGCCAGCGCGTCGGGCGCGTCGGGAGCGTAGGCGACGCTGACGTCGCGCAGCTCGACCGCGCCGATCTGCGGGCATGGCCGCCGGCCCGGCTCGACCGCGGGGCGCCATGCCTCCAGGCGTTCCGTGATCGGGGCGAGGTTCGCCCAGCGGTCGGCCAGCCGGTGCAGGGTCGACGACAGGGTTTGGGCGTGGGCCAGCGCCCGCAGCAGCAGCACGACGGTCGCGCCCAGGACGGTCAGTCCCACGTCGGTCGAGGTCACGACGACCGCCATCGCGATCACGAGGACCGCGAGCGTGACGTCGCGCGTCAGCGCCGGTGTGGCGTTGGTGGACAGATGGATCTCCCGCGCCAGGCGAGCCGTGGCGTCGATGCTCCCGGCGAGCCCGGTGCGGGCGCGGCCGCCGACGCCGAAGATCCGCAGATCAGCGGCGAGCCGGGCGGTCTCTGCGACCTGTCCGGCGAGCTCCGAGGACGCCGCCGCCGTCCGCATCGCGATGCGTCGCGTGCGGGCCTGGAACGGGCGCGCGACGAGCACCGCGAACGCGATGACGGCGATCAGGCCGGCGGTCGCGCGGACGTCCACCGCGACCGCGACCGCGACAAGGATCAGCAGGGTGGCCGTGGTCGCGACCGCCTTGGCGGCGTCGGCGGTGCCGTGCACGGCCAGGCGCGCCTTGCCGGTCACGAGCTCCTGCAGTTGCCCGGGCGGAGAAGCCCGCTGCGCCTGCCACGACGCGCGCAGGAACGCGTCGACCAGCATCAGCTGGAGCGACCGCTGCGCGTCTGCTGCGGCGCGTGCCGCAACCCAGGCGGCGCCCAGGTGTGCCGCGCCGAGAACGCCGACCGCGGCCAGCGCCAGTGCCGCCAGCGACCACGTTTCGGCGTCGGGTATGAGCGCCGGCAAGCCGCTTCCGTCGCGCGCGACGAGCGCGACAAGCAGCAGGACGACGACTGCCTCACCGACGCCGCTGATCGCCCCGAGGATGCCCAGCGACGCAACGCGCCGGCCGGGGTGGCGCGTGCCGAACGTGACGCCCGCCCACCAGGCGCGCAGACCGCGTGCCGGGATGCCAGGCGCTGCTATGGCGTCAGCTTCCGACGTCGACGCCCAAAAAGGTGCTTCCGTCGGCCGCGTTGACTTCCTTCTCCTGCGTGAGCTCTGTCAGCGTGCCAAGAAACGTCACGGACGGCGGCGCGTATCCCGCGTCCGATTCGGTAGCAGCGTCGATGGTGATCTGCGTCTCGTGCATCTTCACAGGCGCTCCTCCATGTTGTCGATCGATCCTTCGGTGGCGAGCCACGCCGCCTGCATCAGCGAGAACGACCGTGGGTCGGGATGCACAGCATTCCACACAGCAGCGACAGCGTCGGCGCTTACGAGCGACCTTTCAACACCGCCGCCGGTCCAGCGCACGGCGAACGCGCGGCTGTGATCGGAGAAGAACGCCTCGTCGAAGGCGGCCTTCGACCGCCGCGCGAGGATCGACTCAGGGACGAGGTCGCCGAACAGGTCGCGCATGGCCGCGCTGCGACCAGCTGGTCCGCGCCGCCCGTAGCGTGCCGCGGCGGCGCGCAGCACGGCGGGCTCGAGAAACGGATGCACCGGCTGCGCGCCGGCGTCCTGCGCCAACAACCCGAACGTGTGCGACAGCACGTTGCGGCTGCGGCTCTGCCACCAGCGTTCCAGCGCAGCGTCCCAGCACAGCGGAATGCGCGCCTGCCAGTCGGCTCGCCGCCGGTTGATGAGCACGTCGACGTGCGGATGCAGCCACGGCCAGCGCACCTGATGACGGCCGGCCAGGACCCTGCGCCGCAACGCGACCGGCGCGAGCGCCAGGCCGACCGTCCGCAGATGGCGTGGCCGCGGCGCCACTCGGCCGGCGAGCACCCTCTGTGCCGCGTACCACCGCTGGGGACCGAGCAGCTCGTCGCCGCCGACCCCGGTGAGCAGCGACCCGCCCGCGGCTCGCTCGAACAGCGGGGTGTGAAAGTGGGCGTTGAACGGCCACAGCACGCCGTGGCGGCGCAGGACCGACTGTGCGACGGGGCCGACCGAGTCGAGTTCGCTCGACATCGTGATGCGCACCCAGTCCGCGAGGCCGAGGTGGCGCACGACGTCCTCCTGCCACTCGTCCTCGCGGGTCGCCGGCGCGCCCGGAAAGCGATACGTCGCGGGGATCGGCAGCGCCAGCCCCTCGCGCCGCGCAACCGATGCCGCGGTGGCCAGGACGGCAGCGGAGTCGCGGCCACCGGAGAAGCTCACGAGGCACGGCGGCGCGCGCAGCGCAGGCAGGACAGATCGCTCGATCGCGGCGCGCAGGTCGGCGCTCTTCGCGCGCCCGAGCTTCGGACCGTGCAGCTCGCCGTTGATCACGAGCCCGGAGGCGATCTCAAGCGGCCGGGGCCGCAGATCGACGGCGCTCTCTGCGGGCATCACGCCCGCCAGGCCGACAGGTCGCGATCGATGAGCTGCTCGAGCCGCGTGATCTCCTCGCTGTACCCCTGGGTGAGCGCCGCGCGCAGCCCGGCGTCGAGCACGAGCTTGCGGCCCAGGTGCCCGCGGCTCCAGTCGGCGGCGGCCAGCCGGGGCGCCGGCGGGACGACCCTGCGCACCACGCGCCCGGCCCGGCCGCGGCCCTCCAGCGCCCGCTGGACGCGCGGAAATCGCGGTACGGGCAGCTCGTTGTGGCGCTCGATCCGCGCGCCGCCCGGCGTCGCGTCGAGATCGAGGAACCGCAGCGTCGCGCGCAGGACGGCGGCGGGATCGGCGCAGAGATCGTCGTAGAGGTGCACGAGCACGCGGTCGCGGCCGAAGCGCTCGAGGTACGGGCGAAGCTGCTCGCTATAGCGACCCCAGCCCAGATAGCGGTACGTGAACGGAAAGCCCGCCTCCTGCCGCGGCCCCTCCTGACGTACCGCCTCGGCGAAGTCCGCGATCGGCTCGCCGCCGGCCGCCCGGAAGTGCGACCAGTGTGAGAACGCGCGGTCGACCGGCTGGCGCAGGACCGCCACGATCCGCGCGCTCGGCACGTCGGCCGCGATCGCCTCCGCCGCGCCGGCGACGACGAGGTTCGTCGTCGAGCTGTCGCCGACGGCGCTCTCGCCGTCGACGCCGGCATACAGCTCGGCGTAGCGCCGTCGCGCGGTGGCCTCGTCGGGGTACACGCGGCGGGCAGCCGACCGGTCGGCGAGGTAGGCGTAGAAGTGCGGCTCCTTGACTTCGGGCAGGAACACGCCGTCGTGCTCGCGCAGGGCGTGGTACAGCGCGGTCGTCGCGGCCTTGGGCGCTCCGATCACGAAGAAGTTGGGTCCCGCCATCGCGGCGTGAGGGTACCCGGCCCGTACCCTTGGCGAGATGGGGCAGACCGCGAGACGAGCACGCGTCCGCGCGCCGCTCGGACGCTGCGTGGCGGCGGCTCGCGGCGCGCTCTGGGCGCTCCGCGCGTGCGCCGCCGCGCACCGCGGACTGCGGACGGGCCCGCTCGACGAGCTCAAGCTGCCGCCGGTGCCCGACCTGCCGCGGGCGGCGGGGCGCGGCGTCCACGCGGTCGTGCGGCGGACCCGCTGGTCGTGCCTGGAGCGGGCGATCGTCCGGCAGCGCTGGCTGGCGAGCCAGGGAACCGCGCGTGATCTCGTGATCGGGGTCAGGCACGGGCCGCCGTTCGCCGCCCACGCATGGCTCGAGGGCGATCCGGCGACCGCCTCCGCCGGCTTCGAGGAGCTCAGCCGCCATCCCGCCTGAGCGGGCCTACGGCTCGAGCAGACCAGCCGCCGCGAGCTCGGCACAGAACTCGTCGACGTCATGCTCTCGCGTCGGCCGGCAAGACGCCCCACCGCCCGGTCAGGGCCTCGATGAGCTGCGCGCGCGTCGCGCCGTCGGCGAGCAGCGGCCACAGCAGCGTCCCGGTCGCGTTGATCGCGAAGTAGCGCGAGCCCTGCAGGTCGAGCACGATCGTCTCGTCCTCGAGCGCCTTCCACTCCACACCGCCGTCGCGCAGGCGCAGGCGCGGCTCGCCCGCGGCCATCAGGCCGCCGCCTCCGACGCGGCACCGGTGATCTCGTCGAGCAGCGCGAGCGTGGCCGGCAGGTGCGCGGCTCCGCGGGGCCGGCGCAGCGTCCACGCCGGCAGCGACGCGAGCGCGAGCAGCACGCGCGGATCGATCGCCTCGTCCGCCCACCGCCGCTGCGCGAGCAGGCCGCCCAGGCGGGCCTGCGCCGAGCAGCGCACGGCCTCGACGCGGCTGCCCCACTCCAGAAAGAACCAGCCGCGCAGCCTGGCCGCCGGCGCCACCGGCGCCAGATCCAGGCGCAGGCGCGTGTCGCCCCGCACCGGGCGCAGCCGCTCGGCCGCGCCATCGCCGCCGAGCGGCGGCCGGCGCAGGTCGAGGCAGCGCGGGCCGGCGAACGCCTGGCCCGTGCGGTCGATGACGAGCAGGTCGTCGCTGAGGATCGGCGTCCCGCGCCGCGCGAGGCCGGCGAGGAGCGTGCTCTTGCCGGCCTCGTTGGCGCCTGCCACGCCCCAGGCGCCGGCGCCCGGCCAGGAAGGCTCCGGCGTGCAGCGCCTCGCGATCGAGCCAGCGCGCCATCAGCGCCGCGGCGGGGGCCAGGCGCGGGTGGATGAGCGTGTCGTCGTCGACCTCGTGCCGGCTGCGGTAGGTCGCGGTGCGAGCGTCGCGGTCGAGTTCGAGCCAGTCGCCGGGGCCGAGCGAGAGCCGCGCGCTCGACGCGCCGAGGTGGTGGGGCGCCGAACCGGCGGGCCCACGCCGGCAGCGCACGATCAGCGCCGGCCAGTCGGGCAGCTCGGCCGCGATGAGCGCGCGCACCGGCACCCCCTCCAGGCGAAACCCGAACGCGACGTGGTCGCAGGCGCGATCGGCCGCCCTGGACGAGCCGCTCACGCGCGCGCACCGCGGGTGGCGCGTGCCGCCCGCCGCCACGCGAGGACCGCTCGCCCGCTCTGGCCGGCCAGGGCCAGCGGCCGCCAGGCGTAGGCGAGCAGCAGTCCCGCTCGCCCGCGCCGCGCCAGCCCGCCCCCGGTGCGCATGAAGTCCGGCGGCGGGAACGTCCAACCCAGCGCGAGGCGCGCCTTCGCCCGTGCGCCCGGCGTGGTGGCGAGGCGATCGAGGCCGAGCGTCACGGACGGGGCGGCCATGACCCGCAGCGCGGCGTTGCGCGAGCGGTTGGGCGGCAGGCCGAGCCGGGCGGCGAGCGCGGCGCCGTCGGGCAGCAGCCGCAGCCCGACGCCGAACGCGTCGACGGCGTCGACCCGCGCGGCGAGCGCGGCGGCCGCCTGCCACGTGGCGGGCGCGAGGCGCTCGAGCGCCTCGTGCAGGTCGCGGCGCGGCGTGCCGCGGGCGATGCCGTGCTGCGCGGCGTGCAGCGCGACGTGCAGCGCCAGCGCGGGGTCGCCGGGCACGCGCACCGGCGCTCCGTGCACCTCCATCGACGGCAGCCTGCTCCGACAGCGCGTCCCACAGCGCCTGCGGGTCGGCGCGCACGCCGATCAGCGTGTGGTGCAGGTCCACCTCCAGGCGGCTGCCCGGACGCCGCCAGTGCGAGCCGTGGTGGCCGATCAGGGCGGCGCTGCGATCGCCGAGCCACGGCTCGTAGCCGAGCTCGCGCAGCACGCGGCGGGCGCCGTCGAGCGAGCCCGGCGCGACGAGCAGGTCGGTGTCGCCGTAGAAGCGCTGCCCGCCCCGGGGGTAGAGCCGGCGCGCCACGACCGGCCCCTTGAGCAGCAGCGAGTCGACGCCGCGGGCGGTCAGGGCGGCGACGACCTGCGCCGTCTGGGCGTCGACCGCGAGGGTGCGCACGGCGGCTCGGCGCTGCGTGTCCGCATCCGCGTCTGCACCCGCGCCCGCGCCCGCGCCGGAGTGGGGCGCCTGTCGGCCGCCGGCCCGCACGCGTGCGCTACCCGACCTCCGCCGGCGCGACGAGCCGGCGCACGTCGACCTCGCCGACCAAGCGCTCGACCTTCTGCGGGTCGATCAGGCCGGCGCCGAGCCGCTGCACGGACTCCGCGCCGCACGCCACGCCGAAGCGCAGGCACTCCGACGGCGGCTTGCCGCCGTAGCGCGCCGCGACGTAGCCGGCGAGGAACGCGTCGCCGCCGCCGACGGTGGCGACCGCCTCGCGCGGCTCGATGTAGACGCGGTACAGCCGCGTCTCGCCCTCGTCGATGACCTGGGCGAAGCAGCCGTCGGGGACGGTCATGATCGCCTCCTGGGCGCCGAGCGTCGCGATCTCGCGCACGGCGATGATGCGGTCCTCGTCGTCGTTGAACTCGTGGCCGACGAGCTCCTCGGCCTCGAGCACGTTGGGCGAGACGACGTGCGGCTCGGCGCGCACCGCGTGGCGCAACGGGTCGCCGTCGGTGTCGATGACGACGACGAGGCCGAGCTTGCGCAGCTCCTTGATCATGCCCGCGTAGACGTCCGCGTCGACGTTGCGCGGCAGCGATCCGGCGAAGACGACGATCGCCGCGCCGCGCGCGAGGTACATGAGCTTGTCGCGGAACAGCTCGAGCTCGCGCGCGCTGACGGCCGGCCCGCGCTCGTTGATCTCGGTCTGCTCGCCGTTGGTGGGGTCGAGCACGGCGGTGTTCGTGCGCGACTCCTCGCGGATGCGCACGAAGTCGTTGAGGATCGACTCGTCGGTCAGCGCCTCGACGATCCGCGTGCCGGTCGCGCCGCCCGCGAAGCCGGTCGCGATGACGGGCTGGCCCAGCGTCTTGAGCGTGCGCGCGACGTTGACGCCCTTGCCGCCCGGCAGCGTCGTCTGCTCGACGGTGCGGTGACGCCGGCCGAGCCGGAAGTTCGGCACGGACAGTGATTTGTCGATCGCCGCGTTGAGGGTGACGGTGATGATCATGGAACCGTTGATTCCTCCCGCCGCCGTGCCCGCCGATGCTCGGCATCGAGCGCGCGCCTGCGGGTCAGGGCCCGGCGGCGCAGCAGCAGGAGAGGGAGGCTACAGACCAGCAGCGCCACCAGGGCGACGATCGTCTGCGAGCGGCCCAGCATGTCGTCCAGGCGCGTGCCGAGGCCGGCCTCGGCGACCGGCCGCGCGGTGACGACCGGCACGCGGGCGATCACCTCGTCGCCGCTGTGCACGGTGGCCGTGCCGACGCGGCTTCCGCGCGGCAGCGGGCCGTCGACCTCGGCCGGCAGGCCGCTCACGGTGGTCGTCGTGCGCGTCCCGGAGCGCAGGACGCGCTGGACGGTCGCGCCCGCGATGGCCTCGACCGACTCGTCCGCCGCGGTAGCGCAGGTCGATGCGGCCGAGCACGCGTCCCTCGGGCAGGACCGTGCGAGCGTTGTAGCTGTCGAGGCCGTAGCGCAGCAGCGCGAGCGAGTCGGCGTCGCGGGCCCGCTCGCTGGGCTCGCCGAGCACGACGCTGACGACGGTCACGCCGTCGCGGCTCGCCGACCCGACGAGGACGTTGCCGGCGCGGCGGGTGTAGCCGGTCTTGACGCCGTTGACGGGCTTGATGTTGCGCACGAGGTCGTTGCGGTTGAGCACCGTCCGCCGCAACGCGCCGCTGCGCAGCGTCGCGAAGCGCAGGTCGACGGTGCGGCGGAAGAACTCGTAGCGGCGCAGGCGGATCGCCAGGCGGGCGAGGTCCTGCGCCGTCGAGTAGTTGTCGGGGTCGTCGAGGCCGACCGGGTTGGCGTAGCGCGTGTCGGTCAGGCCGAGTGCCTGCGCGCGGCGGTTCATCTCGGCCACGAACGCCGGAGTGGAGCCCATCGTGCCGACGGCCAGCGTCGCGGCGGCATCGTTGGCGCTCGGCAGCAGGGTGGCGCGCAGGAGGTCGCGCACGCTCATGCGCTCGCCGGGGCGCAGGCCGATCTGCGACTCGGCCGGCGCCGGGTCGTAGTCGGCGGCGCTGAAGATGTCGTCGAGGTCGTCGCGCTCGAGCGCGACGAGGACCGTCATGAGCTTCGTGGTCGAGGCGATCTGGCGGCGCACGTCGGCGTTCTTGGCCATGAGCACGTCGCCCGTCGTGGTCTCCATGACGATCGCCGCCTTGGCGCTCAGGCGCGGCGGGTCCGACGCCGTCTGGGCCACCGCGCTCGGCGCGGTCAGCAGCGCGACGAGCAGCGCGCCGAGCAGCGCGATGCGCGCCGTCACGGAAGGAGCTTGAGGTTCTGGCCGGGTTTGAGGGAATCGGGCTCGATGCTCGGGTTGAGCTCGAGCAGCCGCTCGGTCGAGATCCCGGAGCGATCGGCGATCGACGTCGGCGTGTCGCCGGCCTGCACCTTCACGAAGCGACCGGAGGGCGCGATCGTCGACGCCGGCTGCGTCGTGGATGCCGGCGTCTTCGTGGCCGTCCTGGCCTTCGTGGTCGACGTGCGCGTCTGCGCCGGCCGGTCGATGGCTCCCGCCGAATCGTCGCCGCCGCCGTTGGTCACGATGATCAGGAAGGCGCCGAGGAACAGGAGCGTCAGCAAGCCCGGAAGCACGAAGCGCTGGGCATCGATCTCCTCCATCCCACGGGGAGCATACGGAGCTGGCACGTTCGCGTTCGGTTATTTCAGTGACCACGCGGCCTCCCGCAGTCGCTCGGCCTCGGCCCGCGCAGCGCCGGCCGGCGCGGCTCCGTCGGATTCGTGTGCCGACGCGATCGAGCGCGACGCGCTGACGAGCCCGCCGGCGCGGCCGGGCGCGAAGGCCGGCGCCAGATCCTCGACGCGTCCGCCCTGGGCGCCGATGCCGGGCAGCAGGAACGGCGCGTGCGGCATGAGCTCGCGCATCCGTGCGACGTGCTCGGGAGCGGTCGCGCCGACAACCGCCCCGATGTCCGAGAGGCCGCTGTCGGCCGACGGCGGCGACCCCATCTGCGTGACGATCGCGGCGACGCGCTCCCAGACGGTGCCGCCGTCGGCTCCCGCCAGCGCGAGGTCCTCGATGTCCGCCGCGCCCGGGTTCGACGTGCGCACGAGGACGAAGACGCCGGCGCCGGCCGCCTGCGCGCCGCCGACGATCGGCTCGAGCGCGTCGATTCCCAGCAGCGGGTTGGCGGTGAAGGCATCCGCTCCCAGGCCCGCGACGTCGCCGAACGGCGTCGGCGTGCTGCCGACGAGCGCCTGCGCGTAGGCCGCCGCCGAGACCGAGATGTCGCCGCGCTTGCCGTCGGCGATGACGAGCAGGCCCCGGTCATGGGCGTAGGCGACCGTCGCGGCGAGCGCCGCCCAGCCGTCGGCGCCGAGGCGCTCGAAGCAGGCGAGCTGCGGCTTGACGGCGACGCAGGCCGGGCCGGCGGCGTCGATCAGCGCCGCGCAGTGCGCCTGCACCGCGCCCGCGGCGCGCTGCGCCGGCGAGCCCTGGGCGGGCGCCTGCGCCACGGCCTCGGGCCACAGCCGCGCCGGGTCGGGATCGAGGCCGAGCACGATCTGCGACTCGCGCGCCTCGACGAGTGCGGCGAGCCGGTCGCCGAAGGGCGTCGTCACGTCTTGGGGGCGTGCGAGAACCGCCGCACCTACCGGCGTACGGCCTGCTTGAGGTTCGAGCCGGCGGTGAACTTCGGCACGCGCGACGCGGGGATGTCCATCGCCTCTCCGGTGCGCGGGTGCTGCCCCTGGCGCGCCGCGCGCTCGGCGACGCTGAACTTGCCAAAGCCCGCCAGGGCGACCTCCCCTCCACGGCTGAGCACGTCCTCCATCGTCTCGAGGACGGCGTCGACGGCGTCGGCGGCCTGCCGGCGGGTGAGATCGGTGCGTGCGGCGACAGCTTCGATGAGCTGGGACTTCGTCACGAGAGGTGCTCCCTTGTGCTGCAGGCGGATCAAACGGACGGTTCTGAAGCTAGCAGCGTGGCCGGACTCGTCGCGATCGGGGAGGATGCAGGCGTGTCCTTCAACCGCATCGCCTGGCTCGTCACCGCCGCGGCCGCGTTCATCACGGCGCTGCTGCTGTTCATCTCGGGCTACAACGGCTACGGCGCCGTCGCGGTCGCGGTCGGCCTGTCGGCGGCGATCAACCTCGTGCCCGAGAAGACCCGGCCGCCCGCACCGCCGCCGAGCTGACCGCCGGCTCACTGCGCCGGGATCTCGGTGCCGGGGTGCACGCTGCCCTCCGGCTCGAGGTGGATGAGCACGTCGGCGCCGCGCAGCCGCGCGCGGATGGCGTCCTGCAGCGCGTGGGCGGTGGCGTGCGCGTTCTCCAGCGTCGTGCCGCCGACGAACTGGACGTGGAGGTCGACGTAGCGCCGCGAGCCCGCCCGGCGTGCGCGCAGCTTGTGGTAGCCGCAGACGCCGCGCGGGCCGAACTCGGTGATCGCGTCGCGCACGGCGTCGAGCTCCTCGGGCGGCAGGGCCTCGTCGACGAGCACGCGCGACGCGCGCGCGAGCAGCCGCACGCCGGCGTAGACGATCGCGCCGGCGACGACGAGGGCGATGACCGGGTCCAGCCAGGCTGCGCCGGTGACCTGGACGAGGACGAGGCCGACGAGGACCGCCGCGGAGGTCGCCGCGTCGGTGCGCAGGTGCGCGGCATCGCCCTCGAGCGCCGGCGAGTCGGTCGCCTTCGCCTGGCGGGCGATCTTCGTCGAGACGATCACGTTGGCGACGATCGAGATCGCGATCACCGCGATGCCCACCCCCAGCGAATGGACCTCGGGCCCGTTGGCGAGGCTGCGGACGGCGGCGTAGATGATCACGCCGGAGCCGACGAGGATCAGCATCGCCTCGATCGCGGCGGCGAGGTTCTCGATCTTCGCGTGGCCGTAGGGATGCTCGGCGTCGGCCGGCTTGTCGGCCTCGCGCACGGAGAAGTACGCGACGAACGAGGCGATGAGGTCGATCGACGAGTGCATCGCCTCGGTGAGGATCGCGACCGAGCCCGTGATCGCGCCGGCGGCGATCTTCAGCGCGATGAGGATCGCGTTGGAGGCGATCGACAGCGCCGCCGCGCGGGTCTTGACCGTACCGTCGCGGCCGGGCTGCGCGGCGGCGGCGATCAGCGGGCCGGCCACGCCGCTCACGCCTCCAGGCGCGCCAGCAGCGCCCTGGCGGCACGGCCGCGATGGCTGATCGCATCCTTCTCGGCGGGGTCGAGCTCGGCCATCGTGCGGTCGTCGGAGTCGGGGATGTCGTCGGGCACGAACGCGGGGTCGTAGCCGAAGCCGCCGTCGCCACGTGGCCGATCGGTCAGCGTGCCGGTGCAGCGGCCCTCGACGACCTGCTCCGTACCCACTTCGTCGATGTAGGCGAGCGCGCAGACATAGGCGAGCGCCGATCCCGCCGGCGCCTCGCGCAGGAGCTTGGCGAGGTTCTCCTCGTCGGTTGCGGTCTCGCCGGCGTAGCGTGCCGAGCGCACGCCGGGCGCGCCACCGAGCGCCGCCGCCTCGATCCCCGAGTCGTCGGCGATGGCGGGTAGGCCCGTCGCGGCGGCCGCCGCGCGCGCCTTGCCGAGCGCATTGCCGGCGAACGTGTCGGCGGTCTCGGGCGGCAGCTGCACGTCGTCGGGCAGGGGGAGGATCTCGTGCGGCCGCAGCAGCGTCTCGAACTCGCGCACCTTGTGCGCGTTGCGGGTCGCGAGGACGAGCCTCACACCACGGCCTGTGCCTGCACGGACCTGAGGTGCTCGATGCCGCCGGCGGCGAGCGCGAGCAGGTCGTCGAGGTGCGCGCGCGACAGCGGCGTGCGCTCGGCGGTCGCCTGGACCTCGATCAGCCCGCCCTCGCCGGTCATGACGACGTTGGCGTCGACCTCGGCCGTGGAGTCCTCGGAGTAGTCGAGGTCCAGCAGCGGGACGCCGCCGACGATGCCGCAGGACACCGCCGCGACGCTGCCGGTCAGCGCGGAGCGCTTGAGCTTGCCCTCCTCCAGCAGCCGGCGGATGGCGAGATCCAGCGCGACGAACGCGCCCGTGATCGACGCGCAGCGCGTGCCACCGTCGGCGGTGAGCACGTCGCAGTCGAGGTAGATCGTGCGCTCGCCGAGCGCGGCGAAGTCGATCACGCCGCGGATCGAGCGGCCGATCAGGCGTTGGATCTCGACGCTGCGACCGTCGAGCCTGCCCTTGGAGATGTCGCGCGCCTTGCGGTCGCCGGTCGACGCGGGCAGCATCCCGTACTCCGCGGTGACCCAGCCGGTGCCGCGGCCGGCCATCCAGCGCGGGACGGACTCCTGCACGGACGCCGTGCAGATGACGCGCGTCTCGCCCTGCGTGATGAGCGCCGAGCCGGCGGCGGGCTTGACGAAGTTCGGCTCGATCGTCGTCGGGCGCATCTGGTCGGACGCGCGGTCGTATGAGCGGGCGGGGGCGGCGGTGGTCGTCATGCGGGTACCTCGATCGGAAGCAGGATGTGGTCGACGGTGCCCATCGGCAGCTGCAGGAAACGCGAGCCGACGCGCGCGAAGGCCGCCGCGTCGCCGGTGCACAGGAAGCTGTAGCGGCCCTCGCCGGTGTTCGGCGTGGCGAGGTCGCGGGCGTCGAGGGCGTGCTGGACGCGGCGCGCGATCGCCGTGCCGGAGGTGATCAGCGTCACCTGCGGGCCGAGCAGGCGTTGCAGCAGCGAGCCGACGAACGGATAGTGCGTGCAGCCGAGGATCGCGGTGTCGACCTGCGCGACGCGCAGCGGCGCGCAGTACTCACGCGCGAGCGCCACGTCGGCCTCGGTGATCGGCGCGCCGTCCTGGGAGATCCGCGCGAGGTGCGGACAGGGCACGCTCGTCAGCCGCACGAGCGGATCGGCCGCGAGGACCGCGCGCTCGTAGGCGCCGCTGGCGACCGTCGCGGCCGTCGCGAGCACGCCGATGCGCCCGTTGCGCGTCTGCGCGACGGCGAGGTTGGACTCGGGCCCGACCACGCCGATGACGTCGACGTCCCAGCCGCTCTGCGCGACGTACTGCGTGACGTCCTCCAAGGCGCTCGACGTCGCCGAGTTGCAGGCCACGACGATGAGCTTGGCGCCGCGCATGAGCAGCGCGTCGGCGATCTGCCGGCTGAACGTCCGCAGCTCCTCGGCCGTGCGGTCGCCGTAGGGAAAGCGCGCGGAATCGCCGAGGTAGAGGAAGTCCTCCTGGGGCAGCTCGACGAGCAGCTCGTGCAGGACCGTGAGACCGCCGACGCCGGAGTCGAAGACGCCGATCGGCGCGGTGTGCTGAGGGGGGGACGGCACGGGCGCCATGTTCGCAGAGGGCGCCCGGGTGCCCTCGCGGCCCGCTACTTCTTCACGCCGATCGACTCGATCGTGTCCTTGAGCTTCTTGGAGATCTCGGCCGCCAGCCCGCCGCCGTCCTTCATCCCCTTGGCGGCGATGACGACGCCGGTCAGCAGCCCGGCGAGCAGGAGCATGAGCCCGACGTATTCGACGGTGCCCTGCCCGGACTGCTCGCGGACGATGCGAGCGATGTTGGCGTGGATCCAGCCCATCGTGCGGTACGGCATGTGCGGCCTCCAGGAGACGTGGTGTGCCGCAGGGATGCTGCGCCGCATCGCGTGACGGATCTACGCGTGTCTGTGACAAGTCTGCGGGGAAGATGTGCCGACGCTGTGAATGACCGCAACCCCGCATGCCCGCCCGCGTCGTCATGACCATGTCCTTGCGCTTCTGCGGCTGCGCGCCTTCTATACTCGCCCGCCCGGCCCCGCCGTACGCGGCGCCCCTCTGACATGACCGGACCGATGCAGCGCATCTTCCGCCGCCGCGCCTCCGGCTCAACTGGCCGCAGCCGCCCCGGCCTGCTCAGCCGACTTCCGTCCGGCCCGTTTCGCGGGCGCTCGAAGGGCGACCGCCTGCCCTGGGGCAAGGCCGCGGCCACCGGCGCCGCCGGCCCGGCCCCGGCTCCCCTCGTGGCGGGCGCGTCCGAGCCGCAGACCCAGGTCATCGTCCAGGAGCAGCCGGGCGGCGCCGGCGCCCACGCCGCGAGCTTCCGCGACCGCGGCAAGCTGCGCCGCCGGTTGCGCTTCCTGCGCCGCACCCGCGAGCTGGCGTTTCGCGACATCGGCGGGCTGATGTTCGACATGCGCCGCTTCGGCCGCGACCGCCCCGATCTCGTCGAGGCGAAGATCGGCGCGCTCGCCGCGGTCGACCAGGAGCTGCGCGCGCTCGAGCGGATCCTCGACGACCGCCGCCCGATCCACGAGCTGCGCGAGCCGGGGATCACGTCGTGCGCGCGCTGCGGCGCCCTGCACGCCAGCGACTCGAACTTCTGTCCCAACTGCGGGCTGCAGATCGGCGGCCCGCGCGCGATGGGCGAGGTCGGCGGCGCGATCGCCGCGCCACCGCAGGCGCCGCAGGTCCCGCTGCAGGCGATGCCCTCGCCGGGAGCGGTCGCGCCCTACGCGCCGCGCCCGCGCCGCCGCCGCCGCAACCGCCGGCACCGACGCCGCCGTCACAGCCGACCGAGGCGATGCGACCGCCGCACGCTCACGACGACGGCTCGTGAGCACCCCGCCACCGCCTGCCGGACCTCCTCCTTCGCAGCTTCCCGAGCCGGGCTCGATGCGCTGCCCGCGCTGCTCGGCGCCGATCGGCCCCGAGCAGGACTGGTGCCTGGAGTGCGGCGCGCCGGCCCGCACCCGCCTGGCCCCGACGCCGAACTGGCAGCTGCCGACGGTCGCCATCGCCGCGATCGTCCTGCTCGCCGGCGCGCTGCTGGCGTTCGCCTTCGTCAAGCTCACCAGCGACGACGAGGTGCCCACCGCCGGCACGACCGCGACCCCGACCGCCGTTCAAACCACGCCGCCGCTCGTCACGCCCCCGCCCGTGACGACCGATCCCGACGGTCCCGTCGACGACGCCCGTCGACCCCGCGGCGCCGTCGAGCACCGTGCCCGGGCAGACGACGCCGGGCGCGACCACGACGCCGGGGGCGACGACCACGCCCGGCGCGACCACGATCCCGCCGGCGACGGCCCCGCCGCCCGGCACCACCGCGACGACGCAGAACAACCCGGCGCCGCGGACGACGACGACGCCGTAGCGCGGCGACCTACGCCAGGGCCGGCCAGTACGCCGTCAGCCGCTCCTGCGCGCGCAGCGCCAGCGGGTCGACCGCCACGTCGGGCACCGCCGGAGCGGCGGGCGAGCCGAGCGCGTCCAGCGTCGCCACCACCGAGCGCGACAGCGCCGAGAGGTCGTAGCCGCCCTCGAGCACGAGCCCCAGCGGGATGTCGAGCTCGTCCGCCGTCGCGCGCATGAGCGCGGCCATGCCAGCGAAGCCGGCGTCGGTGACCCGGCAGCCCGCGAGCGGATCCTCGGCATGGGCGTCGTAGCCGGCCGACAGGAGCAGCAGGTCGGGCGCGAACTGCCGGGCGAGCGGCCGCACGACGTGCGCGACGTGCGACAGGAAGACCGCGTCGCCCGAGCCGCCGGGCACCGGCATGTTGACCGTGTAGCCCTCGCCGTCGCCGCGCCCGACGTCGGACGCCGGGCCGGTGCCCGGATACAGCGGCGACTGGTGGACCGAGCAGAACAGCACGTCGTCGCGCTCGCGGAAGATCGCGTTCGTCCCGTTGCCGTGGTGCACGTCCCAGTCGAAGATCAGCACGCGCTGCGCCCCGTGTGCGGCGATCGCGTGCGCCGCGCCGATCGCGACGTTGCCGAACAGGCAGAAGCCCATCGCCTGCGCCGGCTCGGCGTGATGTCCCGGCGGGCGGTGCAGCGAGGCCGCGCAGCGCACCCCGTCCTCCTCGAACAGCGCGTCGACCGCCGCCAGCGCGCCGCCCGCGGCGTGCAGCGCCGCCTCCCACGAGCCCGGGCTGACGAGCGTGTCGAGGTCGATCATCCCGCCGCCGCGCCGGCACAGCCGCTCGATGCGATCGATGTGCTCCGCGGGGTGGACGCGGCCGATCTGCTCGCGCGTCGCGGCCGGCGACAGGCGCACGTCCCAGCCGAGCCAGTCGCGCTCGCTCAGCGCGCTCTCGATCGCGACGATCCGCCGGGCGTTCTCCGGGTGCGCCCCCGTGTCGTGCTCCAGCGACGACGGATGGCGAAACAGGACCGCAGCGGCCATCCGGATACCGTACCCGCCGGGTGCCCGACGAACCGGTGATCAGCAGCGACCTCGCGGTCGTCGGCGCCGGCGCCGCCGGGCTGTACGCGGCGCTCAGCGCGGCCGGCGCCGGCGCGCGGGTCGTGCTCGTCTCGGCCACGCCGCTGGCGCAGACCGCCAGCTACTGGGCGCAGGGCGGGATCGCGGCGGCGCTCGCGGTCGAGGACTCCTTCGGTCGCCACCTCGACGACACCGAGGCGGCGGGGCGCAACCTCGTCAGACGATCGGCGGCGCAGGTGCTCGTCCACGAGGCGCCCGCCCGCGTGCGCGACCTCGAAGAGCTCGGCGTGCGCTTCGACGCCGACCGCCGCGGCGTGCTCGCGCTCGGCCTCGAGGGCGGGCACTCCGTGCGCCGCGTCGTACACGCCGGCGGCAGCGCGACCGGCCGGCGCGTCGTGCGCCAGCTCTCGGCACTCGTCGTCGACGAGCCGCGCGTCGAGGTACTCGAGGGCGCGCGGGCGACGGGCGGCTGGATGCACGACGGCCGCTGCGCCGGCGTCGTGCTCGAGGACGGCCGCGCGATCCGCGCACGCGCCACGATCCTCGCCACCGGCGGCGCCGCCGCGCTGTGGGCGCGCACGACCAACCCGCCCGGCTCGCTGGGGATCGGCATGTCGATCGCCCACGGCGCCGGCGCGCAGCTCGCCGATCTCGAGTTCCTGCAGTTTCATCCGACGGCGGTCATCGGGATCCCCGGCCGTGAGGGCTTTCTCGTCACCGAGGCCATCCGCGGCGAGGGCGCGACGCTGCACGGCCCCGACGGGGAGCGGTTCGTCGAGGAGCTCGCGCCGCGCGACGAGGTCGCGCGCGCCATCTCGACGCTGCTGTTGCAGACGCGTACCACCGCGGTCGGCCTCGACATGCGCGCCGTCGATCCGGCGCTCTTTCCCAACGTCGTCTCGGCGCTGCAGGACGCCGGGCTGGACCCGACCCGCGAGCGGATCCCGGTCGCGCCCGCCTCGCACTACATGATGGGCGGGGTCGTCACCGACCTGCACGGGCGCAGCACGGTTCCCGGCCTGTACGCCGTCGGCGAGACCGCCTGCACCGGACTGCACGGCGCCAACCGGCTGGCCTCCAACTCCCTCAGCGAATGCTTCGTCTTCGGCTCGCGGGCCGCCGCCGCCGGCCTCGACGAGCCCGTCGACGCCGGCCCGGCGGGCGGCGCGCCGCCCGCCGCGACGCCGCTGCGCCGGCCCGAGCGCGCGACGCAGGAGGCGCTCTGGCGCGACGCCGGGATCGTGCGCACCCGCGCGGGCCTCGAGCGCCTGCTCGGCGATCCGCACCCGCTCGCCCGGCTCGTCGCCGCCTGTGCGCTGCGTCGAGAGGAGAGCCGCGGCGCGCACCAGCGCACGGACTTCACGGCCGTGGACGCCGCGCTGGACCACCACCACACGGTGATCGGCGCAGATGAGCGGCCGCATCCGTCACCGTGGAGCTGACAGTCCGTCAAGGGCTTAATACGAACTCAACATTCGGATCGTTCTTACCTTCATACGGGCGCGCCAGACTGCCGCGGCCTGGAGTCGTCTGAGGAAAGGAGATCCTGACCCCCATGTATCAGTTCAGTCGCGCGATCTACCGCGAGCTGTCGCCCCTCATCGACACCGCGCCGGGCGCGCGCGATGGTCATGCGGAGGTCCTCCGGGCGTGCGAGACCACCATCGAGCGTCTCGCCACCGACCGCCACTACTTCGCCAAGCCTGCCCGCACGTTGTTCGCGGACATCCGCACGAACTTCCCGATCGGGGCCCAGCCGCGCGTCTGGAGCGTCGTCGCCGCCTACGTCGGAGCCGCCCAGGAGTGGCTCGCGAGCCAGCCCCAGCATGGCTACGACATCAACGGCAACCCGCTCGAGTGCCGCGCCACGACGCGCCGCGGGACCCCCTGCCAGCGCATGCCCCTCGCCCACAACGGCTACTGCCCGTCGCACCAGCACCTCGCCGAGACCGAGGAGATCGAGCTCGAGCGCTCGATGGCCGCGTAGACGCCCGCGCCGCGCCGCGCCGCGGCGCTGGCGGGTCTTCTCGTGTCAAACGTTGCGAGAACGGCCCACTACGGGTTCAGGCCGACGCGGAGTTGGACGAGGCAGGCCAGCGAGCCGTCCTTCGCCGACTGCGCCACCGCCTCGACGGTCCCGATCTGAGCGCTGGCGACGCGGTAGGCCACACGCGCGCTCCACGGCCCGCGCGCGGTCATGACCCGCCGGCCGACGCTGCGCCCGGCCGCGTCGCGCACGCGCAGCACGAAGCTTGCCTCGAAGAGCTCGCGCTCGACGCCGCGCACGCGGAAGCCGCGCCCGTCGGCGGTGACGCTCTCCAGCCGCAGGCAGTTGTTGCGGCCCACGCGGATCTCGGCCGCCCGGCTCGGCGGCTTGGCGCTGTAGAGATCGAGCACGAGGCGCTCCGGGCGATGCAGCCCCGACACGCGCAGGTACTTCAACGCCCGCCGCGCGCCCTCCAGGCGGATCACGATGCGCCCGGCGGCCTGGCTGACCCGCACGCGCACCCCCGCGGCGGAGCGGTCGATCGCCAGCGTGCTGATGCCGGGCCGGCGCACCTCGACGCGGGCGGTGCCGTCGCCGGGGCTCGGATCGGTCGCGTCGGCCTCGTTGACCTGAAAGGTCCCGCCGGAGAAGTCGACGACGACGCGCACGAAGCCCGGATGCGCCGCGATCCGGGCGTTGGTCGCGGTCAGCGCCGACGCCGAGCCGGGCGCCGCGAGGAGCGCGAGCACGACGAGGGCGGCGAGGCGGCCGAGGACACGCATCAGGGGGCCGAGTCTCACGCACCGCCGCCGTGCTGTCCACCCGCCGATCGGCTTAGATGCAGCGATGCCCGCGATCGCGCTGACCGACCCGCCGCTCGGCGAAGGCACGGTCACGCTGCGGGCCCTCGCGCCGATCGTAAAGCGGCCGGAGCGCGATCACCTGCCCGACGTGTGCTTCGCGCGCCTGCGCCCGGCGGGCGGCTGACGGCCGTGCTGCTCGGCGTCGACGTCGGCGGGACGTTCACCGACGCGGTGCTGGCGACCGGAGGGCGGCTCGTCACGGCGAAGGCGCCGACGACGCCCGACGACCAGTCCGAGGGCGTCATGGCCGCGGTCGGCGCGGCGCTCGAGCGCGCGGGCGCCGCCGCCGAGGAGGTCACCGCGTTCGCGCACGGGATGACGGTCGCCACGAACGCGCTGCTGGAGGGCCGCGGCGCACGCACGGTGCTCGTCGCGACCGAGGGCTTCACCGACGTCGTCGAGCTCGGCCGCCAGTCGCGCGCCGACCTCTACCGGCTGTGCGCCGCGCGACCCGCCCCGCTCGTGCCACCCGAGCGCCGCGTGGCCGCGCCCGAGCGCTGCGGACCCGAGGGCGTGCTGCGCGCGCTCGAGGATCCCGCCGCGCTGGCGCGCGAGGTCGCCGCGCTCGAGCCCGAGGCCGTCGCGGTGGTCCTGCTGCACGCCTACGCCCACCCGGCACACGAGCGGGCGATCGGCGAGGCGCTGCGCGACGCGCTGCCCGGCGTCCACGTCTCGCTCTCGCACGACGTCGTCGGCACGTTTCGCGAGTACGAGCGGGCCGCCACCACGGAGATCGACGCGGCGCTGTCGCCGCTGCTGGCGCGCTACCTGCGGCGGCTGCTGGAGCAGGCCGCCGACGCGGGCCTGCCGGAGCCGCGCATCATGCAGTCCAGCGGCGGCCTCGCCGCGGCGCAGCTCGCCGCCGGGCACGCCGCCTACACCGTCCTCTCCGGTCCCGCCGGCGGCGCGGCGGCGGCGGCGCTCGTCGCCCGGCGCAGCGAGCGCCCCGACCTCGTCTGCTTCGACATGGGCGGCACGTCGTGCGACGTCTGCGTGGTGGAAGGGGGCGCCGTGCGCGAGACGGCCGGCCGCGAGGTCGGCGGGCGGCCGCTCGCGCTGCCGATGGTCGACATCCACACGGTCGGCGCCGGCGGCGGCTCGGTGGCGTGGCGCGATCCCGGCGGCGCCCTGCGCGCCGGACCGCGCAGTTCGGGCGCGGTGCCCGGGCCCGCGTGCTACGGCCGCGGCGGCGACAAGCCGACCGTGACCGACGCGAACCTCCTGCTGGGGCGCCTCGGCACGGACGCGCCGCTGGCGGGGGGCGTCGCCCTGGACCGCGCCGCGGCCGAGCAGGCGGTGGGCGCGCTCGCCGGGGAGGTCGGGCTCGACCTGCCGGCCTGCGCGGAGGGAATCGTGCGCGTCGCCGACGCAGAGATGGTGCGCGCCCTGCGCGTCATGACCGTCGAGCAGGGCATCGACCCGCGCCGCTTCGCGCTGCTGGCGTTCGGCGGCGCCGGGCCGCTGCACGCGGCCGCGATCGCCGACGAGCTGGGGATGACGACGATCCTCTGCCCGCGCGCGTCCGGCGTGCTCAGCGCGCTGGGCCTCGCCGCCGCCGACCGCCGCGCCAGCGAGCAGCGCACGGTGCTGCTCGGCGGCGACGCGCTGACCGACGACGCGCTGGCGACCGCTCGCGAGGAACTGGCCGAGGCCGCCCGGACGACGCTCGGCGAGAAGCGCGACGGCGACATCGAGGTCGAGGTCGAGGTCGAGGTCGCCTACGACGTGCGCTACCGCGGCCAGGCGCACGAGCTGACCGTCCGCGACCTGCCCGACGCCACGGCCGGCCGCGTACGCGAGGCGTTCGAGGCGCAGCACGACGAGCGCTACGGCTACCGCGACGCGGACACGGCGATCGAGGTCGTCACGATCCGCGCGACGGCGCGGGTGCCGGGGCCCGAGCTCGACTTCGCGGGCGACGCCGCCGCGGGCGAGGTGCAGCGCTCCCGGCGCACCGTCGTGTTTGCCGGCGCCGAGCACGACGCCGAGATCCTGCGCGGCGAGCCGGCGCCCGGCGAGCGCTTCGACGGTCCGGCCGTCTGCGAGCTGCCCGAGGCGACGCTCGCGGTCCCGCCGGGCTGGTCGGGCACGGTCGACGACGCCGGCACGATCGTCCTGGAACGAGGCGACGACGGCGCATGACGCTCGACGCGATCGACCTGCAGGTCGTCACCGGCGCGCTGCGCGCGGCCTGCGAGGAGATGGGCGCCGCGCTCGTGCGCAGCGCCCACTCGGCGAACATCAAGGAGCGCCGCGACTGCTCGAGCGGGCTGTTCGACGCGGCCGGCGAGATGGTCATGCAGGCCGAGCACATCCCGGTCCATCTCGGCGCGATGCCGGCCGCGGTCGCCGCGGTGCTCGGCGAGGACCACTCCGAGGGCCGCCCGTGGATCCTCAACGACCCGTTCGCCGGCGGCACCCACCTGCCCGACATCACGGTGATCACGCCCGTCCTGGCGAGCGGGCCGGGCTCGGAGCTGCTCGGCTTCGCCGCCAACCGCGCCCACCACGCCGACGTCGGCGGTCGCGCCCCCGGCTCGATGCCCGCCGACTCGACCACGCTCGCCGAGGAGGGCGTCGTGATCGCGCCGCGGGTCCTCGACGAGGCCGCGATCGACGAGCTCGTCGCGCAGATGCGCCAGCCCGACCAGCGCCGCGCCGACCTGCGCGCGCAGCTGGCCGCCAACCGGATCGGGGCGCAGCGGCTCGTCGAGCTCGCCGAGCGCCTCGGCGCGGAGGCGCTGCGCGAGGCGACGGCGGCGGTCCTCGACTACGCCGAGCGGCGCACTCGCGCCTGCATCGCGCAGCTGCCCGACGGCCCGCGCGAGGCGCGCGACGTGCTCGAGGGGATCGAGGGCGACATCGAGCTGCGCCTCGTGGCGACGGTCGAGGGCGACCGCCTCGTGCTCGACTTCGAGGGCAGTGCGTCGCAGCACGGCGGCAACCTCAACTGCCCGCTCGCCGTCACGCGCTCGGCGGCCTACTTCGCCGTCCGCGTCCTGACCGATCCCGACGTCCCGCCGAGCGCCGGCGCGTACCGGCCGATCGAGGTGCGCGCGCCCGCGGGCTCGCTGCTGCACGCCCGCCGCGACGGCGGGCCGGGCGGCGAGGCGCCCGCCGTGGCGGGCGGCAACGTCGAGACCTCCAGCCGCGTCGCCGACCTCGTCCTCGCCGCCTTCGGCCGCGCCCTCGGCCAGGGCACGATGAACAACGTCACGCTCGGCAGGAATGACACAGGTGGGCCCGCCGACGGCGGCGCGAGACGAGCGAACACCAGCGACGGTGGTGAGTCCGCCTCCGGCACCCCTGGCTTCACGTATTACGAGACGCTCGGCGGCGGCCAGGGCGCCTGCGCGGACGCCGACGGTCCGAGCGCCGTCCACGTCGCGATGTCCAACACGCTCAACACACCCGTCGAGGCGCTCGAGCTCGAGTTCCCGCTGCGCGTCGTGCGCCACGAGATCCGCCGCGGCTCGGGCGGCGCCGGCCGTCACCGCGGCGGCGACGGGCTCGTGCGCGAGCTCGAGGCGCTCGCGCCGATGTCCTACGCGCTCATCACCGAGCGCCGCCGCCACGCTCCGCCGGGCGCCGGCGGCGGCGCCGACGGCGCCCGCGGGCGCAACCTGCTCAACGGCGAGGACCTGCCGGCGAAGGCCGGCGGCGAGCTGCAGCCCGGCGACCGCCTGACGATCGAGACGCCCGGCGGCGGCGGCCACGGCGCGGCCGACGGCTGAAGGCGCCCACGGACTACTGGTAGGTCAGCAGCCGGATCGTCGCGAACTGCAGCACGTCGTTGGGGGTGTCTCCCGGCGCGAACGCCACGACCGTCACGGTCATCGTCTCGTCGTGCGGCCCGACGATGCGCTTGAACGCGTCGGTGATGACGACCGTCTTCGAGGCCGGGACGAGCTGGTGCGGCGGGCGCAGGTCGAAGGGATCGCGCTCGGTCGGGACGTCGCAGTGGCCGACGTCGCCGAAGCAGCCGCCGTGGCCGAAGATGTGAAACGAGCCCGCGTAGTTCGGATGATCGCGCGGGGTGTCGGCGTCGGCGTCGGGCACGTTGAGGAAGATCCGCGCCTCGTACGACGCGCCGGAGTGGTCGACGTCGTAGAAGACGAGGTCGGCGCGGTACGTGTCCTCTGTGTCTATCGGCAGGTCGATCGGCGGCGAGACGAAGCGGTCGACCATCAGCCCGTCCCCGTGCCCGTCGTCGAGGCCGTCGTCACCGCGTAGTCGTAGCCCAGCGTGTCCATGTCGAGCGTGTCGCGGACGGTCATCGGAAACGGCGCGAGCGCGCGGTTCAGCAGCGAGGCGGGCGGGCCGCTGCCCGGGTGCCTGAGCTGCCACAGGCGCCAGATGCGGTCGATCATCGCGTGGTGCGCCCAGAAGAGCGGGTCGTACGCCGAGCTGCCGACGCTGCCCATCGTCCCGCCGACCCAGACGTGGACGCCGTTGTGGAGGTCCTCGGCCTGCGTCTGGAAGTCCATGAAGTCCGTCAGCTCGAGCACCGCCTTGACCTGGGGCAGCGTCGGCAGCGGCGGCGCGCCGTCCTGGCCGGGCCTGCGGTTCGTCCTCGCCGGGCCGCCGGGCTCACGGCCGGAGGGTTGGATCGGCGAACTGCGCAGCGGGTTGGGCTCGCCCTGCGGCCCCCGGGCGACCGTGTAGGCCTTCGGGATCCCCTCGTCGTGACGCATCGTCCAGTTCCACCACGGCAGCGTGACGCCGGGGACGCGGTCCTGCAGAGCCTTCTCGAAGAAGTACAGGTACGCCCGGTGCCATGGCAGAAACAGCGGCGAGTTGTGCGTGCAGAAAATCGGCAGCGGCAGGCCGTGGATGCCCGCCCAGGCCTGGTAGCCGCGGTCGTCTTTGATCCCCTGCGCGGCAGTGATCGCCTTGCGGAAGTTGGCGAGCTGGCCGGGCGTCAGCGTACGGGCGTTGCGCCGGTGGCGCAGCCGGGCGGCGGCAGGCGTCGGGCTACTCGGAACGGTCGGCACCGTTCGCCGTCCCATCCGCAGGTTGCCCGCTCCGTCACGCGCCGGAGCCTAAACCGGCGCGGACGGAAGGGCAATGACGCGTACCGCTGCTCAGCCGCCGGTCCGCAGCTGCCGGATCGTCCACGTCTGCGCTGCCCACGCTGATCGGCGCGGCGGTGATGTTGTGCAGGTAGATCGTCACCGTGCCGGGCGCGAGGACGTCGGACCCGGCGAACACGAGGCCGTCGTCGAGCGCCGCAGGCGGCGACACCACGACGATGTCGAGCGGGTCCACGCCGGCCACCGCGAGCATCGCACGGCGGCACGGTCGCCCGCGGGGAACCGGGCCCGCAGGCAGCGTCGCCGTCATCACGATCCGATCCAGCACGCCCGAGGCAAGGTCGCGCGCCTGAATCGTCCCGTCGAGCGATCTTCTCGCTCGTGACGGCGCCGATCACGATGGCCCCCGCTTCGTCGCTTCCCGCGAGATCACTCGCGGCGATGGTCCCGTCGCGCGATGTCTCGGGCTCTCGATCGAGCCGTCGGCGACGAAGCTTCCGGTGATCCGCCCGTCGCCGGACGCGCTCGTGAGGTCCTTGATCCTCGAGAACGAGACGGGATCGCCGGGCTTGGTTGGGGGTGCCGTCGTCGGTCGCGAGTTGCGTAGCGAACGCGCTGACCGCTGCGCTGCCGTCGTCGTCGCCGTCGAGCAGCTCGCTCGGGATGCCGGTCAGGTTGCCCCACGTCAACGCCGGGCCCTCGTCGTCGACGCCGTCCGCGAAGCCGCGGGAACGCCCGTCAGACCGCTCCAAGGCGCGCCCGTCACGCTGAACTCGTTCGCCGGGCTGAGCGAGAGCCCCGCTCCGGCGGTATACGACGTGCCGCCGCCGTCGCCGCCGCCACGCGCCCAGTCGAGGGCCAGCTCGTGCTTCTTGCACGACTTCGTCGGCCGCCACGATCTTCACGTTGCCGGCCTTGTCGATGCAGCTGTGCACGAGCCCCGCGTCGCCGCCATGGGCACCGGCCGGACCAGCGCCGAGCGCCAGGGCCGCCGCCGCCAGCACGACCGCCGGCGCCGTGGTTCGCGATCCCGCCTCGCCGTGGCCGCGCGTCGATGGCGCTGCTGCTGCTCATTCCTCGTCTCCTTCGTTGCTCGAGCCGGGCTGGGCCGCGCGTGCGGCGTCCGATCCCCCAGAAGTTGGTGCGAGGTTAGTTCGGCACATGTCCGCTCGCCCTAGGGAGCCACCCCTGTCTTTCGTGCCGCGCGGAGCTCGTCGGGTCGTGCAGGACGGGTGCCACGTCTGTGGACGGCCCACTAGCCTCGCCGCTGTGACGCCTTCGTCCGCATCCGCATCCGCCTCGCCCGGCCGCGTCGGCTTCGTCGGGCTCGGGATCATGGGCTCGCGAATGGCCGCGAACCTCGCTCGCGCCGGCCACGAGCTGACGGTCTTCAACCGCACGCGGGCGACGGCCGAGGCCTGGGCCGCCGAGCACGGCGGCAGCGTCGCCGGCTCACCCGCCGAGGTCGGCGCCGCCAGCGACGTCGTCATCAGCATGGTCGTCGACGGCGATCAGGTGCGCGAGGTGCTGCTCGGTGAGCAGGGCGTTGCGCAGGGCGCCGCCGCCGGCACGCTCTGCGTCGATATGACGACGATCGCTCCCGCGCAGACCCGTGCGATCGGAGAAGACCTGCAAGAGCGCGGGATCGAGCTGGTCGACGCGCCGGTCACGGGCTCCTCGCCGAAGGCCGAGGACGGCACGCTGACGATCATGGCCGGCGGCCGCGCGAAGGCCTTCGAGCGCGCCCGGCCGCTGCTGGAGGTGATGGGCGAGCTCGTCGTCCACGTCGGCCCGCTCGGTCACGGCGAGACGATCAAGATCATCAACAACAGCGTCGCGGCCGCGAACGCCGCGACGCTCGCGGAGGCGCTGCTCGTCGGACAGGCGACCGGCGTGGACCTCGACGCGCTCGTCACGGTCATGGGCAAGGGATCGGGCGGCTCGGCGATGCTCGACCTCAAGGCCGGCCCGATGCGCGCGCACGACTACGCGACGCTGTTCAAGCTCGAGCACATGCTCAAGGACGTGCGCCTCTGCATCGAGGCCGCACAGGCCGCCGACGTGCCGTTCTCGGCCGCTGCGCGCGCTCGCGACGTCCTCACGGCCGCGATGGGCCGCGGACACGCCGACGACGACTTCGCGGCGCTCCTCGAAGCCCTCGAAGCGTTCGCCAACACACGACTCGGCGGCTGAGCGTTACAAGTAGAAACCCCGAGTTTGCTGGGATATTTGGTCCTTTGTGCGGTTCTGTGTCACAATTACCGCCTTCCCGTCGCTCGGGTCCGGCTTGACATCAGGCGACGGGTTCATTTCGTTTCCGTTCCATCTTTTGTCCCCTCGTCGTCTGGTCTTCTCTATGCCAATTGCGTTCAAAGAGTGGGCGGTCACCGTCCGGGCGCTTGCCGAGGGCGAGCAGCTTCTGACCCTGCGTAAGGGCGGGCTCCGAGAGTCCGAGAAGCGCTTCCGCGTCGAGCACGACCGCTTCTTCCTGTACCCCACGTTCGATCATCAGCGCGGTGACTGCGTGCGCGAGTCGCATGTGCCGGAACTGGCGCGAGCACTCGAAGAGGGCGTCTGGGCCGATGGCGAGCCGCCGACCGGCGCGCTGGCCGGCAGCGGCCTGAACCCGCTGCCACAGCCCGACCGCGTGCGCATCCGCGCGTGGGCCGAGGTCGCCGACCACTTCACGATCACCGATCCGCGCTGCGTCGACGCGCTGTCGCCGTTCTACGTGTGGAGCACCGACTACGCCGAGAAGCGCCTCGAGTGGAAGCGCCGCCATCCGCTGCACGTCCTGCTGCTGCGCACGTACCGCATCCCGCGGCCCGTCACGGTGCGCGTCAAGGACGAGTACGGCGGCTGTCGCTCGTGGCTGGAGCTGCAGCGCGATCTGCCCTTCGAAGGTACGCCGGTCCTCTCGGACGACGAGTTCGAGCGGGCTGCCGACGCGATCCGCGCGATCGCCAACGGCGGCATCCCGGCGCTCGTGTAGCCAGCCTTGCTCGCGGCGATCGCCGCGGCGCAGCGGGTTCTCGCGGTCGGCATCGGCGGCGGCGGTGACGTCGTCGGGGCGCTCGTCGTCGCGGAGCTGGCCGCCGCGGTCGGCACGCCGGCGGTGGTCGGCGGGCTGACCTGGGAGCGGCGGCCGATCGACCCGCTGGCCGGGCCGCGCCGGATCGACGAGCTCAGCGACGCGGAGGTGCTCAACGAGCACGCCGCGCTGGCCGGGCCGGACACCACGGGCCCCGGCGGCTTTCACTTCGCCGAGTCGCACATGGCGCGCCATCTCGGCGAGCCGGTCCTGCTGCTCGACATCACCGCCGGCCCCGCCGCGGTGGCGGCAGCCCTCAGCGGCGCCGCCGGCAGGCTGGGCTGCGACCTCGTCGTGCTGACCGACGTCGGCGGCGACGTGCTCGCCCACGGCGACGAGGCCGGGCTCGGCAGCCCGCTGGCCGACGCCATCTGCCTGGCCGCCGCGCCGCTGCTCGCCGAGCGCGCCATCACCGTGCTCGGCGCGATCTTCGGCGCCGGCTGCGACGGCGAGCTGACGCCGGGCGAGGTTCTGGAGCGCTTGGCGGAGGTCGCCGCGGCCGGCGGCCACCTCGGCTCCTGGGGGCCCGGCTCGGCGGAGCTCGACCGGCTGGAGGCGGCGGTCGCGCAGATCCCGACCGAGGCCAGCACGATGGGCCTGCGCTGCGCGCGCGGCCTGCTCGGCAGCGCGCCGATCCGCGAGGGGCGCCGCACGGTGCAGCTCACCTCGATCGGCGGCCTCGTGTTCTTCTTCGATCCGCCGGCGGCGCTGCGCAGCGCCGCCCGCTGCGCCCGGCTCGTGGCGGACACGACCTCGCTGGACGAGGCCAACGAGATCCTGCTCGGGCACGGCATCGCCACCGAGTTGGACTGGGAGTCGGCTCAGCCCCCGCCCCCGCGGAGCTAGCCCTCGGCCGCCAAATGAACGGTAATGTTCCGGCGCACGTGACGACGCTCGAGCGCGTGCTCCTCGCCGGCCTCGCCGCCGTCGCGCTCTGCGCCGGCGCGGCGCCTGCCGCCGCCCAGGTCCAGCCCTACCGGGCCAATGACCACGGGGGCTTTCGCGACGTCCTGCCGCCCGGCACCAACGGGCGCTCGAATCTCGTCGAGCTGGCGGCCTTCCTGGCGACGGGCGCGCGGCCCGCGCACAACGACGACCAGCGCGAGATGTACGCGCGGCTGCTCTCCGCCACGCCCGGCGTCACGAACGAGAACCTCGGCTCGCTCTTCAAGGACTCGAGCTTCGGCATCGCCCCCGGCGATCAGGACCGGGCCTACTCGCCGGCCGACGGGCTGACGATCACCCGCGACCGCTCGTTCGGCGTGCCGCACGTCTACGGCACGACGCGCGCCGCGGCGATGTTCGGCCTGGGCTACATCGCCGCCGAGGATCGCCTCTTCTTCATCGACGTGCTGCGCCACACCGGCCGCGGCGAGCTGAGCTCGTTCGCCGGCGGCGCGGCGGGCAACCGCAAGCAGGACGCCGAGCAGTGGGCGCTCGCGCCGTACACGGAGGCCGACCTGCAGCGCCAGGCCGACCAGCTCGACGACCTCTTCGGCGCAGAAGGGGCCCAACTTCAACAGGACGCGGCGAGCTATGTGGCGGGCGTCAACAAGTACATCACCGAGGTGCGGCTGGACCTCACGAGGCTGCCCGGCGAGTACGCGGCGATCGGCCGGCCCGGCGGGCCGGAGCCCTGGAAGGTCACCGACACCATCGCCACGGCGTCGCTCGTGGGCGGGATCTTCGGCAAGGGCGGCGGCGACGAGCTGACCCAGATGGAGCTGCGCCGGTCGTTCCGCGCACGCTACGGGGCGCGCCGCGGGGAGCGGCTGTGGCGCGAGTGGGCGGCCTACGAGGACGCCGACGCGCCGACGACGGTGAAGCCGACCAGGCGCTTCCCCTACCAGACGCCGCCGAAGAAGCCCGCGCGCGGCGGGATGGCGATCGCCGACGCCGGCTCGCTGCGCCGCCACAACGTCGTCGCGGCGCGCACCGGCAGCGCCGCCTCCACGCGCGTGAAGGCGCCGGCGATCGCCGGGCTCTTCCCCGACAACCTGCGCTCGGCGGGCATGTCCAACGCGCTCGTCATCTCCGCGGCCGAGTCCTCCAGCGGCCGCCCGCTCGCGGTCTTCGGCCCGCAGACGGCGTACTTCGCGCCGGAGATCCTCATGGAGCAGGACGTGCACGCGCCCGGCATGGACGCCCGCGGCGCGGCGTTCCCGGGGGTGAACCTCTACGTCCAGCTCGGCCGCGGCCAGGACTACGCGTGGAGCGCGACGTCGGCCGGCCAGGACATCATCGACACGTTCGCGGTCGACCTCTGCGAGCCGGGCGGCGGGAAGCCGACGACGGAGTCGATGCACTACCTCCTGCGCGGGAGCTGCGAGCCGATCGAGGTGCTCGAGAGGACCAACCGCTGGGCGCCGACGCTGGCCGACGCGACGCCGGCCGGCAGCATGCGCCTGCGCGCCGAGCGTACGAAGCTCGGGCTCGTCAGCGGGCGGGCGACGATCAGGGGCAAGCCGATCGCCTACACGCGGCTGCGCTCGACGTACATGCACGAGATCGACTCGGCGCGCGGGTTCTCGGACTTCAACAATCCCGACAAGGTGCGCGACGCGCGGACCTTCCAGCAGGCGGCGCACAAGATCGGCTACACGTTCAACTGGCTCTACGCCGACGACCGCGACATCGCCTACTTCAACTCCGGCGACAACCCGCAGCGCGCGGCCGGCGTGACCGGGCAGCTGCCGATGCCGGCGCGCTTGGAGTGGCGCGGCTTCGACCCCGATCTCGGCACCGCTGCCTACACGTCCTTCGCCAAGCATCCGCAGGCGATCAACGGCCAGCCGTATCTGACGTCGTGGAACAACAAGCAGGCGCGCGGCTACGCCGGCGCCGACACGAACCTCTTCTCCTCGGTCTTTCGCTCGCAGATGCTCGACCAGGAGATCGAGGCACGGATCGGCGGCGCGGCGAAGATCGATCTGCCGGGACTCGTCGAGGCGATGGGCGAGGCGGCGACGACCGACCTGCGCGCGGAGAAGGTCCTGCCGCTCGCGCTGCGGGTGATCGGCACGCCGGCCGATCCGAAGCTGGCCGACGCGGTGGCGAAGCTGCGGGCGTGGGTGGCCGACGGCTCCCACCGCCGCGACCGCGACGGCGACGGCGTCTACGAGCACTCCGACGCGATCCGCGTCCTCGACGCGTTCTGGCCGCGCTGGATGCGCGCGCAGTTCGCGCGCTCGCTGGGCGACAAGCTCTTCGAGGACCTGACCGGCGCCCACGAGATCGACAACGCGCCCAACGGCCACGGCACACACCAGGGGTCGGCCTACCAGGGCGGCTGGTACGGCTACGCCCACAAGGACCTGCGCCGCGTGCTCGGGCTGAAGGTCCGCCAGCCGTACTCCAAGCGCTACTGCGGCGGCGGGGTGCGCTCGCGCTGTCGCAGCGCGCTGCGCGGCGCGCTGGCGGCATCGCTCGACGCCGATCCGCGCGAGCTGTACCGCGACGCGCAGTGCACCGAGGCCGGCAAGCCCGGCGACCAGGCCTGCTTCGACATGATCTCCTTCCGTGCGACCGGCGCAGTCACGCAGCCGATGATCGGCTGGCAGAACCGCCCGACGTACCAGCAGGCCGTCGAGGTGCAGGGCCACCGGCCCCGGTAGCGAAGGGGGGCGGGCGATGTCCGCGTGGATCGAAAGCGCGTCGCAGCACTTCGTGGCCCGCCACGAGGAGCGCGACGCGGACACCGTCGGATCGGTCCTCGGCCTGCTCGAGGACACCCGCGACCGCCTCGGCTCGGTCTTCGCGAAGGTACCGCCCGGCGAGATCACGGTGGTGCTGCACAACAGCGCGCTGGAGCTCGATCTCGCCCAGCCGCTGCTGCCGGTCGTGCGCCGCCTGACGACGCCCGCCGCGCGGCGCTACCTCGCCGGCTGGAGCGGCGGCAGCGCGCTGCACGTGCTCGCGCCGCGCGTCCTGACTGCGCGCGCGGCGAACGTCGAGGGCTCGCGCGAGATGCTGTTGCTGACGCCGGCCGCCCTCTACGTCCAGCTCGTCGTCGCCGAGTGCAACCCGGCCCTGCCGCCACCATGGTCGGTGCGCACCTCCGTGCGCGCGCCGAAGTGGGCCTGGCTGATCGCCGGCACCGCGCAGTGGTTCTCCGGCCAGACCGCCCACGCGCGCCCGGCGATCGCCCGGCGCCTGCGCGAGGGCCCCCGTCCGGACTTCCCGCCGTCGCTGAGCGATGCCGCGCTGCTCGGCGGCACCGTGATCGACCTCCTCGCCCGCGAGCAGGGCGTGCAGCGCGCGGTCGAGCTCGCCGGCACGCTCCCACCGGGTGGTCCGCGCGAGGCGCTCGTCGCGGCGTTCGGAGGACGCGCGCTGGTGCACTCGGAGGGAACGTGGCGCGCGCATCTGGCGCGCATGGCAGGGCATTGACGTCACCGAAGCGGGCGAGCCCCGCCTCGAGGGCGGCGAACCAGACACGAGCGCGGTCGGGTCGGCGGGCGTCGCAGCTTCGTGATCGTCACGTAGCCGCGCGCGAGGAGCGGATTGCCCTTGTCCGTCCCGCGGCGACCTCGATCTCGAAGGTGCCATCCGTGGCCGTCGGACCGCGGCGCCGGCGCGGGAGAACCACCCGGCCCGAGGCCGCGGCGGCCGCTGTGCCGGGCTCCTATCCGACCAGGTCCAGCGCTGCGCCGACGATCGTCTCCGGGTCGAGTCCGTGGTGGGCGTAGACGTCCTCGAGCGAGCCGGCCTGGCCGAAGCGCTCGACGCCGATGTTCGTGATCGGGATGCGGCCGGTGACGCCGAGGAAGCTGAGCGTGTGCGGGTGCCCGTCCATGACCGTGACGATCGGCGTCAGCCGGTCTGCGGGGAACAGCCGGGCGAGGATGTCCGCGCTGCCCTCGGTGAGGCCGCGCCGGGCCTGCGTGGCCCGGAAGACGAGATCGGGGCTCGTCAGGCAGACGACGTGCGGCGCGCGGCCGGTGTCCTGCTCGAGCGTCCGCGCCGCCTCCATGACCTCGGGCATGACGGCCCCCACCCCGACCAGGGTCACCTGTGCGTCCCGTCCCCCCTCCTGCAGGCGGTAGCCGCCGGCGAGCACGTCGGCACGACGCTGTGCCGGGTCGGCGGGCGGGGGTGCGAGCGCCTGGTCGATCGGCCGTGTGGTCAGACGGAAGTAGCCCGAGGTCCCGCCCGGCTGCCCGAGCCGGGAGAGCGCGTGGAGAAACGTCCATTCGAGGTCCTGGCCGAACGCGGGCTCCCACGCGATGCACTCGGGCTGCTCGATCCCGATGCTCGGGGTGTTGATGGACTGGTGCGCCCCGCCCTCCGGGGCGAGGGTGACGCCCGACGGCGTGCCGACGAGGATCGACTGCCCACCGGCGTAGATGCCGAACGACCACGGCTCGAGGGCGCGGGCGACGAACGGGTCGTAGATCGTGCCGATCGGCAGCAGCGCCTCGCCGTCGCGCGACCACGTCGCGCCGAGCTCGCCGAGCAGACCGACGAGGTTCACCTCGGCGATGCCGAGCTCCACGTGCTGACCGTGCTCGTGCTCGCGCCACTTCACGAGCGTCTGGCGATCGTCGGCGAACCAGTCGATGCGCTCCCCCACCGACCAGATCCCGACGCGGTTGATCCAGCCGCCGAGGTTCGTCGAGGACGCCACGTCGGGCGAGACCGTGACGATCCGCCTCGCCGTCTCCGGCGCCTCGTGGGCGAGATCGGTGAGCAGCCGGCCCAGCGCCTGCTGCGTCGAGACCTCCCCGCGGTGCTCGCGCTCCAGCGCGACGGGGACCGCGACGCCGCTGGCCGGCGGGGGCGGAGCGCGGTGCAGCGTGCGGGCCGTCTGCGCGCACAGCGCGCCCTCCGGGGTGCCCGGGGCGAACGCCGACCAGGGATCCCGCGCGTCGGCGCCGAGCGCCGGCGCGAGCGCCTCGTACTGCTCGGCGGTGAGCAGGGCCGAGTGGTTGGACGGGTGGCCTTCGGTCGGTAGCGACCGGCCCTTCACGGTGTAGGCGAAGACGACGCTCGGCCGATCGATCGCGGCGTCGGCCGAGCGGTAGGCCTCCAGCAGCGACCGCGGGGTCGTGGCCGCCGAGGTTGCGGACCGTCGCGTGCAGTCGCTCGTCGTCGTAGTCGCCGATCGCCCGGTTGATGTCGCGTTTGCCCTGCGCATCGGCGAGCAGGCGCTCGCGCACCTCCGCGGCCGGGGCGCGGAGCATGCGCTGGTACTGCTCGTTGGGCATCGCATCGATGCGCGCACGGACGGCCTCGCCTCCCGGCAGCGCGAACAGCTCCTCCAGCCGGCGGCCGTACTTGACGGTCAGCACCTGCCAGCCGGCGGCGGCGAACATGCCCTGCAACCGCCCGATCGCCATCGCCGGGACGACGCGGTCCAGCGACTGGCGGTTGAAGTCGACGACCCACATGACCTCCCCGAGCGAGGCCACGACGGGATCGACGAGCGCTTCCCAGATCGCGCCCTCGTCGAGCTCGGCGTCGCCGAGCAGGGCGATCTGCCGGCCGCCGACCGCGACGTCGGTGTGGCCGGCGACGTAGCGGTGCGCGAGCGCGCTCCAGATCGTCGCGGTGGCGCCGATGCCGACCGAGCCGGTCGAGAAGTCGACCGGGTCGGGGTCCTTGGTGCGGCTCGGGTAGCTCTGCAGCCCGCCCAGCTCGCGCAGGGTCGTGAGGTACTTCGCGTCCAGCTCGCCGAGCAGGTAGTTGATCGCGTGCAGGACCGGCGAGGCGTGCGGCTTGACCGAGACGCGGTCGGGCGCGCGGAGGTGCGCGAACCAGAGCGCGGTCATGATCGAGATCATCGAGGCGCTGGAGGCCTGGTGCCCGCCGACCTTCACGCCCGAGGTGTTCGCGCGGACCTTGTTGGCGTGGTGGACGATCGAGGTCGCGATCCAGAGCACGCGCCGCTCGACGGCCTGCAGCAGCTCGGCGGACGGTGCGGTGAGACCGGGGGCGGCTTCGATCGCCATGGTCAGAGGATCATCGCCCATGGCTGCCAGAGCAACCCTCGATGCGCCGCACTAGGCTTGCGTTACCCGAGCGCGAGCAGTCGGGTGGGCACAGAGCGACGCCAACGCATCAGAACCCACGGGAACGCGGGTCGTTATCCGAGGAGCGTTCCCAACCAGATCACGACCGCCCCCACCGCCAGCACGGCCAGCAGCACCGCCAGCACCCGCCACGGCGCGGTCTCGGGCACCGGCTCGTCGCGCACGATCTCGGCCTCGAGCAGGACGTCGCGGGCGGCGGCGTGCCCCGACGCCGGCACCATCACGTCGCGCGGGCCCGCGGCGAGCATGTCGGGCACGTCGAAGCCGCGCGTGCGGCGCAGCGTCGAGGGAATCCCCTCCTCCAGCAGCATCCCCTGCACGAACTCCGCCTCGGCCTGGTTCATCGCGCCGGCCACGCGGACGAGGTCGCCCTCGGTGTAGCGCGGGTCGACCTTGCGCGCGCGGGCGTGGCGCTCGCTGACGGGCTCCTCCACCTCCGGCGCGCCCTCGATGACCAGCGGCAGGTTGCAGGACCGGCAGAAGCGCTCGTCGGCCGGATGGGGCTCCCCGCAGCTCGGGCAGACGAGGGCGCCGGAATCGATCATCTAGCTCACCTCGACATCGACTTCCCGGATCACGCCGTCTTCGATGAGGTACGACCGCACTTCGGGCTCCGCGTCGGCCGATCTCCTCGGCACGCCGACGATGAGCCACTCCACGCCGGGCCAGCCGGCGGCGAAGTTCACGTCGGTCTGCGAGGGGTACGGATCCGAGCGCGTGTGGGAGTGGTAGATCGCCAGCAGCTGCTCCTCGTCCTCCTCGGCGAAGGCGACCGACAGCAGGTCACGCCCGTCGATGTCGAAGCGAAAGGGGCTGGCGGCGAGGTTCTCGAGGGCGCGCGCGGTGGTCGCCGCGCCGTCGCGCCCGAGCACGAGCCCGCAGCACTCGTTCGGGGCGTCGCGGATGGCGTGCGCGACGATCTCGTCGAGCAGTGGGCGGCCGATCTTCACCGCGGAAAGGCTACGCGCTGCGTCGCCCCGCCTCGCCCGCGCGACGCACGAACCGCGCTCAGGCCTTCAGGCGCGGCGAATCGTCGTCGTCGTCCCTGGTCGCCGACATGTTCGACACCGAGTCCTTGAACTCGCGCAGGCCGCGGCCCAGCGAGCGGCCGGCCTCAGGCAGCTTCTTGGGCCCGAGCACGACGAGCGCGATGGCCAGGATGAGCAGCAGCTCTCCGGGTCCGAGGTTGAATGGCATGGCTGATCGGCCCTCCTAGGGAATCTGGTTGTTGTCTCAGCCTACGAGGCGGGCGGCATGCGCGATCATCGCGCACCCGTCTCGAAGGCATGGGGAATCTGGTTCCTCTGTCGGCGTACGAGCCCGGCCGACGTGAACGATCATTTTGCGCCCGTCTCAAACGCATGGGGAATCTGGTTCCTCTGTCGGCGTACGAGGCCGGCCGACGTGAACGATCATTTTGCGCCCGTCTCGAAGGCGTTGGGAATCGGGTCCTGGCCGGCCGCCCGTCGCAGGATCGCGAGGTGCTGGCCCTCGTTGGCCATGATCGAGGCGCCGGTCTGCAGGAGCTTTGCCTCGCCGAGCTTGCGGTGCGCGTCGAAGTACGCGGCGACGGCCGCGGTCTCCAGCTCGATGAGGAAGCTCAACACGTCGGCCTGCGTGCGCACCTCGCCGAGGCCCTCGGCGACGTCGTCGACGGCGCCAACCCCCGCCGGCGGCGCCGGCGGCGTGCCGCCCAGATCGGTCAGCGCGGTGATCAGCACATCCGCGTGCGCCTGCTCGTGGTCGCGGAAGTCGCGCACGACCCCGCGCACGCCGGGTGTCAGCAGCCCGCCGGCAAGCACGTTGTCGTAGGCGATGACCGTCACGCGCTCGAGGTTGATGGCGCTGGCGAGCACGGCGCCGTCGTTCTCGTCGACGGCGAACGCGCTGCGCACCGACCACAGCAGCGGGATCGAGGCCGCCGCGATCGCCACGCCGCCGAGCGCGAACCCGCGCCGCAGCAGCTCGCGGCGGTCGCGCTCGAACGCTGCGACCGCCGCCGCCGAGACCTCGCCTGCGTCGGCGATGACCACGCGCGAGGAGTGTGCCGTCACGAAGGCCTGCCCGTCACGAAGGGCGTCGGCACGGGATCGCGCCCGAGCGCGTCGAGCAGGATCGACATGTGCTCGGCCTCGTTGGTGACGATCGAGGCGACGGTGCCCCGCAGGTCGCTCTCCGACAGCTTGGGCAGCGCGTCGATGTAGGCGGCGATGGCCGTGTTCTCCAGGTCGACCGCGAAGCGCAGCACGTCGGACTCGGTGCGCAACACGGGAAACTCGTACGCGTTCTTGGCGCGGTTCGCCGTGCCGCCGAGGTCCTTGATCGCGGCGCCGAGCCCGTCGGCGTGCTCCTGCTCCTGCTCGAGGAAGAGCTTGACGATCGCCAGCCGCGTCCCCCGCAGCTTGCCCGCACCGATCTTGTAGGCCGCCACGGCGCGATGCTCGAGGTCCAGCGCGGCGTTGAGGATCTCGACGTCGGCCAGGTCGGACTCGTCCGGTCCCTGGATGGGGTTCTTCGTGTCGTCGCTGCAGGCGCCGAGCAGCACGGCGGAGGCGCCGGCGGCGCTCACACCTGACGTACGGAAGAAGCGCCTGCGCGAGTGCGCAGCGCGCAGGAAGGGCTCGGGGTCCATCTCGGTCTCCAGTCGGGGTCCTGCACGCTACCTACCAGCGCGATCGCGTCGTCAGGCCAACGCGTGCCAGGCGACGGGTGCGGGCCCGGAGGCCCGCCGGATCACCACCAGACGGTGGAGTCCAGGTTCGCGATCTCCTCGACGGGCTTGGTGTAGATGCCGGAGGAGAGGTACTTCCAGCCGTCGTCGCAGACGACGAAGACGACGTTGCCCTCGTCGATCTCGTTGGCGATCCGCACGGCGACCCGAGCGATCGCCCCCGACGAGACGCCGGCGAAGATGCCCTCCTCGTCGAGCAGCTTGCGCGTCCAGAGGATCGCGTCCTCGTTCGTCACGAAGATCTTGCGGTCCAGCAGGCTCAGATCGATGATCTCCGGGATGAAGCCGTCGTCGAGCGAGCGCAGCCCCTGAACGGGCTCGCCCTGCATCGGCTCCGCGGCGACGATCTTGCACGCGTCGCCGAATTCCTCCTTGAAGCGCCGGCCGTTGCCCATGAGCGTGCCGCCGGTGCCCAGACCCGCGACGAAGGCGGAGATCTCGTCGAGCTCCTCGAGGATCTCCAGCGCCGTGCCGTTGTAGTGCGCGAGCGGGTTGGCCTCGTTGCCGTACTGGTAGGGCATGTAGTACGTGTCGGTGTCCTGCGCCATCTCGTTGGCCATCGCGACGGCGCCGTTGGAGCCCTGGTCGCCGGGGCTGTAGACGACCTTCGCGCCGTACATCTCCAGCAGCTGGGTGCGCTCGGGCGTCACGTTGTCGGGCATGACGACGGTCAGGGGGTAGCCCTTGCGCCGGCAGATCATCGCCAGGCTGATGCCGGTGTTGCCCGACGTCGGCTCGAGGATCGTGTGGCGCGGCCGGATGAGCCCGTTCTCCTCGGCGTGCTCGATGAGCGCGCGCGCGACGCGGTCCTTGACCGAGCCGGTCGGGTTCATCGACTCCATCTTGGCCCAGATGCGGACGGCCGGATTCGGGCTCAGACGCTTCAGCTCGACGAGCGGCGTATTGCCGATCGCCTGGACGATGTCCCCGTAGCGACCGCCGCAGGGACGGTTCTGGAGCGGCGGGAGGCCCATGTGACCTATGAGTGTAGACCGCGTGGCCCGTTGGGCTGAAGCCGTAGGGGCGCCATGTTCGCCGCGGGTACCCGTGACCGCGAGCTCGTATCAATGCTGACGCGAGCCGCAAATCGCTAGGGTCGTCCGGCCGCGGTCCGATAGACGCGGTGCGCCCGCATGGTCTTTCCCACGGTCCAGTTCGCAGTTTTCTTCCCGATCGTGCTCGCGCTCTCTTGGGCGCTCATGCGACGCCAAGGGATCTGGAAGCCGTTCATGCTCGCCGCGAGCTTCCTGTTCTACGCGGCGGCGGACCCGATGTTCTGCATCATGCTCGCCGGGATGATCCTGGGAAACCAGGCCGCGGCGCAGCTCATCCACCGCTCCGACGACGCGCGACGGCGCAAGCTCATCGTGATCGTCGCGGTCACCGCCGACCTGGCGACGCTCGGCGTCTTCAAGTACTACGGCTTCTTCACGCCGGAGATCAACGGGCTGCTCGACACGGTCGGGCTCGGGATGCCGATCCCGCTGGCCGACATCGTCCTGCCGGTCGGGATCAGCTTCATCACCTTCCAGGCGATCTCCTACGTCGTCGACGTCCACCGCCGGCTGATCGAGCCCGCCACGACGTTCGACGTCGGCCTGTACCTCAGCTTCTTCCCGCACCTCGTCGCCGGCCCGATCGTCCGCGCGCGCGAGTTCATCCCGCAGCTGCAGGCGCCGCGCGACCCACGCAAGGTCGCCGTCGGCGCGGGCGTCGCGCTGATCCTCATCGGCCTCGTGAAGAAGGTGGCGATCGCCGACTACCTCGCGCGTGAGATCGTCGACCCCGTCTTCGGCGTGCCCCAGGCCTACTCGGCGCCGGACGCGATCCTCGCCTCCTACGCCTACGCCGTGCAGATCTTCTGCGACTTCTCGGGCTACACGGACATCGCGATCGGCCTGGCGCTGCTCATGGGCTTCGTCTTCCCGCAGAACTTCGACCGCCCCTACCGCGCGGCGTCGTTCGGCGAGTTCTGGCAGCGCTGGCACATGACGCTCTCGCGCTTCCTGCGTGACTTCCTCTACATCCCGCTCGGCGGCAACCGCAAGGGCAAGCTCAAGACGGTCCGCAACCTCATGATCACGATGCTGCTCGGCGGCCTCTGGCACGGCGCCGCGTGGGGCTTCATCCTGTGGGGCGCCATCCACGGGCTCGCGCTGGTGATCGAGCACCAGTTCCGCGGCAAGATCAGGCTGCCGAAGTGGCTGGCGTGGTTTCTCGTCTTCCACATCGTCGTGCTGGCGTGGATCCCGTTCCGGGCGCCGGACCTCGACCTCGCCGGCGCGTACTTCGCGCGCCTGTTGGACTGGGGCCCCGCGACGATGTGGACCGCCCCCGTCGTGATCATCACGTTCCTCGTCATCGGCCTGCAGCTGCTGCCGGCCCGGCCGATGGACGCCCTGCGGGTGCGCTTCGAGGGGCTGCATCCGGTCGCGCTGGGCGCCAGCATGGCCTGCGTCATCCTGCTCGTGGCTGCGACGGTGTCCAGCCAGGGTGTGCCACCGTTCATCTACTTCTCCTTCTAGGGACGCCACCTTCATGTCAGAGCCAGAGCCAGCAGCCGCAGCCGCAGACCCCGCAGGGCGATCCCCGCCAGCGCAGCCGCTTCATCCTCGACCGCGAGAGCGGGCGGATGATGCGGGCGCGCGACGCGCTGATCTGCGTGTTCGTGGCCGTGATCCTGCTCCTCGTCCTCGAGGGCACCTCGATCCGCAACACGGGCAAGAAGATGGACTCCGGTCTCGAGCGCACGGCCGTGCTCGCCGTCGGTCACCCCGCCGGCTGGCTCGCCGACCGGCTGCCGCTCGCGGAGGCCGCCGACACGCTCACCGCGGCCCTGTCGCCCGACGACGACCTCTCCGGCGGTCCCGGCGGCTTCAACTCCGCGCCGGTCGGCGGCGGGCCGGTGCAGGTCGCGGGCGAGGGCGCGGCGCAGACGCCGATCACGCCCGACGCCTTCGACCCCGCCGAGCTCGGCGTCAAGCCCAAACAGCTGCCGTCGCTGAAGAACCTGCTCATCACGGGCGACTCGCTCGCGCAGCCGCTCGACGTCCAGCTCGCCCGGCGCCTTGCCGGCGACGGCGTCGTCACCACGCGCGACGTGCGTCTCGGCACGGGCATCTCGAAGACCGACCTCGTCGACTGGGGCCTGCTCTCCGGCAAGCAGGTCAAGGACGCAAAGCCCGACGCCGTGATCATGTTCATGGGCGCCAACGAGGGCTTCCCGTTCCCCGCCGCCGGCGGCGGCGACGTGGCGTGCTGCAGCGCCGAGTGGGCCGTGACCTACGCCCAGCGCGCGCGCAGCATGATGGACACCTACCGCCGCGACGGCGACGCGCGCGTCTACTGGCTCACGCTGCCGATGCCGCGCGAGCCCGCCCGCCAGAAGACGGCCCGCGCGGTCAACGCCGCGATCGCGGTCGCCGCGCAGCCCTTCCGCTCGCAGGTGCGCGTCCTGGACATGAACGAGGTCTTCACGCCCGGCGGGCGCTACCGCGCGGCGATGCCCGTGGACGGACAGGAGACGCTCGTGCGCCGCCAGGACGGGATCCATCTCAACGACGCCGGCGCGGGTGTGGCGCTGGAGATCGTGCTCGCGCGGATCCGCGCGGACTTCGCCAAGCTCGGCTGACCCGGCGGAGCGGCCCTCACCGCCCGCAAGGGGATCGAGAACGAGTGCTTCGGAGGGAACTCCGACGCCGGCCACAAGGCACAGATCCAGACCGTGAGCAACGCGGTCTCGACCTGTGCCTCGAAGATCGCGTCGAAGGGCTGTCGCTGACGGTGTCCGGCTCGTCCGACACCGCCGCGCTCGCGGCGGAGATCGCGTCGGCGTTCCCGGCGGTCGAGCCGCCCGCGCCACCGGTCACGACCGGGGCGGGGCCGGTCCAGGACGACGTCGAGCAGGCGCTCGCCGGCAAGCGCGCCGAGGAGCTGACGCCGTCGGACGCCCGCGCGGTTCGCCTCGACCTGTGGTCGCTCACGCCCGCGGCGTGGCAGTACTACGCGCCGGCCCTGCTGCGCATGTTCCTGGCCGACCCCGACGACGACGAGCTCGACGGGCTTGGCGAGGGAATCTTCGACACCCTCGTGCCTCCGGACGACGCCGAGCTGCGCGAGCGGTTCGACGAGCGCATGGCGCGGCTCGGCGACGCGCAGCGCGCTGCGCTGCGAGCGTTCGTCTGCTGGTATCGCGAGCAGGAGCCCGAGCTCGCGGGAGCCGACGCGGCGGCGCGGCACTGGGGCTGCGACTGACCAGCGGCGTCGGCGCCGCCTCACGCGGTGGCTCTCCGGCGATATCGGGAGTGGACGTCGGCCGAGGATCGCGAGGAGACGGCGCTGCTGACGGTGGACTCAGATCAAGCCGTCGACGACCGCACGGCGCAGGACATGACGCACCGCCGTCCGAGCGGGTGTCATCCACGCAACGCCCGGGCACATGCCCGGATCGCCGCCGCGTACATCCGGGCGCGCGCGCGGTAGCCCTCGGGCGAGGCGTGCACCTCGTCGCCGCTCATCAGCGCGGGGTGCCGATCGACCGCCCGCGACCAGTCGACGAGCTCCAGCTCCAGCCGCGGGTCGCGCGCGAGCCGGCGCAGCCGGGCGTTCGCGCCGTCGTGGCTGACGCCCGCGTACGACGGCGCGACGATCGTCGCCCACACCGCGCAGCCGCGGGGCCGTGCCGCGGTCGCGCGGGCCGCGGCCTCCAGCCGGCGCACGTCGCGCGGGTCGTCGTTGGTGAAGAGGCTCACCGCCAGGATCGCCGGCGGCGCGCGCTCGGCGGCGAGGACCCTCATCCCCTCGGCCAGCGGACGGCCCCAGACGGCGTCGACCCGCACCCGCCACCCGGGCAGCGCCGCCGGCAGGTGCGCGCGCATCTCGTCGGCCAGCGAATCGCCGACGAGCAACACCTCGCGCGGCTCGCCGGCGCCCCGCGGCGGCGGCGCCGCGACCGAGAAGGCCGGCGCCGACGTCCCGTCGCCCGAGCCGCAGCCTGCCGCCGGAACCGCCAGCAGCAGGCCGACCAGCAGGGCAGTCCGCCGTCGGCTCAGCCGCCTGCCATCGCCGGCAGGATCACGAGCACGTCGCCCGCGCCGACCGGCGTGTCGAGACCGTCGAGCACGCGCACGTCCTCGTCGTTGAGGTAGACGTTGACGTAGCGGTTCAGCTCGCCGCCTTCGGCGAACATCTGCGACTGCGTCGCCGGGTGCTGGTCGGCGAGAGAGCGCAGGACGTCGCCCACGTTCTCGCCGTCGGCGTCGACTTGCTTGACGCCGCCGACGGACGGGCGCAGGACGGGTGGGATCTTCACGGTGGCCATAGAGGGCGGCAGCCTAGCCCGCGGCGGCGCAGAACGCCTCGTAGTCGGGGAACACGCCCATCTCGTCATCGGAGATCTCGCCCGGATCGCGCGAGCAGACGGCGCACTCGGGGTCGCGGCGCACCTTCAGCTCGGTGAACGTCGCGCCGAGCGCCTCGTAGAGCAGCAGGCGGCCGATGAGCGGCTCGCCGGTGCCGACGACGAGCTTGATGACCTCGGTCGCCTGCAGCAGGCCCATCGTGCCGGGCAGCACGCCGAGCACGCCGTTGGCGCCGCAGCTCGGAGCCAGCTCGGCCGGCGGCGGCACCGGGTACAGGCAGCGGTAGCACGGGCCGTCGTAGGGCTTGAAGACCGACAACTGGCCGTCGAAGCCGAGGATCGAGGCGCTGACCACCGGGATCTGCAGGCGCACCGTTGCGTCGTTGAGCAGGTAGCGCGTGGGGAAGTTGTCGACGCCGTCGACGATGACGTCGTAGCCCTCGATGATCTCCATGATGTTCGAGGCGTCCATCCGCGTCTGGTACTTCACGACGTTCACGTCGGGGTTCAGCGCCTTCATCGTCTCCTCGGCGGAGTCGACCTTCGGCATGCCGATGCGGTCGGTCGTGTGGATGACCTGGCGCTGGAGGTTGGAGAGGTCGACGACGTCGTCGTCGACGATCCCGATCGTGCCGATGCCCGCAGCGGCGAGGTACAGCGCGGTCGGCGAGCCGAGGCCGCCGGCGCCGAGCAGCAGGACCTTGGCGTCGAGCATCTTCTGCTGACCCTCGGGACCGATCTCCGGCACGAGCATGTGGCGGCTGTAGCGCTCGCGCTGCTCGGCCGTCATGACCTTCGGGACCTCGACCTTGTAGCCGCGGTCCTTCCACAGCGTGTAGCCGCCGGTCATCGACTCGACGTTCTCGTAGCCGAGCTCCTCGAGCGTCTTGGCGGCGAGCGCCGAGCGGTTGCCCGAGGCGCAGTACAGGACGACGTGCTGGGAGCGGTCGGGGACCGCGCCCTCGATGCGCGACTCCAGATGGCCGCGCGGCACGTGCTTGGCACCGGGGATGAGGCCGCGCTGGACCTCCTCGCTCTCGCGCACGTCGATGATGGCCGGCGCGCCGTTGCCGTTGCCATGTTGCAGCTGCTCGTTGACCTCCCCGGGATCGACCTGGGCGATCTGGTTCTTGATCTGGCGGATGAACTCCGCGCCGGACGGGCTCACGTGAATCTCCTCAAAGGTGGTCGAACTTCCATCGCTTCAGAAAGTATAGCGGCGGGGTCTGCTCACCTACATGTTCCCCGACAAGTCCAGGATCGGATCATGAGATGGGGTGCGAGTCGCTCGCCGCGCCTCTGCGCGGGCGGCGTGACACCGGGGTGCGAGTCGCTCGCCGCGCCTCTGCGCGGGCCGCGTGACACCGGGGTGCGAGTCGCTCGCCGCGCCTCTGCGCGGGCCGCGTGCCTAAAAACCGCCGAAAGGGGCGTCCCGTGCTGCGGCGGGACGCCCCTTGTCGAGCGGATCTCTGGAGGTTCTGGAGGAAACCTGTGGAGGGTCTTTCGGGCTCTGGAGGGAAACCTTGGGGACCTGCTTGCACAAGGAGTATCGGTGATGGCCCGATCTGCCGACATAGGGTCCAGACCCCATGCGCAGAACTGCCCTGCTTTCCCAGGTGTTGGCCGTCAACACCCTGCTCGTCGTCGGAACCGTGTTCGCCGCGAGCGTCGCCGCGCGCCTGGATCTCGGCGACTCGGCGGGCTCGCGCCAGTTCCTCGTGCTCATCGCTGCCATCCTCGCGACGCTGCTGGCCAACAACTTCATCATGCGCCGCCGCTTCGCCCCGCTGGAGTCGCTGACGCGGACCATGGAGTGCGTCGACCTCACGGTCCCCGGCGTGCGCGCCTCGCCGTCGGACGGGGAGTCCGAGGACGTCGCGCGCCTGCGCGAGTCCTTCAACCGCATGCTCTCGCGCCTGGAGCACGAGCGCGTCGGCAGCGCCACCGCCGTCCTGCGCGCCCAGGAGGCCGAGCGCGCGCGGGTCGCGCGCGACCTGCACGACGAGGTCAACCAGGCGCTCGCGGCGGTCTCCCTGCGCCTCGCGGCGACCGCCGAGCACGCGCCCTCCGAGTTCGCCGGCGAGCTGAAGGAGACCCAGCGCCTCGCCAACCAGGCGATGCAGGAGCTGCTCGGCCTGGCGCGCGAGCTGCGCCCCTCCGCGCTCGACGACCACGGGCTGCTGCCCGCGCTGCGCACGCAGGTGCGCCTCTTCGGCGAGCGCTGGGGCATCCCGGCGCACTTCGCCGCCGACGGCCCGCGCCCGCTGCTGGGCGAGTTCGAGCAGCTCGTCGTCTACCGCGTCGTCCAGGAGGCACTGTCGAACATCGCCCGCCACGCCCACGCGAAGAAGGTCAAGGTGACGGTGCTCGGCTGCAACAGCCCCAATCTGAAGGTCACGATCACCGACGACGGCGAGGGCTTTCATCCCAACCGGCTGCGCGAGGGCCGCTCCGGCCTGGCCGGCATGCGCGAGCGCGCGCTGCTCGCCGGCGGGCGCCTGGACATCAAGTCCGCGCCCGGCGAGGGCACGACCGTCGAGCTGACCGTGCGCGCCCGCGGGACGCGGGTCGTCTCATGAGGCTCCTGATCGCCGATGACCACGGCATCGTGCGCGGCGGCCTGAAGCTGCTGCTCGACCGCCAGCCCGACATGGAGGTCGTCGCGGAGGCCTGCGACGGCGTCGAGGCCGTCGAGATGGCGCTGCGCGAGAAGCCCGACATCTGCGTGCTCGACGTCTCGATGCCGCGGATGACCGGCCTGCAGGCGACCGTCGAGATCAAGACCCATCTGCCCGACGTCGCGGTGCTCGTGCTCTCGATGTACGACGACGAGCGCTATCTCTTCGAGGCGCTGCAGGCGGGCGCCGCGGGCTACATCCTCAAGCAGGAGGCCGACACGACCCTCGTAGAGGCGGTGCGGGCGGTCTGGCGCGGCGATCCGTTCATGACCAACGCCGCCGAGCAGTCGCTGCTGCGCGAGTGGATGGAGGACGACTCCTCGGGCCCCGTCGAGCCGCTGACGCTGCGCGAGCGCGAGGTGCTCAAGCTCATCGCCGAGGCGCACACGAACAAGCAGATCGGCGAGACGCTGCACCTCTCCGAGAAGACGATCGAGTCCCATCGCGCGAACCTCATGCGCAAGCTCGAGATGCGCGACCGCGTCGAGCTCGTGCGCTACGCGATCCGGCGCGGGCTGATCGAGGCCTGAACCGCCCCGCGGAGGGGATCTCTAGTCTCGGCGGCAATGCCCGCCCGCCTGCGCCTCGCCCTGTTCGTCACCGGCCTGCTCGCGGTCACCGCGATCGCCGCAGTGCTGCTGTTCGCCGTCGGCGAGCGCGCCGTGCCGCCCGCGGGCTTCGCCGGCGCCACGCGTCCGCCCGGCATCCCGCCCGCGGACTTCGGCCTGCGCGACGAGCGCGGCGATCCGGTGCGCCTGGCGGACATGCGCGGCAAGCCGGTCGTCGTGACGTTCCTCTACACGACCTGCCGCGACACCTGCCCGCTGACCGCCGACCAGATCCGCATCGCCCTCGACGACCTCGGCCACGACGTGCCGGTCATCGCGGTCAGCGTCGACCCGGCGAACGACACGCCGCGCCGCGCGCAGGACTTCCTGCTCAGGCGCAGCCTGCGGGGGCGCATGCGCTGGGCGCTGGGCAGCGACGCGCAGCTGCAGCGCCTGTGGCGCGCGTACGGCATCCAACCGCAGACCGACGACGCCGAGCACACGGCCGCGACGGTCCTGCTCGACAAGCGCGGCGTACAGCGCGTCGGCTTCGCGGCGAGCGTGCTGACGCCGGACGCGCTGGCGCACGACATCGCGCTGCTCGAGCGCGAGGGCCTCGGCGGCGCGTCCTGAGCCGGCCGGGCGGGCCCGCCCGGCCGGGCGCTCAGACCGGCGGCGGCTCGGTCGGCGGGCGGCGCACGATCGGCTCGCCGGTGCGCTTGGCGGCGCGGCGGTCCTTCTTCGCCTGCCAGCCGAGGACGGCGATCGCGACGAGCAGCGGCGCTACGTACAGCAGGTTGATGGCCCAGTGGCCGACGTGGGCGATCGGGGCGATCACGAGTTGGCCGCCGAGAGCAGCCACAGGCCGAGTGAGGTGAAGGCGATCATCACGACGAGCATCCAGTATTGCGAGCGCGTGGCGACCTGGGTGTCGCCGCCGAAGGAGACGAGCGCGCGCTCATGGGCCAGTACGAGGCCGGCGACGTGCCCGATCACGAGCGCCGCGACCTGGACGTACCAGATCGCCGTCGCCGAGATCCACGTGTAGTCGACCGTCGCACTCGTCGTGCCGAAGATGTTCGCGCCCGTGCCGAGCGGGTCGGAGATGAGGTAGGCGATGCGCTGGCCCTCGTAGGCCAGCAGCGAGAAGTAGTGCGCCACGACGTAGGCGAGACCGATCGGCACGAGCGAGTGCGCGAAGCGCGCGCCGAGCTCGCGCGCGGACGCGCCGAGCGGGTCGACCGTCTGCATGCCCATCACGCCGAGCCGGTACATGCCGGCGACGATGAGCGACACGACGACGAGTCCGATCGTGAACGACAGCTGCAGCGACGTCGACTGCCCGAAGCCGGCGTCGCGGAAGAAGCCCGTCAGCTCGGGCTCGATGTTGCCCCAGGCCGGGCCGCCGGAGAAGCCGTCAAACGACGTCGTGCCGATGATCAGGCAGATGAGCGCGACGGTGCCCGGCACGACGTCGAGGTTCGTCAGGCCGCTCAGCGGCTTGCGCACGAACAGCGCCGCGCGCGTCCAGTGCAGCGCCGACATCCGGGCGATGAGCCCGAAGTACACCGCGAAGCCGTCGCCGTGGCGGTTCCACGGCTCGATGCCGTACAGGCTCATGCCGACGAACTGGATCGCGGCGTAGACGAGCGCGAGCACCGCGAGGTTGCTGGGATCGCCGCGGCCGGTGTAGACGAGCTCGATCCAGGCGAACGCGAGGATGCCGATCGCCGCCGGCCAGCGCCCGAGGCGCGCCGGGTAGGGCATCGGGGCGGGCAGCCCGCCGCGGCGCACCCGCGCCGCCAGCCAGGCGACCGCCCGGGCGGCGGCGCGCCACGGGTTCAGCGCCTTGAAGACGTCGCCGAACAGCACGCTGGCGATCGGGATGGCGACCCAGAAGAAGACGAAGATCATCGTCGGCGCGAGGTTGTTGGTCTGCGTCTGCGAGCCGGCGAAGCCGGCGTAGACGATGAGCCCGAACAGCGCGATCCCGATCGCGCCGGCGAGCGGGTCCAGCCAGCGCGGCAGCCCGGCCACGTGGCGCTCCCGCGCCCCCTCCAGACGCGGCCGGGGCCACAGGACGGCGAGGCCGACGAACGACGCGACGAGCACGACGGCCGCCGCCCAGCCGAACAGCCACTTCGGGATCGGCAGGTCCTGGCGGCCGACGAGCCCGTGCGCGAGCGCCGACTCGGGCGCGGCCACCAGCAGGGCGCCGGCCGCGAAGACGAGGAGCGCGAGCAGGCGGCGCCGGTGCATTGGCAGGCAGTCTAGGAAGCGCGGCGTGGCCGGGCGCCGGCCGCCGGCGCGTTGCTAGCTTGGCGTGGCGTGCGAGCACCCGCCGACAAGGTCAGCGCGCCGTTCTTCCCCTCGGGCGCGGAGTGGGTCAACGTCGCGACGTTGCGCCTCGACCAGCAGCTCGGGCGCCCCGTGCTCGTCGAGTTCTGGGACTTCTGCCGCGCCAACTCGCTGCGCACGCTGGGCTACATGCAGGCGTGGCACGCCCGCTACGCGGCGGCCGGGCTGCGCGTGATCTCCGTGCACGCCGGCGCCTATCCCCCGTCGCAGGATCCCGCGCAGGTCCGCGCCGCGGTCGCGCGCCTGGGCATCGAGCATCCCGTCCTGCTCGACACGGACTTCGAGCTCTGGCAGGAGTACGGCAACGAGGCGTGGCCGGCGCGCTACCTGTTCGACCGGCGCCTGCGGCTGTTCTCGATGCACTACGGCGAGGGCGCCTACGACGAGACGCAGGCGGAGATCTGCGAGCTGCTGGGCATCGACCCGCCCGACCCGGTGACGGTGCTGCGACCCGAGGATGCGCCCGACGCACTCGTCGGCCGGCCGACGCCCGAGCAGGCGGGAGCGTGGTCGGGGCCCTACGAGGCGGGCGCGGTATGGGCCGTGCTCGAGCCCGTCGGCGGCGCCAACGGCGGCGCCGGGGCGAGCGTGCGGGTCAACGGCCGCACGCTCGCCGTGGGGCACGCCGGCTGCCACCTGCTCGTCGCGCACGAGCGCCACACGACCGGCGACCTCGAGCTCGAGACCGGCGACGGCGTCCTCTGCCACGCCGTGCAGTTCACCGCGGGGGTCGTGGACTGACCATCAGCGCCGCTCCCGGCGGCCCGCAATCCCCGCGCCGCAGGGTCATCGGCCGGCCGCGCGGTATCTCAGGTACACGACGCGCGAGCTGAACGTGCGCGTCTCGACCAGTTCCATGTCGACGCGGTGATCTCGCGGGAAGAACGGGGTGCCGCCGCCGATCGCGACCGGATGGACGAACAGCCTGTACTCGTCGATCAGATCCAGACGGGCCGCCTCGGCGGCGAGCCCGGCGCCGCCTATCGCCACGTCTCCACGCACAGACTCCTGCAGCGAGGCCAGCTCTGCGCGCAGGGCATCGCGCGCGAGCGTCGTGTTCGCTCCCTCGACCGAGGCCAGCGTCCGTGAGAACACCACCTTCGGCAGCGCCTGCCAGATCAGCGCGAACTCGCGCGCGATGTCCGAGGGGTCCTCGTCGGCCGTCTCCCAGTAGACCATCGTCTCGTACAGGCGACGCCCCAACAGGTGGCCGGCGAGCGCACGCGTCCGCTCGTTGTGAAATCGGTGCAGCTCCTCGTCGGGCATCGACCAGTCGAAGTTCCCGTCCGGCCCGGCGATATAGCCGTCGGCCGAGACGCCGCCCATCTGGTAGATCACGTTCGGCATCCGCATTGCTCCTCGGTCGATGGGAAAAGGTCACCCGCTATGACCCGGCGAACCCTCGATACTCATCGAGCAACCTTGCCCGGTGGGCGAGGTCCGGCGCGCAGCGCCGCCGCCGGCACGTCGCCGAGCAGGCGTTCCAGGCGCGGCGGCCCCTCGTCGTCGAGCGCGATCGCACCGCCGGGCCAGTACGGGCTCGCGCTGGCCGGCCCGCGGCTCATGAACATCGTCTCGAAGACCCAGCAGCCGGTGTTGTGCAACTGCGTGCCGGCGGGCGTGCGCCATTCGGACGGCGTGTCCTGCGCCAGCACGCCCGTGCGGTGGGTGTGGCCGAAGATCAGGTGCGCGGGCGCGATCCGCAGCCGGCGCAGCGTCTCGGTCATCGCCGCGAGGCTCGCGCGGCGCAGCGCGTGGACGCCGATCTGCGGCTGCACCGGACCCAGCCCGGCGCGGTTGACGGCTGTCACGCCGAGCCGGAAGGCGGCGGCGAGCGTGTACCGGCGAACCGGGCCGGCCTTCCCGCTGCCCGAGAGCGTCTGCCATGTGCCGACGGCCGAGTGGCTGCCGACGCCCGCCCGCCGCCCCGGCGCGATGCGCTGCGCGCTCGCCTGGTTGAGGGCGTAGATGGGCGCGAGGCGCGCCTCGTAGTCGTCGGGCGTCGCCGGGTCGGCGAGCGGCCCCACGAAGTGGCCCATCGCGCCGGCCGCCAGGCGCTCGAGCGTCGGCACCGTGAGATGGACGTCGAGGTAGTGGCCGTGCGTCGCGTAGACGTCGTCGCGCAGCCAGACTCCCGGGTAGGCGACATCGAGGCCGGCGGGAGCGAGGAAGCCGGCCAGCCGCTTGGCGATCCACGACGCCGTCGCGGCGGGAACGCGCTGCTCCAGCGCCAGCGGGTCGGGCTCCTCGCGGCGCCCGCGCCAGTCCAGCCAGCCGGCGGCGATCGCGTGGTCGTGGTTGCCGGGCACGATCGTGACCTCCGCGCCGGGTGGCAGCGCTTCGCCGATCGCGCGCATGATCGGCTCGGCGCGCGTGATCGCGTCACGCGCGGGTCCGTGTCGCAGCTCGAGGGTGTCACCCAGCAGGATGAGCCGGTCGACCGTGGCGAGGCGGGCGAGCAGCGCTTCGAGCGGCGCGGGCTGCGCGATCACGTCGGCGCCGCTGCGGACGCCGATATGCAGGTCGGAGATGACGAGCGTGCGCACCCGAGGATGACCGTCGGCCCGGTGCGCGGTCGGCTCAGACCCGCGCGGCGAGGTCTTCGCGGATGCGCTTGGGCAGCATGAAGCGCACGTCTTCGCGCATGACCTCGAACTCCGAGACGTCCTGCACGCCCCGGTCGGTGAAGAAGGCGACGAGGCGGTTGACGAGCTCCTCCGGCGCGCTCGCGCCCGACGAGATGCCGACGACGCGCTTGTCGTCGAGCCACTCCTCGAGGACCTGCGACTCGTTGTCGATGAGGTAGGAGTCGGTCCCGCAGTCGCGCGCGACATCGACGAGCCGCTGCGAGTTGGACGAGTTCTGCGAGCCGATGACGAGCACGAGATCGCACACCGCGGCCATCTGCTTGACGGCCGTCTGGCGGTTCGTCGTGGCGTAGCAGATGTCGTCGGTGCGAGGGCCCGTGATCGCCGGGAAGCGCTCGCGCAGCCGGTTGATGATCGTGCGCGTCTCGTCGACCGACAGCGTCGTCTGGGAGATGTAGGCGATCTTGCCCGCATCGGCGACCTCGAGCGCGTCGACGTCGGCCTCGGTCTCGACCAGCACGATCGCGTCGGGCGCCTCGCCCATCGTGCCCTCGACCTCCTCGTGGCCGCCGTGGCCGATGAGCACGATCGTGTAGCCCTCCGCGGCGAACTTCTTGGCCTCGACGTGGACCTTCGTGACGAGCGGGCAGGTCGCGTCGATCGTGGACAGCGAGCGCTCGGCGGCCTGCGCGTGGACGGCCGGCGACACGCCGTGGGCGGAGAAGACGGTGGTGGCACCCTCGGGGATGGTCTCGTCGATCTCGTCGACGAAGATCGCGCCGCGGGTGCGCAGCTGCTCGACGACGTGCTTGTTGTGGACGATCTCCTTGCGCACGTAGACCGGGGCGCCATAGAGCTCGAGCGCGCGCTCGACCGTCTGCACGGCCCGGTCGACGCCGGCGCAGTAGCCGCGCGGCGCGGCGAGCAGCAGCTTCTCGACGGCGAAGGTCATGCGTTCAGTGTAGGCAGCTCGGCGCGCGCGATCGCGCCGATCAGCGACCCACCCGCAGCCGCGCGACAAGCCGGTGGACGGCCTCGCCGACCGCGTCGAGGCTGCGCTGCGAGACCGCGCCGAGATTGTCGGACAGCGAGTCGCGCTGCGGGTAGTCGAAATCGATGAGGTCGATCGCGGGCACACCGCGCTCGGCGAACGGGGTGTGGTCGTCGACGATCGGGCCCGAGGTGCGGTTCGAGAACAGTGCGCCGACGCCGACCGCGCGTGCCGCGCTGCGCAGCTTCGACCACAGCTCGACGTCCGATTGGCCCTCGCGGCTGAAGCTCAGGCCGCGCCGCTCGGCGATGTAGTCCAGCAGGACGAGGAGTTGCGTCTCACCGGCGTGACGTTCTGCGTAGGCGCGCGAGCCGCGGATCCCACACTCGAGGAACGGCTCGCAGCCGGCCGGCTCCTCCTCGCCGTCGAAGAGCACGAAGCGCAGGGCGCGGGCGTTGCGCGGTCGCGGCGCGCGGGCGAACGCGCGCGCGAGCGTGACGACGGCCGCGGTGCCCGCGGCGCCGTCGTTGGCGCCGACGAACCCGCGCGGCGCCTGCTCGACGTCGTAGTGCGCGCCGACGACGATCGCGGGCATGCGACCCGGGACGCTGCCCACGATGTTGCGCAGCCCCGGATGGCCCGGCACGTCCTCGAAGCGACCGGCCGGCATGAGCGCGCGCAACCGCCCGGCGAGGCGGCGCAGCGCCGGCGACCCGGCGGGGCGCCAGCCGTAGTCCTCGACCTGCTCGCGCAGCAGCGCGAACGCGCCGGGCCCGTTGAAGCGCCTGGTGGTCGCGCGCGGCGCGAGCAGGCCGGTCCGCGCGGGGGTGGGGGTGTCGGCCACCGGGGCGGTCGCCCCCGCCGCCGGAGCGGCGGGCTCCGCCCCCGCGGGCGGCGCGCCCCCGTCGTCGGACCCGCAGGCGGCCAGTGCGAACACCGCGAGCAGGGTCGCGGCGAGCGAGGCGCGCCTGCTCATTGCCGGTCACACGCCTCGAGCAGCCAGGCGAAGTGCTCGCGCGCGGCGGCGCGCCGCGTGGGCACGTGCTCGGTCGGGACGTCGTCGGGCGGCGGCGCGTAGCCGCGCAGCAGCCGGCGCGCGACCGACTGGCGGTGGACCTCGTCGGGCCCGTCGTACAGGCGCGCCCCGCGCGCGGTGCGGTACATCGCCTCCAGCGGCATGTCGGTCGAGTAGCCCAGCGCGCCGTGCGCCTGCAGCGCGCGGTCGATGACGTCGTGCAGTACCTGCGCGCCGAAGAACTTGATGAGCGAGACGTCGGTGCGCGCGGCCGCCGCGCCCTGCGTGTCGATCTTCCAGGCGGCGTGCAGCGTCATCAGCCGCGCCGCCTGCATCTGCGCGGCGGAGTCGGCGATCCAGTTCTGCACCGTCTGCTTGTCGGCCAGCAGCGAGCCGTGCGACTCGCGGTACGTCGCGCGCTCGCAGAGCATGTCGAAGGCGCGCCGGGCGACGCCGAGCCAGCGCATGCAGTGATGGATGCGGCCCGGGACGAGCCGCGTCTGGGCGAGCAGGAAGCCCGCGCCGCGCTCGCCGAGCAGGTTCTCGGCGGGCACCCGCACGTTCTCGTAGACGATCTCCGCGTGGCCGCCGAGCAGACCGAAGTGCTCGACCGGCAGCTCCATCGTCGGCACGTCGCGCACGATCCGCACGCCGGGCGTATCGGTCGGGACGATGAGCATCGACGCGCGCCCGTGACCGCGCGCCTCCGGATCGGTGACCGCCATGACGATGAGGAAGTCGGCGACCGACGCGTTGGAGGAGAACCACTTGTGGCCGTCGATGACCCACTCCCCGGCGCCTTCGTCGAGCACGGCGCTGGTCTGCAGCGTCGTCGGGTCGGCGCCCGCGACGGCCGGCTCGGTCATCGAGAACGCCGAGCGCAGGTCGCCGGCCAGCAGCGGATACAGCCAGCGCTGCTTCTGCTCGTCGCTGCCGGCGAGCGCGATGAGCTCGGAGTTGCCCGAGTCCGGCGGCTGGTTGCCGAACGCGCTCGGCCCGAACGGCGACGAGCCGAGGATCTCGTGCATGAGGCCGAGCTTGACCTGACCGAAGCCCTGGCCGCCGAGCTCGGGCGGCAGGTGGGCCGCCCACAGGCCGCGCTCGCGCACCTGCTCCTGCAGCGGCGCGAGCGCACGGTCGATCTGCGCGCGGTCGAGGTCGAGCGTCTCGAGCGGCCAGATCTCCTCGCGGACAAACGCCGACATCCAGTCCAGTTGCGCCTGGAACTCGGGGTCGGTGCAGAAGTCCCATGCCATCGCCGCAGCTCAGGGTACGGCGCACGCCCGCGCGGCGCATGCGGTTGGGTTGATTACTCTCAGAGACGCGATGCCACCGCGCCATCTCGACCGGCTCTCCGCAGTCGACGCCGCCTTCCTGCACCAGGAGGGCCCCAGCTCGCACATGCACATCGGCGCCCTCGTGCGCGCCGAGGGACCGGCGCCGCCGTACGACGACTTCCTGGACTCGATCCGCGCGCGCCTGCACTACGTGCCGCGCTACCGCCAGCGGCTCGTCTATCCGCCGGCCGCGACCGGCCGGCCGCTGTGGGCCGACGACGCCGACTTCAACCTCGAGTACCACGTTCGCCACACCGCGCTGCCGGCGCCCGGCAGCGACGAGCAGCTCATGAACCTCGCCGCGCGCGTGTTCTCCCAGCAGCTCGATCGCTCCAAGCCGCTGTGGGAGCTGTGGCTCGTGGAGGGCCTCGCCGACGGCGGCTTCGCACTGCTGTCCAAGTCCCACCACGCGATGATCGACGGCATCGCCGGGGTCGACCTCGGCACGGTGCTCTTCGACCTGGGTCCCGAGGGACGGCCGCCCGAGGACGGCCTCGAGCCGTGGATGCCCGACCCCTCCCCCAGCCCGCTGGACCTGCTCGCCGCCGGGGTCGCCGGGATGACGAAGGCCTCGGTCGGCGTGGCCGCGAAGGCGCTGGGCTCGCTGAGCCGGCCCGAGCGCGCGATCGAGGACGCGAAGGTCGCCGTCGAAGGCCTCGGCGAGATCGTGTGGGCAGCCGCCAACCCGGCGCCGCCGTCGCCGCTGAACGTCGAGATCGGCCCGCACCGGCGCTTTGCCGGCGTGGCCTGCGAGCTGGCCGACTTCAAGGCGGTCAAGAACGCCTTCGGCGGGACGGTCAACGACGTCGTGCTGGCGGTCGTCGCGGGCGCGCTGCGCCACTGGCTGCACTCGCGCGGGGTGCGCACGCAGGGCCTCGAGCTGCGCGCGCTCGTGCCGGTGTCCGTGCGCCATCGCGACGCCGAGCACAACGGCGCCGGCAACCGCCTCGCCGTCATGCGCGGGCCGCTGCCGGTCTACGTCGAGGATCCCGTCGAGCGGCTGGGGGTCGTCGCCGCCGCCATGGACGACCTCAAGGAGTCAAAGCAGGCCGTCGGCGCCGAGGTGCTGACGAGCATGCAGGAGTTCGCGCCGCCGACCGTCCTCGCGCAGGCGTCACGGCTGAACTTCTCGACGATCCTCTTCAACCTGCTCGTCACCAACGTGCCCGGCCCGCAGTTTCCGCTCTACGTCCAGGGTCGGGAGATGAAGGCCGTCTTCCCGATCGCGTTCCTGCCCTCAAACCACGCGTTGGCGATCGCGATCATGTCCTACAACGGCCAGATGAACTTCGGCCTGCTCGGCGACTACGACGCGATGCCCGACCTCGACGAGTTCGGCGAGGCGATCGAGTCCTCGCTGGCCGAGCTCGTGTCGCGGGCGGCGCGGGCGGCTCGCTCCGCCGCCGCGCCGTAGTCCTCAGCGCCGGCGGTCGACGCGCATCGACAGATCCGGCTTGGCCGGCGCCGCCTCGCGGTTGCCGGCCTTGTCGATCGCGACGGTGTAGAAGCGATACAGCGAGCCGGGCTTGACCTTGATCTTGTAGCGCGCCTTGCGCGTGCGCTTGATCCTCCGGTAGGCGCCCCGATTGGCCGAGCGGAAGACCTCGTAGATGTCCAGACCCGACGGCTGCAGCGCGCCGGGCGCGTTGTCGGCGCCGGTGAGCTTCAGCGTCACCGAGCGCGCCTTGCGCACCCGCTTGCGCCCGCTGACGGTGGACTCCGGGGCGCGGCGGTCGATCGCGCGCACCGCGTTCAGCGTCGCGGCGGCGTCGACGATGCCCCAGCCCAGCTCGGGGTTCCAGCCGCTGCCCGCCGGCCGCGTCGCGCTCTCCTTCACCGCGCGGATGATGTCGGCGGCCGTGGCGTCGCCGTTGAGCTGGCGCGCCATCGCCGCGATGCCCGCGACGATCGGCGCCGCCATCGAGGTGCCCTGCAGGTAGGCGTAGCGCGCGTCGCCGCCGAACGTCGTGCGACAGCGGCAGTCACGGCCAGGGATCAGCAGGCTGCCGCTGGCCTCGAGCTCGGTCTGGTTGCCGGGAAAGCTCGAGAAGATGCCCGGCGGGCCGCCGCTGTTCTCGAACGCGCCTGGCGCGGCGAGCGAGATCTGTGATCCGCGGCCCGCGAACGACGCGCGCCTGCCGCCGAAGTTCGCGGCGGTGACGGTCAGCCCGCGACCGGCCGCGAGGTCGCCGCCGGTCCCGCTCGGCTGCAGCAGGTTCGACGGATAGCCCTGCTCCTCGACGGGCATGTCGTCGGCGGCCGCGACGAGGATCGAGCCCTTGGAGTTGGCGTACGCGACCGCGTCGCGGATCGGCTGCGGCGCGCCCGGCTCGTCGCTGCCGAAGCTCATGTTGATCGCGTCGGCGCCGCGGTCGGCGGCCTGCACGATCGAGGCCGCGATCGAGCCGTCGGTCAGGTCGCTCTTGAAGATCAGCAGCCGGCAGTCCAGCCCGGAGCCGACGCCGCCGACGGCGTTGTTGCCGGCCGCGCAGGCGAGCGAGGCGACGTGCGTGCCGTGGCCGTTCTCGTCGCTCGTCGGCGGGCCGTGGCCGTTGATGGCGTCGTTGTCGAAGGAGTCGGCGATCTTGCCCTGCAGGTCGGGGTGGCCGCCGTCGACACCCGTGTCGATGACCGCCACGGTCGCCCCTTCGCCGCGCGCGACGTCCCACGCGGCGGGCAGCCCGATGCGCGGCACCCACCAGGCGACCGGCGTGCCGGCCGGGGTGCCGGCGGCGGTCTCGTCCGTCGTCAGCGCGGGATCGTTGGGCGTGAAGCGCAGGGTGGCGCGGTGCTCGACCGCGACGCTGCGAACGCCGGGCAGGCGGCGCAGGACCGGCGCGAGCACGGAGGCGGCGAGGCCGGCGGCGGGGCGCACGCTGACCAGGCCGATCTGCGGAACCTGGTGGCCGTCGCGCAGCACGCCGCGGGTGCCGAGCACCGCGGCGGTGGCGGCGCGCGCGGCGGATGAGCCGCGTGGATCGTCGAGCGTGACGAGCAGGCGGCCGGTGGGCTGCGCCGCTTGAGCGGCGGCAGGGGCCGCGACGAGCGCCGCGGCGAGCACGGCGAGGATCAGGCGCACGGAACGCATGTCGCCGTCAACCCCTGCGAAGTTCCGTCGATGCGCTTCGAAGGCGCAGACGCGCGCCGGCAGAGAACGGGTTCAGAAGCCGAGCGCGAACTTCGCGTCCTCGCTCATCTTCTCCGGCGACCACGGCGGGTCGAAGGTCATCTCGCTGCGGACGGACTCCACGCCCTCGAGCGGAGCGACGAACTCCTCGATCTGCTCGGTGATCTGCGGTCCGATCGGACAGGCCGGCGTGGTCAGCGTGAACGTCACCATCACGTTGCCGCTGTCCTGCTGGATTCCGTAGATCAGGCCCAGCTCGACGAAGTCGAGGCCGAGCTCCGGATCGATGACGTTCGTCAGCGCTTCCTCAATTTCTTGCAGCGTTGCCATGCGGATGATTGTATCCCGGGTGGGTCAGGACCAGGGGCAGGTCGAGCAGGGGCTGGAGGAGCCATCGTCACGTACGAGGACAATCCACCGACGCTGCGGTGCTATGGGGATGAGGATCGCTCGACTCAGTCGCTGCGACGCCAGGCGCTGTCGCAGGCGCTGGGCGCACCGGCGAACGTCGTCGTGGAACTCGCCGAGCTGGCGTTCGCCGATCCCTCGCTGATGCTCGACCTCGTGATGGTCGCGCGGCGCCTGCGCAAGGCGGGCCGCGAGCTGACGCTGCGCGGCGCGCAGCCGGACATCTCCGTGCTCATCGAGTACGTCGGTCTGCACCGGCTGCCCGGCGTGATCATCGCGCCGGCGCCGACGCCCGCCTGACCGGACGTCCGCCTCGGCCCGCCGTAGCGCTGGCGTAGCCTTCAGCTGACATGGCCCTCCTGCTCGTCGTCCTGTTCATCGTCGTCCCGATCGCCGAGCTCTACGTGCTCTGGCAGATCGGCTCGGCGATCGGGATCCTGCCGACGATCGCGCTGCTGATCCTCGACTCGATCCTCGGCGCGGCGCTCATGCGCTCGCAGGGCCGCGCGGCGTGGGTCCGCTTGCACCGCGCGCTCGCCGAGGGCCGCATCCCGGGCAAGGAGGTCATGGACGGAGCGCTCGTGATCTTCGGCGGCGCGCTGCTGCTGACGCCGGGCTTCCTGAGCGACATCCTCGGTCTCGTCCTGCTGCTGCCGCCGACGCGTGCACTCGTGCGCACGTTGCTGCTGCGCCGCTTCGCGGGGCGGATCGTCGCGGGCGCGGCGAGCGGTGCGCAGGCGCGGATGGGCCGGATGTTCACGTTCGAGGCGGGCCCGCGCGCCGGCGCCGGTCCCGGCGCGGGTCCGGCCGCGCGCCCGTCCGCGGGCCGCCGCGGGCCGGGCGGCTTCGACGACGACGTCGTCGAGGGCACCGCCAGCGACGTCACGCCGCCACCGCGCGAGTTGCCTTGAGCGTCTCCCCCGCCGACGAGCAGCCGCGTCCCGGCGGCGACCCCGCGTTCCGCGACGCGGTCACGTTCTCCTTCGGCGACCCGGTCGGCCGGCACTACGGCCTCGCGCGGGTCGGCATCGGCGGTGGCAACGCGAGCGGCTTCGCCGTCGTCTACGCCGGCGATGCGCTCGCCGGCGCCTCCACCCAGGCGCAGGCCGCGCTCGAGCTTCCCGACGGCTGGGACGACGTGGGCGCCGCGGGCGTACGGACGTCCGTCGTCGTGCCGCTGGAGTCCTGGACCGTGGCTTACGACGGCGAGGACGCGGGCTTCGACCTGCGCTTCGAGGCGATCTCGGCACCGGCCGTGCTCGACGCGGAGGGCGCGGTGGCGCAGACCGGCGGCATGACCGGCTATGAGCAGCTGTGCCACGTCACCGGCTCGGTGCGCCACGGCGGGCGCACCCATCCCGTGCGCTGCCTCGGCCAGCGCGGCCATCAGTGGGGCGCGCCGGATTGGAGCCGCATCGAGCTCGCGCGCACGCTGTCGGCCTGGATGGGCGCCGACCGCGCCGTCGCGCTGACCGCGGTGCGCCCGGCGAAGGCCAAGCACCACGACGAGGAGGCGGTCGGCGGCTTTCTCATCGAGGGCGGCGAGCCGCAGGCGATCTTCGACCCGCGCCTGTCGACGACGTACGACGGTGAGCTGCGCCAGCGCCGCGCCGGCCTGGAGCTGTGGATGTCCGAGGAGGGCGGTCACGCGCGCCGGGCGGCGGGGCATGCGCTGTGCGGCACGACGGTCGACCTCGGCGAGCTGCGCCTCGACAGCGCGTTCTTTGCGTGGCGGATGGAGGGCCGCGTCGGCACGGGGCGCTACGACGTGCTGCGGCGGGTCAGCGACGACGGCGGCGGTGGCGGCGGGGTCCTGCGCCGCCGCAGCCGCTCCCAGCCGCGGGCCGCGCCGCCGTGATCCGCGCGATCGTCAGCGACTTCGGCGGCGTGCTGACCACGCCGCTGTCCGGGTCCTTTCAGACCTTCGCCGACCGCTCGGGCATCGACCTGGAGACGATGGGCCAGGCGCTCGCGGCCCTGTACGAGCGCGACGGGGTGCACCCGCTGCACGAGCTCGAGTGCGGCCGTCTCAGCGAGACGGCGTTCGTCGAGGCCCTGCGCGCCGCGCTCGGCGAGCAGCTCGGCCGCGAGGTCGATCTCGCCGCGTTCGCCGAGACGCTGTGGGAGGGCCTGTTCGCCAACGAGCCGATGATCGCCTTCATGGCGTCGTTGCGCGACGAGGGCTACCGCATGGCGTTGCTGACCAACAACGTGCGCGAGTGGGAGCTGCGCTGGCGCGCGCTGGCGCCGATCGACGACATCTTCGAGCTCGTCGTCGACAGCGCCTTCGTCGGCGTTCGCAAGCCCGACCCGGCGATCTACGAGCTGACGGTGACCGGGCTCGGCGTCCCGGCCGAGGAGTGCCTGTTCATCGACGACATCGAGGTCAACTGCGTGGCGGCGCGCGAGGCCGGCATGACGAGCGTCGTGTTCCGCGACGCCGACCAGGCGATCGCGGAGGTCCGGGCGGTACTGGCCGCCGACGGGCTCAGCCTCAGCGCCTAGTTGTCTGAGCCCAGGCGGTCCCAGAGGTAGAGCTCGACGCACTCGGTGGCCAGCTCCATACAGCGCGCGCGGGACAGGTGGGGTAGCACCGTCTCGAGCGCCTGGTCCTCGGCGACGCCGGCGTCGAAGGCCTCCTCGCCGCGGAAGCCCGCCGCGATCTTCAGCGCCTCGCGGCGGTTCTCGCCGAGGCTCGGGAAGACGTTGACGAGGAACTCGCGGTTGGCGATCGGGTGGCCGACCTCCAGCGAGGCGTGCCAGGCGGCGAGCATCGACAGGTCGTGCTCGTCGAGATCCTGCACGGCCTTCGCGTAGTGCGACGCCAGCTCGTTCTCGGGGATCTCATCGACCCAGGCGCGCACGAGCTCGCCGAGCAGCTGCCGGCGCGCCTCGCGGCCAACGGACTCGGCGATCACCCGGATCGCGTCCTGCGGTTCGATGAAGCACAACGGCATGGCAACTCCCTGGCCGGGGAAGTGGGACGCGATGCAAGGTACGGGGGGTGTCGGACGGGATCGCGCGGGATGCAACATGCCGCCCACCTACCAGATGGCTGATTCCACGGCCGAGTCATCAACCATCTAGCGTTTGACGGCATGCCGATCCTCGCCGCCATCGTCCTGCTCGCGTGCATTGCGTTCGCGCTCGTCGTCTGGCACCGGCGCGAGGGCCGCGAGAGCACGGCCGAGCTCGACGAGATGCTCACCCGCGTGCGCGAGGAGGTGCAGTGGCGGCGGGCGGTCATCCCCGGTGCGGTGCTCCTGGCGGTCGTCCTGCTCTTCACGCTCGCGCGCAACCCGAGCCGCTGGGCCCTGCTGCTCGCCGGCCTGGCAGCGCTCGCGGCGGGCGTGGCGTTCTTCGTCGTCAGCGAGCGCCGCCGCCGCGCGGACTAGGCCACGACCTCCATGCCGACGCGGTCCTCCTCGCCGGCGTCGCTCGGCGACTCCACCGCCAGCACGGCCTCGAGCGCGGCGATCGCGACGGCGAGCTGACCGAGGTCGGGCTCGCGCGTGGTCAGCAGCTGCAGCTTCATGCCGGGCAGCATGAGCATCTGCGCCCAGCGCTTCGTGCGGTTGCGCCCGAACGCCTTGATGACCTCGAAGGCGAGGCCCGCGATGAGCGGGATCCCGACGACGCGCGAGATCAGCAGCCAGTACCACTCGGGCGTCCCGAGCGGTGCGAACACGACGACGGCGACGATCATCACGATGAGCAGGAAGCTCGTGCCGCAGCGCGGGTGCAGGCGGCTGAAGCGCTGGGCGTTCTCCGGCGTCAGCGGCAGGCCGGCCTCGTAGCAGGAGATCGTCTTGTGCTCGGCGCCGTGGTACTCGAAGACGCGCTGCAGGTCCTTCATCCGCGAGACGGCCCACAGGTAGGCCAGGAAGATCGTGACGCGGATGAGCTTCTCGACGACGACGAAGACGATCGCGTTGGGCAGCAGGTCGCCGAGCAGGCTCGCGATGCCGACGGGCAGGAGGAAGAACAGGCCGATCGCCATCGCCAGCGCCAGCACGACCGTGCCCGCCCAGGTCCCGCGCGAGACGTCCCCCTCGCCGTCGGGCAGCTGCGTGTTGACCGAGAGGCTGAGCGCGCGAAAGCCGAGCCGCAGCGACTCGACGAGCGCGACGACGCCGCGGATGACCGGCCAGCGCAGCCAGCGGTGGCGCTTGAGCACGGAGACCAGCGGAAAGCTCGAGACCTCGATCTCGCCCTCGGCGGGCTCGTCGCCGGCCATCCGGCGCCCGCCGGCGCGCTGCTCGGCGCTCGGGGTGCGCACCGCGACGGCCCACGTCGAGACGCCGCGCATCATGACCCCCTCGATCACCGCCTGCCCGCCGAGGGGCGCGTCGCGCGAGGCGACGGGCGGGGGTGATCCCGGGGTGTGGTGGAGCGGCCGCTCCGGCTCGTGCTGGGCGGCCGCCGCCATCAGCTGGTGTGGTGGTCGGCTACTTGCCCTCGGCGACGCGCTTGGCGGCGCGGCGCTTGAAGCGGTCGACGCGTCCACCGGTGTCGACGAGCTTCTGGCGGCCCGTGTAGAACGGGTGGCAGTTCGAGCAGATCTCGACGTGGATCTCTGGCTGCGTCGAGCGCGTCATGAACTCGTTGCCGCACGTGCAGCGGACGTGGGCGGCGACGTACTCGGGATGGATGTCGGTCTTCATAGTCCGTCCAGTCTACCGAGGGTCCGCGGCGCTCCTGGACGCTCATCCGAGCGCGAGCGGGCACGGCCGGCGTGACCCGTTGCCGCGCTCCTGGGACTCCTCGATACGGCGATCGGCGTCGACGCGGACGAGGATCGGCAGCAGCGGCAGGCAGGCCGCCGCCACGACGGGCACGGCGCGCTCCTCGCCGGGTCCGAGCTCGCCGACCTCGGCGCTGCCCGATCCGACGGCGACGCTGAACGGCCCCGCCTCGGAGCGGCCGGTGTTGCGCACGACGAGGGTGTAGACGGCCATGCCGGGCTGCTGCAGGTCGAGGGTCCCGCTCAGCGGGCCGGGTACGAGGTTGGGGCGCAGGTCGGGCTGGCGGCAGGCCCGCGTGCGGGCGCTCCTACGCCTCACGGTATGGCCGTCCGCGGCGAGCCATTCGAAGCGCACGAGCACGCGGTAGGTGGCGGGCACCGGCAGGCCGGTGACGCGCTTGGTGAAGACGAAGCCGGCCACCTTGGCGTCGGATCGCTCCCAGACGCCGAAGCCTTGGGCCCGCAGGCGGCGCCAGCGCGTCTCGCCGGAGCGCTTGCGCTCGAGGTCGAAGCGCATCCGCATGCGGGTAGCGTTGGCGCGCGCCGGCATCGAGCCGACGAACGACGCAATCCGCTGGACCGGCAGCGGGCTGGTCGTACAGGTCTCGAGGGTGGCGGCGAGCTTGGGCGCGACGGGCGCCGCGGCGTGAGCGGCGCCGGCCGGCGCCGCGAGCAGCACTGCGATGAGGATGAGCAGATGACGCATGCGTCCATAGGACAGCGCAGTGCGTCGCGAGTTGCGGTTGGCTGGACGGTTGGGCGTGCGCGTCTACGCGGCGACCGCGATCGGCTGATCGCGGGTGACGGCACCGGACCAGTCGAAGCCCTCGAGCTCGACCGCGTGACCGGACCGGCGCGCTTCGACGACGATGCCCCACGGCTTGGGGTGCACGACGACCTCCGCCTGCGGGTGGCGATGGCGCAGGCGCACGATCTCACGCATCTGCTCGAGGGTCAGCTCACGACGGTCCACGGTGTTCATAACCGTCCTATCGGTAGGACGTTGCGCCGACCTTAGGAGAACTTCGGCAGCTCTTCGTCACGCCGCCTTGGACTCGTCGAGCAGCTGACGCACCTCGGCGGCCGTGGTGGGGCCGCGGTCGACCACGTCGCCGTAGGAGAACGCGATGTGCTTCGAGCGCCGGCGCCGTGCGATGTCGTTCTCGAAGCCGTAGCGCGTGCCGTGGAAGCCGTAGCTCTGCAGCTCGATCGTCAGGCCATGCTCCTCCCAGTGGCAGTCGACCTTGTTGGCGCTGAAGTCGATGTTCGTGCGCGGCAGCGGCAGATCGTGCGCCTCCAGCAGCTCGAGGAAGACGTCCTCGAGCTTGCTGAGCGTGACGTCGGCGCCGTAGGCATGGCGCAGCTTCGCGGCGCCGGGCTTGGTCGGATTGCGGGCGATGCAGGCTTCGATCATCTGCGGCGTGACCCGGTGGTGCACCCATGCCTCGTGGCACGCGCGGGTGAGGTCGGCGGGCTCGAGCGACGGCGCGAGATCGAGCAGCACGCGCGGCACGACGGTGACCGGGATGCCGTCGACGACGCAGACGTCGCGCGGATGCAGCGCGCGGACGCGGTGGATGACGATGCCTGCCCGCGAACGCCGGTTCGTGGTGGGAACCGTGATCTCGGGGCCGGGCGGCACGCCGCGAAGCAGCTTGAGCAGGCAGCCCGCGGCCCGGTGGCTGAGCACGGCGCCCACGCCGCCGGCGAGGACGGCCGCCATGTACGCGCCGAGCAGGGAGGGTGCCACGTGTCCGACGGCATAGACGCCGCGATGGACCACGCGAAGCCGCCCGTCCATCACCCACCGGTCGACGCGTCTGGCGTCGATGCCGGCCTCCAACAGCTGCGATCTCCTCACGCGGCCATGCTGGCGATACGCCAAGCGCGCGAGTGTGGTGATTTGACCCCGCATATAGGGGTCAAGTCACCACGCCGACGCAGTTCGCCCCCCTCGACTTCCGCTGCGAGACGACTGTGGTGAGTTGACCCCGTATACAGGGGTCAACTCACCACGCGTGGCGAATGACGGCTCAGAGGTTCTGATACAGCGGGCCGTCGCCGCCCTCGGGCGTCGTCAGGCGCCCGCCCTTGGCGGTGATCGCCCCGCACTGCACGCAGTTGGTGTAGTTGACGATGACGTCGACGGGGCCGCTCGCCGGCGCGTCCTCGGGGATCTCGTAGACCGCGGCCGGGCACATCCATGCCCACGTCTCGGCCACCTCGCGCGGCACGCGCTTGCGCACCCGGATGTGGTTCGGCGCGTCGTCGCGCGTCGTGTTGCCGCTGATGTAGACCGACGAGAGCTTGTCGAAGGTGTACTTGCCGTCGGGCTTGGGATAGCTGTCCTTCGTGTCGCCGATGAACATCGGCTTGGCGTCGTTGCGGTGCCACTTGCGCCGCCCGCCGGGGAAGCGCCCCTTCGTGAGGATCATGAGGTTGACCAGCGGCCCGCCGCGCAGGAAGCCCTTCTGGAAGGGCTGGCGCGTGTTGCGCACCTCGTAGAGCTCCTTGCCGATGAGCGAGTCGTTGACCGCGTCCTCGTAGGAGTCCAGCGAGGGCACCGCCTCGCCGCGCTTCAGTGCCGCGTAGATGGCCTCCGCCGCGAGCTTGCCCGACAGCACCGAGTGGTGCACGCCCTTCAGCGCGACCGTGTCGACCATGCCGGCCGAGTCGCCGACGAGCAGCGCGCCGGGCATCGTCAGCTTCGGCATCGACCACCAGCCGCCGGCCGGCAGCGCCTTCGCGCCCCACGACACGCGCTCGCCGCCGTCGAGGATCTCGCGCACGAGCGGGTGCAGCTTGAACTGCTGCAGCAGATCGTGCGCGGAGGTCGTCGCGTCCGCGTACTCGAGATCGATCACGAAGCCGATCGAGACGAGGTCGTCGCCGGTCTTCTCGTCCTTCATCGGATACAGCCACGTGCCGCCGATCTGGCCGTACTTCGCCTTGAGCTTCAGCGGCCACGGCCCGATCGTGTGGATGAGGCGATCCAGCGGCTTGGGCACGCGCCAGACCTCCTTGACCCCGAGCTCCCACACCTGCGGCTCACGCCCGTCGGCCAGCGCGAACTCGCGGATCGCGGCGCCGGTGAGATGGCCCCAGCAGCCCTCGGCCAGCACTGTGCAACGCGCCTTCACGTCGGTCCCCGGCTCGAAGTTGCGCAGCGGCTCGCCGTCCTTGCCCCGGCCCTTGTCGCCGGACCGGACGCCCACCACGACGCCGTCCTCGACGATGAGCTGCGTCGCCGCCGTCTCCGTCAGCACGTACGCGCCCGCCTCCTCGGCGAGTCGCTGCTGGTAGCGCGCCATCGCCGCCACCGAGATGACCTCGTTGCCGTGGTTCTGAAACGGCGGCGGCGTCGGGATCTTGACCGCCTTCGTCGCGCTCGGCATGAGGTAGACGGCCTCCTTCTCGACCGCGCCGAAGGCGAAGCCCTCCGAGCGCCAGTCCTCGCGCGACACGTCGGGGAAGAGCTCCTGCAGCGGCCCCGGCCGCATGACCGCGCCCGACAGGTTGTGCCCCCCGCAGGTCTTCGCCTTCTCGATGACCGCCACGGGCACCTCGCCCAGCGACTCGAGCAGCTCCTCGTCGTCGGCCAGCAGCTGCAGCAGCCGGTTGGCGCACGACAGGCCCGCCGTGCCGCCGCCGACGATCGCGACGCCGACCTCGATCAGCTCGTCCTCGTCGTCGAGGCCGTGCTTGATGAACTCGGCCTGCGAATCGACGGGCGGCGGAAACTGCGCCGGTGCGGGAGGACCGCCGTTGGAGCCTGCCATGACCGCTCAGCCCTTCTTTGCCTTCACGGCCTCGGTGAGCTTCGGCAGGATCTTGTTGAGATCGCCGACGATGCCGAGGTCGGAGTACTCGAAGATCGGGGCGTTGGAGTCCTTGTTGATCGCCACGATGTTCTCCGAGGACTGAAAGCCGACCTTGTGCTGGATCGCGCCGGAGATGCCGGCCGCGAGGTAGAGCTTGGGCGAGACGGTCTTGCCGGTCTGGCCGATCTGCGTCGAGTACGGATACCAACCGGCGTCGACGACCGCCCGCGTGGCGGCAACCGCGCCACCCAGAGCGTCGGCCAGCGCCTCGCAGAGCTCGAAGCCCTCGGGCTTGCCGAGGCCGCGCCCGCCGGCGACGAGGATGTCCGCGCCCTCGATGTCGACGTCGGCGCCGCGCTGCTCGCCGCGCGTGACCATCGTCGCCTGCGTGGAGAACGACGACAGCTCGACGCTGACGTCCTCGACCTCGGCGGCGGTAGTCGCCCGCCTCTGCGATCTCGAACGCGTTGAGGCGGCCGATGATGATCCCGCGGTCCTTGTAGGACGACGTCGAGATCGACGAGTCGCCGTGGATCGGGCGCTCGGCGGTGAGCTTGCCGTCGGCGACGTTGACCTGCGTGACCTCCATCGTCACGCCGGCGTTCAGGCGCGCGGCGAGGCCGGCGCCGATCTCGAAGCCGAGCAGGCCGCCGCCGAAGAGCGCGTAGTCGTGGCCGCCGTCGTCCATGATCTGCGCCATGACGTCGACGACCGGCTGGGCCAGGCCCTCGGGCGCATCGGCGCAGCGGAAGACCTTCGTCACGCCGTAGTTGCCCAGCGTGGCGGCGAGGTCGTCGGCGACGTCGCCGATGATGACCGCATGGGCCTCGCAGCCGAGCTCGGAAGCCAGCCGGGCGGCCTCGGAGACGCCGCCGAGCGAGTTCTTGTTGAAGGCGCCCTCGTAGTGCAGGGCGTAGGCGAGGATGCCACTCATGCCAACAGCTTCCTTTCGTCGAGCCAGGCGACGATCTTCTCGACCGTCTCGTTGGTGTCCTCGTCCTCGATGATCTCGCCGGCGGCCTTCTTCGGCGGAGCCTTGAAGTCGCCGCAGACGACCTTCGAGCCCGCCTCGCCGACCTTGTCGGCCTCGAGGCCGACGTCGTCGATGCCGACGGCGTCCAGCGGCTTCTTCTTGGCGCCCATGATCGCCTTCAGCGACGGGTAGCGCGGCTCGTTGATCGCGTCGCCGACGGAGATGACGGCGGGCAGCGCGATCTCGACCGTGTCGTAGCCGTACTCGGCCTGGCGCTCGCAGCGCAGCCTGCCCTCGGTGACGTCCATCTTGATGACCTGCGTGAGCGAGGGCATCTTCAGGTAGTCGGCCACGACCGCGCCGATCGTGTAGCACTCGCCGTCGTCTGACTGCTGGCCGAGCAGGACGAGATCGGGCGATTCGCGCTCGAGCACCTTGGCGAGCGCGTAGCCCGTGGCGACCACGTCGGAGCCGGCGAGCGCGTCGTCGCTCAGGTGCACGGAGCGGTCGGCGCCGAGCGAGACGGCCTTGTGCAGCGCGCGGACCGCGGTGCTCGGGCCCATCGTCACGGCGATGATCTCCTCGACCTCGACCTCACCGCCCTCCTTGACCTGCATCGCGGCCTCGATGGCGTGCGTGTCGTACGGGTTGAGGTTGCGCTCACCCGAGCGGTCCATGCGCCCGGTCGACGGATTGATCCGCTTCTCGACGGCGGCGTCGGGCACCTCCTTCACCAGGACGCAGATCTTCAAAGCGAGCCTCCTTGGGGCAGACGTGGCATGGCTGCAGGTTATCCGATTGACTGACCAGTCAATCGCGTTTCCGAACGGCGTCCCTGCGGTGTCGCGCGATGGTTCTCGCTACGCCGCGGCGACCGCGCCGCGGATGAAGTCGATGATCGCCTCGGTGCTCGATCCGGGACCGAACACCTCGGCCACGCCGAGCCGCTTGAGCTCGGGGATGTCGTCGCTGGGGATCGTGCCGCCGACGATGACCACGACGTCGTCGATGCCCTGCTCCTCCAGCAGCGCGACGATCCTCGGCACGAGCGTCATGTGCGCCCCCGACAGGACCGACAGCCCGACCGCCTGGGCGTCCTCCTGGATGACCGTCTCGACGATCTGCTCCGGCGTCTGGTGCAGGCCGGTGTAGATGACCTCCATGCCGGCGTCGCGCAGCGCGCGAGCGATGATCTTCGCGCCGCGGTCGTGGCCGTCGAGGCCGGGCTTGGCGACGACGACGCGGATCTTCTTCTTGTTGGAGGGAGCCGGCTCGGTCATAGGTGCCCGCGGGCGGCGCGGATCATATTCGGAAGGGCGCTCGCGCGCGGTCGCGCGTCAGCCCCGGCGCCGCGCCGCCGGAACCGGCTTGCCGGTCGGCGAGAGGCACTGGCCCTTCGTGTTCTCGCCGTGGGCGCAGAAGTGGCGGATCTTCTCGCAGCCCTTCGTCTTGAAGGCGCCGTTGGTGCGGATGCGCGCCGTGTCGATCCCCGGCCCGCAGTCGATCGTGCCCTTGCCGTAAAAGGCCCAGACGTAGTCGATCCCGGAGCCGCCCTTGACGACGGAGCGCCCGTGGCTGGGATAGAGCCAGTCGTTGCCGGGCCCGCCGTCGAGGACGTCGCGCTGCGAGGAGTTGTTGTTCTTGGGGTCCCAGTCGCCCCACAGGATGTCGTGGCCGCCCTTGCCCGACAGCTTGTCGGTCCCGTGGTGGCCGAGCAGCTCGTCGTTGAGCGGGCCGCCGGCCTTCGTGCGCGGCGTGCGGCTGCCCTCGACGACCTGCCAGAGGATCCCGCTCAGCGCCGGCCACGAGCGCGTCGCCGGCTGCTTGGAGTTCAGACCGTCGTGATGGGGCACCTTGCCGGTCCCCCCGCCGCCGCTCGACTTGCGGTTGTTGCCCGGGCCGCAGTTGACGACGCCGCGATCGTGATCGGCGCACAGCTCCTCGTTGGACTGCGCGTGCCCGGCGATCGGGACGAAGAGCACCGCCACCGCGACGGCGGCGAGCATGCCAAGCAGCGTCTGCGCGATCGGCCGCACGGCGCCAGCCTAACCGCCCCTGTCAAGCCGGCCGATCACTTCGTCGCCGCCGCCAGCGCCTCCTTGAGCGCCGCCATGAGATCGGGCGGCGCGTCGGGCTCGGCGTCGGCGTCGTCGGGGATCTCGATCGTCTTGCCCTTGCGCTTGTCGCGGACGATCTTCTGCAGGCGCTTGCGGTGGCGGTCCTGGTGCGCGCTCGGATCCCACTCCTCCGCCAGCGCCTCGATCAGCGCGACGGCCGTCTCGAGCTCCGTCTTCGTCGGCTTCGTGCGCTTGCCCGCCGCGCTCGGCACGTCCTTCGCGGAGCGCACCTCGTCGTGGAAGCGCATCGTCGTGAGCGAGAGCGCGCCGTCGCGGGCGCGGACGATCGCGAGGTGCTCCTTGGCGCGCATGACGAACGAGCCCAGCGCGGCATGATCGGTGCGCTCCATCACCCCGAGCAGGAGCTTGTAGGCGCGCGTCGCGCCCTCGTCGTCGCCCGCCGGCACGAGCCAGTACGGGTGGTCGAAGTAGATCGGGTCGACCTCGGCGAGATCGACGAACTGCGCGATGTCGATCGTCTTGGTCTTGCGCGGCTCGACCGCCTCGAGGTCCTCGTCGGTGACGATCACGGTCGTGCCGCCGTCGAGCTCGTAGCTGCGGGTGATCGCCTCCCAGGGGACCTCCTTGTCCTCCTCCGAGCACCAGCGCCTGGTCTCGACCGGCGCGTTGTCCTTCCCGTGCAGCTGGCGGAAGTGCAGGTCGACGTCGCGCACGGCGCTGACGAGCTGGACCGGCACGTTGACGAGGCCGAAGCTCAGCGATCCGGTCCACAGCGCACGCGCCATCGCCCCGCTCCTCAGCCCTTCCCGAGGCTCGCCTGCAGCGCGGCCATGAGGTCGTCGGGGTCGGCGGCCTCGGTGCGCCGGGGCAGCTTGTCGAGCTTGCCCTTGGCCTTGGCCTCGATGTACTCCAGCAGGCGCTTGCGGTAGGTGTCCTCGAAGGCCGCCGGGTCGAACTTCGCCTCGAGCGTCTCGACGAGCTGGCCGGCCATCTTCAGCTCGCGATCGCTCGGGTTGCGCGACGGCGTCGGGATGTCGAGGTCGCCGGGCGCCACGAGCTCGTCCGCGAAGCGCATCGTGTGCATGGCCAGCGCGTCCTCGTAGGGGCGCACGGCGACGAGGTACTCGCGGTTGTGGAAGACCCAGCGGCCGATCCCGGCCCGTCCGGTCTTCTCCAGCGCGTCGTGCAGCAGGCGGTAGGCGTCCTTGCCCTCGTCCTGGCTGCCGAGGAAGTAGGTCTTGACGAACATCACCGGATCGATGTCGCCGGCGCAGACGAACTGCTCGACGTCGATGCGCCGCGACCCCTTGCCGGCGGCGGCCTTCAGCTCGTCGTCCTCGAGCAGGACGTACGTGCCCTCGGAGACCTCGTAGCCCTTGACGATCTGCTTGTGCGGGACCTCCTTGTCCTCCTTGGAGCAGAAGCGCTTGTGCTCGATGCGGGCGCCGTCGTCGACGTGCACCTCGTGGAAGTGGACGCTCCGGTCCTCGGTCGCGGAGTGCACCTTGACCGGCACGAAGACGCCGGCGAACGCGATCGTGCCGTTCCAGATCGAGCGCAGCGCCATGGGCGCGGGCCTACCCGTCGACGCCGCTTTAGAAGACGGGCGTCTCGGTGTACGTCCCGAAGACGTCCTGCAGCGCGCGGACGATCTCGCCCTCGCTGGCGTGCGCGCGGGCGCAGTCCAGCAGCGCCGGCATGAGGTTCGCGCGCTCGCTGCCCGCCTCCGTGCGCAGGGCGGTGAGCGTCCGCTCGACCTCCGCGCCGTCGCGCCGCGCCCGCACCGCCGCCAGGCGGCCGCGCTGCTTGCGCTCGAGCTCGGGGTCGATGCGCAGCGTCGGGATCTCCTCGTCGCCGGCGTCGACGTAGTCGTTGACGCCGACGAGGATCCGGTCGCCGCGGTCGTACTCGCGCTGCAGCTCGTAGGCGGCGTCGGCGATCTCGCCCTGGGGGAAGTTGCGCTTGACCGCCTCGACCATCCCGCCCAGCTCGTCGATGCGGCTGAAGTAGTCGTAGGCCTCGCGCTCGAGCTGGTCGGTCAGCGCCTCGACGAAGTAGGCGCCGCCGAGCGGATCGATCGTGTTCGTCACACCGGTCTCGTGGGCGATGATCTGCTGCGTGCGCAGCGCGATCCGCGCGGCCTCCTCGGTCGGCAGCGCGAGCGCCTCGTCGTAGGAGTTCGTGTGCAGCGACTGGGTGCCGCCGAGCACGCCGGCGAGCGCCTCGATCGCGGTGCGCACGATGTTGTTCAGCGGCTGCTGGGCGGTCAGCGACACGCCGGCGGTCTGCGTGTGGAAGCGCATCCGCCATGATCGGGGATCGGTGGCGCCGAAGCGCTCGCGCAGCTCGCGCGCCCAGATGCGCCGCGCGGCGCGGTACTTCGCGATCTCCTCGAAGAAGTCGACCTGGGCGTTGAAGAAGAAGCTCAGCCGCGGGGCGAAGTCGTCGACGCTCAGGCCGCGCTCGATCGCCTGCTCGACGTAGGTCAGGCCGTCCTTGATCGTGAAGGCGAGCTCCTGAGCGGCCGTCGAGCCGGCCTCGCGGATGTGATAGCCCGACACGCTGATCGGATGCCAGCGCGGCATCTGCGCCGTGCACCACTCGATCATGTCCCCGCACAGGCGCATCGCCGGATCGACCGGGAAGCACCACTCCTTCTGGGCGATGTACTCCTTGAGGATGTCGGCCTGGATCGTCCCGCGCAGGCGCTCGGCCGGGATGCCGCGCGCCTCGGCGGCGGCGACGTAGAAGGCGAGCATCACCGCAGCGGGCGCGTTGATCGTCATCGAGACGGAGATCTCGTCGAGGTCGATGCCGCCGAACAGCGTCGCCATGTCGTCGACGGTGTCGACCGCGACTCCCTCGCGGCCGACCTCGCCCAGCGCCAAGACGTGGTCGGAGTCGTGGCCCATGAGGCTCGGCATGTCGAAGGCCGTGCTCAGGCCGTCCTGGCCGTGGGCGAGCAGGTAGCGGAAGCGCTCGTTGGTCTCCTCGGCCGTGCCGAAGCCGGCGAACTGGCGCATCGTCCACAGCCGCCCGCGGTACATCGACGGGTACACGCCGCGTGTGTAGGGATAGACGCCGGGATGGCCGGGATCGCCCGGCGCGTCCTCCCCGGTGTAGAGCGGCTTGACCGGCGTTCCGCTCAGCGTCTGAAACGGCACGTCGCGCTCGGGCGTCAGGCCGTAGGCGGCGCGCCATTCGTCGGCGGTGGTGGGCTGGGGGTGCGTGGTCGACATAGTGTCTGTAGGCCGATAGTCGGAAGGTCGCGCTTCTTCGCCGAAGCATACCCGATCGCGGCGGACCGATCACCATCCGGGGGACCGGCCACCGCCTCGCGCGCACGATGCGAGCATGTGGTCATGGAACCCGAGGAGCTCGCCGACGCGATCAAGCGCCTGACCGCGTGGGCCGAGGAGCACGCCCCCGAGCCCGAGTCGGAGCCGCGCACGCGCCTGCGTTCGCACTTCGGCGCCGACCCGACCGATCTGCCGATCGTCACGCGCCCGCTCCAGGCCTGGGACCGGCCGAACTTCCAGGTCGCGATCGACGCCTTCCTCGCCCAGCGCAGCGCCGAGCTCGTCGGCCTGTCGACGATGCCGGGCTAGGAGATCGGGCTCGCCGAGCTCGCGGGCACCACGGAGTGGGCCGGCGACGCGGTCGGCGTCCGCGCACCCGAGCACGTCACGGTGCCCCTCGGCGAGGACGAGAGCATCACGTGCATCCAGGCCGGGCTCTGGCTCGTGAGCGGCGACGGCGAGCGGCTGGCGATCATGCTCGCCAGCTCGCGCCGCGGCATGGGCGAGCATCTCGCACTCGAGGTCATGTCCGACGATCGCGCTCGCGCCGAGGCGGTGGTCGCGGAGCTGTGGCGCCTGATGCACGAGCGCAACGTGTACCGGGGCCGGGTGCTCGAGCTGCGCGCGCGCCACTTCCACGGCGACGAGGACGCTCCGCTCACGGTTCGCACGCTGCCGGCGATCACGCGCGAGCGAATCGTCCTGCCCGCGGGGGTGCTCGAGCGCGTCGAGCGGACGTCGTTCGGCATGTCGCGCCACGCCGAGCGACTGCGCGCGAGCGGGCGCCACATGCGCCGTGGCCTGCTGCTGCACGGCCCACCCGGCGTCGGCAAGACGCTGACCGCGATGTACCTCGCCGCGCAGATGCCGGACCGCACGGTCGTGCTGCTCACCGGCCAGGGACTTGGCACCGTCACGCCGTCGATCGAGTTGGCCACCGCCCTGGCGCCGTCGATCGTCATCCTCGAGGACGTCGACCTCGTCGCCATGGAGCGCTCCTTCGAGCCGACCAACGCGATCCTCTTCGAACTGCTCAACGCGATGGACGGCCTCGACGCCGACCACGACGTGCTCTTCGTGCTGACGACGAACGCGCCGGACCGGATCGAGCCGGCGCTCGCCGCCCGCCCGGGTCGGATCGACCAGGCCGTCGAGCTGCCGCTGCCCGACGCCGCGGGCCGCCGACGGCTGCTCGCGCTCTACGGCGAGGGCCTGCAGCTCGCGCTCGACGGCACCGACGACCTGGTCGGCGAGCTCGACGGGACAAGCCCCGCGTTCATCCGCGAGCTGCTGCGCCGGGGCGCCCTCGTAGCCGCCGACGAAACGGCCGAGGGACCGTTGCGCGTCACCGAGGCCCATCTGCGCGAGGCGCTGTCGGAGCTGCGCACAGGCGCGGGCGAGCTGACGCGCACGCTGCTGGGCGACGACAGCGCCGACGGCGAAGGCGGATTCGGGCTCCCGCGCAATCCCTCCACGCGGCCCGGCGCGTAATATACGACGCGCAAGCCGCAGTCCAACGAAGGAGAACGGCACGGAGGTCATCACGAAGGCCAAGGCGGACCTCACCGTCGAGCTCACGGCCGGCGACTACACGTACTGCTGCTCGGTCGGCGAGCACCGCGACGCCGGCATGGAGGGCACGCTCACCGTCGAGGGGCCACGGCGCGAGCTCGCTCAGGGGAGCTCGACGTGCGCGATCTCGATCTTCGCGGGGCCGATGTCCTGGCCGAGCTCGATCTGCTGCGCGGTGACCTCGACGGCGCCGAACTCGATGCCGCGCGTGAACGTCGCGCTGATGAGGTCGACGATGTACTGCGCGTCCTCCTCGGTCTCGAGGCCGAGGCGCTCGACGATGCGCATCATGCGATCCTCGGGAAACAGCCGCGCGAGCTCCTTGGTGATGTCTTCGCGGACGTCGCCGCGCTCGCGTTCGGGCAGCGCTTCGGGGTCGTCCGGGGGTTCGGGTTCGTCGCTCACTGGCGTAGCATCCCACCCCGTCGCATGGGGGACATCGGACAGCCGATACGGATCACGCAGCGCCCGGCGCCCGTGACCGCGCCGCCGCACGAGCACGAACCCGTCGCACCGCCGCCAAAGCCGCCGCCGGCCGCCGCGTGAACGTCGAGCCCGCCGAGCAGCCGCTCGTCGGCTTCCGCCGCTGGGGCGTGCGGCGAAGCGGCCTGTACTCGGGCATCTTCGTCGCCGGCCGCTTCGTCCCCACGCCCGCGCGCACGATGGTCGCGCCGCGCGTCAAGCCGATGCCCTGGCCGTCGAGCGACGCCCACGTCGCCAAGTGCTGGGCGCTGCGCGGCCACGAGGCGCCGTTCGCCGCCTGCAACTGCGGGATCTCCGCGTACTACGAGCTCGCCGAGGAACCCGAGCTGCCCTCCCCCGACGCGGTCTGGGGCGCGATCGTCTGCTGGGGGCGCGTCGTCGAGTGCGAGACGGGCTTTCGGGCCCAGTACGCCCGGCCCGTCGGGCTGCTGGACGCCTACAACCCGCTGGACTTCGCGCGACCGCTCAAGCGCGCGCGGGACGCGGCCGAGGTCTACGGGATCCCGCTGCTGCCGCGCGACGAGCTCGTCGCCTACGCGGGCTGGCACGGCGAGCTGCACGACGCCGCCTGAGCCGGCGCCCGCGCGCCTACTCGAAGTCGCCGGCCTCCTGGCGCAGCGTGCGCAGCAGCTCGGTCACGCTCTCCTGCTCGGCCTCGTCGAGCGCGGCCAGGCCGAAGCTGTCGGCGTTGAGCAGGTCGGTCGCGCGCAGCGCGACGTCGCGGCCGGCGTCGGTGAGCTGCGCCAGCGTCGTGCGCCGGTCGGACTCGTGGGCGATGCGGCGCACGAGGCCGTCGGCCTCGAGCTTGTCGACGATGTTCGTGACGCTCGTGCGGTGGACCTGGAGGCGCTCGCCGATCTTGCCGAGCGGCAGCGTGCCCTCGCGCGTGAACGACAGCAGCATGAGCGCCTCGTAGCGCGGGAACGTCAGCCCGAGCGGGCCGAGCAGCTCGTTGAGCCGAGCGAGGAGGATCTGCTGCGCGCGCATGATCGACGTGATCGCCGCCATCGGGCGCGCCGGCTCGCCGCCCCAGCGCTCCGTCCAGTGCCGGCGGGCCTCGGCGATCGGGTCGATGGAGAGGGGCTTGGTCGTCACGGTGCGCCGCAGCCTATTGGGCAGCGGCGACGACGCGGCGGGCAGCGACCTCAGCCGGCGGGGATCGCGCCGCAGGCCACGCGCGCTCCGCTGTCGCCGGTATCGAGCGTCTCCTGGTCCGGACCGTTGGGTGCGTAGCGCGGCGGGACGTTGGCGAAGTTGTCCGGCCCCGCGTGCACCATCACCGCGCTGCCGTCCGCATCGCGCAGGTCGGCGAGCGTGAAGCCGCCCGTGGTCGCGCGCAGCGTCGCGGTCCCGTTGGCCTTGACGAGCAGCGAGGGAAGGTCGCCGGCGTGGGCGGGATGGTTCTGTCCCTCGTCCTTGACGTGTCCCTTGGCGGACATGAACGACGGCGCCTCGCACACGCCGACGGCGTGGATGTGGAAGCCGTGGAAGCCGGGCGGCAGGCCACGCGTGTTCGCCCGGACGTCGACGGCGCCCGTTGGCGACGAGGCGCGGAAGGTCACGGTTCCGGCGAAGGCGCCCTTGGCGTCGGTCAACTTGACGCTGACGACCCGCGGGTGGCTGCGCTTGGCGAGCACGATCGTCGAGAGACCGCCGAGGGCGGCCAGCGTGCAGACGGCGGCGAGCAGGAGACGGATGCGCATGCGCGGCGACTACCCCGCACCCGCGGCGAGGAAAACCTCGTTACTCGCGAGCGGCTTCGCCGAGCAGCGCGCGGGCGATGACGAGGCGCTGGATCTCCGAGGTTCCCTCGTAGATCTCGGTCACCTTGGCGTCGCGGTAGTAGCGCTCGGCCGGCAGCTCGCGGGTGTAGCCGTAGCCGCCGAGCACCTGGATCGCCTCGCCCGTCACGCGCCGAGCGACGGCCGAGGCGAAGAGCTTGGCCTGCGCGCCCTCGACCGTGTGCGGACGGTCGGCGTCCTTCAGCCGGGCGGCGCGCCACGTCAGCGCGCGGGCGGCCTCGATCTCGGTCTGCATGTCGGCGAGCTTCTGCTGGATCGCCTGGTGCGCGCCGATCGGCTTGCCGAAGGTCCGCCGCTCCTTGGCGTGCTTGACGGCGAGGTCCAGCGCCGCCTGGGCGATGCCGGTCGCCTGCGCGGCGATGCCGATCCGCCCGCCGTCGAGCGTGGCCAGCGCGATCCGCAGGCCGGCGCCGGGCAGGCCGAGCCGCTCGGCGGGCGTCTCGTTGAACTGCAGGTCGGCGGTGCTCGAGGAGTTCAGGCCGAGCTTGTCGGTCTCGCGGACCGGCTTGAAGCCGTGCGCGCCGCGGCGCACGATGAACGCGCTGGGGCGGTCGGGGTCCTTGGCGAAGACGATGAAGACGTGCGCGACCGAGCCGTTGGTCACCCACTGCTTCGTGCCGGTGAGGTTGCCGTTGTCCGAGCGCGTGGCGAGCGCGGAGGGATCGGAGCCGGCGTTGGATTCGGTCAGCGCGAACGCGGCGAGCTCGTGGCCCTGGGCGAGCGGTGGCACGAGGCGCTCGATCTGCTGGCGCGTGCCCCGCGCGATGACCGGCAGGGTCCCCGCCCCGGTGTGGACGGCGAGCGTCACGCCGAGGCCGGCGTCGCCGCGCGAGAGCTCCTCGATGACGAGCACGTACGTGAGGTAGTCGGCGCCCGCGCCGCCGAGCTCCTGCGGGACGCACACCCCCATCAGCCCGAGCTCGCCGAGCTGCTGGACGACCTCCTTGGGGAAGCGATGCTCCTTGTCCCACTGCATCGCCTGCGGCGTGACGACCTCGTCGGCGAAGCGCGCGGCGAGCGCGCGGATGTCCTTCTGGTCGTCGGTGAGGCCGTGGGTGTTCATCGCCGTCCGGGGATCGAGCCGCTATGCATCATCCGCCGCAACCTATGTGATCGGGCGCGCGGTCAGCCGCGTCGCACGCGGCGATGCGCCGGGCTCGCCGCCGCACGGCGCGACGGCGCTCGCCCGCGCGGCGGCGCGACCGGCACGGTGGCCGCGCGGCGCGAGACGGCATGACCCGCTCCCCCGGCCGCCGCGGCCGCCAGCGCGGCGGCCACGACCTTCAGCCGGCGGTGCAGCCGATCGAAGCGCAGGATCTCCCAGCCCTCCTCGCGGGCGACGCGCGCCAGCGTCGCGTCGGGGTTGACCGCGACCGGGTGGCCGACCGCGCGCAGCATCGGCAGGTCGGACTCCGAGTCGGAGTACGCGTAGCTCTCGGCGAGATCGATGCCCTTGCGCGCGGCGAGCTCGCGGATCGCCTGCGCCTTGCCCTCGCGGTACGTGAACAGGCCGCCCTCGCGGCCGGTGTAGACGCCGTCGAGCACCTCCGCGCGCGAGCCGACGCCGCCGTCGAAGCTCAGCACGAGCGACAGCATGCCGGCCATCTCCTGCGAGGCCGCGGTGCAGATGTAGATCGGCCGGCCCGCGTCCTGGTGCTCGTAGGCGACGGCCAGCATCTGCGGGTACAGGCGCGGCAGGACGCCGGCCAGCACGCGCGGCGCCATCCGGCGCAGGTCGCGCTCCTTGACGCCGGTCAGGTACGTGCCCATCCGCGCGCGCACCTTTGCGGTGCCCGCGTCGGTCGAGCCCCACAGGCGGAACCGCAGCGCGTCGACGAGGTCGCCGGCGAGCCGCCGGCGGTCGATCATGCCCTGCTCGTAGGCGGCGCGGACGAAGTACCAGCCCGACGAGCCCGCCATGAGCGTGCGGTCGAGGTCGAAGAACGCCGCGCCGAGCGCAGGCGCCGCTTCGGCCTCGCCGCCGTCGGACGCGCTCAGCGCCTCAGACCTCGACCTTCAGGATGATCGCGTCGCCCTGCCCGCCGCCCGAGCAGATCGCCGCGCAGCCCAGGCCGCCGCCGCGCAGGCGCAGCTCGTGCACGAGCGTGCCGATGATCCGCGCGCCGGACGCGCCGATCGGGTGGCCGAGCGCCACCGCACCGCCGTTGACGTTGACCTTCTCCTCGTCGATGCCGAGCATCCGCATCGAGTTCAGCGTCACCGAGGCGAACGCCTCGTTGATCTCCCAGAGGTCGATGTCCTCGGCGCTCAGGCCGGCCTTCTCCAGCGCGGCCTTCGCCGCCGCGGCGGGCGTGCGGGCGAGGTAGGCGAAGTCCTCGGCGGTCTGCGCCTGGGCGAGGATCGTGGCGAGGACCTCCTTGCCGTTGGCCTTCGCCCACTCGTCGGAGGCGACGATGATCGCGCCGGCGCCGTCGTTGACGCCCGGCGAGTTGCCGGCCGTGTGCGAGCCCTCCTTGCTGACGAGGCCCGGCAGCTTGGCGAGCGTCTCCAGCGTGCTGCCGCGGCGCGGCGCCTCGTCGACCTCGACGACCGTGTCGCCCTTGCGGCCCTTGACGGTGACCGCGACGATCTCCTCGAGCAGGCGGCCGTTGTCGGTCGCCTCGATCGCGCGCTCGTGGCTGCGCAGCGCCCAGCGGTCCAGGTCGGGGCGGCTGATCTCCAGCTCGTCGCCGATCTCCGTCGCCTCGTCGAACATCTGGCGCCCGGAGAACGGGTTGGTCAGCCCGTCGTGGACCATCGCGTCCAGCGCCTTGGCGTCGCCCATGCGAAAGCCGAACCGGGCCTTGGGCAGCATGTACGGCGCGCAGGACATGGACTCCATGCCGCCGCCGACGCCGACCTCCACGTCGCCGGCGCGGATCTGCGCGTCGAGGATCCCGACGGCGCGCACGCTGGAGGCGCAGACCTTGTTGATCGTCTCCGAGGAGACCTCCTTGGGGATGCCGGCCTTGATCTGCGCCTGGCGCGACGGGATCTGACCCTGGCCGGCCTGCAGGACCTGGCCCATGATCACGTGGCCGACCTCGTCGGCGCCGACGTTCGCGCGCTCCAGGGCAGCCTGGATCGCGATGGCACCGAGCTCGGTGGCATCGAGGGTCGACAGGCCCCCGCCCATCTTCCCGATCGGGGTGCGGGCGGAGCCGAGAATGACGGTCTTGGGCATGGCAGCTCTCTTATCTTGATCGCCGGAGTTCAGGAGTGCGCGCAGTCTAATCTCCTCGTCGTGATCGTCGAGACCAGCACCGAGCTGCCGCAGGACACCGATGCCGACACCGTCGTGATCGGCGTGCTGCAGGCAGAGAAGATTCACCACGACATCGACGGGATCCTCAACGGGCTCGTCTCGGCGGGCGAGGCGAAGGACAAGCACCGCCATCTCGCCGTCGTCCACGCGGCCGGCAAGCGCTGGGTGCTCGTCGGCCTCGGCAAGCGTTCCGAGCTCGATCCCGAGAAGGTGCGCCTCGCCGCCGCCGCGGCGCTCGGGCGCGCCCGCGAGCTGGGCGCGCGGCGCCTGTGCTGGGAGGTCCCGCACAAGGTCGGGCCCGAGATCGCCGCCGCGATCGTCGAGGCGACGATGCTGACGGCCTACCGCTTCGACCGCTACAAGAGCAAGCCGCCCGAGGAGGAGAACGGCGGCCTGCAGGCGCTGATCGTCAGCGCCCACGACGACCTGTCGGAGACCGTCGCCGAGGCGGAGATCGTCGCGCGCGCCGTCAACGCCGCGCGCAACCTGCAGAACACGCCCGCCAACGAGATGACGCCGCGCCACGTCGCCGACGCCGCCCGCGTGCTCGGCGAGCTCGACGGCGTGACGGTCGAGGTCGAGGGTCGCGAGGGCCTGGAGCGCCTCGGCATGGGCTCGTTCGCCTGCGTCGCGCAGGGCTCGCCGCAGGAGCCGGCGCTCATCACGCTGCGCTACGACGGTCCGGACGCGACGGGCCCCGTGCTCGGGCTCGTCGGCAAGGCGGTCACGTTCGACACCGGCGGGATCTCGATCAAGAACGCCAACAAGATGTCGGACATGAAGTTCGACATGTCCGGTGGCGCCGTCGTGCTGGGCGCGATCGAGGCGATCGCCGAGCTGCGCCTGGCCGTGCGCGTCGTGGCCGTCGTCGGCGCGACGGAGAACATGCCCGACGGCCACGCGGTCAAGCCCGGCGACGTCGTCACCGCGGCCAACGGGACGACGATCGAGATCATCAACACCGACGCCGAGGGCCGGCTCGTGCTCGCCGACTGCCTGACGCACGCCGTCAACCAGGGCGCCGAGCGGCTCGTCGACATCGCGACGCTGACGGGCTCGATCATCACGGCGCTGGGCAACACGCACGCCGGGCTGTTCGCCTCCGACGACGACTGGGCCAAGCAGGTCGACGCGGCGGGGGCGGCGACCGGCGAGACCGTCTGGCGCCTGCCGCTGCACGCCGACTACGCCAAGGCGCTCGAGAGCGACACCGCGGACGTCATGAACGTCAACGAGGCGCGCAAGGCCGGATCGAGCGTGGCCGCGCAGTTCCTGCAGCGCTTCACGGACGGAACCCCGTGGGCGCACCTCGACATCGCCGGGACCGCGTGGGGCGCGGGCAAGCCGTACGCCGCCAAGGGCGGCTCGGGCTGGGGCGTGCGGCTGTTCGTCGAGCTGGCTCGCTCGCTGGCGCGCTGAGGGGTCTGGCTCGCGGAGTTGGTGCGCTTCGCGAGGCGTTCGCGTGGCGTCGGCGGGGTCGAACTGCATCGCTGAGGGTGTGACGCGTGCAGGTGGGGGCGGTTGTGCCGGGTTCGGGCGGGCCTGGTCGAGTTATGCACCCAGGAAGGGGCATAACTCGACCAGCCCTCACGAAATCGCCCACCGGCCCTGGTCGAGACGTCGCGGCGACCGCGAACTCACACCCGTCAGCGATGCAGTTCGACCGCGCCGACGCCCCGCGACCGCAGCGCGAAGCGCACCATCGAAAGAGCGTCAGCCCGCGGTCTCGCCGATCTCCACCGGCGCCGCGCCGAACGCACCGACCGGCTGCGGGCGCCGCCGGCGCGCGTGGCGCGGGCGGGTGACGACGCCCGCGCGCAGCAGGAGGGCCGTGCTCGCGAGCGCCGCGACGAGCGCCGCCGCGCCGCCGACCGCGAAGACGACCCGCGCGTCGCTGTGGGAGGCGATCAGCGCGCCGCCGACGAAGGCGCCGCAGAGCGCGACCGCGTCGAGCGAGTCCTTCAGGCCGAAGACGCGCCCGAGCACGTCCTGCGGGGCGAGACGGGTGATGAGCTGGTGCTCGGCGGACATGAACGCGCCGGCGAAGATGCCCGTGACGAAGAACGTCACGGCGGCGACCGCCACCGACGGCGCGAGCGCGCTGGCGAGGAGCGCCAGCCCGCCGCCGGCGAGGGTGGCGAGCATCGCCCAGCCACTCGCGCGGCCGCGGACGGCGCCGATCGTGGAGCCGACGCCGAAGACGCAGACGAGCAGGGCGAAGCCGGCGCCGCCGGCCTCGAGCTCCTGGCGGGCGAGCAGCGGCTCGGCGACGTTCATCATCGAGAAGGCCAGCGTGGTGGCGGCGCCGGCGCCGACGACGACCGCCAGGCCCGGCACGCGACGCAGGGTGCGCAGGCCGGCGCGGACGCCCTGGCCGGCGGCCGCCTCCTCCGGCACGGGCGCGTCGGGCGAGGTGGTGGTGCGCGGCGGCCCGTCGAGCGGCAGGCGGGCCAGCACGGTCGCCGACAGCAGGAAGGTCGCGGCGTTGACGAGCATCAGGTCCGCGGAGGACATGACGACGAGCAGGCCGGCGCCAAGGCCGGGGCCGATCATGCCCGCGGCCGACCAGCTCGCGACGAGCGCGGCCATCGCCCGGTCGGCGTGCTCGCCGGCGAGGCCGGGCAGGGCCGACTTCGCGGCCGGCTGGTAGAGCGCTCCGCCGGTGCCCGCGAGCAGCGCGAGGCCGATGAGCACGGGCAGCGAGCCGGCGAAGGCCAGCGCGACGAAGGCCACGCAGCGCAGGAGGTCCGCGGCGACGACGAGCACGCGGCGCGAGCAGCGGTCGGCGAGCGCTCCGAAGAACGGGCCGAGCGCGATCGCCGGGACGAACTCGGCGAGCAGGACCGCGCTGACGGCCCAGGCCGAACGGGTCATGTCGTAGGCGAGCAGCAGGAGCGCGATGTAGCCGATCGCGTTGCCGATCGACGACTGAAACGAGGCGGCCAGGAAGGTCCGCACGCCACCGGGTGTCCGCAGGAGCTCTCGCACGTTGGTCCAGGGGTCGGCTCGACCCGTCTGGACCTATAGCGGACGCTTGCGTGCTGGCCGGATGTGGCGGCGCTGCGTCGTCGCTTGCGATCCGTGGGATCGCGCCGGTACGGTCCTGGCGTGCCGCTCCGCGACAAGCTGCAGGGACGCTCGCCGGCCGACAAGCGCGACGAGCGCGAGGAGCTCGGCTTCGTGCGTCAGCCGGCCGTGCGCTGGCTGGGCCCCAGCCTGCTCGCGCGCTCGGGCGTCGAGGTGCTCGTCTCCGGGACGTTCGGCAAGTTCGCCGACAAGCGCGAGATCCAGCGCGAGCCGCAGCTGGGCATGGACTACAGCATCGCGCCGGGCGATCTGTGGGTCGACTACCTCTCGGACACCGGCGACGGCTGGGAGGCGACGTACACGATGGCCTGGCTGCTCGCACAGGAGAGCCTGGACTTCGAGGGCCAGCCGCTGCCGCGCGGGCGGATCCTGCTGCTGGGCGGCGATCAGGTCTATCCGACCGCCGAGCCGATCGCCTACGAGGACCGCTTCATCGGCCCGTTCGCCGCCGCGCTGCCGAAGTCCGACGCCGTCGACAAGCCCGAGCTCTACGCGATCCCGGGCAACCACGACTGGTACGACGGCCTGGGCAGCTTCCTGCGCGTGTTCTGCGCCCGGGAGGGCCGCATCGGCGACTGGTGCACGCGCCAGCGGCGCAGCTACTTCGCGCTGAAGCTGCCCAACGACTGGTGGATCTGGGGAATCGACATCCAGCTGGACACCTACATCGACGACGTCCAGCTGGACTACTTTCTCCAGCAGGCCGTCAAGCCCGGCGACAAGGTCGTCCTCATGACCGCCAAGCCCGCCTGGGTCAAGGCGGTGCCGGGGCGCGTCGAGCCCGAGTCGTGGCGCTATCTGTCCTACTTCGAGGAGCGCGTCGTGCGCGCCGCCGGCGCGCACCTGGCGCTGACGATCACCGGCGACATCCACCACTACGCCCGCTACGAGCCGCGTGACGCGCCCGCCGAGCCGACGCGCCTGACCGCCGGTGGCGGCGGCGCCTACCTCTCGGGCACGCACACGCTCTATCCCGAGCTGCACGTGCGCTCGCTGGATCACGAGGAGTCCGAGAGCGTGACCTACGAGCGCGCCGAGATCTACCCGCGCGCCGCGGACTCGCGGCGGCTGAGCAACGGCGTGCTCATGCTCGCGCGCCTGAACCCGTCGTTCGCCGGTCTGCTGGGCGCCTTTCACGTCCTGCTCGGGCTGGCGATGCTCGGCGCGCTGAACGCCGGCGCCGACGGGCTCTACGCGACCGCCACCGGCGAGGGCTTCGCCGGCCTCCTGGCGGCGGCGGTCGGCGGGATGAGCCTCGTCGTCGTGGTGGTGCTGTTCGGCGGGATCTTCGGCAGCGTCGACCTCGTTCCCCACGCGCTGGAGAAGAAGAAGAGCGTCGTGCGCGCGACCCAGTTCGCGCGCCTGCTCGTCGCGCTGGTTCATACAGCCGTCCATGTGCTCATCGCGACCGTCGTGCTGTGGATCGTGCTGCAGGTCGTCGGCGATCATCCGCTCGCGATCTGGGCGCTGGGGCTCGCCGCGCTGTTCGCGGCGGGCAGCGCGCTGGGCGCGACCGTCTGGGGCTTCTTCATGCTCGCCGTCCACAAGACGCGCGGCTCGAAGGCGTGGCGCAACGCCAACGAGGTCTTCACCGCGCAGTCGATCCCCGACTACAAGAACCTCGTGCGGATGCGCTTCGCCGCCGACGGCAGCCTGACGCTGTATCCGCTCGGTTGCGACCGCGTCGGCCGCGACTGGAGCTACACGCCCGAGCAGGCGCCCGCGCCGAAGTTCAGCCCGCGCGGGACGGCGCCGGCGGTGCACGCGATCGACACGCCGCTCGTGTTCGACCGCAGCGGGCGCCGCGTCGTCTGACGGCGCGCCCGTGAGAAGGCCCGCTACCGCGATCATGGGCGGCGTGCGTCGCGCAGCCGCGCTCTGGCTCGTCCTGTTCGCGGCCTACGCCGCGACGATCGGCCTGCCCGCGTTCGGCAGCTCGCAGTTCGGCGGCGACGAGCCGCACTACCTGCTGACCGCCGAGTCGATCGTCTCCGATCACGACCTCGACCTGCGCGACGAGTACGCGACGCTCGCCTACCGCGACTGGTACCCCTACGTGCTCGAGCGCCACGGCCGCCTGACCAACGACCAGGCCAACGAGCCGACCGGCGCGGGCTTCGCGCTGCTCATCGCGCCGGCGTACGCGATCGGTGGGCCGACGCTCGTGCAGCTGCTGCTGGCGGCGATCGCGGCGCTGGCCTTCGCGCTCGCCGCCGCGCTCGCGCGGCGCGTCGTCCCCGAGCCCTGGGCGAGCCTGGCCGCGCTGGCCTGCGGCCTGTCGCCGCCGGCGCTGGCCGCCGCGACGACCGTCTCGCCGGAGCTCGCGGCGGGCGCGCTGCTCGCCGCCGCGGCCCTGCTGGCGCTGAAGGTGCGCGAGCTGCCGCGGATCCGCTGGGTCGCGGGCGCCGCCTTGGCACTCGGCGCGCTGCCCTGGCTGGGCCTGCAGTTCACCGTCGCCGGCCTCGTGATCGCGATCGCGATGCTGCGCTGGCTGCGCCGCCGCGCGCGCGGCTTCGCGCTGTTCGTCGAGATCGAGGTGATCGTCTTCTCGCTCGTGATGTTCGTCACGGTCAACGACCAGCTCTTCGGCGGCTTCACGCCGGCGGCGGCGGCGCTCCCCGGCGACCGGTTGGACGCCCTCGGAGCGGGCGACTTCCTCGACCGCGCGCCGCGCCTCGTCGGCCTGTGGCTCGATCGCGACTACGGCGCGCTGCGCTGGGCGCCGCTCGTCGCGCTGGCGTTCTTCGCGCTCTGGCTGCTGTGGCGCTCACACCGCGACCACATCGCGCGGATCCTGCCCGAGCGCGGGCTCGTCGAGGTCGCCGCGCTGCTGTGCGCGCTCATCTGCGCGGCGCAGGTGCTCGTCGCGACGTTCGTCGCACCGACGATGTTCGGCTTCTTCTTCCCCGGGCGCTACCTGCTCGCGGCGCTGCCGGTCGCCGTCGCGCTCGTCGCGTGGGGCATGCGCCATGCGCCGCGCGCCGGGGCCGCGCTCGTCGCCGTCACGCTCCTGACGAGCGTCTGGTGGTACGCCGAGCTGCGCCTCGAGGGCGACGCGATCGTCGGGGCGGGCGGGCCGGACTCCCGCGCGCCGCTCGGTCCGCTGGACGCGGCGCTGCCGCTCTTCGGCACCGACTCGCCGGGCGAGGCGATCGCCGTCGCCGTCGTCGTCACCGCGCTGCTCGCGCTCGTCGCCAACGAGTGGCGACGGGCCCACGCCCGGCCGGGAGACCTCGTGTCCTGACCGCTGGCTTTCTGGGTGGGGCTCGTCTACGTTTGCGCGCATGCGGGGTGCCACCATCACTGCCGTGGCGCTGCTCGCTTCGCTCTGGGCGCCGGTCTCGGCCGGTGCAGCCGACATCTTCAGCATCGGGACCGGCTCGGCCCCCGGGGTCGCCGTCGACGCGTCGGGCACCGCGTTCATCGCCTGGAACGGGCCCGAGGCAGTGTCGACGCTGCAGTTCTGCCGGCTGCCGCGCGACGCGTCGGCGTGCGCGCCACGCTCCTCGATCGCCGCGCCTCGACCGGGCACCGCCGACGGCCGCGCGTTCGTGTTCGTCAGCGGCCCTCGGGTGATCGTCGTGTCGTCGCGCTTCGGCAGCGGACGCGCCACCTACGCGTTCATCTCGACAGACGGTGGCAGCACGTTCGATGGCGGCCAGGTGGTCGGCAACGTCGCGTTCAACGAGGCGATCGCCGGTCCCGGGGACACGGTCTCCGGCACCTCGGCCATATCCGGCATGCGCTTTCAGAACGTCGGCATCGGCGGGCCGGCGACCGCGTTCGCGGAGCTCTCCACCGACTACCTCTACGGCGGCGCCCTCGGCCTGCTCGACGCCGGCACGCCGCTCGTCGTCTTCAACCACGGCGTCACGGGGGCCCAGCAGTACCGGCGCCACGTCGGCGGTGACCTCAACGACGCCGCAAGCTGGACGCCGGCGGTCGACATCGGCACGGGCTACTTCCCCAGCATCGCCTACGGCAGGAACGGGCTGTTCCTGCTCAGCGGCAGCGGCACGGGGCCGATCTCCGTGCGCAAGTGGACCGGCGCCGGGTTCGGTGCGCCGGTCGGCCTCGCGAACGGCAACTCCTCGACCACGAACCTGGCGCAGGACCCGGCCGGGCGCCTGCACGCCGTCTACGTGACGGACAACCGGCGCCTCGTCCACACCACGTCCGACAACGGCACGACATGGCGGACGTCGACGCTGACCAGCGACGTCGGTAGGACGGTGAGCGACACGCGCGTGGCCGCGACGGCCGACCACACCGGCGTCGCCGTGTGGACGCAGGGCCTGTCGGGGGGATCGACCGAGATCCGCGTCGCCGGCCTCGGCGCCGGCGGGGCCGCGACGGCCACAGCCCAGCCCCGGCGCCGGGTCGCCCCCGAGGGCACGTACACGCTCGGCGGCGTGCCGAGCTGCCTGCGCGCCGGCGCGACGCTGCGCGCCACGCTGACGTTCAAGCGCAAGCTCGGCGGCGTCAAGCTGCGCCGCGTCGACTTCCTCTACAAGGCCCGTCGGGTGAAGCGGGCGACCCGGGCGCCCTACCGCGCGACGATCAAGGTCGGCACGGTCAAGCCGGGCCGCAGCTACACCGTCAGCGTGCGCATTCTCGGGACGTTCCGCGGCCGCACCCACAGCCGCACGATCAACGCGAGGACGCCGGGCTGCTGAGCGGCCGGTCCTAGGTCGCGCGCACGGTCACGACCTGATCCTCCAGCCCCGTGACGGGCTTGACCGTCGTGCCGGTGCGCTTCTGCTCGCGGATCTCCAGGCGCCGTGACAGCCGCGACAGCGCGAGGTTCGTGATGATGAACAGGACGCCGATGAAGAGGAAGACCTGCAGGATCGGGGCCTGCACGCCGCCGAAGAAGTTCTGCCCGGTGAGGATCCGGCCGTGGCGCATGACCTCCTGGATGGCGATGATGCTGACGAGCGTCGTGTCCTTGTTGAGCGTGATGAGCTGCGAGACCGTGGCGGGCAGCATCCGGCGCAGGCCCTGGGGCAGGATGACGATCCGCATCCGCTGCCAGTAGGTCAGGCCGAGCGCGACGGCGGCCTCGTTCTGGCCGCGGTCCAGCGACTGGATGCCGGCGCGCATGATCTCCGCCAGGACCGCCGAGTTGTAGAGCACGAGCGCGATGAGGGCGGCGAAGACGGAGCCGTCCTGCAGCACCTCGGAGATGAAGCCCGGCGCCAGCGTCTCGTAGAACTCCTTCCAGGACTGCGGCATCGCGATGTAGACGTAGAGGATGAGCAGCAGCAGCGGGACGTTGCGCCAGACGTCGATCCAGATGCCGACGGCACCGGTGACCAGCTTGTTGCGCCCCAGCCGCGCCAGCGCGAGGACGAGGCCGACGACGAGCGACAGGACCATCGCGATGAGCGCGATCTGCACGTTGACGAGAAAGCCCTCGAACACGAAGCGGGCGTTGTTGCCGGTCGTCAGCCACTCCCAGTTGTCCGGATCGAAGAGGTAGCCCATGCCCGTGTCCGTCTACCGGCGGATCGCGTAGCGCGATTCGAGGACGCGGATGGCGATCGTCGCGGCCACCGTCAGCAGCAGGTAGCCGATGACGGCCCAGAAGAAGGCGGCCTCGGTCTCGAACGTCTGCGAGTTGAGGATCCGCGCCTCCTTGAGCATGTCGTTGAGGGCGAGCGCGGCGCCCACGATCGCGGAGTTCTTGATCATCGCGATCGTGATCGAGCCGACCGGCGAGATGACGGTGCGCAGCGCCTGCGGCAGCACGATGCGGCGTAAGGTCTGCGGGTAGTCGAAGCCCAGCGAGAGCGACGCCTCGATCTGGCCCTTGCTCACCGAGAAGACGCCCGAGCGCAGGACCTCGGCGAAGTAGGCCCCGGTGTAGAGGCCCAGCGCGCCGATCCCGGCGGTCCACGTGTCGATCTCCACGCCCGAGCGCCGCAGCCCCGCGTAGGAGATGACGAGCAGGACGAGCAGCGGGACGTTGCGAAACGTCTCGACGTAGATGCCGCCGAGACGCTGCAGCCACTTCGACGGAGCGATCCGCAGGGCGGCGACGAGCGTGCCGACGATCGCGGCCAGGATGAACGAACCGACGACGAGCCGGCAAGTGACCCAGAAGCCACTTGCCAGCGCGCCGTAGTTCTCCGTCAGGAGCTCAACGAACGAGCTCACTTGGAGAGGTCGATCGCCTCCTTGAGCGTCATCGTCGGCGGATCCTGCTCGACGTTGGTGTACTGGCCGACCCACTTCTGGTAGGCCGTCGCCCAGCGCCCGTCGTCCTTGAACTTCTGGACCGACTCGTCGACGAACTCCTTGAACGCGGTGTCGCCTTCCTTGATGCCCGCGCCGTAGGGCTCGGTCGTCAGCTCCTCACCCTCGACGAGCTTGAGCGAGTCGTCCTGGATGATCATGCCGGCGAGGATCACGTCGTCCGTCGAGACCGCGTCGACCGATCCGTTCTGGATTGCCTCCAGGCACTCCGAGTAGCCGTCGACGAGGGTCGTCTTGGCCTTCGGCGCCTGCTTCTTCAGCGTCTCCTCGTACGTCGAGCCCAGCGCGGTGCAGACCTTCTTGCCCGCGAGATCCTCGATGCCCTTGATCGAGTCGTCGGACTCCTTGATGAGGATCCGGCCGCGGGCGATGAAGTACGGCTCGGAGAAGTCGATCTCCTCGTCGCGCTCGGCGTTGATCGTCATCGTCGAGAGGATCAGGTCCGCCGTGCCGTCCTTGAGGAACGGGATGCGGTTGTCCGAGAGCGCCTCGATGTACTTCGGCTTGACGCCGAGGTCCGCCGCGATCGCGTTGCCGACGTCGATGTCGAAGCCCTCCACGTCACCGGTCTTGACGTTCTTGAAGCCGAACGGCGGGACCTCGAACTTGACACCGATCGTGATCTCGCCGGCCTCCTGCAGCTTGGCCATCGTCGTCCCGGCGGCGAACTCGCGCTTCTCGGCTGGAGTCGTCGTCGTCGCCGCGCTGCCGCCTGCGTCCTCGTCGTCGTCGTCGCCGCAGCCGGAGGCCACGAGCACCCCGAGCGCGAGCGCGAGGATTGCCAGCCAGCGCCATGTCGTCCCCTGCATTGTGCGTCCTCTCCTCAGTGATGGATGATCTTGTCCACGAACTCCCGCGCCCGCGCGCTCTTCGCCGCGGCGAAGAACTCGGCCGGCGGACCCTGCTCCACGATGCGGCCCTCGTCGATGAACACGAGCCGGTCGCACACCTCCCGCGCGAAGCCCATCTCGTGCGTGACGACGACCATCGTCATCCCGCCTCGCGCCAGCTCGCGCATGACGTCGAGCACCTCCCGGATCATCTCCGGGTCCAGCGCCGACGTCGGCTCGTCGAACAGCATCAGCTTGGGGTCCATCGCCAGCGCGCGCGCGATCGCGACGCGCTGCTGCTGGCCGCCCGACAGGTCGGTCGGCGAGGCGCCCGCCTTCTCCGGGATGCCGACGGTCTCCAGCAGCTCGTGCGCGCGGGTGCGCGCGGCGGCCGGCTCGATGCTCTTCACCTTCACCGGCGCGAGCATGATGTTCTCGAGCACGGTCATGTGCGGGAAGAGGTTGAACTGCTGAAAGACCATGCCGATGTCGGCGCGCATGCGGCCGATCGACTTCGACCGCGGGTCGACGCGCTCGCCCTCGAACAGCACCTGGCCGGAGTCGACCTCCTCCAGACCGTTGATGCAGCGCAGCATCGTCGACTTGCCCGAGCCCGAGGGGCCGGCGATGACGATCGCCTCCCCGGGGCTGATCGCGAGGTCGATCTCGTCGAGCACGACGTTGTCGCCGAAGCTCTTGCGGACGTCGCGCAGCTCGACGAGGGCCGGGGCGGCCTCGGTGTTCGCCATCCCGTCACCCTACGGTTCCGCCCGGCTGCCGCGCAAATGCCTGGTTGACGCCGGCCGGTGACCCCGACGACGATGGCCCGGCTGACATCGCGCGCGGGCTACTGGATCGGCGCGGCTCTGATCGTCGCCGGCGTCGCCGGGGCGATCCTGTGGGGCGTGCTGTCGTTCACCGGGATCGACGACACGGTCGACGACTTCGTGCGTGCCCCCGCGCCGGGGATGGCGCGCGTGGAGCTGGAGGCGCGCAAGTACATCGTCTACGTCGAGGGGCCGGGCGTGGGGCGCGACTACGAGCCGCCGGTGGAGATCGTCGTCGTCGACCCGTCGGGTGACCGCGTGGTGCCGCTCGCCGACTACTCCGCCTCGCTGACGTACTCGTTCGGCGACCACAGCGGGACTGCGGTGGCCACCGTCAGGCCGCCTCGCGCGGGTGTGTACTCGCTGCGCGCGGCGACGTCGGCGCCTCCTTCGGCGGGTCTGCAGGTTGCCCTGGGTGACAGCATCGCCGGGCGGATCGTGCGCACGATCCTCGGCGCGTTCGCGATCGGGGGGCTGGGGTTGATGGCGGGGATCGGGTTGATCGTGACGACGGCGGTGCGGCGGCGGCGGGGTGGTGGTGGGGCGGCGGCGCCGCCGTCTTCGTCGGAGCATGCGGGGCTGGCGGGGTTGCCGGGTTGAGCGTGTGCGCTTTCGCGTTGCCGCGTGGTGGCGGAGGTGCGGGATCGGGGCGCGCGCGGTGCGATATCCGGACCCGGCGCGCCCCGACCGTGCCGACGGGCGGGCGGATCGGTGGATGTGGCGGCCGACGCGGCCGGCGATGTCGACGGCGCGGGCGTAGACCGCGTAGCGCCCGCGCGGCAGGCGGCGCGGCAGTGTGAGGCGCCAGCTCGTGGTGCCCTTCGCGCGCAGAAAGCGCGTCGGGGCGCAGCGCCCGTCGCGCGGCTTGGAGGTGGTCAGCCGGCCGCGCGAGCTCGCCTGCCTGCAGCGGCGCGGCTTGGCCGCCCTCGCCGCGGCGCCGGCCCGCACGGTGCCCGGCCGCAGCCCGTCGGCGAGCTGGACGATCGCGACCTCGACGCGCTGCGGCGCGATGACGCTCGGCGTGAGGCGGCCCTCGATGACGCGCAGGCCGGCGCGCGCCGACGGGCGCTTGACGGCCGCCTCTGGTCCTTCCAGGTGATGCCGTGCCGATGTTCACCTCGAACGGGTGAAGCAGCGGCTCGGGTAGCGCAGCATTCGACCGGGGCTACGGCAGGTCCTGGCCGAGGATCGTCGCGGCCGCGCTGGCGGGGTCGAGCTTGCGCGCGACGACGTCGTCGATGAGCTTCTCGAAGCCGTCGCCCTGAGCGAGGCGCTGCTCGAGGTCGCGGCGCACGCGGTGCGTGGCGAGCGCGAGCACCTCGTTGCGCAGGTTGTGGCGCCGGCGCTGAGACAGCGTGCCCTCCTGCTCGATGTGCGCGCGGTGCTCGAGCAGCTTGTCCATGAGCTCGTCGATGCCGCGCCCGTCGACCGCCTCGGTCTGCAGGATCGGCACCTTCCACGAGCCCTGCGGCGCGAGCGACAGCACGCCGCGGATCTCGCGCACCATCGTCTGCGTGAGCGGGTGATCGGCCTTGTTGACGACGATGATGTCGGGGATCTCCATGATCCCGGCCTTCAGCGCCTGGACGGAGTCGCCGCCGCCGGGCATGAGCACGAGCAGGACGGTGTCGGCGTGGTCGATGATGTCGACCTCGGCCTGGCCGACGCCGACGGTCTCGAGGAACACGTCGTCGCGGCCGGCGGCGTCCATCAGCAGCGCCGCCTGCAGGCTGGCCTCGCTGAGGCCGCCGAGCGCGCCGCGGTTGGCCATCGAGCGGATGAAGACGCCGGGGTCGAGGAAGTGCTCGGTGAGGCGGATCCGATCGCCGAGCAGCGCGCCCTGCGTGAACGGCGAGGAGGGGTCGATCGAGAGGACGGCGACGCTGCGGTCGGCGGCGCGGCGGTTCGCGACCAGGCCGGCGATGAGCGTCGACTTCCCCGCGCCGGGCGCGCCGGTGATGCCGACGACGGCCGACCGGCCCGTGTGCGGGTAGATCTCGCGCACGAGCGCCCAACCGGCGGGATCGTCGTTCTCGACGAGCGAGATCGCGCGCGCGAGGGCGCGGCGATCACCGTCGAGCAGGCGCTGGGCGAGGTTGGTTTCGACGGCCATCGGCGGTCGCATCATGCCAGGGGCGGGCGGCCGGGCGGTGGGGGGCGGGCGGGTGGGCTCGGAATCCCGATGATCCGTAGCCTTAGACCCGTGTCCGTCAACGTGCCCCTCGACGAGCTGCCGCAGGCGCTGGAGCGCTTCGGCCTGAACCCGTACATCGTCACGGTGGGGTCCGACGGTCGCCCGCGCGCGACCTCGGTGACCGTGCAGTGGCGCGAGCAGCTGCTCATGCTCGGCGCCGGCCGGCGGACCACCGAGAACGTGCTGGCCAACGAGCAGGTCGCGCTGCTGTGGCCCGCGCCGGCGCCCGGCGAGCACGCGCTCATCGTCGACGGCTGGGCCGCGGTGTTCGACAGCCCGGAGACCAACGAGGTCGTCTTCGTGCAGCCCGGCAAGGCCGTGCTGCACGTCTCGAAGGGCTGATCGTGGCCACGGTGCGACCGGTCGCAGCCCCCGTGACGCCCGCTGCGCCCGACGCTCCGCCCGCTCCCAACGTCCGTCGCGAGCCGGCCCCGCTGCACGGCGGGCCGCTGGCGCTCTGGCGGTTCATGCGCTCGCACGGGATGGTCAACCGCAACTACGCCAAGCTCATCGCGCGCTGGCTGTGGCTGAAGCTTCGCTGGCGTGGGCGGCTGAAGACCGACGGGCTGTGCTTCGTCTGCCCCGGCGTGACGATCGAGATCGGCAAGGGCGCGACGCTGCATCTCGGCCGCTGGTCGTGGATCGGCCACGGCTCGAAGATCCGCGTCCACGAGGGCGAGGCGTACATCGGCGCGAAGACCGTCCTCGGCCAGGAGTGCACGATCTCGGCGTTCCAGCACGTCTCGATCGGCCGGGAGTGCATCGTCGCCGACCGCGTGATGCTCATCGACTTCGACCACGGCGTCGTCGAGGTCGACCGGCCGATCCGCGAGCAGGGCATCTACAAGCGCGACGTGCGCGTCGGCCACAACGTCTGGATCGGCTACGGCGTGGCGATCCTGCGCGGCGCCACGGTCGGCGACAACTGCGTCCTGGGGACGTCGACGATCGTCACGAAGGACGTTCCCGACAACGCCGTCGCGGCCGGTGTCCCGGTCCGGGTCCTGCGGATGCGCAAGACGCCGCGGGCGCTGCGCTGGGAGTAGGAGCGGGCGCCCCCGGCGCGTTCAGGATGGGAGATCGGGCGACCAGCGGGTACGACTCCTGCATGGCCACGCCTTCCGATGCATCGCGACACCCGGGCGTCCGACCGCCGCCGGCTCTGCCGGAGGTCGACAGCCCGCCGACCGACGAGGTTCTCGACAGCGTCCCGTCCCGCGACGACGTCGTCGACGAGGCACGATCCGCGGCGGAGATCGTGCGCGATCAACCGAGCGTCGACGACATCCTCGGGCCCGATCGCCAGCGTCGAGCTTGACGGCGCTCGCCCGCGGCAGGCAGGGCGGCACATGAGCCGCAACGACGAGTTCCTCGTCGCCGAGCGCAGCTACTGCGACGACGACGCCAGGCTCTCGGTCGGCCTGGCCAACATCCAGGCCGCGGTCCCCGACGTCGAGGCCAACAAGGACAAGATCCTGCGCGCGCTGAGCGTCTTCAAGCAACGCGGCGTGAACATCGCCGTGTTCCCCGAGTTCTGCCTGTCGGGGTACTTCTGGGACGAGCGCGAGGACTGCCTGGCGTACATGCACGAGGCCGTCGCCGAGAAGCACCGCGACTGGATCGAGCAGGAGCTGCAGCCGCTGATCGGCGACGACCTCGAGGCGATCGTGCTCAACAACCTGACCGCGGGCGCCGAGCAGGACTGCTTCCTCAACCGCACGTTCGTCCTCGGCGACGACGCCAAGGACTACCTCGCCGACGAGAACACGTACGACAAGGTCTTCCTTCCGGGCATCGAGAAGGAGTACACCGAGAGCGGCCGCGACGACCGCCTGGTGCTCGACACGCGACACGGCCGGCTCGGCTTCACGACCTGTTACGACTACCTGTTCAACGAGCTGCTGCGCGAGTACGCGATGGTCGAGGAGGTCGACGCGATCATCCAGGTCGCGTCATGGCGGGCCGCCGGCGGCCGCGACTACCCGGGCATGAACCTGCGCACCGACCACTACTACGGTGAGCTGTGGGACTACGTCATGCCGGCCAACTCGGCCACGAACCAGGTCTGGACCATCGCCTGCAACGCCGTCGGCCGCCACGGCGTCAGCGGCGTCCCCTTCTGGGGCGGCTCGGGCATCTGGGCGCCGTCGGGCATCTGCCTCATCCAGGCCTCGCACGTCAACGAGGAGCTCGTGATCGTGCACAACGTCGACGTCGAGGGTGCGACCGAATCGGAGAAGGACGACTTCGACTACGCCTTTGACTTCAAGCAGATCTACCGCACCCTCGAGGGCGGTGAGACGTTCACCCGCGACCTCTCCTGAAGTCAGCCCCAGCCCAGCGCCCGCAGGCCGGCCGTCACCACGACGGCCACGCCCACCGCCGGCACGATCGACCCGCCGCGCCAGACGACCACCCCCGCCGCCGCCACGCCGGCGGTGTCCGCGCCGACGTGCAGCCGCTCGCCGTCGGCCAGCGCCTGCGTGACGATCAGCGCGGCGAGCAGCGCGGGCGCCATCAGCGCGATGACCGCGGCGAACCACGGCGGCAGGTCGCGCCCGCCGAACGCGACGGGACCGGCCGCCTTGATCGCGAACGTCACGAGCGCGCAGGCGCCCACGAGCAGCCACAGCTCGCCGCTCAACCGGCCGTCTCCCGTGCGTGGCGTCGCTTCAGCCCCACCAGTGCGGCGGCGCTGGCCGCCAGCACCGGCACGCCGGCCGGCGCCAGCGGCACGAGCGCCAGCGCGATGAGCGCGCCCGCCAGCGCGACCGCGCGCGAGCGCACCTCGCGCAGCTCGGGCAGCAGCAGCGCGAGGAAGAACGCCGGGAAGATCGCGTCGAACCCGAGCGCCTGCGTGTCGCCGAGCACCCCGCCGCCGAGCGCGCCGACGGCGGTGCCGCTCAGCCACGTCGTGTACTGCACCGCGGTCGCGCCGAAGAGGAAGTGGCGGTCGAAGCGGCCCTCGCCCTCGTTGGCCATCACCCAGGAGGCGTCGACGACGGTCTGGCCCTGCGCGGCGCGCGCGGCCATGCCGCCGGGAAGCGAGGGGGCCAGCGCGATGCCCATCGGCAGGAAGCGGGAGTTCATCAGCGCCGCCGCGCCGATCGCCGCGCCGAGCGTGCCGCCGGCCGCGATGATGGAGATCGCCGCGAACTGCGCGGACCCGGCGAAGACGACCGCCGACATCACGATCGCGCCCAGCGCCGAGAAGCCGGCGTCGCGCGCCAGCACCCCGAAGGTGAGCGCGACCACGCCGCCGGCCAGCGCGTACGGCACGCCCGCGCGCAGGCCCTGCCGGAAGGATTCGCGGGGCGTCCGCGTCAGGGCTTGAGCCCCACCACCAGCAGGTACTCGGCCGCGATGCGGACCTCGCCGTCGCCGCTGTGGTGCGCGGCGAGCAGCGCGCCGAGGTCGGCCACCAGCGCGTCGTAGCGCTCGGCCTCGAGCAGCTGCTTGGCGAGGATCAGCGGCCCGAAGCGCTCCTGCAGCCCGTTCGCGGTCGCCGCGAGCGAGGGGAACGTCAGATCGACCGTGCGGCGCTCGAGCGCGAGCAGGACCTGACCGCCCAGCAGGGCGCGAACGTGCGCCTCCTCGCCCCACAGCGTCGGTCGCGAGGCGATCGCCGGCTGGGGCGGCAGATACCGCGTCATCGTCGCGATGAGCTGCCCGAAGAACCCCTCCGGCGTCCAGCTCGCGAGCACGATCGTGCCGCCCGGCCGGCAGGCGCGGACGAGCTCGGCGGCGGCGACCTCATGGCGCGGCGCGAACATCACGCCGAACGTCGAGACGACGCGATCGAAGCTCGCGTCGTCGAAGGGCAGCGCCTCGGCGTCGCCCTCGATCCACTCGACGCTCACGCGGGCGAGCGCCTCGCGGCGGCGGGCGTCCTGAAACAGCTCCGGCGTGAGATCGAGCCCGACGACCTCGGCGCCCGCCTGGGCGGCCTGGATCGCGGCGTTGCCGGTGCCGGTCGCGACGTCGAGCACCCTCATGCCGGCCGCGATCGCGGCCGTCTCGGCGACGACCGCGCCGACGTCCCAGATCAGCTCCGCGATGGAGTCGTAGTCGCCGGCGGTCCAGATGGCGCGCTGGAGCGCCTTCAGTCCTGCGAGTTGGTCGCTCATCGCGGCTGACAGTAGCGCGGGAGATGCCCGATCCCGCGCGCCGAGCGCGCGGGCCGGCCGCGCTCCTGCGCGGCCGGCCTCGCGGCCGCCTTCAGGCGATCAGGCGCAGTTGGGCCACGGGCTCGTGCCGGCCTGCGCCAGCAGCTTGGCCGCGCGGCGGTCCTGCTCGGCCTCGCTGGCCCGGGCCGGGTCGCCGGTCCCGCCCATGTAGCGCCAGGTCGCCAGCGAGAACTGGTACTTGCCACGGTATTGGCCGTCGCCGGACACGGCGGTCGGATCGCCGCCGGACTCACACGCCGCGATCCGCTGCAGCACCGGGTCGCCGGCGGAGGCGGCGACCGCTGTCACCGCCGCCGCCGCGGTCCGCGTGGCCAGCCCCAGCGCGGCCAGCGTCTGCGGACCGATCACACCGTCGACCATCAGGCCCTTCCTGCGCTGAAAGCTCTTGACCGCGCCACGCGTCTGCGGGCCGACGATGCCGTCGGCCGCGACGCCCAGCGCCCGCTGCACCGCCGTGACCGTGGTCCCGCTCAGGGCTGCGCGCTTACCGGTCTGCTGCTGCGCGGCGACCGCGCCTCCGCCGGCGAGCAGCAGTCCCGCCGTCGCGGCGAGCGCGGAGCCGCGGCTGCGGAACATGCGGCGGCGGCGCAGCGCGGCGGCCGCGCGGCGTGTGCGCGACGCGCGCAGCGAACGGCGGTAGGCGAGCGTCTGTGCGGCGTCGGAGTCCTTTGGCACAGCGTCATGCATCGCCAATACGTCGTCGCTCGTCTTCATCGGGCACTCCTTGTTTCGTCGTCTCGGCGCCTACGGGGTTAGCTGTCGGGCTCGCGCTGTGACGTGCGCTACGCCGCCGGCACCGCAGTCGCGGTGGGTGGCGATTCGCCCCCGGGCCGAGGTGCCTCGGCCCATTGGTTCCCCCGTTCCCGGCCGCACTGGGCGCCCGGGACTCGGCTCGTTATGTGAAGCAGCGGGGGATAGTACGGGCTCATCGGACGGACCGCGCACGAAACGTCCGCTCCGAGCGCAGAAATCGCCATGGCGACAGGCTGTGGCGGGCCCCGAATGCGCCTGTACGCTGCGTTCCGGAACGGCTGATGGACGACTTCACAGGCGACTTGCCGACGATCGCGTCGACGCTCTCGGGCGCCGGTGGCCTGGTCGCTGGCCGGTACCGGGTGCGGGCGCGGCTGGGCCGCGGCGCGTCGAAGGAGGTCTACCTCGCCTACGACGATCGCCTCGACCGCGAGGTCGCGCTGGCGATCGTCGTCGGCGCCGGCAGCAACGCCGTGGCGCGGGCGCGCGTCGCCCGCGAGGCGCAGGTCACCGGCCGGCTCGGCGACCATCCGAACGTCATCACGGTCTACGACACCGGCGAGATCGACGGTGTCCCCTACCTCGTGCTCCGCGCGATGGGCGGCGGCTCGCTCGCGGCGGCGCTCAGGCGCGAGCGCCCGAGCATCGCCGAGACGCTCCGCATCGGGGGCCAGATCGCGGCCGCGCTGGCGCACGCCCACGCCCACGACGTCGTGCATCGCGACGTCAAGCCCGACAACGTCTGGCTCACCGCCGACGGCACCGCGGCGCTCGGCGACTTCGGCATCGCCCACGTGGCGGGCGCCGACCGGCTGACGGCCGAGGGCGTCGTCGTCGGCACCGTGCGCTACCTCGCGCCCGAGCAGATCCGCGGCGAGCCGGTGAACGCCGCGAGCGATCTGTACGCGTTCGGCATCACGCTCTACGAGCTCGTCTGCGGCCATCCGCCGTTCACCGCCGACGACCCCTCCAGCGTGCTCACGCAGCACCTCACCGTGGCGCCGGTGGCGCCGTCGGAGCACGAGCCCGCGATCCCCCCCGCGCTCGACGAGCTCATCCTGGCGCTGCTCGCCAAGCAGCCCGAGCGCCGCCCGGCGAGCGCGGCGGCCGTGGGAGCGGCGCTGGCGGCGATCACGGCGGGAACCGGCGGCGGACGACCGCCCGCGCCGGCGCGCGCGCCGGCGACCCCGGCCCCGCCGGCCACCGCGACGCAGACCCGCCGCCTCGTGGCGGTGCTCGCCGTGCGCGCCGACCACCGCGATCCCGAGGTGCTGCACAGCGTCTTCGACCGCTGCGCGGCGGTCGTCGAGGAGCACGGCGGCACGGTCGAGCGCTACCTCGGCGACGCGCTCGTCGCGTTCTTCGGCCTGACCGAGTCCTACGGCGACGACGCGCTGCGCGGCGCTCGCGCGGCCGTCGCGCTGCGCGCGACACGCGCCGAGCTGCGGCTGGGCCTCGAGTCCGGCGAGGTGTTCGTCGGCGCCGGCGCGCGCGGGACGGTCGTCACGGGCGCGGCGATCAGCGCCTCCGTCCGGCTCGCCGAGCGTGCCGCTGCGGGCGAGATCCTCCTCGGGGACGACCTCCGCGCCGCGCTCGCCGCGCTCGCCGACGCCGACGTCGACCCGGCGAGCGGCCGTCTGCTGGAGCTGCGCGCCGAGCCGCCGGCGCTGCTGCGCGCCGCCGCGACGCCGTTCGTCGGCCGTGCCGGCGAGCTCGCCGAGCTGCACGCCGCCCTCGCCCGCGCCCGCGACGACGCCACCTGCCACCTCGTGACGATCGCGGGACCCCCCGGCATCGGCAAGTCGCGCCTGACCGGCGAGTTCCTCGGCGCGATCGGCGACGACGTGACGGTGCTCACCGGGCGCTGCCTGGCCTACGGGGAGGGCACGACGTACCGCGCGCTGGCCGACATCGTGCGCGGGCTCGGCGACGACCCGCGGCGCAGCGTCGAGGAGCTGCTGGCCGGCGACGAGCAGGGCGTCCGGGCGATCCTCGGCGCGATCGGGGTCTCCGACGAGCCGGCCCAGGGCGACGAGACGGCGTGGGCGTTGCGGCGGCTGCTGGAGCGTCTGGCGCGCGACCGGCCGCTCGTCGTCGCCGTCGAGGACATCCACTGGGCCGAGCCGGTGCTGCTGGACATGCTCGACCATCTCGTCGCCCTGTCGAGCGGGTCGCCGATCCTGCTGCTCTGCCTGACGCGTCCCGAGCTGCTGCAGGAGCGCCCCGCCTGGGCGGCGCCACAGCCCAACCGGTCGGTGCTCGTGCTCGAGGCGCTGGCCGACGCCGACGCCCGCGAGCTGGTCGAGGCGCTCGGGGCCGGTGAGCTGGCGCCGCGCATCGCCCAGCGCGCCGAGGGCAACCCGCTGTTTCTCGAGCAGCTCGCGGCGGTCGACACCGGACAGGACACGATCGAGCTGCCGGCGAGCATCCAGGCGGTGCTCACGGCCCGCATCGACCGCCTCGAGCCGGCCGAGCGGACGCTGCTGCAGCGCGCCGCCGTCGCCGGGCGCACGTTCCACGCCGGGCAGCTCGCGCTGCTGCTGCCCGAGGAGGAGCGCCGCGGCGTCGCCTCCCGGCTCGTCGCGCTCGCGCGCAAGGGTCTCGTCGGCGCCGACCGCGCCGAGTTCGCCGGCGAGGACGCCTTTCGCTTCACCCACGCCCTCATCCGCGAGGCCGCGTACGCCAGCGTCCCGAAGCTGCTGCGCGCCGATCTGCACGCTCGCGTCGCCGAGTGGCTCGAGTCGCAGCCGGCGGCGGCGGACGAGATCGTCGGCTACCACCTCGAGCAGGCCTGCGGGCTGGCCGCCGAGCTCGGTCGCTCCGGCGAGCCCGAGCGGACGCTGGCCGCGCGCGCGGCGCGGCGCCTGGAGGCGGCTTCCGGACGGCGCTCGCGCGCGGCGACGCGGCTGCGGCGAGCACGCTGCTCGAGCGGGCGGTGGCGCTGGCCGGCGACGACGACGCGGCTGCGCGGCCGCTGCTGCCCGCGCTCGGCGCCGCGCTGTTCGAGGCCGGCCGCCTGGCCGACGCGACGGGCGTGCTCGACGAGGCGATCGCGCAGGCCCGGAGCCGAGCGTCCGCGCGCGCGCCGAGGTGGAGAGCCAGTTCGTCTGCCTGGAGGCCGAGACCGCGACCGGCACCGACGCAGGTGCGCCGCGATCGCCGACGCCGCACTGGCCGTGCTCGATCGCGCCGGCGACGATCGCGGCCGCGGCACGCGTCTGGTCGCTGCGCGCGCAGGCAGCGTTGGCATGGACGGCCATGTCGGAGGAGGCCGAGGCGGCGTGGGCGCGCGGCGGGCGACTGCGCGGCGCAGGCGGGCGAGGAGCGCGAGCTGTTCGAGTCGCTGGGCTGGCGCGCGACGGCGGCGTGCTCGGCCCGACGCCGGTCGTCGAGGCGATCCGCCGCTGCGAGGAGTTCCGCCAGCGGGTCGCCGCCAGCCCGATCGCGAGGCGTGTGGATGATCAACCCGCTGGCGGCCGCTGCACGCGATGAAGGGCGAGACGGCGCTCGCCGAGCGCTGCTCGGACGAGGCCAACGCGACCTGCACCGGCTGGGCACCCTGGGCGCGAGCGTCTCCCACCACGAGGCGAACGCTGCGCTGATCGCCGGCGAGTATGAGCGCGCCGAGCGGCCGCTGCGCGCGGGCGTCGGCGACGCTCGACGAAGATGGGCGCAGCCGGCTGCTGGCGACGACGACGGCGATGCTCGCGCAGGCCGTGTACGCCAGGGCCGGATCGACGAGGCGCTGGCGCTGTGCCGCAGGCGACCGCGGCGAGGCGGCGGCGGACGACGTCGTCACGGCAGGTCGTCATGGCGCGGCGTGCGAGGCCGAAGATCCTCGCCCGCGCGGGCCTGCGCGAGGCGCCGAGGCGCTCGCCAGCGCCGCGGTCGCGCTCGTCGCGCCGACCGACTTGCTCTCCCATCACGGCGATGCGATGCTCGATCTCGCCGAGGTGCTGGGCGCTCGATCAGCGGGGGCCGACGGGTAGTCAGGCGCGCTCGCGCGCGGCCTCTCTCTCTATGAGCAGAAGGGCAACGTCGCGGGGGCGCGACGAGCGCGCCTGCTCCTCAGCCAACGAGTCAGGAGGCGTAATGGGCTACAAGATCAACTTCGAGACGCGGTCAGGATCGTCGGGCGGCGAACGCTCGAAGATCGCCGGGAACTCCGCGCCGATCGACGAGGACGCGGTGCTCGCGTCGCGGCACGTCATCCTGCGCCAGGGCATCGTCCAGGTCGACGGAGCGGCGCCCTCCGCCTCTGCCGGTGAGGCGGGGTGGTCCACCGGCGAGCTCGACGCGGCCGGGTTCGACACGGGGCCCGCGGTCGCGCTGGGCACCGAGACCCACGTCGTCAACGACGCCGCGTCGCAGAGCCCGCTCGCGACCTTCGTGACCGTGACCTGGTCGCAGATCGTTCAGATCGACGAGTAGGCGCCACGGCGATGACAGACCGCGCATCACGGCGAGCCAACGTGCACGGCGCGCGTTCTGCAGCGGCTCAGGCCCCCCGCCCGCGGACGGCGCCCGGTTTGGCCGCATGTTCGCGTGCCTTCGCCGTGCGCAAGCTCAGCCCCGCGGGCCTCGACGAGCTCATGGGCTGATCGGCGGCGAGCGAGATCGGCGACAACCCGGACCGGGTCCCTGCCGGCTACACGTATCTGGCGCAGTTCGTCGACCACGACCTCACCTTCGACCCGACCTCCCAGCTGGAGAAGGTCAACGACCCGCTCGCGCTCGTCAACTTCCGCACGCCCGCCCTCGACCTGGACTCGGTCTACGGCGCCGGCCCGGCGGACCAGCCGTTTCTCTACGATCCGTGGCCCCGGCGGATAGCGGCATCAAGCTGCTCGTCGTCGCCGATTCCGGCGACGGATTCCACGCCGACCGAGATCTGCCGCGAAACGCCCAGGGCCGCGCGCTGACCGGCGATCCGCGCAACGACGAGAACCTCATCACCGCGCAGCTGCACCTGCTGTTCATCCGCTTTCACAACAGGGTCGTCGACGAGGTGCGAGCGCAGCAGCAGCTGGCGGCGCGCGGCTGCTCGACGGAGGCCAGCGGATCGTGCGCTGGCACTACCAGTGGATCGTGGCGCACGATCTGCTGCCGCGCATCGTCGGCGCCGACATGGCCGCGCGGGTGCTCGCGCCGACGCGAGGACGGCCGACCGTGGAACGCCGGTATCTACGCTGGAGCGGCGAGCCCTACATCCCCGTCGAGTTCTCCGGCGCGGCGTACCGCTTCGGCCACAGCATGGTGCGCAGCCTCTACGTGGTCAGCGCCGCCGGAGGGCGTCGACGGATTTCCGCCGATGGTCGTGCCGGACCCGGTGATCGTGCCCACAGCCGCGACCACCGGCAGAGCTGGCGAGCCACCTCAAGGGCTTTCGCCGGCTGCCGGCCGAGCTGGAGATCGAATGGGAGCGCTTCTTCGAGCTGACGCCGAGTCAGCCGCCGCAGCCGAGCAGCGCGCATCGACACCGGCTTCGCGCTCGGCCTCCTCAGCCATGCCGGCGGCGACGAGCCGACGAGCCGCCGCTGCCGCGGCTGAACATGCGCGCGGGCCGCGGCGCTCGGGCTTGCCGGCCGGGCGGCGACGTCGCGCGCGCGATCGGGCGACGCCGCCGGCTCACCGAGCAGCAACTCCTTCGACGTGGCGCCGCCGGCGCTGCGCGGAGCGACCTGATGCCGGGCCGCAGCGCTCGACGCCGCTGTGGTACTACGTCCTGCGCGAGGCGAAGGCTGCTGGGCCAGGAGGGGCGGCGCCTCGGGCCGGTCGGCGGGCGGATCGTGGCCGAGGTGCTGCGTCGGCGTCATCGAGGGCGATCCGAAGTCCTACATGTGCCAGGCGGCCGGCGTGGCGGCCCGGAGCTGCGCGTCCGAAGGATCCGCGGGACGTTCACGATGGCCGATCTCGTGCGCTTCACACGCGCCAGATCGCCGTCGCCGCCATCCGTCGACGCGCTTGAACAGCGCACGTACGATCGCACCTAAGATTGAGCAATGGACCTTCCCCACGCCCTGCACCGCGCCACGCCCGCTGAGCTGAAGGAGCGGCTGGAGGCCGAGCGGGGCGAGCGTCCGTTCCTGCTCTACCGCGACGGCGACGGCGCGCAGCGCATCCACGACCTCGACGGCGCGCCCGAGCGCCTGACGATCGGCCGCAGCGCGCAGAACGCGGTCTCGCTGCCGTGGGATCGGGAGGTCTCGCGCGTGCACGTCAGCCTCGAGCACATCGGCGAGGAGTGGACGCTCGTGGAGGACGGCCGCTCGCGCAACGGATCGTTCATCGACGGCCAGCGCGTGCGTGGGCGCATGCGCCTGAGCGACGGCGACGCGATCGGCATCGGCCGCACGGTGATCGTGTTTCGCAACCCGACCGGGCATGAGTCACTGCGTACCGCGACCTCGCAGCGCTCGATGGTCCCGAAGGTCTCAGAGGCGCAGCTGCGCGTGCTGACCGCGCTGTGCCGGCCCTACGCGGCGGCGAGCTACGCCGTGCCGGCCTCCAACCGCCAGATCGCCGACGAGCTCGTCATCGGCGTCGAGACGGTCAAGACGCACATGCGCGCGCTGTTCGACGCGTTCGAGCTCGGCGCGCTGGCCCAGCACCAGAAGCGCGCGGCGCTGGCCCAGCGGGCGATCGAGACCGGGCTGGTCTCGCTGTCAGGGTTCGCGGAGTAGCCCCGGCGCGATCCACGGCGCGAGGTCGCGCACGGCGGGGTCGTGGGCGCCGGGCTGCGCGAGGACGGCGTCGAGCACGGCGCGGTGGTGCGCGGCGCGCTCGCGCCCGTAATGCGACGCGAGGTCGGTGCTGACGAGAAACGCCCAGTCGCTGGACTGCAGCGCGAGCAGCTCGCGGGCGGCGCGCTCGCCGATGGCGCCGGGGGCGACGCGCGCGGCGGCGACCGTGCGCAGCTCGGCGTCGCGCGCGCTCCAGGCGATGTCGGCGACCGGGGGCGCGCTCCACGTCGTCAGGTCGCGCGGCGTACCCCATGAGGTGACCGGCAGGGCGGCCGGCGCCGGCGCCGGGTCGTGGTGGGTCAGCGCGTCGTCGAGATGGACGAGCGCCAGGCCCTGGGCCGCCGCCTCGCCGACGACGGCCTGCAGCCACAGCGGCCCCTCGTGCCACCAGTCGCCGAACAGCTCGGTGTCGACGGCGAACACGCACAGGCCGCCGCCGGCGACCCGCTCGCGCACGCGCGTCACGAAGTCCGCCGCGTGCTCGCGCGCGGCGGCCGCCCCGCGCGCGGGGTCATACGGGGCGCCGTCGTTGCTCCACGCGCGGTGGCGATGCTCGGTGAACGCGTAGTAGTTGCGATAGCGCGCGTCGGCGGGGTAGCCGCCGCGGCTCCAGGCGAGCTCAATCGTCGCGCGGTCGATCGGGACGAGCAGCGGGCCGTCGTCGCCCGCGCCGCCCGCGCGCAACGGGCGCAGCTGTTCGTCCCGCGCGAGCACATCGGTGAGGTCGACGCACGTCGCGCGGACGCCGGCCTGCGCGAGCGGCTCGGCGAGCCACGGCGCGTAGGCGCACTCCGGTGACCAGAAGCCGCCGCGCCAGCCCGCGCCGAAGCGGGCGCGGTGGGCGTCGATGCCCGTGCGCAGCTGCAGCCGCACGCCCGCGTCCGTGGCGAGCAGGGGGAGGATCGCGTGGGTCGCCGACGAGGTCCAGGCCACGTGGCGGCCGAGCGCGCCAAGCAGCCCGGTCGCGTGGCCGGCCTGCACCGCCGCCAGCCGCTCCCGGGCCCACTCGTAGCGCGCCGCGGAGTGCTCGAGGGCGGCGACGACACCGGCATCGCCGGCGGCCGCGGCGCTCGCCAGGTCGCGGCGGTGCGTCTCGACGCGGGTCGTCTCCAGAAACGCGGCGCAGCGCTCGATCGCGCCGGGCGCGGCGAGCTGGTCGCAGAGCACGGGTGTCAGCGACAGCGTGAGCGGCGCGCCGGACTCCAGCAGGTCCAGCAGCGGCAGGTAGGCGGTCGCGATCGACTCCCACAGCCACTCCTCGCCGAACGGCCATGTCCCGAAGCCCTCCACGTAGGGCTGGTGGGAGTGCAGGACGATCGCCAGCTCGCCGGCGCCGGCCCCGGTCCCGGTCCCGGTCCCGGCGCTCATGCGCGCAGGACGGCCACGAGGTCCAGCGCCTCGTGCAGATCGCGCGCGGCGCCGCGGCGCAGCGCGAAGTCGCGCGCGTCGATGGCGGGCACGAAGCGGTCGTAGAAGCGCTTCGTCAGGCCGAGGCGCCGGTGCACCGCATCCCAGCCCAGGCGGAGCGCCGCGGCATGCAGGGCGAGCTTGCGCGCATGAAAGAGGCCGTACATCCGAACCGAACCGAAATGCGCGCGGCACAGCGCATGGAACTCCTCGGGGCGGTACTCGTAGACGTGCCAGGGATTGCCGGAGCGCTCGGCGCCGGGCGGCGCCAGCGTGAGGACGTTCGGCGTCGAGACGATCACGAGCCCGCCGGGGCCGACGAGGTCGCGAAAGCGCGCCAGCACCGCGCCCGGGTCCCGAACGTGCTCGATCGTCTGCAGGAACACGAGCGCGTCGCAGGGCTCGTCGTACGTCTCGACCATCGTGCGCACGAAGCGCAGGTTGGCCGCCGTGTAGCGCAGGCGCGCGTGCTCGTGCGCCTCGGGGTTGGCGTCGACCCCCACGACCTCGGTGGCGCCGGCGCGCGCCAGCACGTCGGAGCCGTAGCCCTCGCCGCAGGCCATGTCGACGACGCGCAGGCCGCCGACCTGCGCCGCGATCCACTCGTAGACGACGAGGTGGCGGGCGAACCAGTAGTTCTCCTCGGGGACGTCGGGCAGCGTGCGCTCGCCGGTCAGCGCCAGCGGCGGGACGCCGGGCGGCTGGTCGCGCTGGAGGTACAGCGGCGGCGGCGGGGGCGGGGGCGCGTCATCGGCGAGGTCGGGCACGGCGCGGCAGGTTAGTGCGCCGATTCGGGCGCGCCGGGGGCGCCGGCCGCCCGGCGCGCCTCGAGGTAACGCGCGCGGTCGCCGAACGTCTCGCGCAGCGAGGTCTGCAGCTCCTCGAGGAACTCCTCGCGATAGGTCGCGTCGCTCAGCACCGCGATCGCGTAGTACAGGCCGCTGAAGGCGGCGAGGGCGCTCGAGACCTTGATGAGCTCCTCGCTCAGCGCGGCATGGCCGGCGATCGCGTGCGGCCTCGCCCCGACCCAGGTCTCGACGACGTCGGGGGTGATGGCCAGCGCGCCGAAGGCGACGAAGAACGCCCCGACGAGCACCGCCACGACGAGCACCTGCAGGCCCTGGCTGACGAACATCACGAGGCCGACGTTGAAGCGCTGGCGCGAGGTGAGCGGCGGGTCGGCGCCGACGTCGGCCTCGAGCTCGCGCACCTCGCGCGGCAGCCGCGAGGCGATGAACACCGAGCCGGTGGCGAGAAACAGCGCGACGACGCCGCTGAGCGCCGGGTCCGAGACGTCGGAGAAGACCTGCCACATCTCGGTGTTGATGAACAGGACGATCATGAAGATCAGCAGCACGGGAACCGCCCGCGTGAGCAGCACGAGCGACGCCGCGAGCTGGGAGACGAGCCGCCCGGCGGCCCAGCGCACGATCGACAGCAGCCCGATGCCGACGATCCCGTAGATGAGCGCGAGCAGCAGCAGGTTGCCGCCCGCGGTCACGAGCGCGCTCGTCACCTGCCCGCCGAAGACGAGCGGCAGCAACGCGGGGACGAGCACGAACGCCGCCAGCTCGCTCGGCCCGACGCGGTCGGGGACCGACAGCGCCCGCCGGCCGCGCCGGCGGTTGACGAGCGCGACCCCGCCCACGACGATCGCCAGCGCCCCGAGCAGCGCGAGCGCGTTGCCCCACCACGGCCAGTCCTTGTCGACGGCGCCCAGCAGCTCGCCGGTGACGACGAGCGACAGCAGCGGCACCGCGCGCGTGAAGATGTCCTCGTACGCCGAGTAGTCCTCGATGAGCAGCGGCAGCCCGGCGCGGCGCAGGCGCCGCTCGTAGGCCGCGAGCTCGTCCATCGGCCAAGGATATGGTCGCGTCCGGCCGCGCGATCGGCGCGCGTGTGCGCAACCAGACCGCCTGTGTCGACTTGACCCCGTATATAGGGGTCAATTCACCACAGACCCGAACGCGCGCCACGAAACGCCAAACCCCGGCGCGACCGCCGGCCCAACCCAGACTCACGCCCTCACGGATGCAGTTCAGCCAGGTCGGCACGACACCCGCGCAGACGGCAGTCAACGGGCGCTCCACCGTGGGTAGGGTCCGGCCATGCTCACCCCACGCAGGCTGCTCACCATCGCCACGCTCGCCGCCATCTGCGCGGCCGTTCCGGCGACCGCCGCCGCGCCCGCCCCGCGGGCGCCCATCAAGGACTGCGGCGACATCTCCACGCTCGACGGGGGCAGCACCTCTGCCCTCGGCGCCGTCACGGCGCAGAACACCACCTGCAAGAACGCCCGCGCGATCGCGCGGGAGGTCAACAGGTCGGCGGGCTGCAAGCGCCAGGGCTCCTGCCGGAGGCTGAACTACACCTGCCTGCTCGCCAAGGCCGGCAAGGAGCTCACGCTGGTTCGCTGCGAGGGCAAGAACCAGACCGCCTTCGTCCGCTTCGAGTTCGGCTCCTAGCACCGATGGCGGCCGGCATCGCGATCCGGGCCGTCGTGCGCCCCGACGGCGCCGGCCTGACGCTGCGCGAGGAGATCGTGGGCCAGGCACGCGACCTCGGCGTGCTCGGCTGGGTCCGCACGGCGACGGCGACGACGACACGCTGGCGCTGCACGCCGAGGGCGCAGAGGCCGCCGTCGACGCCCTTGCCGCCTTCCTGGAGGACAACGGCACCGTCGCCAGCGAGCGCGTGAAGGTCGAGGGCCACGAGCAGTTCGCGATCCGCGGGGTCAGCGCAGGCGTCTTCGTCGTGCAGGAGCACGCCGCCACGGCGCGCCACTTCGACCTGCGCCTCGAGGTCGGCGGGGTCATGCGCTCGTGGGCCGTCCCGAAGGGGCCGAGCCTGGACCCGTCGGTCAAGCGCATGGCGATCGAGGTCGGCGATCACGGGATCGGGCACAACAGCTTCGAGGGTCGCTCCGGCGACGGCGGCGTGATCGTCTGGGATCGCGGCACGTACGAGCAGGGCGGCCGGGTCGCCTGGCCGGAGGCGCTCCAGCGCGGCCACGCGGTCTTCGTGCTGCACGGTGAGAAGCTGCACGGCGGCTTCGCGCTGCAGCGCACGCGGCCGGGCGCCAAGCCGCAGTGGCTGCTCATCAAGCGCCGCGACGAGCACGCCCGGCCCGGCTCGGACATCGCCGCCGAGCGGCCCGAGTCCGTCGCGAGCGGGCGGACGCTCGACGAACTGCTCGGCTGAGCTCAGCCGGCCGCGGCGCGGTAGCGCTCGATCGCCCGCTTGCGCTCGTCGGCGTGCACGACGATCGGCGCCGGGTAGTCGCGTCCGATGACGCAGCCCGCCGCCGCCTGCTCGGACTCGCTCATCTCCCACGGCTCGGCCAGGCGCGCATCCGGTACATCGCGCAGCTCGGGCACCCAGCGGCGCACGTAGACCCCGTCGGGATCGAACTTGCGCTGTTGCAGGACCGGGTTGAACAACCGCCGGAAGTACGGTGCCGGATCGACGCCGACCGACGTCACCCATTGCCAGTTGCCGTTGTTCTGGGCCGGTTCACCGTCGAGCAGCAGCGCCTCGAAGTGACGTTCACCCAAGCGCCAGTCGAGGTGAAGGTCCTTGGTGAGAAACGACCCGACGACGAGCCGCGCGCGGTTGTGCATCCAGCCGGTGCGGGCGAGCTGGCGCATCGCGGCATCGACGAGCGGATAGCCGGTGCGCCCCTCGCGCCAGGCGTCGAACGCCGCCGCGTCGTCCTCCCACGCCAGGTCGCGAAACTTCTCCTGGTACTCCAGGCGCGCGTTGTCGGGGTGGGCGAGCAGGACGTGGGCGTAGAAGTCGCGCCAACACAGCTGGCGGATCCAGGCCGCGGCGCCGGCGCCGCCGCGGCGCGCCGCGCGGGCCTCGCACTCCGCCGCCGACACACACCCCCAGCGCAGGTAGGGCGACAGGCCGCTCGTGCCGCGCTCGTCGGCCAGCGCGTCGTGCGTCTCGGCGTAGCCGTCGATCGGGCCGTCGAGCCAGGCCGCGAGGGCCGCGCGGGCGGCGGCCTCGCCCGGCTCGCAGTGCGGCTCGGCCAGCTCCGAGCGGCCGGCCGGCGCGGCGGGGATCGAGCCCTTGCGCAGCGCGCTGGGCAGGGGTGCGAGCTCGGCCGGGGCGCGGTGCACCGTGCGGCGCTCCATCCCCCGCCATTGCCGGAAGAACGGGGTGAAGACGGTGAACGGCGTGCCGCCCTGGGTCCGGGGCCTGGAGATGTCGACGACGTAGCCGCCGCCCTGCGGCAGCGCCGCCACGTCCTCCGCGCGCAGCGCCTCGGTCACGCGGCGGTCGCGTGCGCGGGCGTACGGCGAGACGTCGCTCGTCCACAGCACCGCTGCCGCGCCGACCTCGCCCGCCAGCTCGGGCAGCACGCGCTCGGGCCGCCCGGCGCGGATGACGAGCCCGCTGCCGCGCTCGCGCAGATCGGCGTCCAGCGCCCGCAGGCAGCGGAGCATGAACGCCTCCCGCGGAGCCGAGGCGAAGCGCCCGTGACGCAGCGCGTCGTCGAGGACGAACACCGGCACGACGCGGTCGAAGTCGCGCGTCGCGCGCGTCAGCGCCGGGTGGTCGGCGAGGCGCAGATCGCGCCGGAACCAGAGCAGGGCGGTTGTCATCGTGTGCTGAAGTACGTGCGAGATGGCCGATCGGACCGTGCGTGACTTCCCGTTGTTCCCGCTCTCACTCGTTGCGCTTCCCCACGAGCTGGTCCCGCTGCACATCTTCGAGGAGCGCTACCGCGTCATGTTCGACGAGCTGCTCGACAGCGAGGGCGAGTTCGGCATCGTCTGGCTGACCGAGAGCGGCACGAAGGGGATCGGCTGCGCCTGCGAGATCGCCCAGGTCCTCGAGCGCATGGAGGACGGCCGCCTGAACGTCCTCACGCGGGGCACGCGCCCGTTTCGCATCGTCGAGCGCCAGGACGACATGCCCTATCCGGCCGCGACGGTCGAGTTCCTCCGCGACAAGGTCGAGGTGCCCGACGAGCGCGCCGCCGACGCCGCCCGGACGGCCTACGCCAAGCTCGTCGTCGAGGCGACCGACAGCGAGCCCGACCCCGACGAGCTCGCCGAGAAGACCGCCTACGAGATGGCGGCCACAGTGGACTTCGGCCTCGACGCCAAGCAGGGCCTGCTCGACCTACGCTCCGAGAACGCGCGGATGCGCCTCGTGACCCGCCTGTTCCGGGCGGCGATCAAGCGCCTGGACTTCGTCGAGCGCGCGCAGGCGCGGGCACGCTCCAACGGCAAGGTGCGCTTCGGCTAGGTGCAAGGGCCGCCGCGCCCGTCGGCGGTTACTTCCTCGGCCGCTACTCGATGCGCGTCAGTCGCTGACGGGCTCCAAAGTGCTGTGCCCGTCGAGAGCAACCATCGCGGAGCGACCGTGGTGCCACATGCTCGCTTGGCGGCGAGCAGCTCCGGCTCTCGAGGGTGATAGCACCGGCTGCTCGCCGTCGCCAAGGCACACACCGCGAGCCCTGCAAGAGGGCTGGTTTCGTCGAGATGCAGACGTCGAGCTGGGCGCTCGCTGGTCTGAGGTGTCTCAGCGGGGTTTGCGGCGGGCGGTTCACCGGCGGCCGGTGTGTCGAATGAGTATCGCTCCACCTGCACGATTCGACACACCATCGCTCGACCTGGGCTGCGGCCCGCGGTCATGACGCGCCGCGTGCGGGCATCGGACCGGCGCGCCCAGAACCCGAGCCCCGGGTGGCCCGTTCCTTGCACCCCCTCGGTGTGGCGAATCGCTCGTGCCCGCGCGAACCATCCGTCACACCGCCGGCGGTCCGATCAGAGAGCGAAGCTTCTCGCGCAAACGAGTTGCCCGCAGCCTCAGTGTCCGTTGACCGAGAAGTGCATGTAGTCCTTCGTGTTGCCGGTCCACGCGCCGCCCCAGCCCCAGCCGATCGAGGCGAAGGCCTGGATCACCCGCCGGGTGACCATTCCGCGCCGGTGGCGCGAGCGATCGCGGTAGGGCTTGGTCTTGGGGTCGCGGCTCTGACCACAGCCGACGTACGGGTTCTCGACCGGGTTGAGGTCGACCGCGAGGCCGTAGGCGTGGTTGGACCATGATCGCGGGCCGCCGGCACCCGGACACGGTGACGGCACCGCCTTGCGGCACTCGAACGAGCCGCTGACGTCGCCGTCGCGCGGGCGATCGCGTGCGGGCCCGTAGACGTCGGCCAGGCGCATGTGGTGGATCGGGAAGTGCAGCTTGTAGAGCTTGCGAAACACGCGCTCGAGCCCGGGCGCGGCGGTCTTGTTGACGATGAGCTGGCCGGTCTGCTTGCGCCCGCGGAAGTTCCAGTGCGAGACCGTGAGCAGCCGCAGGTTCGACAGCGCCACCGGGCAGCCCTTCTGCCAGAAGCCGCCGTCCTCGAGCTGTTTCTGCACGGGCGTGGGCAGTGGCCTGATCGAGGCCTGAGACACAGCCGGCGCGAGCGCGAGCAGCATCGCCGGTAGCGCAATGAACGCGCGGAGCACAGCCGACGACAGTACGCCCGCGCGGTCGAGGCGGCAAATGCGCGCTGCGTCGTCGAGGACAACGTGCGCCGTCAGGCGGCGTCCCGCACCGGCGGCGACTCCAGCGGCGGGGGCGGCTCCAGCGGCGCCGCCGGCACCGCCCGCGACCGGCCGGGCCAGCGCCCCTCCGCGGCTACCCACGAGCCGGCGAGGATCAGGACGAGGCCGAGGATCGCGCCGATCGTCAGCGGCTCGCCGAGCAGCGTCACGCCGTAGAACACGGCGAACCCGGGGGCGATGTACGCCACGAGCGACGCTCGCCCGGGGCCGATCTCGGCGATGAGCGTGAAGTAGATCGCGAACGCGATCCCCGTCCCGCCCGCGCCGAGCGCCAGCATCGCTCCGATCGTCTGCAGCTCCGGCATCTCCGCCGGCAGCGTGAAGAGCGCGAACGGCAGCAGGACGGCGGTGCCGGCGAGCATCGTCGCGGCCGCGACGCCGACGGGCGCCACGCCGCGCACCCGGTGCTTGAGATACAGCGAGCCCGCCGCATAGCCGACGGCCGCCAGCAGCACCATGAGCCCGCCCGCGAGCGCCTGCGCGTCGCCGGTGAGGTCGAAGCCGAACAGCAGCACGACCCCGACCATGCCCATGACGACGCCGGCCGTGGCGATCCCGTGCGGGCGCTCGTCGTCGTCGAAGCGCACGGCGATCAGCGCGGTGAAGATCGGCGCCGCCGACACGAGGATCCCCGTCAGCGCCGAGGAGATGTGCTGCTCGCCGTAGGTGATGAGCACGAACGGCAGCACGACCTGCACGACCGCGAGGACGAGGATCGGTCCGACCAGGGGCCGCATCTGCGCCAGGATCCCGGCGCGCACGGCGATCGCGACGAGCACGATCGCTCCGAGCGCGATCCGCGCGAAGACGATGAACACCGGGTCCAGCCCATCCTCGAGCGAGACCTTGATGAAGAGATACGACGCTCCCCACAGGGCGGCGAGCAGCGACATGAGCACCCAGGAGCGACGATTCATGGGCCGTCGAGGCTAGTGAACGATGTCGTTTTGACCGCGATGATGAGGTAACGGCTCAACCGCGCTCGGCGTGAGCCTCCCCCGCGAAAGGGACGCGGGTCAGCCCGGGTCGTAGATCTCGGCGCTGGCGATGATGCGGCCCGAGATCACGCCGCCGCCCGCCACGAGCACGCGCTCGCCGAGCACCGCGACGGCAGCGTGGGCGCGCGCGCCGCGCAGCGGGACGGTGCGCCGCCAGCGATTCGTCCGCGGGTTGAACAGCTCGGCGCCGCGAACCGTTCCGGAATCGGCGAAGCCGCCGGCGACGAGCACCGTGCCGCTCGGCAGCGACGCGCCGGCATGAAATGCCCGTGCGGCCTTCATGTTGCCGACGCGGTTCCAGGTGTTCGAGCGCGGATCGTAGGTCTCGGCGCCCTTCGTGAAGCCGGGGGCCCGCGCGCCGCCGCCCGCGATCAGCACGCGGCCGTCGGGCAGGGGCGTGGCACTGTGGTTGCCGCGCACGCGGCTCATGCTCGGGGCCCGGGTCCAGCGGTTGCGGCGCGGATCGTAGATCTCGGCCGAACGCAGGAAGTCGTCCTCGCCGCGATCGCCACCTGCCACGAGCACGCGGCCGTCGGGCAGCACAGTCGCGGTGTGGTGATAGCGCGCGGAGCGCATGCTCGCCGCGCGCGACCAGCTGTTCGTGGCGGGGTCGTAGATCTCGGCACTGCGCAGCTCGGTGTGGTTGCGGGTCAGTCCGCCGGCGACGAGCACGCGGCCGTCGGGCAGCAGCGACGCGGTGTGGTTCGCGCGCGCCTTCTTCAGCCGCCCGGCCGGCGACCACGTCTCGGTCGCAGCGTCGAAGAGCTCGGCCTGCGGCACGTAGCCGCGGTCGATGTTCGCGCCGCCGGCGACGAGAACGCGGCCGTCGGTCAGCAGCGTCGCAGTGTGCGCAAAGCGCGCGAAGCGCATCGGAAACGTGTTCTGCCAGCGCCCCGCGCCGGGGTCGAACATCTCCGCCGAGGCCTGGATGCCCGAGAAGCTGAAGCCGCCGCTGACGAGCACCCGCCCGTCGGGCAGCACGGTGGCCGGATGAAACTCACGGCTTGTCAGGAGGCGCCCGGACGCCGACCAGCCGGCCGCCATGGCGGGGGTGACGGGGACCAACAGCGCCACCGCGACGAGCGCCATGCAGGCACGCCCGCGGCGACGAGCCCGTGATCGACGCGACGCGCGCACCGGCCGCAGGTTACGCGAGCCGCGCTGCGGCGGTGCCGGTGCGCGTCTACCATCGGCCGCCATGGCCACGGAGCTCGACGACGAGGGGGCGCAGGAGCCTGGGCCCGCCCCGGCCTCGCCCCGCCGCACCGGGCGCGGACGTCGCGGCCTCGTGCAGATCGTCGCCTTCATCGGCGTCCTGTGCGCCGGTCTGCTGATCGGGTGGGTCGTGTTCCGCGACGACGAGAAGGGTCCCGGGCCGACGCCCGAGACCACGCCGGGCGTCGCCACCGACACCCGGACGTTCCCGCGGCTCGGCATCAGCCTCGGCCTGCCGACCGGCTGGAAGACCTCGTTTCGCGGGTCCGTGCTGACCGCCGTCAGCCGCGACGAGACGGTCTCGGTGGCGCTGTCGGACGCCGGCGGTCCCGACGCCGGCCGGCGCGTGCGTCGCGCCGACCGCAACGAGCTCGCACGGCTGTTCAAGGCCGGTGAGCTCAGCCGCCAGCGCGCGAACGTCGGTACGGCGAGCACGGTGGTCACCGAGCTCGTCGGACGGGCGAAGAACCGCCGGCCGATCCGCATCCTCTCGATGGGCGCCTCCAGCCGCTTTCGCACCTACAGCATCCAGGTCTTCACGGTGCTGCGGCCCGCCAACCGCCGGGTCGCCGAGCTGCGCGCGCTGCTCGCGTCCGTGCGCTACCGCGAGCCGAGCTGACCTGAAAGCTGAATTTCAGCGCGACGCGCACGGCCGAAGCGCCCCGCACGGGCGCTCCGGCCGGACGTGACAGTCGGTCAGGCGTCCGCGCGGCGCCGCGCGGGACCGCGCAGCGTCAGGCCGGCGGCCAGGAGGATCAAGCCGGCCAGGCCGAGCACGACGACGTCGGTGCCCGTGAACGGCAGCTCGTCCCCGCCCAGGCTCGCCCCGCCGTTGGCCTCCGAGTCGTCGCTCGGGTCGTACGAGTCGGGGTTGTTGGCGTTGCCGTCGGTGTGGCAGCCCGGATCGTCGGCGTCGATCACGCCGTCGCCGTCGTTGTCCGCGGTGTCAGAGCACTCCGGGTCGCCCGCGCCGCCGCCTTCGTCACCGGAGCCCTCGTTGCCGCTCTCGTCGTCGCCGGTGTCGGTCGCGGTCCCGTCGTCGGTGGCCGCCGGCGTCGTCGCCGTCGGCACCGTCGCCGTGGGTGTCGTGGTCGTCGTGGGCGTCGTGGTGGTCGTTGGTGTCGTGGTGGTCGGCGTGGTGGTGGTCGGCGGCGTCGGCGGGGCGACGGCGCGCGACTCCGACTGCGCGGTCGACACCTGCGACAGCGACGTGCCCGCCACCGACAGGACGTAGACGTCGAGCGCATTGCGCACGCCGTATGGCCCGGTCGCCTGGGTTCCGCCCGAGTTCGACGTGTCGTCGGCGTTGCAGATCACCGGCAGGAGCGGCGGCAGGCCGGTCGCGGTGTCCGGCGTCCCGTCGGCGCAGCCGGCCGCCGGCAGCGGCACGCCCGCCCCGCCGAGCTCGAGCACGCGTGACGTGTTCGTCTGGGTGGGCGCCGTGTTGTTGTTGCACGCGCGCGAGGTGCTGGAGGATTCGGCGAGCTCGGCGACCGCCGTACCGGCCGCGACGTCCGCCACCGAGCTGATGCCCTGCGAGTTCTGACACGTGCCGTCGCTGACGATGTTGGCGACCGACTGCGCGGCGCCGACGGCCAACGCTGGGACGCCAGCCCGGCCGACCGTGGCGGTCGCGAGGCTGAAGGAGTTCAGGGAGCTCGTGTTCGTCGTCGCCGAGCGCACGCGGACGACGTCGATGCAGATACCGAGGCCGGTGCAGATGCCGTCGAGCAGATCCTCCGCGATCGCCTCGTCCACGGTCTGCCCGGGGGTGGTGTCGCGACCGATGAGCTCGTTGCCGAAGAGCGCCGCCACGCTGACGTGGCCGTGGTACGTGCCGTCGGCGCGCTGCTCGCCGCGCGAGCGGCCGATGACGATGTCCTCACCATCGGAGATGCCGTCATCGTCGACGGTGAGCGGGCGCTCCGCGGTGGGCGTGAGGTCGACGACCGCAGCCGTGCCCTGGGCGTGTGGGTTGGTCCCGTGCAGCGGCGGCTCGGTCTGCGGGTTGGTCGAAGTGGCGCGCGTCTGCGCGGGCGCGAAGGAGCGCAGGTCGTTCTTGACGGTCGCCCCGCTGGAAAACGTCGGCATGGCGATGAGCACGCCGGCGGCGAACGTGATCGCTCCCGCTCCGATGAGACGGCTTCGATGCGCCATGGACTCCCCCTGTGAAACGTTCGAACGAAGCCCTCCTTATACCCGGTTTATCGGCAACTGCAAAGCGCCGCGGCCCCGATCACAGCTCGTCGGCGGGATTTTGCACCCGCACGCGGGGGCGTCCCTTGCCCTCCCGTATGCGAATGACGATCGGGCGGCGCGCGTAATGGGCGCCGGGCGCACCCGCGTAGGCGCGCAGGACGTGGCTGCCGCGACCGAGCTTGGGCAGCAGCAATCCGCCCAGCGGGCACAGCGTCGGCGGCCCTGAGTCCAGGCGGCACAGCAGCGGCGAGGGCGCGCGGTCGGCGGAGCGAAAGACGATCAGCAGGCGCCCGTCGACACGACCCACGCGCCGATCGGCGGCGGCGCTCGCGGCCGGCGCGAGGCGCCGCAGGAAGACGTCCGCGACACGGTTGCGGTCGCCGCCGGCGAGATTGGACGCCGACGACGTGAACGCCGCCGTGGCGCCGTCGTCGCTCAGCGACGGCCGGCCCGGCGACGGCACGTCGTGCTCGCGCCCGCGCAGGCGTCCGCGCGCGCTGACGTCGACGAGCACGGTCATCCCGCGCTTGAGCTCGCGGACGAAGACGTCGGGGCCGATCGCGTCCTCCGCCACGAGGTCGTTCGCGCGTGAGCCGAACGCGACGTAGCGCCCGTCCGGCGTGATCGTCGGCAGGTACGAGGCGCCGCCGCCCTCCTCGTTGGTCGTGCTGGTGCTGACGCGCCGCGTCGAATGCTTGACGAGGTCGCGGACGAAGACGTCCGTGCGCCGGTTGCGGTCGCGCCCGGCGAGGTTCGTCGCGTCGGACTCGAAGGCGACGTAGCGCCCGTCGCGGGTCACGTCGGAGACCTGGGGCCGCGCCCCGCCGAAGCTGACGTTCTGCGCCGACTTCCCGCCCCGCGCGACGCTGACGAGCTGCGTGCGGCCTGTCCTCAGGTCACGGATGTAGACGTCCTCGCGACCGTTGTCGTCGGCATCGTCCTCGACGAGGTTCGCCGCGTCGGACGAGAAGCTCACGTAGCGACCGTCGGCGCTGATCGCGGGCGCCCGCGACTGGCCCTCGGCCGCGGCGCCGTCCTCGTCGGCGCTGACGAGCGCGATCGCGCCGGTCTCCAGGTCGCGCACGAAGACGTCGTCGGTCTCGTTGCCGTCTTCGGGCACGAGGTTGTCGGCGCTGGAGCTGAAGACGAGCAGGCGCCCGTCGGCGGAGAGGTCCGGCTCCCCCGACGCCCCGTTGGCCTCCCCGCCGTCGGGCGCGCAGGCGGCGCAGACGAGGCTGCCGTCGGGCAGGAGCACGAACACATCAGGAGCCGCGTTGGTGTCACCGGGCACGAGGTTGGTCGCGCGGGAGGTGAACGCGAGATGGCTGCCGTCGGAGTCGAGCACGGGGTCGCCTGACGACCCGTTGGCCGGCGCCTCGTCCACGCCGCGCGACGCGAGCACGATCGCGCCCGAGCCCTGGTCGAAGACGAACACGTCGCGCACCTCGCCGTTGGCGTCCTCCACGCCGGTGAGGTTCGTCGCCGCCGAGGTGAACGCCATCCGGCGCGCGTCGCCGGACAGGGCGGGCTGCGTGCTCGGGCCGTTGGGATCGCCGGCAGCGGCGACGCGTACGCGGACGGTGCGCTGCGGGGAGGGTCCCGCGAGCGCGATGGTCGCGGGCCCGAGCAGTCCGAGCGCCAGGCCCGCGCCCACCGCGATCCCGCGGATCGCGGCTGCTCGGGGGCGGCGGCTCGGCACGCGGCAGTTGTACCGCAGCCGCGCCGGGGCCGTCACCGCTTACCCTTGGACGCCTGCGCCGTGCGACCACGACGCGAACAGCCCCGACCCCCGCCGGGGGGCGGGTCCGAGGCTGTTCTGAGTTTTGGTGAAGCGACGCCGCGAGCGCGATTGCAGCAGCCGGGCTGCTGGGTGAATCGCCAGAGGGGCTTGTCGTCGTCGCGGGTTGAGGAGTGACCCGCACGAGTGTCGCGTTTGTTCGTTCTTGGACGCCAGTGTGCCAGCGCGACCCACGGTTGAAACGGGGGCCAACAGGCGTCTTGTGGTGCGGTCTACCGCACCCAGCCGCCGGCGTTCAGCGGCGAAGGCCGCACGTGTCGATCGCCACGCGGCGCACGAAGCGAGACAGGCGCGGCAGGACCTCCGGTCGCTGCTGCGTGTCGGGGTAGCGAAGCGTTCCCTCCTCGGTCTGGACCGAGAAGCGGAAGATCTGCGCCGGCCGGGCCTTGGGGATGGGCTCGTCGTCGGTCTGCTCGAGCAGCAGCACCTTGTGGATGTCGCGCGCCTCGAGGATCTGGGCGCTCGTGAGGTTCTCAGCGGGACGGTTGTTGCAGCGCGCCGTCTGATCGGACACGAGCAGCGTGAGCTTCGCACCCGCGACCGTTCCGTCGCGCTCGACGACGAACAGATCGGGCGACGGGGTGCCGCAACCGGTGGCCGTGAAGCCCCCGAGTAGCAGCGCCATAAGCACTGCCGCGCGCGGGCCCCGCAACCGAGGGCAGCCCAGACTCAACCTCTACTCCAGGGTATGAAACCGCGACAACCACCGCGGTTTTTCGTATCGTACCTCAGGCTCGACTTGAGCTTCACCCTGCCTTCGCCACCCCTCCGCGGCGCGGATCTCCAGCCCCGCTGAGCTCGCCGCTGTCCGGATCGCGGGTCACGGCCTGCACGCCCCCGAAGAACATGCTCTTGGCGCGGAACGCGTTGATCTCGTGCGGGTCGCAGGCGAGCTCGTCGAGCGGAATGCCGGGCTCGGCGTAGATCACGCCGCCCTCGTAGTGCACGCGCGGCTCCGCCAGCGCGGCGGCGGCGGGAAGGCCGTGGTCGACGACGGCCACGATCGTCTGCAGCAGCGCCGAGCGGATGCGGTTGGAGCCCGACGAGCCCAGCGCGACGTGCACCTGGCCATCGGCCGTCACGACCGTCGGCGACATCATCGACGGCATCCGCCGGCCCGCGGGCGCGTGATGGAAGCCCAGCGGGCTGAGATCCTCCTCGCCCATGATGTTGTTGACGTGGATGCCGGTGCCCGGAACCACGATCCCGGACCCCTCGCCGTTCGTGCAGGTCACCGAGCATGCGCGGCCGGCCCCGTCGATGACCGAGATGTGGGTCGTCGAGCCCATCCGAGAGCCGAGCGACCCGAGGAAGAGCTCGGCGAAGCCCTCCTCGGCGAGTCCCTCGAGGAATTCGGGCGTGCGCTCGTCCTGCGCCTCCTCCATCGCAGCGACGACCGCCTGTAGCGACGGCGGCCCGCCCGGGGTGCGGTTCAGCCGCCCCAGCGCGAGCGCGAGCAGGATCCCGCCGGCCGAGGGCGGCGGGTTCGTGAACACGTCGCGGCCGCGGTAGCGCACGCACAGCGGCACGCGCTCGATCGCCTCGTAGCGGCGCAGGTCCTCCTCGGACAGGATCCCGTCGTGGGCGGCGATCCAGTCGACCACCGCGGCGGCGATGTCGCCGGTGTAGAAGGGCGCCGCGCCCTCGTCGCCGAGGCGCTCGATCGTGTCGCCCAGCGCCTCGTCGCGCCAGACGTCTCCGACGTTCAGCAGCGGGCCGGGCGGCGCGTACACGGCCTCGCACTCGGGCGTGGTGCGCAGGATGGCCTCGAGCAGGTGGATGACCTCGGCCTGCTGGGCGTTGACGGTGACGCCCGCGCGGGCGAGCGCGGCGGCGGGGGCCGCCAGCTGCGCCAGCGGCACCGAGCCCCAGCGGCGGGTGGCGGCCTCGATGCCGGCCGGATTGCCGTACGTCCCGCACGAGGCGGCCCCGACGTGGAAGATCTGCGTCGCATCGCCGCCGAAGTTGACCTCGACGGGGACGAGCGGCGCACGGTCCTGCGGGTCGCGGCCGTAGCCGGGGGCGGCGACGAAGAAGTCAAGCAGCGCCGGCGCCTCGCCGGGTTCGGCCACGAGCATGTAGCCACCCGCACCGGGCCCGGTCAGCAGCGGCTCGGCCACCCATGACATCAGCATCGCCGCGCACGCTGCATCGACGGCATTGCCGCCGGCGCGCAGCACATCGGCGCCGGCCTGGGCGGTCAGCGGATGGCCCGCGGCGACGATCCCTGGGGAGCGTTGAGTCACGGCACGAGGCTAGTGGACGCGTCCGGATCCACTGGTCGGTCGCCTCACCAGCGGCGCGCAGCGCGCCGGCGTACGACGTCAGAAGCGGCGCGGCATGAACTCGGGCACGTCGAGCTCGGTGACGCCGAGGCTGCCGCCGCGTCGTGCGGGCGCCGGCTCGGGCTCGGGCTCGGGCTCCCGCTCGCGCGGCGCGGGCCGGTAGTCCTCGCGCTCGGAGGGAGCACGGTAGTTGCGGTCGCGCGGGTGGCGGTAGTCCTCCAGCGGGCGGCGGGTGTCCTCGCGCCGCGCAGGCGGGCGACCGCCGCGGGAGACGCGCGGCTCGCCGGCCGGCTCCTCGAGGCGCCGCGGGGCGGTCTCGCCGCTGTAGCGCGTCGCCACGACCGTGACCCAGACCTGGTCCTCGAGCGTCTCGTCGACCATCGCGCCGAAGATGATGTTCGCCTCCGGGTGAGCGGCCTCGGAGACGGCCTTGGCCGCCTCGTTGATCTCCCACAGCGACAGGTCGCGGCCACCGGTGATCGACAGCAGGATCGAGTGCGCGCCCTCCATGCTCGTCTCCAGCAGCGGCGACGAGACCGCGGTGTTCGCGGCGTCGACGGCGCGGCTCTCGCCGGTCCCCATGCCGATGCCCAGCAGCGCGTTGCCGGCGTTGGCCATGATCGTGCGCACGTCGGCGAAGTCGAGGTTGATGACGCCCGGCAGGGTGACGAGGTCCGAGATGCCCTGCACGCCCTGGCGCAGGACGTCGTCGGCGACCCGGAAGGCCTCGACCATCGACGTGTGCTTGTCGAGCACCGAGAGCAGGCGGTTGTTCGGCACGACGATGAGCGTGTCGACCTCGTCCTTGAGCGCCTGGATGCCGATGTCGGCCTGGTCGCGGCGGCGCGAGCCCTCGAAGCCGAACGGCTTGGTGACGATGCCGACGGTCAGCGCGCCGAGCTCGACGGCGATCCGCGCGACGACGGGCGCCGCGCCGGTGCCGGTCCCGCCGCCCGCTCCGGCGGCGACGAAGATCATGTCCGAGCCCTTCAGCAGCGCCTTGATGCGGTCGTAGTCCTCCATCGCCGCGGCCCGGCCGAGATCCGGGTTGGAGCCCGAGCCCAGCCCGCGGGTGAGGTTGGCGCCGATGTGCAGGGTGATGTCGGCCGCCGACTCCTGCAGCGACTGCAGGTCGGTGTTGATCGCGAGGAACTCGACGCCCGCGACCTGCGCCTCGACCATGCGGTTGATGGCGTTGGAGCCGCCGCCGCCGACGCCGACGACGCGGATGATCGGCTGGCCGGCCGGCTTGGCCTGGCCGAAGGGGGTGGCGCGCTCGGTCACGTCGGCGCGCGCGAAGACGTCGTCGAACTCCGGTTCGGGCGTGCGGACGCGGCGCGTGCGCTCCCCGGCGGGCGTGGCCGGCTCGAGCAGGTTGTCGGGCAGCTCGGAGGAGAAGGCGGAGCGCAGGCGATCCTGCGGCGTCGGGATGACGGGCTCGTCCTCCTCGATCGGCTCCGACGGGTGCGACAGCGACGGGTGCGGCGCCTCGCGCGGCGGGATCTCGTCGAGCGGCGTCGGCTCGACCTCGGTCTCGGCGGCCTTGGCATCCTCCTCGGTCTTGCGGAAGAGCGCGGCCAGCGGCCCCTCCCTCATGCTCGCGCGCTTACCGGATGCCATGAGAGAGAACCTCCTTCGCGAGGTCGCGATAGGACTGGGCGGCGGTGCCGTCCGGGTCGTACTTCAGGACGGACATCCCCTTGACCGGGGCCTCCGCAAACCGCACGGTCTTCCTGATCCGGGATGCGAACAGACGGTCGCCGAAGTTCTCCTCGAGAATCTCGATCGCTTCCTTCGCGTGAACCGTCCGCGTGTCCATCATCGTGGGCAGGATGCCTTCGATCTGAACGTCGGGATTGAGGTTCTCTCGGATCATCTGAAGCGTGTTCTGCAGCTGGATCAGCCCCCGCATCGACAGATACTCGCACTGCACGGGGACGATCACCTTGTCAGCCGCTGTCAGCGCGTTGATCGTGAGCAGTCCGAGCGACGGCGGAGTGTCGATGCAGATGAAGTCGTAGTCGTCCTTGACGGCGCTCAGCGCCTTCGCCAGGGAACGCTCGCGGCCGATCTGCGTGGACATCGCGATCTCCGCGCCGGCGAGGTCGATCGAGGCGCACGCGACGTCGATCTCGCGGCGGCGGATGACCTGCTTGATGGGGATGTGGTGGACGAGCACGTCGTACATCGACAGCTCGAGCGTGTCCGGATCGATGCCCTGCGACATCGTCAGGTTGCCCTGCGGGTCCATGTCGACGCACAGCACGCGGTGGCCTGTCTCGGCGAACGCGGCGGCGAGGTTGAGCGTCGTCGTCGTCTTCGCCACGCCGCCCTTCTGATTGGCGAAGGCGATGACCCGCGCCTGCTTGTTCTCGTCGGAGCTATGCAAACCGGACACGTGCCCTTATTCGCAGGTCCGCGGGTGATTCCTTCACGGAGGCAGCACTAGCATGCGCGGCGGATGGTGGGCCACTGGGACGACGTGCCGTGGGAGCGCCACGAGCACAACGAGCGGCGCTTCGAGCGCCGGTCGCTGAGCCGCGCGCGCGGCAGAGCCGGCGCGACGCTGAGCCGCTACCGGATCGCGGCCGGCGACCGGTCGATGCCCCTGCACGTGCACATCGACGAGGAGGAGCTGTTCTACGTCCTCGCGGGCCGCGGGCTGGTGTGGCAGGGCGACGCCGTGCACGAGGTTCGCGCCGGCGACCTGATCGTCCACCTCGCCGACCGCGAGCCGCATACGCTGCTGGCCGCCGAGGACGCCGGCGAGCCGCTGGACGTCCTCGCCTACGCGAGCGGCTCGGCGACGCAGCTCACGCTGCTGCCGCGCGCGGACGTCGCGTGGATCGGCGCGCGGTGGCTGCCGCAGGACGCGCCGCACCCCTTCGTCGCCGAGCCGCCGCTGGCCGCCGGCGAGCTGCCCGCGCTCGCCCCGCGCCCGTCGACGATCGTCGCGCTCGACGACGTCGAGCCGTCGCTGCAGGACCGCGGCCCGGTGCACCGCACCCGCCGCGACCTCGGCCGCGCGGCCGGCTCGCGGCTGAGCGGGCTGCAGCACGTGACGGTCACCGCGGGCCGTCGCTCCTCGGTGCGCCACTGCCATTCGCACGAGCACGAGATCTTCGTGGTGCTCGCGGGGAGCGCGACGCTGCTGCTCGGCGACGATCACCACGCCGTGCGGCCCGGCTCGATCGTCACGCGCCCGCCAGCGACCGGCGTCGCGCATTCCTTCGAGGCCGGTGACGACGGCCTCGTCATGCTCGCCTACGGCACGCGCGAGCCCGGCGACGCGTGCTGGTATCCGGACTCGCGCAAGATCTCGCTCGCGCGGGCTCGGCGTGATCTACCGCGTCGAACCGCTGGGCTACTGGGACGGCGAGGAGTGACGCTGCTCGAGCGCCGCCTGCTCGTCGTGACGGGCAAGGGCGGCGTCGGGAAGACGACGGTCGCCGCCGCCCTCGGGCTCGTCGCGGCACGGGCCGGTCTGCGCACGATCGTCGCCGAGGTGGCCCGGCGCGGTGACGTCGCCAGCGCCTTCGACCGTCCGGGGTCCGAGCCCTTCGAGGAGGTCGAGATCGCGCCGGGGCTGTTTCACATCTCGATCGACCCGCAGGACGCCCTGGACGAGTACCTGCGCGACCAGCTGCCCTCCGCCGCGGTCGCGGAGGTGCTCATCCGCAGCCGCGTGTTCGCGATGGTGGCGGCGGCGACGCCCGGGATGCGCGAGCTGCTGACGGTCGGCAAGCTCTGGGAGCTCGCGCAGCTCGACCGCCGCACGCCGGGCGCCGACGCCTACGACCTCGTCGTCGTCGACGCGCCCGCCACCGGCCATGGCGTCGCGGTGCTCTCGGCGCCGCGCACGTTCGCGGCCGCCGCCGGCACCGGGCCCGTCGCGCGCCAGGGCAAGATCATCGACGCGATGCTCTCCGACCCCGAGCAGATCGCGGTGATCGCGGTCGCGCGCGCGGAGGAGCTTGCCGTGACGGAGACGGGAGCGTTGCGCTCGGCGTTGCAGGAGCGCATGGGCCTGCCGCTCGAGCGCGTGGTCGCCAACGCGCTGGACCCCGATCGCTTCAGCCCGCGCGAGGCGACGTTGCTCGAGCCCCACGCCGAGCATCCGGCCGTGGCGCGGGCGCTGCGCGGCCATCGCCGGGCGCTGCGCCAGCGCGCCCAGCTCGCGCGCCTGAGGAAGCTGACGGGGCAGGCGCCCGCGCACCTGCCGCTGCATCCGGGCGGGCCGGACATCGAGCGCCTCGCCGACGAGCTCGAGGCCCAGCTGCTGTGAGTGCGGGGATCGGCGAGCGGCTGGAGGGCAAGCGGATCTGCATCGTGGCGGGCTCCGGCGGAGTCGGCAAGACGACGGCGTCGGCGGCGCTGGCGCTGGGCCTGGCGGCGGCCGGCCAGCGCGTCGCGGTCGTCACGATCGACCCGGCGCGGAGGCTGGCCGACTCGCTCGGCCTCGAGGAGCTCGGCAACGAGCCGCGGCTCGTCGACGCCGCGTTGCTGGCGGGCCACGGGATCGAGATGCGCGGCGAGCTGTGGGCGATGATGCTCGACCCCAAGGCGACGTTCGACGGCCTGATCGCCAAGCTCGCGCCCGATGCCGCGACCCGCGACGACGTCCTGGGCAACCGCATCTACGCGCAGCTGTCGAGCGCCATCGCCGGCTCGCAGGAGTTCAGCGCGGTGGCCAAGCTCTACGAGCTGCACCGCGAGGGCGGCTACGACGCGATCGTGCTCGACACGCCGCCGTCGCGCAACGCGCTGGACTTCCTCGACGCGCCCGACCGCCTGACGGACTTCTTCGAGGGCCGCGCGCTGAAGCTCTTCCTCGTGCCGACGGGGATCGCGGGGCGGCTGCTCGGCGCCGGCTCCAGCGTCGTGTTTGGCATCTTGAAGAAGCTCACCGGGGTGAACCTGCTCGAGGACATGTCGGTCCTGCTGCGCTCGATGGGCGCGCTGATCGACGGCTTCCGCGAGCGCGCGTCAGCCGTCAAGGCGCTGCTCGCCGACCCCGCGACGACGTTTCTCATCGTCACCTCGCCCGAGCGCGAGCCGGTCGCCGAGGCGATCTTCTTCCGTCAGAAGCTGCGCGAGGCGCGGATGCCGTTCGGCGGCCTGATCGTCAACCGCGCGGCGGTGCTCACCGACGCCGAGATGACCGACCCCGTCGCGATCCGCGCGCAGCTGCGCGACGTGCTGGGCGACGCCCTGGCCGCGAAGGTCGCGGTCGGGTCGGAGGAGCTGCAGGTGCTGGCGGCGCGCCACGCAGACGCGATCGCGCGCCTGCAGACCGAGCTCGACGAGCCCGACCCGATCGTCGTGCCGCGGCTGGACGGCGAGGTGCAGGACATCGACGGGCTGCTCGTGCTGTACCGCCACCTGGCGGGGTAGCGTCTCGCCCCGCGCCTACTCATCGGGACAGCGCTTGGGCGGCTGGTCCTTCTTGTCGGTCGTTTTTGCAACGAAGGTCGCAAGCCCGGAATGCGCCCTGGCGAACAGAGGATCCGGATTGAACGCCCGCGCGATCTTCCAGCCGTCGATCATCCGCGGCGCAAAGTACGAGCGCGCTCCCTCGATGTCGAGGCGACCCGAGTTCAACAGCCACGCCAAGTACCCGTAGTACTCCAGGGCGGCGGCCACCGCCTCCTCCTCGCGAGGCTTCGGACCAAACGTCTTGCTGCAGATCTCGTCGAGCCTGTAGACCCCCTTGGGCTTCCTATGCGCGTCGTGCTGACGTGGGAGCGATGCCGGGCGCGAGGTGGGGCGCCGGCCGATCGCCGTCACGCAATGGGGGTGCTCAAGTTTTCGTCCGGTATATGGACGAGATCTTGAGGACCCCCCGAGGCCAGCAGGCCGGCGTGCCACCCCGGCGTGCGTCCGCCGGCCGTGGGCCGCAGATCCTCGGTCGCCAGGCCCCCGCGACGATCAGCCACGCGATCACCGAGTTGGAGTTGCCAGTCTCGCCCGCCCGTAGCTCGTCACGCCCCCACACGAGCGTCGGCACGCAGGCGACGAGGTCGAGCAGCCGGCGGACGGTGGCCGGATCGCCCGTGAGCCGCCGCGGTGCTCCTTGGCGGCATGCACGTCGCGGCCCCGGCCCCGGCCCCGGCGCTGCCCGCCATCCGCGCTCGCACGCATGCCGCCTGCGGGTTGTCCGCGCGGATGCTGCCCGCCCGCCCCGCGCCCGCGACGGTCAGCGCCCCGTCCGCAGCAGCACGCCGCGCCCGTCCTCCAGCGTCGCCTTGAACAGGACCTGCCCGGCGTCGTTGACGGCGACGCCGCCGTAGAAGCCGCCGAGGAACACCGGCGACTGGACTGCGAGGATCGTGCCCAGGCCCTGGACGCGCGTGCCCGAGCGCGCGACGAGGCTCAGGCCGCCCGCGGCCGACGCGGCGTAGATCCCGGAGTCGAGCAGGCCGTCGGCGTTGTCGTCGCTGTCGAGCGCGGCCTCGAAGACGACCGTCCCGGCGCGGTTGACGTCGTAGTCGCCGTGGAAGGCGAGGGTGCCGCCCTTGGGCATGGCGTCGAAGCTCGAGGCGACCTGCCGCGTGACGCCACCCGCACGCCGGAAGATCGCCGACGTGGTCCCGAGCGGCGTCTCGATATAGGCCTGGAAGGCGACACTGTCGCCCTCGACGACGACCGGCCCCTGAAATGCGAACGGCGTGTACGTCGCGGGCGCGAGCGCGGCAGCGACGGGAGCGGCCCCGCCCGCGCGCGCGATCGGCTCGGGCACGGCATTTCCCGCCCGCCGGACGTAGGCCACCGTCCCGCACCACGGCTCGAACACCGCGAGGCAGAAGTCCGAGCCCGGCGTGTCGAGCGCGGTGAAGCCGACGTCGCCCGCGCGGTTGGTCGTCGGGTTGGCGGCGTGGCGGATCGTCGCGCCGCCGAGCACGTCGCCCGGACGGGCGATCGTGGCGAGCGGCCCCACCCGCGGCGCGGCGTAGGCGCCCGCGCTGAGATCGGGGGTGTACGGCAGGTCCGCGAACGCGTCGATCATGCCGCCGAAGACGACCCGGCCGTCCGGCCCGACGTCCGCGTCCATCGCCCCGCGCATGGTGCTGCCGCCCGGATCCTGGGTGACGTGCGGGATCACCACGGCCGCCAGTGGCGCGCCCGGGACCTTGCGGTAGATGCCGGTGTCGAAGCCGGGGAAGACGAAGGGATCGCGGGAGAAGCCGAATGCGACCGTGCCGCCCTCGCCGAGGCCGGCCCGGCCGGTGATGCAACAGCCGATCGTGCCGCCGCCGGGCGCGGGCCGGCCGGAACGGGTCAGCTCCGACACCGCGCCGCCCGCGGTGCGCGCGAAGACGGCCTGGCCCGCCGGCTCGCCGCCGTCGCCGGCGAGCGCCGTCCCGAAGCTCACGGCGCCGGCCTCGTCGATGTCCAGCGCCTCGAACCAGCCCGCCATCTCCCCACCGCCGGGCGCCGCCGACGGCAGCGCGGCCAATGCGGAGGCGGCGAGCTTGGGCAGCGGCGGCGGCGGATGCGTCGGGTGGACGGGATGGCGCGGATGGACCGGATGGAAGCGGTGCGGACGGCCGTTGGCGGGATACAGCCACGTCAGCCCGGCCACGTCGCCCGTCGCCAGTTCGCGGCGTACCTCGAGCACGGCGCGATACATGACGGCGCCTGTGTCCGACGCGTGCCCGAGGCCGAGCACGTGGCCGTTCTCGTGGAGCATCACGGTCTCGACGTCCACGTGCGCGCCGTCGGTGTGCCACGCCGCGCCGAGCCCCGAGATGTCGCTGTTGAGCAGGACGTCGGCCTCGTCGAACGCGGGAGCGCGGCCTCCCTGCGTGACCCGCACGTCGGTCACCCCGAGCAGGCAGGAGGTCGTGTTGCACGGCAGCGGCTCCCAGCCCACGTCGTTGTGACCGTCGGCCTCGTTGCTGCACAGCAGCGAGGGACAGCGCGACGTGAGCCCGGCGTCGATGAAGCGGAAGGCCGCGCCCTCGACCGTGCTCCAGGTCGCCTGTGCGGCGTGCAGCGCCGCGGCACCGCCGGCCACCGGCTCGTTCGCGGGGTTGTACGACTGCGCGGCCTGCGCACCGGCCCAGCGAAAGCCGATCGTCGTGTACTCCGCGGCCTGCGCGCGCGTCAGCGGGCGCGCGCCCTGCGAGCGCAGCGCAACGGCAATCGCGGCATCGTCGTCGGCGCGCGTCGCGAGCGTGACGTGCACGAGCACGTCGTGGCCGGCGATCGTCCGGATCCCCGTCGCCGACAGCAGGCTGGGGGACATCGGCGCGGCGGCCGCGGGGACCGCGCACGCCAGCAGCGCGAGGAGGAGCGCCGCAACGACAAGTCCAAGCGTCCTGCCTGACATGCGGCTCCCCGGTAGGTGGTCCGACGCTACCACGGCGTGGCCGCCCCGCGCCGGAATTCGGAGCGTCGGCGCGCGGTCGGCGGCCGCCGTATCGCTTGTATCCTCTGTCTCGATGTCCACGCCGCGGGCATGCGCAGTCGCCGCGATCGTCCTCGCGCTGATCTTCGCGGCCGCCCTGCTGAGCGGGCACGTCGCGGCGGGTCCGCTCAGCGCCGTCGCCCTGGCCCATCCGGAGCCCGGCGACGTCGACGGCGACGAGGTGCGCGACGAGTCCGACAACTGTCCAACGACCCCGAACGGCAGCCAGCTCAACACCGACGCCGACGCACAGGGCGACGCCTGCGACGCAGACGACGACAACGACGGCGTGCCCGACACGGGCGACAACTGCCGCCTCGTGGCGAATGCCGACCAGGCCGACACCGACGGGGATCCTCGCCGCGGGGACGCCTGCCCGGCAGCCGACACCGACGGCGACACGTGGTTCGACGACGACGACAACTGCGACGCTGTCGCCAATCCCGATCAGAGCGACATCAACGGCGACGACCAGGGCGACGCCTGCGACCGCGACGACGACGGCGACAGATACGACGACGGCTACGACAACTGTCCCGTCGTCTACAACCCCGACCAGGCCGATGCCGACGGCGATCGGATCGGCAGCGCCTGCGACGCGGAGGAGCGTATCGCCGGGCCAGCCGGACCGGGCGCCGCGGCTGACCCCGTGTCGCCGAGCGGGGCGGGCGGGGCGGCAGATCAGCGTGCGCCGACGGTCAAGGTCACCGTGCAGCGGCGCCAGCGGCTGACCGAGAGCGGACGCACCCTCATCGTCAAGGCCTCCTGCTCGGAGGCGTGCACGCTCGATGCCGTCGTCAGCGCGAGCGCGCAGGCAGCGCGGCGCGCTCGCGTCGGGCGGGCGCGTGTCGTGCTCGCCCGCGGGGAGTGGCAGCTGGCCGGCTCCGGGCGGACCTACGTGTTCGCCCGCTGGACCGCGGTGGCGCGCCGGCTGCGTGCGGGCCGCACGCTCGCCGCGATGCTGCAGCTCAGCGCGACCGACCCCGCGGGCAACCGCAGCCGCGTGAGCCGACGCGTCGAGCTGCGTCGCTGAGGCGCCGCGGGCCGCGCCCGACACGGGCGCAAACCGGCGGCGCGACGCTCTACCTCAGACCGATCGCCAGCGACTTGTTGCGGGTGCGCTGCTTGCCGCCGGTCCTCGTGAACGACACCTGCAGCACGCCGGCCGTGCGGCGGGTCAGCCGCCGCGAGAGCGTGCGGCGCAGCAGCCGGTCGTTCGCCGCCGACAGGCGGAACGTCAGCTTCAGCGGCCCGGCGGCCGTCGCTGTCCTGGTCGCTGTGGCGATCGTGACACTGCGCCCGCCGATGCTCGCCTTCAGCCTCGCGGTTGCCCGACCCGGCCCCGGGAACGTGATCGTGGCTCTCGTCTGGCGGTTGCCGACCATCAGCCGCCGGAGGTTGCCGAACGCGAAGAACGAGGACGGCCGTGCCTGCGGAGTCCCCGTCGGCGGCGGACCGGCCGGCGGTGGCGGAGTGACCGCCGGTGGCGGTGATGCTGGCGGCGGAGGAGACGGAGGCGGCGCCAGCACGGCGCCGGGTCCCGTGTACTTGACGATGTACAACCCGTAGTCGCGGTCGGAGAGCGCCACCAGGCGGTTGCCGGCCGCATCGGTGAACTGCTCGGTGCCCCAGAAGTTGTTGCCGTCGGCGTCGATGAAGCGGCCCACCTCCTCCAGGCCGGCCGCCCGGCTGAAGCGCAGGACGCGCAGCCCGCCCGAGTAGTACGACGCGTACGCCAGGTTCGTGGTTGGATCCGTCGCGACCTCGTGGATCGACAGATCGCCGAACCCGTCGGCGTAGCGCTCGTCGAGCGACTCGGGAATCGCGAACGCGTCGATCTCCTCGCTTGTGTTCGCGTCGTACAGGTGCGCGTAGCCCCAGCCGTCGTGCGTCGACGCGAGCTCGACCGTCAGGCCCGCCGTACCGTCGGCCGGCGAGGGAGTGTCGCCCGGCGTCGCCGCCTCGGCTCCGGTGCACTGGTAGGTGGCCTCGTCGAAGCCGCCGAGGATCATCAACCCCTCAGCCCGCCCGACGAACGCCATCGGGATGTCGACGGTGTCCACGCCCGGGTCGGTGTCGATGCCCATGTTGATGAGCGTTTCGCAGCGCCCGCCGTCCGCGCCGAAGTCGTTGTTGAAGACGATCCCCATCTCGTAGCCCGCGTCGTCGATGGCATCCGCCTTGACCTGGAAGTCGCAGACACCGCGCTCGGCCACCGCGATCGTCACTCCGGCCGGAGGCGGCGGGACGCTGCCCCCGCACGCGAGGCCGACGAACACCGTGTCACCGGCGATCGTCGCCCCGCCCTCGATCGGCGCGGCGGCCGACAGCGCCGGAGAGAACTCCACGCCCGCGAATGGCGCCTGCGTGATCGTGCTGATCAGGCGAAACGGACCGAAGTCCTCATCGGCGGCCAGGAAGAACTGGTTGTCATGTGAGTACTCCGCCTCGTGGGCGTTGCCCTCCGGCGGGTCGAGGCCGGTCAGGGGGTCGGGGTCGTCGAAGTTCGTGTCGGTGATGTACGTCGGGCTCGCGGGGTCGTCGACGTCGAGCTGCAGGTAGCCGGCGTCCCAGAAGGAGACGAGCATTCGCATCTGGCTGCCGACGCGCTTGACGACGACGTCGTGGTGCAAGACCAGGCCGCCGTAGGCGGCGTTGCCGACGATCTGCGCACCCTCGGGCAGGTCGACGGGGTCGAGGTCCGTGATGAACTCCGGATCACGTGGGTCGGTGATGTCGTGGATGTCGACATCGGAGAGCTCGGTGTTGTCGGACGCGACGAGGTACGCGCGCGGGCCGTCCTGCCAGACGAAGACGCTGTGGTAGGAGTTGGCGGCGATCGCCGGGTCCTGAACCAGCGAGCTCTCCGGCGAGCGGTCGCCGGCGCCCTGGACGAGCGTCACCGGCGCTGCGGGGTTCGTGACGTCGTAGAGGTCGAAGCCACCGCCGGTCTTGTCGGCAGGTGCGCACGGGGCGCTGACGTTCGAGCCGTAGGTCTCGTCGTTGACCGCCAGCAGGTCGCCCTTGAACTGCGGTGTGTCGACCGAGATGACGTGCGCTCCCTCCCCGTGGTAGTAGGGAGACTGGGCCGGGATGAACGCGACCTGCTGGGGCTGCGCGGGGTTGCGGATGTCGACGACGAACGTGCCGCCGCCCACGCAGGAGGCGCTGTCCCAGGAGTTGAGGTACGCATAGCCCTTGTGGACCGCGACGTCGGCGATCTGGCCCTCCAGGACGGGCGCATCCGTCGCCGGATGGATGAGGTTGAGCTTGCTCACGAGCTCCGTGTTCTCGCGAACCGGCGGCAGGTGTCCGAACAGCGGCCCGTGCTGCAGCGGGGGCAGCGCGTTCTTCGCGCTCGGCGCGCCCGGGGCGTCGGAGACCGGGCCGAAGCGGGATACGTCGCGCGGCGTCGGCGTCAGGGCTGACGCGGGAGCGGCGGCCGACAGGCCGGCGAACGTGAGCAGGAGCGCTGCGAGCGCCGACGCTCGAGGCCTCCCGCGCCCCGGGAGGACGTGCGGCGCCGACGGCGTGGCGAGGGACATAACCGACATGGCGCGCGTGACGACTGATCGCACGATGCTCACTCCCCGAAGTCGCTGACAGACGGATCGGTGGGGCCCGCCAGCCGTCCCCGCCCGGCGCAAGGTCCCTGTGTCCGGAGCGCGAGGATACACCCATAGCGACATTTGTCACAATTGCGCCCGGGGCGCGGGCGAGAGCTCAGCGCCGCAGGCGGATCGTGACCGGCCGGGCCTGTCGCGAGTTCCCGGCCCGATCTGTCGCCACGACCGTGAGGGTCACGCTCACCGGCCGCCGCTTGCCAAGCGCGCGGAGTGCCTGGCGCCAGCGCGCGCGAGACAGCGTCACCGCGAGCTCCGCGCCCCCTCCGCCGACGGTGATCGGCCGCCGCACGACCGCCAGTGGCAGCGCGAGGTCGCCGATGCGGATAGCGCCGGAGGCGGCGACGAACCCGCTCTCGGTGGCGATCGCAAACACGCGCACCCGGCGCGATCGCTCGATCCGTTGCCGCGACGCCGCCGCGACCTCGACACGCGGCGCCACGCGGTCGCTGCCGCCGCTCGCGCCGGGCGGCGCCGCCGTCGGCGTGCGCGTCACCGCCTCGCAGTCCGTGCCGACGTCGTCGAGCGTGTCGGCGTCGACCGTGTCGCTCCCGTCTCCGCAGCGCACGACGTCCTGGATGCCGTCGCGCACACGGATGTCGTCGTCGCCGGCCGCGCCGCCGACCTCGTCTACGCCGAGACCGCCGATCGCGACATCCGGCCCGCCACCGCCGTCGAGCGCGTCGTCGCCGTCGTCGCCGCTGAGCTGATCAGCGGCCGGCCCACCGGTCAGGCGGTCGGCGCCGGGGCCGCCGAGCAGCGTCGTGGGGATGTCCACGGACACCGTCGCGGTGTCCTCGCGCTCGCCGAGGTCCAGGCGCACGGAGCGCACCCCCGCGGAGGGGCAGAACGTCTGGACGATCCACGCGTTCGCGTCCTCGCTCACGTCGCCGGGGTCACAGTCGCCGGGGTCCATGCCGCCGTCGACCGTCGGATCGCGAAACTCGATCCGTCCGCCGCTGGCGCGCACCGTCAGGGTGTTCAGCGACGTGGCGTCGGCCGAGATGTAGGAGACGACGGCGCCCGCCGGTCGCACGAGGGAGTGCGCGCTGGCGCTCGGAGCGGTCAGGGCCAGCGCGGCGGCGCCGGCGAGCCCGGCGCGGATGAGGCAGGCGGGGCGCGGGCTCACGGGCGGAACACCGACTGCCAGGTCTTCGCGGCGTCGGTCGTGTGCACGATGGTGCCGTCGCTCAGCGCGAGGTACAGCTCGTCGCGTCCCACGGCCTTGAACTTGTACGGCTCGCCGTCGACGCGGCCGGCCGCCGTCCAGGTCTCGCCGCCGTCCTGGGAGCGCTGCACGCTGCCGTCCTTGAGGGCACGGTAGAGGGCGTCGGGCGCCGGCCACGCGAGCCGGATCCCCTCGCGGCGCTCGAGCGGGCGCCATGACGCGCCGGTGTCCTGCGAGCGAAACAGCTCGTCGGCGTTGGCTGCGACGACGCGCTGCGGGTCCGCCGGATCGACCTCGAAGTCGATGATCAGCCCGCGCGGCGTGAAGTTCTCCGTGAAGGTGCGACCGCCGTCGCGTGTGACGAGCAGCGCGCTGAGCACCGCGTCGAACGCGTACATCCGCCCGTGAGCGAGCACGATCTTGTGCAGGTCCGCGTCCCCGAGGCGCGACACGACGCTCCAGGTGCGGCCGGCGTCGTCGGAGCGGATGAACCCGAGGAACGAGGGCAGCGCCCCCGGGCGGTCGGGATGACCGGAACCGATCAGCCGCCCCGGACCGGCGACCTCGATCTCGAGGAACGTGCCGACCGTCGCGCGCTTGCCGGCGGCGGCGATCGTCCCGCGGATCGAGCGCACGGTGCCCGCGTCGGGGTCGATGCGATAGAAGCCACGGTTCGTCGTCAGCAGGAAGTCGCCCGAGCGTGGGTCGATGTCCAGCGCGTTGACGTACGGCGGCTTCTTGGTGAAGTCCACGAGCCGGTCCGAGCGCGGGCGTTCGGGACTCGTCGCCGAGTCCGCCCCGCATCCGGCGACGGCGAGCGTCGCGACCGCGAGCACGAGCGTGACAACCCGACCCGCCGGCGCGCTCATGTCGTGCCCGCCTGCGCGAGCAGCCAGAGCGCCAGCGTCGTGAAGCCGACCATGATCGCGAGCATGGCGTACTGCGACCGCGCCGCGGCGCGCGTCTGTCCGTACAGCGCCAGCGCGCGGTCGTGGGCGAGCACGAGCGCGGCGACGTGCCCGGCGACGACGCACGTCACCTGTGCGTACCAGGCCTGGTTCTGGGTGATGGCGCCGTAGTCGACGGCGGCCGAGGCGGTCCCGAACAGGTCCCAGCCGCGACCGAGCGGATCGGACAGCAGGTAGACGATCCCCTGGCCCTCGAAGAGCAGGAAGGTGAGGTAGTGCGCGGCGACGTAGACGAGCGCGATCGGCACGAGCGAGTGCACGAACGCGCGCCGCAGACGATCGGGCGCGAGCTCCGGGGCGAGCCGGTGAGCCCAGTGGCTGCCCAACGCGTAGAAGCCGGCCACGAGCGCGACGCACGCGAGCAGACCGAGCGTGGCGGAGACCTTGTGCGCCGTCGGCTCGGCCAGCACGCTCTCCCACAGGTCGTCGAGCGCTCCGCCGACCTGCGTCCACAGGCTCCCCTGCGTGAGCCCGTCGAACGTCACCGTGCCGATCATCACCACGACGAACGCGATCGTCCCTGGCACGACGTCGAGGCGCGGCAGCCCGGCGAGCGGCGGACGGACGCCGACGACGCGGTCGCGGGTGGCGAACGGGGAGACCCGTGCGAGCAGGCCGAAGTACACCGAGAACACCTCGCCGCGGTCGGTCCAGCGCTCGACCCCGAAGACGGCCTGGGCGGCGAGCGTGACGGCGGTGTAGACGACGACGAGCCCGGCGAGCGTGCGCGGCTGCTCGCCCCATCCCGAGACGAGCTCGATCCAGGTGAACACGAGCAGCCCGGCGACGGCGGGCCAGCAGCCGAGGCGCTCGGGGTAGGGGCGGCGGGCGGTCGTTCGCCGTCGCGCGAGCCGGGCGGCGACGCGGCCCAGCGCGCGCCACGGGTTGAGCGTGCGAAAGACGTCTCCGAACAGGGCGCTGGCGAACGCCAGCCCGACCCAGAACGTGATGAAGACGAACGTCGGCGCGAGGTTGCTCAGCGCGTTCTGCGAGCCCGCGAAGCCCGCGACGACGACGAGCGCCAGCAGCAGGACGCCGAGCGTTCCCGCCGCGATGTCCACCGGGCGGCTGCAGAGCACGCGGCCAAGGCCGGCCGTCAGCGGGCGCCAGCCCGTCCGCTCCAGGCGCGGCTGCGGCCACAGCAGCGCGAGCGCGACGAAGGAGACGATGAGGACGACCGCCGCCGCCCACGCGAAGAGCCACTCCGGCAGCGGCAGGTTCGCCCGCTGGACGAGCCCGTGGGCGAGCGCCGGCGGCGCCAGCACCGCGGCGCCGGCGAGCAGCGCTGCCGTCAGCGACGCCGCGCGGCGACCGGTCAACGACGGATGGCGAAGAAGACCTTGATCCCCCGCGCGCACCGGAACTCCAGCTTCGACTCGCGCCCGAACTCGCGGCACCTGTAGCCGCTCGGCCTGCGATGGCGCGACAGGTAGCGCGACGCGTGCGAGCGGGCGGTCACGCAGCGCAGCTGATCGGCTTTGATCGTGTAGCGCTTGGCCTTGACGGTCAGCCGCCCGCAGTCGGTCGGGGGCACGATCGCCGGGCTCGGCGCCGCGATCGCCGCGAGCGCCACGCAGGTCAGTGCCAGCGCCAGCGCCAGTGTCAGCGCCGCGTGGTAGGAGCGTCGGACCGGCCACCGCTGCATACGCGCGTTCCTCCTCGTCAGACGAGGACCCCAGCGTAGCGCCGCCGACCCGCGCCCGTGAGCGCTTCAGGCGGCCGCGCCCGCCTCCGCCAGCAGCCGGTCGGCGGTCGAGCGCAGGTCGGAGTCCAGATGGCCGCAGAGCACATCGCGCAGCAGCGCACGCAGGTGGCCGGTGATCTCGGCCAGCAGCTTCTCCACGCCGCCGTCGGTCGGCGCCAGGCCGGCGATGATCGAGCGCTCCAGCGACGCCGCGTGGGCGACGCGCTCGGTGACGTGCGGGCGCTGCTCGGGCATCGCGCACAGCGCCGCGACGCGGCCGGCGAGGCGGCCGCTCTGCGGTCCTTCGGGCTCGAGCAGGGCGCGCAGCGCGAGCAGGTGGTCGGTCAGCGCCTCGAACGCGCTCGGGCGCTCACAGCCGAGCTCGAAGCGCCGCAGCGCCCAGGCCAGCTCGCCCGCGCGCGGCGTCCGGCGGGCGATGAGGTTGCAGAACGCCCGCAGCTCGTCCTCGGCGAGCTCGGCGATGTGCAACACGCCGCTGGGGCGCCCGCTCGTCCCGGCGCCCGCGGTCGTCCAGGGCCCGGCGCCGGCGCGCTGCCAGGCCACCGGCCCGAGCGCGACGCGCAGCGGGTCGTAGAGGCGCAGCGCGGTCTGCAGGCGATGCAGGCGCACCGTGGCCTCGGTCAGGGGATCGCCCGCGGCGGGGTCGTCGATGAGCGTCACGCACGCGAGCACGCACGGCTCGTCGGACCCGCCGGCCCAGACCGCCTCGGCGGGCGCGTCGGGCAGCTCGTCGCCGCGGACGAGCGACATCCCCTTGCCGAGCGGCACCTCGGCGGACTCCAGCGCCATGCCGAGCAGCGGGACGACGACGACCGTGTCGGCGCGACCCTCCAGCAGCGCGTCCTCGAGCTCGCTGTACGCGCGGTCGAAGCGCTCGGGCGTGATGACGAACTCCGTGGCCTCGCTGAAGACGCGGCTGATGAAGACGCGCAGCGCGATGTCGGCGCGCTCGCGCGGCTCGGCCGGGACGCGCGACTCGGAGCGGTCGCGCAGGTAGTCGTCGACGCCCTCCAGCGCGCAGAGCGCGCGCGCCGCCGCCGGATACGTCGGCAGGCGCTCGAGGAGGCCCTTGCGATCGCGGATGAACGCTTCGGTCAGCGGCCGGTAGCAGTACAACGGGGTGTCGCGCCGCGCGCCGCGCGACTCGACGATCTCGAACGGGACGTCGGCGCCGTCGGCGGTCGCGTCGGCGAGCTGGATGGCGGCTTCCTCGGCGAAGGCGCTCAGGGCGGCGTGCAGGGGGCGGTGGCGCATGGCGGGGCGTTCGCCCCGCACTGCGCGCCTCCTGCTCGCTGCACAGCCGCTCTCAGGCCAACCGGTCGTCGCGGTGGGCGCTTCAGTCCGACTCCGGCGGGTCGTCGATGAGCCGCCCGCGCAGGATGATGTCGTGGCTCGTGACGATCAGGCCCAGGCGCTGGCCGATGCCGGCGATCGCGCGCTCGAGCTCGGCGTCGTCGAAGGGCACGACGTCACCGGTCTCCTCGAGCACGATGTGGTGATGGTGGTCGCCGGAGGGGTCGATCGGCTCGTAGCGCGCGACGCCGTCGGCGTCGAAGCGGCGCAGCAGGCCCAGCTCGTGCAGGGTCTCCAGGGCGCGGTAGACGGTCGCGGTCGAGCCCGCGCTGCCCTCCTCACGCAGCTGATCGGCGATCTCCTGCGCGGTGAGCAGGCAGGTCTGACGACCGAGCAGCTCGACGACCGCGGTGCGCCCGGCGCTCGAGCGCAGGCCGGCGGCGCGCAGCACCGCGTTGGAATGCTGCACCCAGCGCTTGTGGGTGGCGTTGCTCATCGGGGCATCCTGCCATGCGGCGTGACGCGGCGGTCGGCCGGGTAGCATCGAGATGCATATGCAAGCGCCCGACGTCACGGTGACGGCGGACGCCTCGCACACGAGAGCAGACCGGCGCCTGGCATCGCTGGACGGCCTGCGCGGCCTCGCTGCGCTGTCGATTTTCGTCTTCCACGGATGGCTGTACACGATGCCGGAGCCGAGCGCGACCGCGCGGTCGACGGTCGGTGACTACGCCGCTCACGAGCTGCGGCTCGGCTTGGTCCTGTTCTTCGTGCTGTCGGGCTTCCTGCTGTCGCGCCCCTGGTTCGCCGCCGCCCTCGGCGAGCGACGGCCGCCCAGCGTCGGGCGCTACGTCCGCTCGCGCGCGGCGCGGATCCTGCCCGCCTACTACGTCGCGCTCGGCGGCTCGATCCTCCTGCTGTGGGGCCTGCAGGGAACGCCGGGGCTGCGGCTGCCGCCGGCCGGCGAGCTGCCCCTGTTCGTCGTCTTCGGTCAGAACCTCTCGCCGGGCAGCGTCATGAAGCTCAACCCGCCGATGTGGTCGCTCGCCGTCGAGGTGAGCTTCTACGCCGTGCTGCCCGCGATCGGATGGCTGGCGCTACGCCTCCCGCGGCGCCGCAGCTCGCTGGCCCTCGTCCCGCTCGCGCTGCTGGCGGTTGGCGTGATCTACAACTGGTCGATCGCCGGCCAGGGGCTGAGCATGACGTTCTCCAAGACGCTCGCCGCGATGCTGCCGTACTTCGCGCTGGGCATGCTCGCCGCGCTCCACGCCCACGGCCGCAAGATCGACATGGCGACGAAGCGGATGCTCGTCACCGCCGGCGTCGCGCTCGTCGTCGCCGACGCGATCGCGAAGGCCGCGGCGCCCGCGCGCGGACTCGACCTCACGATGCTCTTTTCGATCATGCGTGACCTTCCCTCCGCGCTCGGCTTCGCGCTGATCGTCGGTGCCTTCTCGATCGCGCCCCGCAGCCGCGTCCTCGGCGGGCGCGTGCTGCCGGCGATGGGGGTCATCTCCTACGGCTTCTACCTCTGGCACGTCCCCGTGCTGATGGTGCTGCGCGGCTACGACCTGTTGCCGCTGGACCCGTTCCTCGGGACCGCCGTGGCGCTCGTCCCGTCGCTCGCGCTCGCCACGCTCAGCTGGTATGCCTGCGAGCGTCCCGTGCTGCGCTGGACCGCGCGCCGCGAGCGTCGCCGGGCGGCCGACGCCGGTGAGGCGGGTCTAGGCCACCGCGGCGTCGACGGGAGCGCCGGCGGACGCGAGCTCGCCGGTGCCGGCGGACGGGATCTCTCCCGGGCCGAGCTCGGCACAGTGCGCACCTAACCAGCGGGTGCCGTACTCGCGCATGCCGTCGATGAGCGGCACGAGCGCGCGGCCCTTCTCGGTCAGCTGATACTCGACGCGCGGCGGGACCTCGGGGAACGTGTCGCGTTCGACGATCCCCTCCTCCTCGAGCGCGCGCAGGCGCAGCGACAACGTGCGCGGGCTGATGCCGGCCAGGGAGCGCTCGAGCTCGCAGAAGCGCGAGCGTCCCTCCGACAGGTCACGGATGAGCAGCAGCGTCCACTTCCCGCATACGATCTCTGCGGTCTTGCAGACCGGACATGTGTCGTCCATGCCCAACACTTTACAGACTGAAGTGTGGCAACTCCGACGATTTATGCGGCAGCGCGCTGCGCCTCCGCTGAGATGACGTCCTCCATCGTCGTGCCGCGCTTGCCGTCGGCGGCGAGCAGCAGCTTGAAGTCGTGCGGGCTCGTCGCCGCGAGCATGGCCTGGTCGACGTCGACGCGGCCGGCCTTGACGTGCTCGAACAGCGCCTGATCGAAGGTCTGCATGCCGTAGTAGGCACCCTCGGAGACGACCTCCGTGAGGCGGCCGGTCTGGGCCGGGTCCATGATCATGTCGCGCACGCGGCCGGTCATCCGCATGATCTCGCAGGTGGCGACGCGGCCGCCGTCGGTCGAGCGCACGAGGCGCTGGGAGACGACGCCGCTTCAGCGTGCCGGCCAGCATGGCGCGGATCTGGCCCTCCATGTGCGGCGGGAAGAAGTCGATGATGCGGTTGACGGTCTCCGCGGCGTCGACGGTGTGGACCGTCGAGAGGACGAGGTGGCCGGTCTCCGCGGCGCTCAGCGCGGTGTGGACGGTCTCCTCGTCGCGCATCTCGCCGATGAGGATCACGTCCGGGTCCTGGCGCAGGACGCGGCGCAGCGCGCGCTTGAACGACAGCGTGTCCTGGCCGACCTCGCGCTGGTTGATGACCGACTTCTTGTCGACGTGCAGGAACTCGATCGGGTCCTCGATCGTGACGATGTGCTTTGCCGTGCGCGAGTTGATGTGGTCGATCATCGCGGCGAGCGTCGTCGACTTGCCCGAGCCGGTCGTGCCGGTGAGCAGGATGATCCCGCGCTCCTCCTCGGCGAGCTCGGAGATGACCGGCGGCAGGTTGAGGTCGGCGACCGTGCGGATGGAGTGGGGGATCGCGCGGCAGACGAGGCTCAGCGAGCCGCGCTGGCGGAAGGCGTTGACGCGGAAGCGCGCGATGCCGGTGATCGAGTACGAGAAGTCGACCTCGTGCTCGCGGGCGAGCTCGTCGAGCTTCACGGGATCCGCGAGCATCGTGCGGACGGCCGTCTCGGTGTCTTCGGGGGTCAGCGGGGCCGCACCCTCGATCGGCCGCAGCTCACCGTCGACGCGCGTCAACGGCGGGGCCTGGATCTTGAGATGGAGGTCGGAGCCTCCGAGCTGCACGAGCGTGCAGAGAGCATTGTCGACGTCGAACACGGTCCTCCCATCGGCCGATCGGGCCTGCGACCTGAGCCCTGCGGGGGCGGATGCGACATTCGGCCAGCCGCGGGTGCGTCGGGTGTGGTGCCGGCGTTTCCGGCCGGGGCCGGCGTGCCATCGGGCAGCGTGGCGCGAAGTCCCTCATAGCGAGGGGTTTCGCGCCATCCTGGCCGCGGGGCACGGCGATCGGGCAGCGTGACGCGAAGCTGTTCGCAGCGAACAGGTCCGCGTCACGCTCCGGCGAGGCGCTGAATTGCGACACGACCGCCTGCGCCGAGCAATGGCAAGCGCGCGGGACGACGACGGACCGTCCTCGAAGCTGCTGTTCGCCGGCGCTCAACGAGACGCCGCCACGAAGTTCACCCGCGCCGTGCCGTGCCGGGCCGGCGCCGGCCAAGCGCCACCCGCGCTCAGTCCCAGTCGGGCGCCCAGGGCGGGTTGATCGTGCGGTGACCGCGCTCGAGCGCGGCGATCCGGCCGCGCTCGTCGTCGGTGAGCTCGAAGTCGAACACGTCGAGGTTCGCCGCGCGGTGCTCGCGGGAGGACGCCTTCGGCACCGCCGCGACCTGGGGTTGGTCGAGCAGCCAGCGCAGCGCGACCTGGGCGGGCGTCCGGTCGTGCGCCTCGGCGATCTCCTCGAGGACGCGGTCGCGCAGGACGGCGCCCTGGGCCAGCGGCGAGTAGGCGGTCGCCATCAGGCCGTGCTCGCGGACGACCTGCAGGACCTCCGGCTGGCCGAGGTACGGATGAAGCTCGATCTGGTTGCAGACCAGCGGCGCGTGCTCGAGCGCCTCGCGCAGCATCGCGCTCGGGAAGTTGGCGACGCCGAGGTGGCGTACGCGGCCGGCGTCGCGCGCCTCGAGCATCGCGGCGAGCGTCTCGGCGAGCGGCACGCGGCGGTTGGGCCAGTGGATGAGCAGCAGGTCGATGTAGTCCGTGCGCAGCTCGCGCAGCGAGTGCTCGACCTGGTCGTGGACGCCGATCGCGCTCAGCTCGGTGTACCAGAGCTTCGTCGTCAGGAAGATCTCGTCGCGGTTGCGGCCGGAGTCGTGGATGCCCTGGCCGACCTGCGCCTCGTTGCCGTAGGCGCGCGCCGTGTCGATATGGCGGTAGCCGAGCTCGATCGCGTCACGTACCGCCTCGACGCAGTCCTCGCCGCTGAGCTGCCAGGTGCCCAGGCCGAGCTTCGGGATCTCGAGTCCGTGGACGTCGAGCGTGGTGATGGCTGTGGCTTCGCGTGGCATGGTGAGACTGGTTGCCCTCGGTGGGGCGCGGCGAAACGACGACGGGGCCCGATGCGGGCCCCGTCACCATCTCGTGCTCGGGCGCGGCCGCGGCTGGTTACGCGACGTCGCGGAGCTTCTGGGCCTCCGCGAGGGACTGCAGCTTCTTCAGGGACTGGTTCTCGATCTGGCGGATGCGCTCACGCGTGACGTTGAACGTGCGGCCGACCTCGTCGAGCGTGCGGGGATGCTCGCCGCCGAGGCCGTAGCGCAGCTCGAGCACCCGGCGCTCGCGGTAGGAGAGGTTCTCCAGCGCCTCGCGCAGCGCCTCCTTGGTGAGGATCTCGGCGGCGCGCTCGTAGGGCGACTCGGCGCGCTCGTCGGCGATGAACTGGCCGAACTCGGACTCCTCCTCGTCGCCGACCGGCTTCTCCAGCGAGACGGGGGCCTGGGCGGAGCGCTTGATCGAGTCGACCTCCTCGGGGTCGATGCCGGTGACCTCGGCGATCTCCTCCGGCGTCGGCTCGCGGCCCAGCTCGGTGACGAGCTTGCGCTCGGCGCGACCGATCTTGTTGAGCTTCTCGACGACGTGCACGGGGATGCGGATCGTGCGCGCCTTGTCGGCGAGCGCGCGGGCGATCGCCTGGCGGATCCACCAGGTGGCGTAGGTCGAGAACTTGAAGCCCTTGCGGTAGTCGAACTTCTCCGCCGCGCGCACGAGGCCGAGCGTCCCTTCCTGGATGAGGTCGAGGAACGGCAGGCCCTGGTTGCGGTAGTTCTTGGCGATCGAGACGACGAGGCGCAGGTTGGACTCGACCATCTTCTGCTTGGCGTCGAGGTCGCCGCGCTCGATGCGCTTGGCGAGATCGACCTCCTCCTGGGCGGTCAGCAGGCGGACCTTGCCGATGTCCTTCAGGAAGAGCTGAAGGGAATCGGTCGTCATGTCCGGCTTGAGGTCGATCGACGCCTTCTTGCGCGCACGCCGCTTGTCCGGGGCGCGCTCGACCGCGTTGGCTGCCTGGACGGCCGGATCGATCTCCTCGACGAGCTCGATCTCCGACTTCTCCAGGTAGCCGTGGAGCTCCTCGATGTCGGCCTCGTCGAGATCGATCTCGGCGACCGCGCCCGCGATCTCGGCGTACGTCAACACGCCGGTCAGCAGACCCTTCGCCAGAAGACCCTTGATCTCTTCGAGTTCTTGCAGTTCGACTACTGACATTCGGTTCGCTTTCGCCTCGGCACGGACGCGTCTGAAAGCCCGCGTCCCGGTCGCTTGACGGGGGTTGGGGTGGGCCTCTCCTGGAGCAGTACCTCGCCCAACCTAGACCCGAAACTCTAGCGTGCTGCTGCGAGAGCTACTACGAGCAGGCGCGGCGTTTGTTTCACGGTCTGCGCCAAGGTGACGCAAATCGCGTGCCATGATGCGCAGGTGCCCGAACGACAGGACCCCGATCGCGAAGTGCTGACGAGCCTTCCGCGCTCGCGGCCCGTTCGACGCAGCGCCAAGCGCGGCGATCGGCCGGCCCCCGCAGGTGCCGCGCGCGCGTCCGCCAAGCCTGCCGCCCCCCGCAAGCCGCGCGCCACGAAGGCCGCAGCCACGGCCGCCGGCGGGGCCGCCACCGGGGCCGCCAAGCCTGCCGCCGCCCCGCGCGCCGCTGCCAAGCGTCCCGCGGCCAAACGCGCCGCTGCCTCCGCGAAGGCCACGCCGTCCGCCTCGGCGAAGGCCGCGCCGAGCGCCGAGCCCGCGGCCCCGCGCGACACCCCACGGCGCAAGGTTCCCGCCGCCGGCACGGCAAAGGCCGCACCGAGACCGGAGCACGCGCGCCCGCGTGACACCCCACGGCGCAAGGTTCCCGCCGCCGGCACGGCAAAGGCCGCACCGAGACCGGAGCACGCGCGCCCGCGTGACACCCCACGGCGCAAGGTTCCCGCCGCCGGCACGGCAAAGGCCGCACCGAGACCGGAGCACGCGCGCCCGCGCGACACCCCACGGCGCAAGGTTCCCGCCGCCGGCTACGCGGCCCCCGACGGGCGCGCCGGCGAGCCATCGACGTCCGCCGCGATCGAGCTCGTCAACACGACGCTGCAGGCCGCTGCCGAGCTCGCGCAGATCGGTCTGGCGGTCGGGCGGCAGACGCTGCGCTCGATGGTGGACCGGCTTCCCAAGCCGTAGGTTGCGCTGCGGCGAAGTCAGCCGTCACAACGGAGATAAACGCGGTAACCTGCCGCGCACTGCCGAATCTCCGGACGTCCGCGTCCGGTGAGCGGGGGACCCACTTGCGGACCGGTTGGATGCCGGCCCGCCGGGGCGAATCGACCTCTCACAGGTTGTAGCGCTTGGAAAGCGCGAGCCCGTCAGCTCACCCCGTAGGCCGCCAACAACCCTATGTCTGCCTTCCCGCGCGATCGAGCCGTTCTCGTCGCCGTGCTGTGCACGGTCGCATCGCTGTGCGCCGCGGCGGCGGCGCAGGCGGCTCCCGGCACGGGCGGCGCCACGATCCCGGAGCTCCTGCCGGTCGCCACGGGTGGCATGGGCTACGGCGATCCGACGACGTACTCGCTGGTCGTCGAGCCGATCGCCGTCCTGCACCGGCGCCTCGTGGCCAAGGGCACGATGCCCGGCGCCGCGCGCCGCAAGGTCGTGTTGCAGCGCCTGGACCCCGAGCGCGGCTGGCGCAACGTCGCCCGCGCACGGATCCGCAGCACCGGCCGCTTCAAGGTCACGTGGAAGGCCGACCGGATGGGACGCATCAGCCTGCGCGCGATCGTCTCCGGCCGGCGCCGCGCCTCGGCGTCGAGCAGCGCCGCGCCGATCGCGAAGGTCACCGTCTACCGGGCCGCGAGGGCCACGTTCTACGGTCCCGGCTTCTTCGGCCAGCAGACGGCGTGCGGCCAGGTGCTCGCGCCCGACATGCACGGCGTGGCGCACAAGAAGCTGCCCTGCGGCACGCTCGTCGCCGTGACGTACGCGGGCCGCGAGATCGTCGTGCCGGTCATCGACCGCGGCCCGTTCCACGCGGGCTACTCATGGGACCTGACGCAGGCCACGGCCGACGTGCTGGGCTTCACCAGCGTCGGCGCCGGCGAGATCGGCTACGCGCGCGTCAAGCGCGCGCCCGCCGCGTAGCCGCGCCCGCCGTCGCCTCGCCCAGCTCTCGCTCAGCCCTCGACCTGGAAGGTCGGCCGGATCGCCGCGCGCGCCAGCGTGTGGAACGTGAGGTTGAAGCCGACGTAGGCCGGCGAGGCCTCCTTGGGGATCTCGAGCTCGTCGGTGTCGACGGCGAAGACCGTGTAGACGTAGCGGTGCGCGATGTCGCCGCCGGGAGGCGCCGCGCCACCGTAGCCGTACTCGCCGTAGTCGTTGCGCACCTCGACGGCACCGTCCGGCAGCCCGTCGGGGCTCGCCCCCGTCGGCAGCTCGGTCGTGTCGGCCGGGAGGTTGACGACGCTCCAGTGCCAGAAGCCGCTGCCGGTCGGGGCATCGGGGTCATAGCACGTGATCGCGAAGCTCTTGGTCTCCTCCGGAAAGCCGGACCAGCGCAGGTGCGGCGACACGTTCTCGCCGCCGGCGCTCGGGTGCGCGTGCTTGGCGTCTTGGGGCTCGCCGTCCTGGACGTCGTCGCTCTCGACGGAGAACGACGGCGCCGGCGGCAGGAGGTCGTGCGGATCGGGTGCGGTGGCTCGTTGCAGTGACATGGCGCGACAGTACCCCAGACATCGCCCCCATATGACGTGCGCTGGGTACCGTGTCCGGACATGCGCCCAGGGCCCCTGGTGATCGCCGCTGCGACCGCCCTCGCGCTGGCGATCCTCCTGCCGATACGGCGCTGGCGCAGCCGGCCGCGACCGGTCGCGCGGGCCGTGGTCACCGAGCCCGACGACCACACGACGATGGACCCCGGCGGCGCCGTGCGCTCCGTGCAGGCGGCGCTGCTGACGCTGCCCGAGACGGCGCTGGCCGAGATCTGGTCGCCGATGCACCTCGAGCGCCTGGCACGGACGTACTGGCGCTTTCTGTCGCGCTGGACGTTGGGCCTCATCCGCGTGAAGTACGACGCCGACGAGCGCGCGGTCGTGGCGCTGGCGCGGCCGTTCGTGCTGCTGCGCTTCCACGCGCCGGAGTACTGGATGGACGCCACGCGCGGCGTCGTGCGCTGGCGGATCGCCAGCGGCGTGCTCGTCTCACGCGCGGCGCACGGCGGCGACGGCTACCTGCAGATCGAGGTCGAGCGCTGCGCGCCGGTCGACCGCGAGACGGCACGCATGCGCGTCGAGGTCGAGGTCGCGAACTTCTATCCGGCCTTGGCCAGCGCGATCGCGCGCTGGGTGTACTCGGCGACGCAGTCGCGCATCCACGTCATCGTCTCGCACGGCTTCCTGCGCTCGCTGGCGCGGCTGGACCTCGCCGAGTCCAAGGTGGGGCGCTACGCCGCGCCCGACGACATCGACGACGTGCCCGATCCGCCGGCGCGCGCGGCGCGCGCGCCCAGCGGCACGAGCTGAGTTGCGGCTGCGACCGCGGCCCGGCCGCCGCGGACGGCCGGGATCGGCGGGTCTGTCCGAACACCGGCGCGGGCCCGCGCCGATCGTCCGGTGGCAACCGGCTACGCCGGGTGCGTCTTGCGCCCGGTGACGTGCATGTCATCGAGCAGGCGCGGCACGAACATGAGCGCCGCGAGGCCGACGATGACGTAGACGACGTCCGCGGCGGTGCCGGTGCCGAAGACCTCGGCCACGACGTTGGTGTCGAACAGCGCGACGATGGCCCAGTTGAGGCCACCGACGATGAGCAGGGCGATCCACAGAGGATCGAGCCGCTTGAGGAGATCCATCACGCCTCCTTTATTGACGCGACGAACGTTGAACCGAACAGCACGAAGTACCCCGCCGCACGGCGTTGGTTTCAACCGTGACCACCGAGAGGACGAGTGACGAGAGTCCGGGCATCCGTGCCCGGACTCCGAGACGGAGAGCTTCGCCGTCATCCGGCGGCGAGTCGCTTCGCGACCCAGCCAGAGGGTGACCCCGCTGCGACGGCTTCGGCTGCCGACGGAGCGTGTCGTGAGTCAACTAGATCGTGCCGGGCGGCTTGCGGCGGCGCGCGGTCTCGCCCGTGCGCCGCGCCGAGCCGGCGAGCATGAGGACCGCTCCCAGCAGCGCGACGTACCAGCCCCACTCGAGCTCGATCTGCCCGGCGGGCGTGCCGGGGCGATCGATCACGCCGACGTAGAGCAGGACGCCGAACGCGAAGATCGAGAGGACCGCCGTCAGCTCGCCGCGCGCCCACGTGAGCTGGTGATCGCGGGCGACGATGTAGGCGAGGATGAACGGCGCGATCGCCATGACGAGCAGCAGCCAGCGCAGGATGAGGTGCGTCTCCCAGCCGCTGTGGGTGGCGAGGCCGGTCGTGCCGGCGAGCACCGCGAGCGGGCTGACCGCCTCATACCAGTCGGCGAACAGCGCGCCCGCGAGCAGGAGCCCTCCCAGCATCGCGACGAGCTCGTTGACCCTCAGGCGCTGCATCCCGCGGCCAATCTAGTGCGCGGTGGGCCTGCGCGCACGCGGCCGGCGTCCGCTCAGGCGATCGAGTCGGCGAGCGCGACGAGCTCGTCGCGCTCCCACGGCCCCTGACCGGTGAGCCGCAGGTGCAGCCCGCCGTCCTGCCACGCGAGCTCCTGCACCGGGCGCAGGCCGGTCTCGGCCTCCGCCAGCGCGGCACGGCGGTAGGCGTAGCGGCCCAGCGGCGCCGGCGCGGGCAGGCCGCGCTCGGCGGGCGCGACGTGGCCCACGTAGAGCGTCAGGCGGCCGGGCGAGCCCGCGCGCGAGCTGTCGAGGTTCCACTCGACCTGCACGGCGCCGGGCCCCTCCGTGACGACCTCGACCCAGCGCGCCAGCGGCAGCGGCGCCGCGGGCAGCGGGACGCGGCGCCCGAGATGGGCGTCGGCGGGACCGATCCCTTCGAGCGGCTCACGCTCCATGGACCGATCGTACGCCGCTACGGTCTGCGCGGATGAAGCCTGTCGCCGCCGTCCTCGTCGTGCTCGCGCTCGCGGCCGGCGGCGCGTACCTGTGGGCGCCGTGGCGCTCGGAGCCTGCGGTTCGCGCGCCGAGCGGCCCGTACGTGCCGTCGGGGCCCGCCGACCGGGCGCTACTGTGGGCGGTCGGAGACGGCGCCGACGGCGGCGCCGCGGCGCGCTCGGTCGTCGAGCGCATGACGCGCAAGCGCTTCGACCGCCTGCTCTACCTCGGCGACGTCTACGGCTCGGGCCTGCTCAGCCTCATCACCGGCGACGGCACCGCGGCCGACTACCGCGACCGCTACGACCCGCTGTACGGCGCGTTCGCCGGCCGGACGGCGCCGACGCCGGGCAACCACGAGTGGCGCCAGCGCGGCGAGGGCTACGAGCCGTATTGGGAGAAGGCGCGCGGTGCGCCGCCGCCCGCCTGGTACGCCTTCGAGATCGCGGGTTGGCAGGTCCTGAGCCTCAACTCCGAGGCGCCGCACGACGCCGGCTCGGCCCAGGTGCGCTGGCTGCTCGCGCAGCTGCGCGAGCCGGGAACCTGCCGCCTGGCGTTCTGGCACGAGCCGCGCTACAACGCCGGCCGCCACGAGGACGAGCCCGACCTCGCGCCGTTGTGGGACGCCCTGCGCGGACACGCCCGGCTCGTCGTCAACGGTCACGACCACAACATGCAGCGCTTCCGCGAGATCGGCGGGATCACCCAGTTCGTGTCCGGCGCCGGGGGCCACAAGCGCTACGCGGTGCGGCGCGACCGGCGGCTGGCCTTCGGTCACGACCGCGAATTCGGCGCGCTGCGCATCGAGCTGGCGCCGGGCCGCGCTCGGACGGCGTTCGTCACGGCGCGCGGGCGGATCCTCGATCTGAACACCGTGCGCTGCACGCCGCAAGACCGCGAATGAAGTGTCCGCGCCAAGGGAAACCCGCTTCTGCGGCGACGCTCGACACACCGGGCCGGCGGCGTCGATGAAGTACCTGTCAGGCGGTAGCGCTCCGAGTTGGGCGACACGACAGCAGGAGCACTGTCACCCACACGTTCCGCCCGTCGCCGGGTCGCGGCGAGGGCAGAACGCACGGACGAGGGAAGTCTCATGTCAACGGATTCCAGGCACCCCGCCTCCCCCGGCACCCGGGATGCGGCAAACCGCGCGGCCATGATGGCCCGCGTACAGGAGCAGATGACCGCGCGGGCGAAGTGCGCCGACCGCCGCTGCCCGCTCTGCGGCGAGCCGATCCGCGGCGGCCAGGCCTGCACGACCGTGCACGGCACCGCCGTGCACGCCCGCTGTCGCAGCGCGTCGCGCACGATCGTCTAGACACGACGCGCGCGGCGCGCTGGGCGCTACGCAGCCGGGTCGTCGGTCTCGCCGGAGCCGATCGCCTGGCTCGTGCGCGTGAGCGTGACGAAGACCAGGCCGCCGATCATGTTGCCGGCGGCGGCGATGACGAAGTTCAGGCCGACCTCGCCGAACGTGACCTCGGTGCCGAGGCGCAGCCCGAAGATCAGCTCGAGGGTCACGACGATGACGTGGTTCAGCGAGGCGAGCGCGAGCACCGTGCCCGCGATCCAGGCGACGACGATGCGCCCGCCGACGGTGCCGACGCCCTCGACCATCCAGGTCATGGCGGTGATCAGCGCACCGGCGATGATCGCGCTGCAGAACGCCGCCCACAGGTCGAGCTCGTCGATGTGCAGGGCGAGCTCGTTGAGCGCCGGCGCGGTGCCCTCCGGCAGGACCCCCTTCGTCGTGGCGAGGAAGATCAGCGCCGTGCCGCCGAGGATGTTCATGACCGGCGAGATCGTCCACAGCTCGGCGAGCTTGAGCTTGGTGAGCTTGCCCCGTCGCAGCGCGGTGATCGGGACGAAGAAGTTCTCGGTGAAGAGCTCCGAGCGGCCGACGACGATGAAGATGAACGCGATCCCGAAGAACAGCGAGCCGACGAAGTGCGCCGCGCTCGGTCCCAGCTTCGGCGTCACGAGCGCCGTGACGGTGGCGATCGCGATGACGCCGAAGACGATGTCGAAGCCGGCGACGAGCGAGGTCGTGGTCAGCTCCAGGCGCGACCGGCGCAGGCGCCGCTGGCCCTCGTCGCGCGTGCGCGCGAACATCTCGTGCGGCTCGGGCGGCTCCTCGGGCTGCTCGGCGTTCTCTTCTTCTGTGTCGGGCTCGTCGGGTTCCTCGGCCATGATCGGCGCGGTGCTGCCCGATCGGACGACACTGCAAGCGTGCACCTGCGGTCAGTGCGCCTCGCGGCGCTCGAGCGGCTCGGTCGCCGGGCCCGCCGGCTCGGACCCGGCGACACCGAACTGCGCGTCGTCGTCCAGCACCCCTTGGCGGCCTTGCGTCGGCCGCCGAGACCCGGGTGAACGCGAACGCGTCAAAAGTGGCGAGCGGGGTAATGCACGCGTCAGCGTCAAGCAACAGGAGGAGAGTTTCAGATGGAGAAGGACCCCAACAGCGAAGGCGGCGAAGAAGTCGGCATCGACAACGCACGTAGCCCCGCACCGGACGCCGCGCCGGAGGACAACCCTCAGCCGGACGCCCTCCAGGGCGCAGAGATCACCAGCGGCACCGGTATCGACAAGGGCGGCACCGGCGACGACGCCCCCGTCCATAGCCCCACGATCCCCGACGACGAGGGCAAGACCGGCGACGCCCAGGGCGAGGGCAAGGCTGCCGACGCGGCGGGCAACGTCGCCCACGGCAACCCCGAGGCCCCCGAGGTCGATCACGCTTAGCACGACTCAGCTCTCGTAGCTGCGAAGCCCTCTCGGCGATCGCCAGGGGGCTTTCGTGCGTCTGGGGGCCACTGCGCCCAGCCGCGAGCCGCGCAGTCAGGACCAGCAGGGGCGAGGTACGACGCCGCTGTGCCGACCGCCGCCGCCTCCGCGCGGACCGACCTGCCCGGCGCCCTCGGCGCCAACTACGCCCCGCCGGACGAGCACCGCCCGCTGGCGGGCTACGGGCTGCTGATGGGCGGCTTCGCGGTCGCGTCCGCCGGTGCACTGGCCGCCGCCACCCGCGGTGGCCGCGAGCTGCCCGAGCGGCGACGAGGCCAGGGCGCGCAGCGTGCAGCTCTCGCTCGCGAAGCTGCGCAGCCTGCTGCGCCTGCCCTGAGACTCGTGTCGTGACTCACGACACGCTAGGAGCGAGACAGGGCGAAGCGCATGCTGAGCTCCGTGGCGCCGCCCTCGCAGCGGCGCACGCCGAAGCCCTGGGCGAGCGCCGCGATCATCGACAGGCGCGGGCCGAGCGCCGGGCAGCTCGCCCGGGGCCGGCCGCCCTCGCGCACGCGCACGAGCAGCTCGTCGCCGAGGTCCTCGGCGTGGACGCGGACGGGGTCGGCGCCGTCGGCCTGCAGGACGGCGCTCGTGATCGCGTCGGAGACGGCGACCTGCAGGTCGGTCTGTGTCGTGGGGGCCATCCCCGAGAGCGCGGCAAACGACGCCACCTGGCGGCGCACGGCACCGATGTGGTGGGGATCGGGTGGTAGCTCCCACTCGCCGGGTTTCCGAGCCATGAGCTTGGCTTTCCCGTTCACTCCACGCGGCAAAACGAGTGGGCTTCGCTCCTCGTTTCGGTGCAGACGCGGGCGCGCCGTGATGCTTCCACCATGCGTGGGGCTTGGCTACACTTCATTCGGTTTCGGGGCTCACGCAGATGTGGGTCCTGAGGTCATCAGGTCGACGGGGACGAGCCGTTGCCGTACATGGCGGGCTCTGGACCCACGCACACAGAATCGCGTGATTTCAGATGACCGAACGGTCCACCCCTGAGCAGTCGCAAGCCGAGCACATCATCGAGCTCGGCCAGCTGACGGTGCGCTCGCGGCGCGACGGCGACGTCCACACGATCGCGCTCGTCGGAGAGATGGACCTCTCCAACGCCGGCGAGGTCGAGCGCGAGCTGATGCACGCCGAGACGACCGACGCCGCCACCATCCGCATCGATCTCTCGGGCCTGTCCTTCATGGACTCCACGGGGATCAGGCTGCTCATCGCCGCCGACTCCCGCTCACGCGCCGACAGCTGCCGCCTGCTCCTCACGCGGCCTTCGGCGGCGGTGCACCGCGTGCTCTGCATCGCGGGCATCGACCGGCTGCTGCCGTTCGAGGACGCGGCCTAACCGGCCGCCTCGCCGCGCGCGTTGCCCACGCCGTAGCGGGCGAACAGCTCGCCCTCGTGCTCGAGCATCCAGCGCAGCGTGAGCCCGACCGGCGCCTCCAGCGCCGCCCCGTCCATGATCGACAGCGCCCCGGCCGCGCCCGCCAGCGCCGGGACCGTGGTGAGGAAGAGCTCGTCGATCAGCCCGTCGGCGAGCAGCGTGGCGTTGAGGTGCGGGCCGCCCTCGCAGAGGATCGCGCGGACCCCGTGCTCGCTGCGCAGGCGCGCGAGCGCGGCGGCCAGGTCGTCGGCCTCGCTGCGCAGGTAGGCGACCTGCGCGCGCACGCCGTCGAGCTCATGCTCGGCGGCCGTGACGATCACCACCCGCGAGGACTCGTCCTGCAGCAGCGGCAGGTCGGCGGGGAGATCCAGCGAGCCGCTGACGACGATCGCGAGCGGATCGGGCTGCAGCCCCGCGGCGCGGCGCTGCTCGCGCCGGGCCGCGTCGGGGACCATGCGCCCGTAGCGCTCCACGCGCAGCGTGCCCGCGCCGATCATGACGGCGTCCACGCGCGTGCGCAGGGCGTGGAAGAGCTGGCGGTCGGCGAGGCTCGAGATCGGCCCGGTGCGGCCGTGGACGGAGGCGCGGCCGTCACCGGTGTGGACCATGTTCACGGCGACGTGCGGGCGACCCGGCGGCGGGTCCTCCCATGGCACCAGCCCGCCGACCAGCTCGTCGGCGGTCAGGTGCCCCGGCTCGGGCAGCAGCCGGTGCAGCGCGACGAGCGGCTCGTTGCGGGCCGCCGTCACGTGATCGGGTGACCGGGCTCGATCGCGTCCTTGACGGCCTGAAAGAACACGATCTCCTCCCCCGCCTCGTACCGCGCCTTGATCGGCCTCAGCAGGAAGCCGACATGATCGCCCAGGTTCAGGCGCGCCTCGATCGAGCCGGCGAACCAGCTCGGGCAGTCGTCGAGGATCGGCAGCCCGCGCGGGCCCGTGTGCCAGGCGCAACGCTCGAACTTGTCGATGTCGTCGCCGGTCCTGCCGCCGAAGAGCTCAGCGAGATCGGTGCGCGCGCGCGGGATGAGGTGAACGGCGAGCGCGTCGGCGATCAGCCCGAGGCGGTACGTGCGGTTCTCCCGCGACAGGCACGCCAGGAAGCGGGCGGGATCGAAGCTGGTCTGCGTGGCGAAGCCAATCACGCAACCTTCACGCCGATCGTCCTTGGCGGCCGTGACGATGAACAGCGGATAGTCAAGCGATCCGGCGAGCTCGAGGAAGGTCGCGTCAGCGTCGCCCATCGGTCGGACGCTACCCGCTGTGGCGCGCCGCAAGACAGTAGGTAGCGTGAGAGGGCACATGACGCAACGGCTCATCGGCGTGGACGTGGGCGGGACGAAGACCGCCGTCGCGGTGCTCGACGGCACCACGATGGGCGAGCCCGTGCTCGCGCCGACCGCGACCGCCAGCGCGGAGGCGCTCATCGCCCAGCTCGTGGCGGCCGTCGGGGCGGCCGGCGAGGCGGCGGCGGTCGGGGTCGCGGTCCCGTCGGTGGTCGACTGGGAGACGGGGCGGATCCGCTCCTCGGTGAACATCCCGCTGCAGGACGTCGCACTGCGCGACGTGCTGCGCGAGCGCCTCGGCGTGCCGGTCTACCTCGACAACGACGCCACCTGCGCCGCGCTCGCCGAGGCCTACGACGACGACGGGCGCCTCGTCGCGCGCAACCTCGTCATGTTCACGATCGGCACCGGCGTCGGCGGCGGCATCGTCATCGGCGGTCGCATCATGCGCGGCGCGACCGGGGCGGCCGCCGAGCTCGGCCACACGATCGTCGGCGCGGACCTGTCCCGCGCGCCGTTCGAGCACGGCGACGACTACCCGCAGCCCGGCTCGCTGGAGTCCCTGGCGTCCGGCAGCGCGCTCAACGAGATCGCCGCGGAGCGCGGCCTGCAACCCGGCCGCGTGATCGAGCAGGCGCGCGCCGGCAACGCCGGCGCGTGCGCCGCGCTCGAGCTGCTCGGCCGGCGGCTGGGGATCGGCATCGCCAACGCCATCAACACGTTCGACCCCGAGCTCGTGGTCGTCGGCGGCGGCGTCTCGGCGGCGGGCGAGATGCTGCTCGCGCCGGCGCGCGAGGAGGCCTTCCGCTTCGTGCTGAGCGGCGTCGGCACGCGTACGGAGATCCGCCGCGCGCGCTACGGCCCGCTGGCCGGGGTGCGCGGCGCAGCGCTGCTGGCCGCGCACGAGCTCGAGGCCGATCGCGCGGACGAGGCGGCGCAGGCCGCGACGCGATGAGGGTCGCCGTGGCCATCGACCACGCGGGCGTGCCGCTGGCCGACACGGTCTTCGCCGCCGTCCGCGCCGCCGGCCACGAACTGCTGGACCTTGGCTGCCGCGACGACTATCCCGACACCGCGCTGGACGCCGGCCGCGCGATCGCCGCCGGCGACGCCGACCGCGCGATCCTCGTGTGCGGCTCGGGCGCCGGAGTTTCCGTCGCTGCCAACAAGCTTGCGGGTATCCGCGCAAGCGTGTGCCACGACCACTACACCGCGGCGCAGTGCGTCGTGCACGACGACTGCAACATGTTGTGCCTCGGCGCGCGCGTGATCGGGCCGGCGATCGCCGCCGAGCTGACGGCGGCGTTCTGCGCGGCCCGGTTCAGCGGCGAGGAGCGCCACGTACGACGCCTGGACAAGATCTTGACGATGGAGCGTGACGGAATGGAGGCATCCCCGTGAGCCAAGCGGTGAACGTCAACCAGCGCCTGGCGGCGCTCACGGCGGCGGGCACCAGCCCGTGGCTGGATCAGATCCGCCGCTCGCTCACCCAGGGCGGCGAGCTGCGCAAGATGGTCGAGGAGGACAGCCTGCGCGGCGTGACCTCCAACCCCGCGATCTTCGAGAAGGCGATCCTCGGCTCGCCCGACTACGACGAGCAGATCGAGGAGCTCGCCCGCACCGGCGCGCTGGCCCGCGCGATCTACCAGGACATCGCCATCCAGGACGTGCAGGAGGCGGCCGACATCCTGCGCTCGGTCTTCGACGACCTCGGCGGCGACGACGGCTATGTCTCGCTGGAGGTCGATCCCGACCTCGCCTTCGACAGCGACCGCACGATCGCGCAGGCGCGCGAGTACTGGGCCCGGGTCGACCGGCCCAACGTGATGATCAAGATCCCCGGGACATCCGAGGGCCTGCCGGCGATCGAGCAGGCGATCTACGAGGGCATCAACGTCAACGTCACGCTGCTGTTCTCCGTCGAGGCGTACGAGACGGTGGCCGAGGCCTACATCAAGGGCCTGGAGCACCGCCACAAGGAGGGCAAGGACCTCGACATCCGCTCCGTCGCGTCGTTCTTCGTCTCGCGCGTGGACTCCGAGGTCGACAAGCGCCTGGAGGCGATCGGCCGCGAGGACCTGCAGGGACAGGCCGCGGTCGCCAACGCGCGCGCCGCGTACCAGCGCTTCGAGGAGCTGTTCCATGGGGAGCGCTTCGCCGAGCTGAAGTCCGCCGGCGCCCACGTACAGCGTCCGCTGTGGGCGTCCACAGGCGTGAAGAACCCGGCCTACAAGGAGACGAAGTACGTCGAGGAGCTCGTCGGGCCGGACACCGTCAACACGATGCCGATGCAGACGCTGCTGGCCTGCGCCGAGCGCTTGGACGTCACCGGGGAGACCGTCCGCGAGGACCCGGCGCCGGTGCTCGACGCGCTCGCCGAGGCCGGCATCGACATGGGCGAAGTCACCGACAAGCTGCTGCGCGAGGGCGTCGACGCGTTCGTCACCCCGATGCAGAAGCTGCTGGCCGGCATCGAGGCCAAGCGCGAGGCGATCTTCACCGGCCGCCCGGAGACGATCGACTCCTCGCTGCCCGACGAGCTCGAGCCGCTCGTGCGCGAGCTCGTCCAGCGCGCCGAGCGCGAGCGCATCGCGCGGCGCATCTGGTCCAAGGACGACACGCTGTGGGGCCCGGCCGGGCAGGCCGAGGTGGCCGACCGGCTCGGCTGGCTGACCGCCCACGAGACCTACGAGGACCACGTCGACGATCTCGAGGCGTTCGCCGCCGAGGTCGCCGAGGAGGGCTACACCGACTGCGTCCTGCTCGGCATGGGCGGCTCGTCGCTGGCCCCGGAGGTGCTGCGCCGCTCCTACGGCGCCGCCGCCCAGCACGGCCGGCTGTGCCTGCACGTGCTCGACTCGACCGACCCCGGCGCCGTGCTCGCGCAGGAGCGGGCGGTCGACCTCGAGCACACGCTGTTTCTCGTCTCGACGAAGTCCGGCGGGACGATCGAGACGCTCTCGCTGTTCGAGCACTTCTGGTCGCTGCGCCCGCGCGGCGAGCAGTACGTCGCGATCACCGACCCCGGCTCGTCTCTGCAGGCGCTGGCCGCCGAGCGCGGCTTTCGGCGCACGTTCTGCAACGACCCCGACGTCGGCGGGCGCTACAGCGCGCTGACGCTGTTCGGGCTCGTCCCGGCAGCGCTGATGGGCGTCGACCTCGAGACGCTGCTGGAGGGCGCCGGCGTCGCCGCGGAGGCGTGCTCGGTCGGCTCCACCGTGGACGGCAACAGCGGCCTGTGGCTGGGCGCGTCGCTGGCGGCGCTGGCGCTGCAGGGCCGCGACAAGCTCACGTTCGTCGTCGACGACAAGATCGGCTCGTTCGGACTGTGGGTCGAGCAGCTCGTCGCCGAGTCGCTGGGCAAGCAGGGCAAGGGCATCGTGCCGGTCACCGACGAGCCGCTCGGCGCGCCGGACGTCTACGGCGAGGACCGCGTGTTCGCCTACCTGCGCGACAACGAGGATCCCGACGAGGCGATGGACGACGCCGTGCGCGCGCTCGCCGAGGCCGGCCAGCCGACCGTCACGCTGTCGGCCGGCGGCGCCGGCGACCTCGGCCGGATCTTCTTCTTCGCCGAATTCGCGACCGCGGTCGCCGGCTGGGCGCTGGAGATCAACGCCTTCGACCAGCCCGACGTGCAGGTCGCCAAGGACATGACCGGCAAGCTGCTCTCCGACATCGAGGGCGGCGGATCGCTCGACGAGCCCGCCGACGCCGACGACGACGCCCTGCGTGCGCTGGTCGGCGACGTCGCCGCCGGCGACTACGTGGCGATCCTCGGGTTCATGGCGCCATCGGACGGGGTCGAGGCCGCGGTGACCGAGCTGCGCGCCGTGATCCGCGACGCCACGCAGGCGACGACGACGTTCGGCTACGGGCCGCGCTACCTGCACTCGACCGGCCAGCTGCACAAGGGCGGGCCGGCGAATGGGCGCTTCCTCGTGCTCGTCCACGACGGCGACGAGGACGTCGAGATCCCGGGCCGGCCGTTCGGCTTTCGCCTGCTCAAGAACGCGCAGGCGTTCGGCGACCTGGAGACGCTGCGCTCACGCGGGCGCATGGCCGAGAAGCTTCGCCTGGAGGGCGACGACCCCGCGACGGCGATCCGCTCGCTGACCGAGCGGGTGCGCGGGCTGCTCGGCGCGGGCTGAGACGCTGGCTTCGCGCCGCGTTCGCCGCGGCGCTCGCGTGGTCGACGGCATCGATGAGGGTGCGGGTCTGCTCGGGGGCGGCCCTTCGGCCGGGGTCGGCGCCTGTCGGGGGGAGGGGTGCTGTCGAATACCTCGCGGCCCGCGCGAGGAATTCGACACACCCCTCTCGCCAAGGCGCCGTCGGGGCGCGACCCACCCTCTGGAACGAGCGTCCCCGCCCCACCAACTGACACCCTCATCGATGCAGTTCCTGGCGGACCGAACGCCGGCTGAGCCACATCCTCCAACCGCCGCCCCGAACGCAGCGCCCCCAAGACGGTCAGCCGCGCTTGCGGACCTTCCAGACCTCCTCGTAGGGCCACTGCCGCGCCCACTCCACGGTGGCGTGCGGGAAGCGCGTCGTGGCGCCTTCGGCAGGCCGCACCTCGAGCAGCTCCTCGATCTCGAAGCCGCTCTTGCGCAGCAGCGCGATGAGCTCGCCGTGCGGGAGGTGGAACTCGACGGAGTCGTCGCCCGGCCACTCGACGCGATGCATGCCGAAGTAGGGCCGCAGCAGGCGCTCGCCGGCGGGCTCGTCCTCGGCCGGGGGCGCGCACATGATCGCCAGCGGCGTGTCGACGAGGAACACGAGCCGGCCGCCCGGGCGCAGGATCCGCGCGGCCTCGGGGATCCACGCGTACGGGTCGCACCAGATGCTCGCGCCGTACTCGGAGATCGCGAAGTCGAAGCTCGCGTCGTCGAAGGGCGTCGCCTCGGCGTTGCCGTGCACGAGCGGGAACTCGAGGCCGAACTCCTCCTGCATGGCGCGGGCGGTCGCGAGCTGGCGCGCGGAGTTGTCGATCCCCACCGGCCGCGCGCCGCGCCGCGCCAGCCACGACGAGACGTAGCCCGTGCCGCAGCCGAGCTCGACCGCGTCGAGGCCGTCGAGGTCGTCGGGCAGGACGTGCAACTGCGACTCGGGCACCGTGAAGATCCCCCACCACGGCTCCTCGCGGGCCCAGTCGCGGCGGGCGGGCGCCACCCACGCCTCCGCGTGCGCGTCCCAGTCGGCGCGGTTGCGCGCGACGTGGTCGGGCAGGTCGCTCACGACCGTTGTTCGCTCTCGGCCTTCTCCTCGAGCTTCTCCTTGAGATAGGCGGCCTTGTCGGCTCGGCGCACGGCGGCGAGCTGCTCGGTGTCGGTCGGGGCCTCCCCGGCGCGCTCGCGCTCCTCGACTTCGCGGTGGGCCTGCACGGCGCGCAGCTGCTGGGTGGTGGGCTCGTCCTCGGATGGGGTCACTGACGCGAGGCTACCCGGCGATTCCGGTTTGCGCGCGCGGGGGTAGACGCGAACTCGACATCTGGCGGACACACCGTCGGCTTATGCTCATCCCCTGGACGACCACGACGCGCGGAGACAACCTGTGACACAGATCGGCTTCGTCGGCCTCGGCCGCATGGGCGGCAACATGGTCGCCCGCATCAAGCGCGACTCCGACCACGAGGTCGTCGCCTTCGACCGCGATCCGGACACCGTCCGGCGCATCGCCGACACGACCGGCGGCCGCGGCGCGAGCTCGCTCTCGGACCTCGTCGGCAAGCTCGACGCGCCGCGGATGGTGTGGATCATGGTGCCCGCAGGCGGGCCGACGCAGAGCACGGTCGACGAGCTCGCCGGGCTGCTCGACGCCGGCGACATGATCATCGACGGCGGCAACTCGAAGTGGACCGACGACCGCGAGCGGGCGGCCACGCTGGCCGGGAACGAGATCGACTACGTCGACGTCGGGACCAGCGGCGGCGTCTGGGGCCTGGAGGTCGGCTACTGCATGATGGTCGGCGGGCCCGACGAGGCGGTGGCGCGCCTGGCGCCGATCCTCGACGTCCTCGCCCCGCCGACGAGCGAGGCCAGCCGCCACATGATCGGCGAGCGCGGCTGGGGGCACTTCGGCCCCAGCGGCGCCGGCCACTACGTCAAGATGGTCCACAACGGCATCGAGTACGGCCTCATGCAGGCCTACGCCGAGGGCTTCGACCTCTTCGACAAATGCGAGTTCGAGCTCGACAACGCGAAGATCGCCCACCTCTGGAACCAGGGCTCGGTCGTGCGCTCGTGGCTGTGCGAGCTGGCGGCGCTGGCCTTCGAGCAGGAGGGCAACGAGCTCGCCGGACTGTCGGGCTACACCGCCGACTCCGGGGAGGGCCGCTGGACGATCGAGGACGCGATGGCGCGCGACGTGCCCACGCCGGTCATCACGGCGTCGCTGCACGCGCGCTTCTACTCGCGCGGCAACGGCGACTTCACGCACCGCATGCTGGCCGCGCTGCGCGCGCAGTTCGGCGGCCACGCGACGAAGAAGAGCGCCGACGGGTGAGCGCGACCGACCGCGCAGGCGCAGGCGCGCCGCCGCCGGCGCCCAGACGGGCCCCGAGGACAACCCGCTCACCCAGGGCCTCGAGCGGCTGCCCGTCCACCCCACCGCGCTGGTCATCTTCGGCGCGACCGGCGACCTCGCGCGGCGCAAGCTGCTGCCGGCGCTCTACAACCTCGCCCACGAGGGCGCGCTGCCCGAGCGCTTCGGCCTCGTGGGAAACGCTCGCTCTTCGATGACCGACGCCGAGTTTCGCGAGATGGCGATCGAGTCGGTGCGCGAGTTCTCGCGCCGGCCGCCCGACGAGAAGGTGCTGGCCAAGCTCTTCTCCGACGTGCGCTACGTGTCCGGCTCGTTCGACGACGACGAGGTCTACGCGGCGCTGCACGGCGGGCTCGACGAGCTCGACGAGGTGGCGGGGCTGTCGCTGAACCGCTGCTTCTACCTCTCCACCGCGCCGATGTTCTTCCCGGTCATCGTCGACGCCCTGGGCCGCAACGAGCTCGCCGATCGCGACGACGCCGAGGTGCGGGTGATCATCGAGAAGCCCTTCGGCCGGTCACTGGAGGAGGCGCGCGACCTCAACGCGCGCGTGCTGTCGGTCTTCGACGAGGACCAGGTCTTCCGCATCGACCACTACCTCGGCAAGGAGACCGTCCAGAACGTGCTGGCGCTGCGGTTCGCCAACAACATGTTCGAGCCGCTGTGGAACCGCAACTACATCGACCACGTGCAGATCACGGCGTCCGAGGACATCGGGATCGGCTCGCGCGCGGGCTATTACGACTCCGCGGGCGCGCTGCGCGACCTCGTCCAGAACCACATGCTCCAGCTGCTCTCGCTGCTGTGCATGGAGCCGCCGGTCGCCTTCGAGGCCGACCCCGTCCGCGACGAGAAGGTCAAGGTGCTGCGCGCGATCAGCGCGCCGACGCCGGTCGAGATCCCGGACCTCGCGGTGCGCGGCCAGTACACGGCGGGGATCGTGGCCGGCGAGGAGGTGCCGGGCTATCTCGAGGAGGCCGGCGTCCCCGAGGACTCCAACACCGAGACGTACGCGGCGCTGCGCCTGGAGGTCCACAACTGGCGCTGGGCCGGCGTGCCGATGTACCTGCGCACCGGCAAGCGGCTGGCACGCAAGGTGACGGAGATCGCGGTCACGCTGAAGCCGGTCCCGCACGTCGCGTTTCAGTCCGAGATGTCGACCGGCGTGCGGCCCAACGTGCTCGTGCTGACCGTACAGCCCAACGAGGGTGTCTCGCTGTCGATCGGGGCGAAGATCCCCGGCACGCGGATGGCGATCCGCACGGTGAACATGGAGTTCCTCTACGGGACCGCGTTTCTGTCGCAGTCGCCGGAGGCCTACGAGCGGCTCATCATCGACGCGATGCGAGGCGAGGCGACGCTCTTCACCCGCAACGACGAGGTCGAGGCGCAGTGGCGGATCATCGACCCGATCGTCAAGGCCTGGGAGTCCTCGCCCGGGCCGCTGCCGCCGTACCCGGCGGGATCGCAGGGCCCGGAGGAGGCCGAGGCGCTGCTCATCGGCGACACCCGCTGGCGGATGATCTAGTGAGCCGTCCACAAGGACTGAGCTGTCGACCGGGGGGCACCGCAGCGCCATGACGACCGACGCCGTCTGGCGCGAGCAGGACACGTCGCCCAACGCGGTCGAGAGCGCGCTGCGGCGCCTCGTCGCCGAGTGCCACGCGACGACCGACCACTGCGTTCCCGCGCGCACGCTGAACCTCGTGTGCGTGGTCGACCGCGAGTGGAGCGGCGAGATCGCCAACCGCCTGCGCGGCGTCGGGCGCTACCACGCCTCGCGCACGGTCGTCTGCGCGGTCGAGCCCGGCCGCACGAAGATCGACGCGCAGGCGACGATCACCGTCGAGGGCGATCCGCGACCGGGGGAGTTCGCCGCGATGCGCGAGCTCGTCGTGGTCGACGTCGGGGAACGCCACCTCAAGGACCTCGACACGATCGTCGACCCGCTCGTGGTGACCGACCTGCAGACCGTCGTCTGGTCGCCGCACGGTCATCCCGAGGCCGTCGACGCGCTGACCACCGGGCGGGCCGGCGGCTCGCCGCTGGCCCAGGTCGTGCTGCTGGACGCCGTCGACGAGCCGGAGGTGGGCGCCGCGCTCGCGCGCGAATGCGTGCTCGCCGAGCGGGGCGAGGTCGTCGACCTGGCGTGGCTGCGCTGCACGCCGTGGCGCGAGCGGCTCGCCGCGGCCTACGACCCGGCGGTGCGGCGACCGGAGCTGCACGCGCTCTCCAAGCTCTCGGTGCGCTACCGCGAGGACTCGCTCGTGTCGGCGCTGCTGCTGGTCGGCTGGATGAGCTCGCGGCTGGGCTGGCGACCCGAGCGACTCACCCGCCATGGCGGCCTGCTGCGCGGGCGTGCACGCGCCCATCGCGGCGAGGTCGAGCTGCGCCTCGAGCCGGTGGACGACATGAACGTGCCCGGCCTGGCGGGCATCGAGTTGCGCTCGGATCTGCGCGGCGGCACGCTGCTGGCGCTCGAGCGCGGCCAGGGCGGGCTGACCGCGCGCCGCCGCGAGGCCCCGACGCGCCGCGGCGACGACGTCATCGAGCACGTCTGGACGGTGCTCGGCGCGTCGCGCGGCGAGCCGGGGATCCTCGGCGAGGGCATCCGCCACGCGCTCATGCGCGACCCGGCGTTCAAGCCCGCGCTGGCGGCGGCGCAGCGGCTGCTGGAATGAGCTGCGCGACGGCCGGCACCCCGCGGGTGAGGGTCTTCGACGACGCCGAGGCGGTCGCGCGCCATGCCGCCTACACGCTCGCGGCGGCGATCGACGGCGCGCGCGACGCGGGCCGCGAGCTGCACGTCGCGCTGGCGGGCGGCTCGACGCCGCAGCGCGCCTACGAGCTGCTCGCCGACGTCCCGGGGTCTTGGGCGCACGTGCACCTGTGGCTCGGCGACGAGCGCTGCGTCCCCGCCGAGCACGAGGACGCCAACGTGCGGATGGTCCGCGAGTCGCTGCTGGCCGGCCCCGCGCGCGACGGCGCGCCGGTGCTGCATCCCGTCCCGTCGCCCGAGGTGCCCGAGGACGCCGCCTGGCTGTACGGCCGCGAGGTGCTCGAGCACATGCCCGGCGCGGTCTTCGACATCGTCCTGCTCGGCATGGGCCCCGACGGGCACACGTGCTCGCTGTTTCCAGGCCACCCGGTGCTCGACGTCCTGGCCGCGCCGGTGGCGCCCGTGCGCGGCTCGCCCAAGCCGCCGCCCGAGCGGGTGACGCTCACGCTGCCGGTCGTGCGCGCCGCACGGTTGACGCTGCTGCTCGCCACCGGTGAGGGCAAGCGCGACGCGCTGGCGCGCGCGCTCGCCGGTGACATGGCGATCCCCCTGGCCCGGCTCGGCGACGGCCTCGACGAGGTGGCCTGCGACCGGGCGGCGGCCCCGGCCGGCTAGCCGCCGTACGCGCCCGACACGCAGTTGACGATGGTGCCGGCCTCGGTGTCGGTCGCGCCACGGCGGATGAACTCGGCGCGGCCGAACGCGACGGCGTTGACGCCGCGTTCCTCGCCCGCGCGCCGGGCGGAGCTGTTCGCCGCGTCGCGGCTGGGATGGATCTGGATCACGGCATCGACCCCGTCCTCGCCATCGCGAGCCTCGAGGGAATAGTCCGTCGCCTTCTCCGCCGACTCGCCTTCGTGGCTGACGTCGAAGCCCTGCTCGTCGAGGCAGGAGAGCAGCTTGCCGCGGGAGCTCGTGCGCTTCGGCGCGGCCGCCTCATCGGCCGACGGCTTGGCCGACTGCTCGGTCTTGGCGCCGGAGTCGCCGGCGCTCTCGGACTTCTCGTCGTCATCCGATCCGCAGCCGGTGGCGAGGGCGAGAACGAGGACGAGCGGGACGGCGAGGGCGAAACGAAATCGATGCATGGGCCCATTGTCCCCGGTTCGCGCATGGAGTGTCAGACGGAACTGACGCATGCCGCTCGCGGACGCTGCTCGTAGATGCGTCCGCTTGCACCCGGAGTTGCGGCCGCGCCCCGATCGCCGTGGAATGATCGCGGCCGATCAGGCCATGCCAGCCACGCCCGCGATTCTCGACGACGCGCCCGAGCGGCGCGTCACGTTCCCCGACCTCGTCAGGATCCACTTTCGCTGGCGCCAGGCGCTGCGCGGCGTGACGAGCGTCAGCGAGGAGGAGCTCGCGCAGCTCGACCGCGACTACCACGAGGCGCTCGAGCTCTTCGAGGACGAGCACGGCCAGCTCATCAACGCCTACTGGTGCGCCGACGTCGAGAGCGGGGTCGCGCTCACCGCCGGCAAGCCCAACAGCGGCTGGTTGCGCCGCGTGCTGTCGGTCGCGCCGCGCTTTCACCGCGTCAGCGACTGGGCGACGAAGGACGAGCCCGACATCGCCCGCGCGCTGCATCACTGCGACGAGCTCGCGATCCGCGCCGGCGAGGTCCTGCGCGGCCGCAGCCGCCGGATCGCGATCCAGCTCGTCATGACGTCCGCCTGCCACCTGCTGAGCCTCGTCGACGCGCGCGGCGAGAACCCGCCGCACGCGCACAGGGCCGCGGTTGCCGCCGAGCTGCGCGAGCTCGCGGCCGTCGGGCGCAGCTACCGCCAGTCGGCCAACGGCGACGCCCAGCTCGTGTACTTCGCCGGCATGGCGGTCGGCATCGCCGCCCTCGGCCTGCTCTACATGTCCGCCGGCAGCATCCTGGACCGCGAGGGGGTCAACGCCGAGACGATCGTCGGCTGCCTCGTGGCCGGCGCGCTGGGCGCCGTCGTCAGCGTGATCGCCCGCGTCAACAGCGGCTCGTTCGCGCTCGACGAGGACGTCGCGCGCGGCTACACGCTGTTCCTCGGGTCGCTCAGACCCTGGATCGGCTCGATCTTCGGGCTGCTCATCTACTTCGCGGTGACGAGCGACTTCATCCAGATCTTCCAGGTCCCCGACGACGCCACGGATGCCTTCTACTTCTTCTGCGTGCTCGCGTTCGCTGCCGGCTTCAGCGAGCGCTGGGCGCAGGACACGCTGACCGGCGGGCTGACCGGGAGCGGGCGCGGCCAGGTCGACGCCGCCGTCGCCGGTTCCGGCGCGCCGGCCCCGGTGCCGAAGGTTCCCGGCGGGCGGCGCGCCAGCGACACCCCGGACTCCGATCCGGGCCTCGCCGACAGCTGAGCCGGTTGCCCGGAAATCGGCCCGATCGGACGCACGCCGCGGGCGGGCAAGGGCTACTGTCGGAGACGGTCACCCGATGCCGATGCCGATCCTCACGTCCGCAGCGAAGATCATGTGCGCGCACGGCGGCCAGGTCACCCTGATCCCGAAGCAGATGAAGGTGCTCGTGGGCGGCCAGCCGGCCATGTGCGTGGGCGACATCGTCGGCTCGCCGATCGTCGGCTGCGCGCAGCCGCCGACACCGGCCACGGCGCCGTGCCTCGTCGTCGCCAGCGAGATCCCGATCCCGATGGTCGGCATGAACCCGAAGATCCTCGTGATGGGCAAGCCGGTGCTGCTGGCGGGCATCAACGGCATCACGAGCGGCGTCCCGCCGTCGCCGCTGATCGTCTCCTTCCCCGGCCAGACGAAGGCCATGGGCTAGATGTCGCTCGACAGCTACGACGTCATCCGTGAGCTGGGCCGCGGCGGCATGGCCGTCGTGCACCTCGCGCGCCAGCGCGACCTCGGCCGCCTCGCCGCGCTCAAGGAGCTCGCCGGCCTCAACGCCGACGACCCGTCGTTCGCCGAGCGCTTCCTGCGCGAGTCGCGCGTCGCCGGCTCGCTGAACCACGAGAGCATCGTCACCGTCTACGAGTACTTCACCGACGGCGGCACGCCGTTCATCGCGATGGAGCTCATGGAGGGCGGCTCGCTGCGCCCGCTCATCGGCGAGCTGAGCCTGCCGCAGACCGCGCGGGTGCTCGAGGACCTGCTCGCGGCGATCGCCTTCGCCGGCAATGCGGGCATCGTGCATCGCGACCTCAAGCCCGAGAACGCGCTGATCACGAAGGGTGGCCGCGTCAAGGTCGCCGACTTCGGCATCGCCAAGGCCGCGCTGGGCGGCCAGAAGGGGCTGACGTCGGAGGGCATGACGGTCGGCACGCCGGAGTACATGTCGCCCGAGCAGGCGATGGCCAAGGACGTCGCGACGACCTCGGACCTGTACTCGATCGGCTGCATGACCTACGAGATGCTCACCGGGCGCCTGCCGTTCACCGAGGGCTCGCAGGCCGCCCTGCTCATGAAGCAGGTCTCCGAGCCCGTCCCCGACGTGCGCGAGGTCGATCCGCTCATCCCGGAGTCGGTCGCGCTGTGGGTGCAGCGGATGACCGAGAAGGACCCCGACGACCGCTTCCCCGACGCGAGCGCCGCGTGGGACGCGTTCGAGGAGGCGCTGCTCGAGCACGTCGGTCCCCTGTGGCGGCGCGATGCCGTGCTCAAGCCGGCCAGCGAGATCGAGACCGACGACATCCCGCCGCAGACCGGCACGCCGCTGCGCCCGCCGTCGCGCAAGGACGGCGCCGGCGCCGGTCCCGGCGCCGCCGCCAACACGGGCTTTCAGACCTATCACGCGCCGGCGGCGCTGCACGAGCAGCTCTCGGCCGAAGGCGGCGCGGCCCCGGCGATCGCCACGCCGCCGCCGACCCCGGCCGCCCCGCCACGCCGGCGCCCGACCCCTGCGCCGCAGCCCGTGGCCGCGTCCTCGACGGTGGGTGCGCCCGCGACGGCCCCGCGCGCCCCGGCGGTCAGCGACGCGGATGCCGAGACGGAGCGCTCGCGCGCCGTGCCGATCGCGGCCGGCGCCGTCGTCGCCGCGATCATCGCGTTCGTCATCGGCATGTCCGGCGGCGGTGGCGAGAAGCCGACGACCGCAACGGGCGACGGCTTCGTGCTCAAGGCGCCGGCCGGCTGGGCGGCGACGGGCGCCGTCGCCAATCCCGCGCTCGGCGCCGAGGCGGTCGCGCTCGTGCCGAGCGGCGCGACGGCCGAGGACACGATCAGCGCCGCGCGCGTCCCCGCCGCGCAGCTGGGCGCGATCACCCGCGCCGCCGGCGGCGAGGCGACCGCGGTCCAGCTCTCCGCCGGTCAGGGGCTACGCTACGGCAACGCGCTGTACGTCCTGCCGACGGACGCAGACTCGCTCGTCGTGTCCTGCGGCACCGGCGCCGCGGCGAGCGCGGCCTGCGCGGACGTCGCGGGGTCGGTCGACGTCACCCTGCGGTCCTGGATCTCGGGCACCGTCGCGCGTCCCGAGGCGGGCGACGCGCCGCTGCCCGCCGCGACCTCCGCCCCGCTCGCGGCGCGCACGACGAGCGTGACGGCGGTGCCCACCGCCACCCGTGTGCCGGCGGCGGGAAGCTGACTGCCGACGACCGCCGCCTCCGGCGCGTCGGCGGGCAGGATCGGGCCGAGCGTGAGGCCCGCGGCCTGCAGCAGCGCGGCGGCCCGCGTCGGCGTCTGGCCCTCGAGCGCCGGCGCGACCGCGCGCTGCGCGCCGGTCGCCACGAGCAGCGTCACGCGATCGCCGCGCGAGGCCTCCACGCCCGGGCCGGGGATCTGGTCGAGGATCGTGCCGGGCTTGGTGCCCGCGGTCGTGCGCGAGCGCAGCCGCGGATCGAGCTCGAGGCCGGCCGACTTCAGCGTCGCCGCCGCGGTCGCGACGTCCGGCGCGCCGAGAACCTGCGGGACGGTGACACGGTCGGGCAGCTGGGCCACCGCGACCGCGGCCGCGGCGACGAGGACGATGCCGAGCACGAACGCCCACGCGGGCATGCTGCGCTGCTGGACGAAGACGACATCGCGCACGGCGGGCTCGGCGCCCACGACGTCGCCGCGCGCGCGCACGCTGACGGTCCGCGACACCTCGGCGCCGGCCAGACGCGGCCGGCGCGCACGCAACGTGATCTCGACGGTGCGCGTCTGCCCGGGGTCGAGCAGCAGGCGCGACGGGGTGATGGTGGCCAGCACGTCCTCGTCGGCGCCGCTCGCCGACAGCCGCGCCTCGACGCTCGTAGAGGCGCTGTTCGTGATCACGGCAGCGAACTGCACGCGCCGCCGGCCGGCGGCGATCGACGGCTGTACCTGGAGGTCGAGCATCCCAGCGAAGACGGGCGCACGCCCGTGGGTGGCATTTTCGACCACCGAAGGCCCTCCCCCGGTCGTCGCATTCATGATCGCGACGCTAGATCAACGATCGGCCGGTGTGCGCCGATCGGGCGCGCTCTGCCCGGAATTCGGTGCGAACGGGTCGGCGCGCGCGCTCCCAATCGGGCTGCGACCATGCGGCCGTGCCGACGATCGCCGAAGCCCAGAAGCAGTGGTCGCCCGCCGGGGTGTACCTCAACACGGCCAGCTACGGCATCCCGCCCAGCGACGGCTTCGACGCGATGCAGCAGGCGCTCGCCGACTGGCGCGGCGGGCGCACGAGCTGGGAGCACTGGGGCGAGAGCACCGAGGGCGCGCGGGCGCGCGTGGGCGCAGATGGTGGGCGTCGCGCCGGAGCGGGTGGCGATCGGCGCGACGGTCTCGTCGTTCGCCGGGCTCGTCGCCGCGTCGCTGCCCGCCGGCGCGCACGTCGTCGTGCCCGACGTCGAGTTCACCTCGACCCTGTTTCCGTTCCTCGTCCAGGAGGCGCGCGGCGTGACGGTGAGCACGGTGCCACCCGAGCGGCTCGCCGAGGCGATCGACGCGCGCACCGACGTCGTCGCCTTCAGCGCCGTGCAGATGACCAGCGGGGAGGTCGCCGACCTCGACGCGATCGCCGGTGCCGCGCGCCACCACGGTGCCCGCACGCTCGTCGACGCGACGCAGGGCTGCGGCTGGCTGCCGCTGGACGCAAGCCGCTTCGACGCCGTGGTCTGCGCCGGCTACAAGTGGCTGACCGCGCCGCGCGGCACGGCCTGGATGGCGATCGCCGAGGAGTGGGCCGAGGAGGTGGTGCCCAACGCCGCCGGCTGGTACGCCGGCGCCGACGTGCACGCCAGCTACTTCGGCCCGCCCCTCCGGCTGGCCGCCGACGCGCGCCGCTTCGACACCTCGCCGGCGTGGTTTTCCTGGGTCGGCGCGCAGCCGGCGCTCGAGCTGCTCAACCACATCGGCATCGACGCCGTATACGAGCACGATGTCGCGCTGGCCAACCGCTTCCGCGCCGGCCTCGGCCTCGAGCCGTCCGACAGCGCGATCGTCGCGGTCGATCTCGACGGCGGCGCCGAGCGCCTCGAGCGCGCGGGGATCGTGGCGGCGCTGCGCGGCGGGCGGCTGCGGACGTCCTGGCACGTCTACAACACCGACGCCGACGTCGACGTCGCGCTGTCGGCGCTGGCGGCGTAGGACCGCCGCCGCAGGTCCCCGGCGTCGCGTAACAGAGCGCCGATCGGCCAGGACGGGCGCGCATGATTGCGCATGAGGCCGAGGGGTACACACAGCCCTCGATGGCGATCGCGGCCCACCCCGAGCTCGGCGAGGCCCTGCGGAAGGCGCGCGCGCGAACCCTCGCGCTCATCGCGCCGCTGGCGCCGCAGGAGCTCGAGCGCGTCCACCACCCGCTCATGAGCCCGCTGGACTGGGACCTCGGCCACATCGCCGCCTACGAGGACCTGTGGATCGTGCACCGCCACGGCGGCGGCGCGCTGCTGCGGCCCGACCTCGCCGACCTCTACGACGCCTTCGAGACGCCGCGCGCCGTGCGCGGCGACATCCCGTTCCTGCGCGGCCAGGACGTCCTGGACTACATCGCCGCCGTGCGCGCGCGGGCGCTCGAGGTGCTCGACGCCGTCGGTCCCGGCGACGGGACGCTGTTCGAGCTCGTCGTGCGCCACGAGGCCATGCACAACGAGACGATGCGCCAGACGCTGTTCCTCGCCGGGCTGCCCGGTGGACGACCGCACGACGGCGCGCGTCCCCGCCGCGGCCGCCCGGCCGCTGAGAGCTGGATCGACGTCCCCGCGGGCTCGTTCGCGCTGGGCGCCGGCCCGCACGGCTTCGCCTTCGACAACGAGCGCCCGCGCCACGACGTCGACGTTCCCGCCTTCCGGATCGCGCGCCGGCCGGTCACCAACGGCACGTGGCTGCGCTTCTGCGAGGGCGGCGGCTACGAGCGGCGCGAGTGGTGGTCTGACGAGGGCTGGGCGTGGAAGGAGGAGTACGACATCACGCACCCCGAGGGCTGGACGACAGGCGGGCCGGTCCGCCTTGACCGACCCGTCATGCACGTCTCCTGGTTCGAGGCCGACGCCTTCGCCCGTTCGCAAGGCGTTCGCCTTCCCACCGAAGCCGAGTGGGAGAAGGCGTCGACCTGGGCCCACGAGCCGCTCGAGCAGATCGGCGAGGCGTGGGAATGGACCGCCTCGCACTTCACCGGCTATCCCGGCTTCGTCGCACACCCCTACCGCGAGTACTCCGAGGTCTTCTTCGGCGACCGCTACCGCGTCCTGCGCGGCTGCTCGTGGGCCACCGAGCAGCGCGTGCGCACCCCCACCTTTCGCAACTGGGACCTCCCCGAGCGCCGGCAGATCTTCGCCGGCGTGCGACTCGCAAAGGACGTGAGCTGATGGACCGGATCCTCGAGGGTGCCGTCGAGGTGCATTCGCATCTCGGGCCCGACGACGAGCGCACGCTCGCCGACGACGTGCTCGACGGGCTCACCCGTCCGCTGAAGGAGCTGCCGCCCAAGCACTTCTACGACGCGCGCGGGTCGGAGCTCTTCGACGCGATCTGCGAGCTGCCCGAGTACTACCAGACCCGCACCGAGCGCTCGATCCTGCAGGCCCACGCCGACGACATCGTCGCGCGCACCGGCGCCGTCGAGCTCGTCGAGCTCGGCTCGGGCTCGGCGACGAAGACGCGCGTGCTGCTGGACGCCATGCAGGAGGCGGGGACGCTGGCGCGCTACGTGCCGGTCGACGTCAGCGCATCGACCGTCCACGCCGTCGCCGAGCTGTTCGCCGACGAGTACCCGGGGCTGTCGGTGTACGGCCTCGTCGCCGACTTCGAACGCCACCTCGAGCACCTCCCCGAGCTCGTCGGGCCGCGCCTCGTGCCGTTTCTCGGCGGCACGATCGGCAACTTCCCGCCCGGCAGCCGGCGGCGTTTCCTGCGCTCGCTGGGCAAGCGGCTCGGTCCCGACGGCCACCTGCTGCTCGGCACCGACCTCGTCAAGGACCCGCGCGTCATCGAGGCCGCCTACAACGACAGCGCCGGCGTGACGGCGCAGTTCAACCTCAACGTGCTGCAGGTCGTCAACCGCGAGCTCGGCGCCGACTTCGACATCGAGGCCTTCGAGCACGTCGCGTTCTTCGACCGCGAGCGGGAGTGGATCGAGATGCGCCTGCGTGCGCGCGAGCCTCAGCACGTCCGCGTCGAGGCGCTGAACCTCGAGGTCGACTTCGCCGGCCGCGAGGAGATGCGCACGGAGATCAGCGCGAAGTTCACGCTCGAGCGGCTGCGCGGCGACTTCGCGGCGGCGGGCCTCGAGCTCGTCGAGCTCTTCACCGACCCCGACGAGCTGTTCGCCGTCTCGCTCGCGCGAGTCGCCTGAACCTCAGCCTGAGCGTCAGGCCTCGTCGTCGCCGACGAGCTGCGCCGCCCAGCCGTCGAACGCGCACGGGCCCTCGGCGGCGCCGGCGGCGATCATCCACTCACACCAGTCGTCGAGCAACTCCAGCGTGACCGGCGTCGGCTGCGTCGTGCCGATGACGACCCAGTCGGGCTCGTCGGCCTCGTCCCCGCCGGGCCGCTTGCGGGTGCTCACGTCGTAGTCGGTCTCCTCGTGCAGGAACGCGACGAGCTGATCGGCGTCGGCCACGCCCGACGCGACGTAGAGAAATCCGAGCCGCAGCTCGCTTCCGTCGTCGACGCCCTGCTTGCGCAGGTCCGCCCATATCTCGCGGTTGCGCTCCAGCTGGTGCTCGAGGAGCTGGTTGTACCACTCGGCCATGGCGGAGAAGGTAGGGCATGGAAGATAGGGTTCCCGGCCGATGCGGATCGACCGATCAGGCGCGCTCGTCGTCGGCGGCGCCTCGGGGCTCGGCGAGGCCACGGCCCGTGCGCTGCACGCGCGCGGCGCCCACGTCGTCGTCGCCGATGTCGACGCGCGCCGCGGGGTGGCGCTCGTCGGCGAGCTCGGCGAGCGCGCGCGCTTCGCCGCCGCCGACGTCACACGACCCGATCAGCTCGCGGCGGCGGTGGCGCTGGCCGCGCAGCAGCCCGGCGGCCTGCGCATCTCGATTCACTGCGCGGGCATCGTCCGCGCCGAGCGGCTCGCCCGCCCGCGCGGCCCGCACGGCACCGAGAGCTTCGAGCGCGTGATCGCCGTCAACCTCGTCGGCACGTTCCACGCGCTGCGCCTGGCGAGCCACGCGATGCTCGGCAACGAGCCCGACGGCGACAGCGGTGAGCGCGGGGTGATCGTCAACACCGCCTCGATCGCCGCCTACGACGGCCAGATCGGCCAGGTCGCCTACGCGGCGTCGAAGGGCGGGGTCGTCGCGCTGACGCTGCCGGCGGCGCGCGACCTGGCCGCGAGCGCGATCCGCGTCTGCGCGATCGCGCCGGGGGTGTTCGACACGCCGATGCTCGCCGAGCTGCCGGAGGAGGGGCGCACGAAGATGGCCGCGTCGATCCCCTTCCCGCCGCGGCTCGGCCGGCCCGGCGAGTTCGCCGAGCTGGCCTGCCACATCGTCGAGAACGAGATGCTCAACGGCGAGGTCATCCGCCTCGACGCCGCCCTGCGGATGGCGCCGCGCTGACGCGGTCGCTCACGTGGCGTACATCAGCGAGCCCGGCGTCGTCAGCGTCTCGCCGGTCTCCAGCAGGGTCTTCAGGCCGGAGAGGATCATCGGCCAGCCGCCGTAGATCTCGTCGTTGACGCCCTCGGGCAGCTCGTCGTGCACGACGGTCAGCCGGCAGGAATCGGCGACCGGCTCGATCTCGTAGGTGACACGCGACGTGCCCTCACGCTCGACCTCGTCGCTCCACAGCGCCTGGAAGCTCTGCACGAGCCGGCGCGGCGGGTCGACCTCGAGGACCTCGCCGTGCGAGATCGGGCCGGGTGCCTTCGGCGTGACGCCCTGCCAGCGCGAGCCGGGCTCCCAGTCGCTCTCGACGCCGACGCCGAAGCTGTACTTCGCGCGCATGTCGCTGTCGGTCAGCGCCTGCCACAGCCGCTCGGGCGTCGTCTTGATGTAGATCTCGAACACCTTCTCCATCGTCACTGCCTCCTCGATGCTGGTCTTGAGCTCTGAGAGCGTCGCCGCCCAGGGCTCGGCGTACTTGCTCACCCACCGGTCGTGGACGAGCCGGATGGGGACGGCGTTGAGGAAGTGGAGCTTCTCGCGGCCGCGCCTGCGCGCGACGACGAGGCCCGCCTCCTCGAGCACCTTGAGGTGCTTCATCACGCCGAAGCGCGTCATCGGCAACCGCTCCTCGAGCTTGCCCAGCGTCTGCCCGTCCTCCTTGAAGAGCTCGTCGAGCAGGCTGCGGCGCGTCGGGTCGGCGAGGGCCTTGAACACGGCGTCCATGCCGCGCAGCATAGGTGACCATTTAGTCACCTGTCAAGCCCGGGCGGTCGCGCGGGATAGGGTCGGCCGCGATGGCCTCGTCATCTCTGTCTCCCGCCGACCGCTCGTCGCTGGCCGCCGAGATCGGGACCGTCAACATGGCCGTCGGCGGGCTGCTGGTCTTCGACGACGGGCCGGGACTCGAGCACGAGGCGGTGCTCGCCCGCGTCGCCGATCGCCTGCATCTCGTGCCGCGCTACCGCCAGCGGCTGCACAGCACCGCGGCGGGCTTCGCCAACCCGGTCTGGGTCGACGACGACGGCTTCGACCTCGCGTGGCACGTGCGGCCGGCGACGCTGCCGGCACCGGGCGACGACGCCGCGCTCGCGGCGCTCGTCGGCCGCGAGATGTCGCGCCGCCTGGATCGCTCGCGCCCGCTCTGGGAGCTGACGGTGATCGACGGCCTCGCCGGCGGCCGCCGCGCGCTGCTGGCGAAGATGCACCACGCCCTCGTCGACGGGGTCGCGGCCGTCGACATCGGCACGGTGCTGCTCGACCCGACACCAGATCCGCTCGACATCCCCGCGCCCGACGAGCCCTGGGAGGCGCGCGCCCACGACCCCGTGCGCCACCTGGCACGCCTCGCGGCGACGCCCGTCGTGCGGGCCCAGAAGCTCCTGCTCGACAGCGCCACCCGCGCCCTGCAGCCCAGCCCGCGCCGCGCCGCCGGCGACCTCAGGAGCGCCACCGAGCTGCTCGTGCAGCTCGCCAGGACGCGGCCGTCGGCGCCGATGACACCGCTGAACGCCGGCCAGGGGCCCAACCGCCGCTTCGCCTTCACGCACGCCGCGCTGGCCGACCTCAAGCGCGCCGGCAAGGCGCAGGGCGCGACCGTCAACGACGCGCTGCTGGCCGCCGTCACCGGCATGCTGCGCCGCTACCTCGAGGCCGCCGGTGAGCCCACGCGCAAGCCGCTCGTCGCGCTCGTGCCGGTCAGCGTGCGCCGGCCCGGCGAGCAGGGCGGCAACGCGATCTCGACCGTGCTCGTCGACCTGCCCGTCGACGAGCCCGATCCCGCGGCGCAGATCCTCCGCATCCACGCCGCGATGACCGAGATCAAGCAGTCCGCCGCGATCCGCGCGGGCGCGCTGCTCGTCGGCGCGAGCGGCTGGGCGCCGCCGCTGGTCTCCTCGACGCTCGCGCGCGCCACCGGCGGCGTGCGCGCGTTCAACCTCGTCGTCTCCAACGTGCCCGGCCCGCAGCAGCCGTTCTGGCTCAACGGCTGCCGGCTGCGCGCGGTCCACCCGGCCGTCCCGCTCAACCCCGCCACCCAGGGCCTCACCGTCGGGATCATCAGCTACGACGGCGCCGTCTGCTTCGGCCTGCTCGCCGACCGCGACCTCGACCCACCGCTCGCGCTCGCGGCCGACGCCCTGCGCGCGGCGCTCGCCGAGCTGACCGTCCTGTAGTCCGCCTCGTGAGCTGCCCGCGAGCCCTCGTCGCGCCGGATTCGTTCAAGGGCACCTTCTCGGCGCTCGAGGTCGCCGACGCCGTCGCGCGCGGCCTGGAGCGACGTGGCATCACCGCCGATCGCTGCCCCGTCGCGGACGGTGGCGAGGGCACGATCGACGTCATGCTCGCGGCGCTGGGCGGCCGGACGGTCTCGGTGCGCTCGCGCGACCCGCTGGGCCGGCCGATCGACGCGCGGTTCGCGCTGCTTGACGACGGCGAGTCCGCGCTCGTCGAGACGGCGGCAGCGAGCGGGCTGGGGCTGCTGGCAGAGCACGAGCGCGACCCCTGGGCGGCCGATACGTGGGGCACGGGGCGGCTGATCCGGGCCGCCGTCGAGGCCGGCGCTCGCGAGATCCTCGTCGCGGTCGGCGGATCGGCGACGGTCGACGGCGGGCGCGGCGCGCTGGACGCCATCGCGCAGGGCGGCGGCCTCGGGCAGGCGCGCATCACCGTCCTGTGCGACGTCGAGACGCCGTGGGAACGGTGCGCCGAGATCTACGGCCCGCAGAAGGGCGCCGACATGGCGATGGTGGCGCGCCTGGCCGCCCGGCTGGACAGCGCAGCCGGCGAGCTTGCGCGCGACCCGCGCGGCGTAGCGATGACGGGTGCCGCAGGTGGGCTGGCCGGCGGGCTCTGGGCCGCGCTGGACGCGCGGCTCGTCGGCGGCGCCGAGCACGTGCTCGACGCCATCGGCTTCGACCGGCGCCTGCGCGGCGCCGCTGCCGCGGTCGTCGGCGAGGGCCGCATCGACGAGCAGAGTGCCATGGGCAAGATCGTCGGCGCTGTCGCCCGCCGAGCCACCGCCGCCGGCGTGCCCGTGTACGCGATCGTCGGCCGCAACGCCCTCGACCCAGCCGCCGGCGCCGCGATCGGCCTGCGCTCGATCGTCGAGGCGACGACGCTCGCCGAGCTCGAAGCGGCCGGGGAGCGGCTCGCCACGACACTGCGGTCGCGATCGGTCTGAGCCCGCCGCACCCCTGCGGCGGGCAATCGGCGTGTACCACGCCACCGCGCGAGCGATGGCCGGTCGATCCGCCACGCGTGTCGGAGCGAAGGCGGTCGCTCGGGCCGGCGTCACCGGTTGGGACGCAGCGGCGAGCGAGGCTGCGCTGCTTTGCTTGCGCCTGCCTACAGTTGGCGGGTGATGGAGCAACGCTGCGCCCCGGCTTGGATCCTCAGCGCAATCGTCTGCGCCGTGCTCCTGGCCGTCGGAGGCTGCGCCAGCTCGTCGTCGGCGCCCAGCGCGCGCGCCGACGGTCCGGTCGGCGTCGCTGCGGCCGAGAAGGCAGTCGTCCCGCTGCATCGCGCCCCCCGCGAGCCCGTGCCGATCCTCATGTACCACGTGATCGGCGACACCCCCGCCGACGCGCGGCTGCCGGCGCTGTTCGTCAGCCCGGCGGACTTCGCCGCGCAGGTCGCGGGCCTGGCGAAGGCCGGCTACCACGCGGTGACGCTGCAGCAGGTCCACGACGCGTGGCGCCGCGGCGGCAAGCTGCCGCGCCGCCCGGTCGTGCTCTCCTTCGACGACGGCTCGGAGGGGCAGGTGCGTCACGCGCTGGCGCTGCTGCGCGAGCGCGGCTGGCCCGGCGTGCTGAACCTCACGTGGCGCTTCCTGCCCGACATCGGCGGCGTGAGCGCGGTGCGCCGGCTGGCGCGAGCCGGCTGGGAGATCGACTCGCACTCGCTCAACCACCCGGACCTCACGCAGCTCTCCGCGACCGAGCTGCGCCGCGAGCTGCGGGAGTCCCGCACGCGCATCAAGAGCGCCTTCGGCGCGCGGGCGGCCAACTTCTTCGCCTACCCGTCGGGGCGCTACGACGGCCGGGTCAAGCGCGCGGTCCGCGCCGCCGGCTACCTCGCCGCGACGAGCGTCAAGGCCGGCTTCGCGCGTCCCACCGCCGACCCGTACGCGCTCGGGCGCATCCAGGTCAGCGGGGGCACGACGGCGACGCAGCTGCTGCGCCGCCTGCGCGAACTGCGTCCGTAGCGCCGGCGGCTACGCGGCGAGGCGCTCGACGAGCATCGCCTGGCCCATGCCGCCGGCGACGCACATCGACTCGATCCCGTAGCGGCCGTCGACGGCGTCCAGGCCGTTGAGCAGCGTCGTCATGATCCGCGCGCCGGTCATCCCGAACGGATGGCCGAGGGCGATCGCGCCGCCGAACGGGTTGAGCTTCTCCGGGTCGATGCCGAGCTCGTCGCGGCAGGGCACGATCTGCGCGGCGAACGCCTCGTTGATCTCGACGACGTCGATGTCGTCGATCGACATCCCCGTCTGCGCGAGCAGCGCCTGGATCGCCGGGATCGGGCCGAGGCCCATCATCTCCGGGCGGATCGCGGCGACCGTCGAGGCGATGATCCGCGCCCGCGGCGTCAGGCCCAGCGACTCGGCACGCTCGGCCGACATGACGAGCACGGCGGCGGCGCCGTCGTTGAGCGGGCAGGCGTTGCCCGCCGTGACGGTGCCGTTCTCGGGGTCGAACACCGGGTTCAGCGCGGCGAGCTTCTCGAGCGTGGTCGTCGGCCGCGGCCCGTCGTCCTTGGTGAACTCGCCACCGTCGGGCAGCGCCACCGCCACGATCTCGCGGTCGAAGTGGCCGGACTGCTGCGCGGCGACGGCGCGCATCTGCGACGTCAACGCCCACTCGTCCTGCGCCTCGCGCGTGACGTCGCGCTGCGCCGCCACGCGCTCGGCGGTCAGGCCCATCGGGATGTAGACGTCGTAGGCCGAGCCCTCCGAGCCGTCGAGCTGCGGGTGCTTGGCCTCCTCGGGGATCCCCGCGCCCAGGCCCGCGCGCGAGACGGCCTCGACGCCGGCGGCGATGTACTGGTCGCCCTCGCCGGCCTTGATCGCGTGAAAGGCCATGCGCAGCGTCTGCAGCGAGGACGCGCAGAAGCGGTTCACCGTGCAGGCGGGCACGTGGTAGTCGATGCCGGCGATGAGCGAGGCGTTGCGGCCGATGTTGTAGGCCTGCTCGCCGACGGCCGAGGCGGCGCCCATCATCACGTCGTCGGTCTGGGCGAAGTCGACCTCGGGGTTGCGCTCGATGAGGGCGCGCAGCGGGGTGGCGGCGAGCTCGTCGGCGCGCACACCCACGAGCGAGCCCTTGAACGCGCGGCCGATCGGGGTGCGGACGGCGTCCACGATCACTGCTTCGGGCATGTGGTGCTCCTTGTGATGGTCGGTTGTGCCCCCGGCGGTCGCACTCCACGGGGACGTCTTTCACACCGGCGTCGCACTCGCCGGAGCCTTCCGTAGGAGTGGAGTCTAGTCAGATGAACGCGCGCGGCCGGTTACGAGCTGACCCAGCGTCGGATACGCCATGCGTCCGCTGCGCCGCCGCCGGCGCCGATCACCTCGGACCGCCGCCGATGCCCGTGAGATGCGATCGGTTCGCTCCAGCCTGCTGCGCCTCGCCGCGCCCGCCGTGGCCGCCGCCGCGCTGGCCGCAGCCGCGCCGGCCGCAGCCGCGCCGGCGCAGGCGGTCGAGCTGCCCGCGATCGGGCTCGTCGCCGGCCTGCCGCCGATCTCGGCCATCGTCTCGGTGCCCGGGCTGCCCAACGCGCCCGCCCTGGTCCCGCTCCCCTCCGGCCCCCTGCCGTCCCTGCTGGGGCTGCCGCGCCGCGACCGCCTCACGGTCACCCGCGCCGCCGGCGGCGCGCTGCTCGGCCTCGAGGGCGCCGACCGTCTGATCGGCGGCCCGGGGCCCGATCGCCTCGACGGCGGCACGGGCCCCGACCGCGCCTTCGGTCACGGCGGCGACGACCTGCTCAAGGGCGGCTCCGGCGGCGACGTCCTCCGCGGCGGCCCCGGCGGCGATCAGCTGCTCGCGGGCTACGGCGCCGACGTCCTCGACGGCGGACCGGGCAACGACGTCCTCGCCGGCGAGGCCGCGCCCGACCGGATCAACGGCGGCGACGGCGACGACCTCGTCCACGGCGGCGGCGGGGCGGACACGATCGACAGCGGCGCCGGTGACGACGTCGTCTACTCCGACTCGGGCTCCGACGACATCACGGCCGGCGACGGTCAGGACACCGTGTACGTCAACAACGCCACCGCCAGCGGGCCGGTCGACTGCGGCCCCGGCATCGACGCCATCGTCATCAACCCCTACGAGATGCGCGGCGGGGTCTCCAACTCGCAGGCGCTGCGCGACGGTCGCATCCGCAACTGCGAGCACGTCGTCGAGGCCGAGCCGGCGATCGATCCGAGCCGCGGCATCAAGGCCATCGTCGCCGACACCGGCGAACGGCGGACCGGCGGCGAGCGCGACGACAACCTGCTCGGCGGGCGCGGCTCGGACCGCCTCGACGGCGCGGCCGGCGACGATGTCATCTGGGGCGACCGCCACCTGCCCGAGGGCGGCCACCGCGCCACCGACGTCCTGCTCGGCGGCCCGGGCCGCGACACGATCTACGGCGGGCGCGGCACGAACCGCATCGACGGCGGCCCCGGTGACGACTACCTGCAGGGCGGCGCGTTTGCCAACGTCATCCGCGGCGGCGACGGCGACGACGAGATCCGCCTGCGCGGCAAGCACGCCAACCGGGTATCCGCGGGCGCCGGCAACGACATCGTGCACGCGCTGACCAACGGTCGCGGCACGATCGACTGCGGCCGCGGCTACGACACGGTCTTCACCGGCCACAAGCGCCCCAGCCTGCGCGGCTGCGAGAACGTCGTCAACCGCTTCACGACGAGGCGCCGCGGCACGCTGGGCTGAATCGGCGCCGCGGCGTCCCATGTCTCAGGCTTCTCTCATGTCGGCTGAGAGGTTCCTGAGACGCGCCCCGAACCGCGGCTGCGAGCGGGCAGGGTGTCCGGCCATGAGCGCAACCACCCCACGCATCACCCGCCGCATCACCCACGCCGCGGCTCTCGCCGCCGGCCTGTCCGCGATCGCCGTCGCGTCCCCCGCGCAGGCGGCGTCGAACCCCTACTCGCCGCAGGGCGTCTGCGGTGGCGGCTACGGCGTCATCGACAAGCACGAGCTGCGTTCCGGCGGCGTCCAGCTCGGCACCGTGTACCTGCTCTACAACGGCGCGAGCGGGCGCAACTGCGTCGTCACGATCAAGGAGCGCGCGGTCGGCAAGAAGACGCCGATGGCCGCATACCTCAAGCGCCAGGGCGCCAAGGGCAACGGCAAGCTCGACTACGGCCGGTTCGGCTACTACGCCGGTCCCAAGCGCGTGGCGGCGAAGAACACGTGCGTGCAGTGGGGCGGCGCCGTCAAGGTCGGCAGGCGCGTCGCCGCCTACCGCAGCACCTTCGAGCACTGCGGCTGATCAACCCTGACCCACCCCGGCCCGAGGACCCGGTCGCGCCGGGTCCTCGGTCGTTCCGAAGGAACCGCCGGCCGACGTGCGGGCGGAAACCAGGTCCCGCCCGCCATGACCAGACCCTGACCCGTCGCTAGTTCAGGACGTTCGCGTAGTGGCCGGTCTCCGGCAGGAACGCCATCGCCGCGATCACGATGAGCATGGCGATGAACGCCAGGACCGCCAGCATGAACTTCGCAGGGGTCACCATAAAGTCGTGCCTCCTCCAGTTGAGAACATCGATGGTGGACGGCCCGAAATCCGTCCAGCCGCGAAAATTACAGCGTGCGCGCGCCAACTGCTAGCTGACCCCGTTCCAGGGGCATGGCGCAGCGACGTTCAGAGACCGAGGTCGCGGACGCCAAGCTCGTCGGCGCCGAGGTGGTGGGCGAGCTCGTGGCGGACGGTGCGCGTGACCTCGTGGCGCAGCAGCTCGGGATCGTGGCCGAAGTCGCGGCGCAGCGTGTCGCGATAGATGATGATCCGGTCGGGTACGTCGTCGCGGGCGACGCCGTCGCCGTGGTACAGGCCGTAGGCGCCGGCCTTGCGCCCGCCGTTGGAGATGACGACCGCGACGTTGCGCTCCAGCGCGCGCTGCAGGATGTCGGGCAGCTCGTCCATCGCCTCGCGCACGAGCTCGGCGAAGTCCTCGTCGTCGTAGGGATCGAGGTCCATGAAGTGCATCTCGTCGGGCTCGGGCGAGACCCCCTCGCGCGCGAGGCGCTCGCTCTCGACGACGATGCGCTCGAACTCCGCCTCGGACTCCGGCTCGCTCCAGCCCGCCAGTCGCAGGCCCAGCGACATCATCAACGCGCCGATCACGAGGATGGCCAGCACGACGAGCACGCCGCCCTGCATCAGCCGCACCGGGGTCGAGACGCTGAAGCCGCCGAACAGGCCGACGGCGCCGAGCCCGACGGCCAGCGCCACGACCGCCGCCAGCATGACCCGTCGCGGCGTGGGCTGGCGCATGCTCGGCGCCCGCTACCGCATCGAACGGGCGATGACGACCCGCTGGATCTCGTTGGTGCCTTCGTAGATCTGCGTGATCTTCGCGTCGCGCATCATCCGCTCGACCGGATACTCGTTGACGTAGCCGTATCCGCCGAGCACCTGAATCGCCTCGAGCGTCACGAACATCGCGTTGTCGGAGGCGAAGAGCTTGGCCATCGAGGAGTACTTGCCGAGGTCGGCCTCGTTGCGATCCGCCTTACAGCACGCCTTGTAGAGCAGCTCGCGCGCGGCGGCCGTTCGCGTCTCCATGTCGGCGAGCTTGAACTGGATGCCCTGCATCTGGTTGATCGGCTGGCCGAAGGCGATCCGCTCGCGCGCGTAGGCGGCGGCGTAGTCGGTCGCGCCCTGGGCGATGCCGACGGCCTGCGCGGCGGCGCCAAGACGCGTGCGCTCGAGCGTGGCCAGCGCGACCGACAGGCCCTTTCCCTCGGTGCCGAGCAGGTTCTCGGCCGGGACGCGCACGTCGGTGAACGACGGGTTGCCGGTCGGCGAGCCCTTGATGCCGAGCTTGTGCTCGAGCTTGCCGGGATCGAAGCCCTCGCGGTCGGCCTCGACGATGAAGCACGAGCTGCGGTTGTTCTCGCGGTCGGTCTTGGCAAAGACGAGATAGAAGTCGGCGACGCCGGCGTTCGTGATCCAGTTCTTCTGGCCGTTGATGACCCACTCGTCGCCGTCACGGACGGCGGAGGTCCGTAGCGCGGCGGGGTCGGAGCCCGCCTCGGGCTCGGACAGCGCGAACGCCGGCGACCACTCGCCGCTCGCGCACCTGGGCAGGAACCGCTGCTTCTGCTCGTCGGTCCCGAACAGCTGGATCGGCAACGTGCCGAGCTCCTGGACCATGAGGATGAGCGCCGAGGACGCGCACGCCTTGGCGATCTCCTCGACCGCCATCTGCAGCATGAGCGTCCCGGTCCCCGTGCCGCCGTGCTGCTCCTCGAAGGGCAGCCCGAGGATGTCGTGCTCGGCGAGCAGCTCGCGGACGTCCTGCGGATACGTTTCGGTGCGGTCGATCTCGGCGGCGCGCGGGGCGATCTGCTCCTGCGCGAGCTGGCGGATCATGTCGCGCAGATCGACGAGCTCGGGCGGGATGGCGTAGGCGTCCGTGGTCGCTGTCGTCACCTCGCTGATGGTACAAGCGGCCATGCCTGGCTTAGCAATGACGGCGGCCGGGCATACACAGCCGCATGGGCATAGGCACATCGATATTCCTCATCGCGCTCGGCGCGATCCTGAAGTTCGCCGTAACGACATCGGTCTCCGGGATCGAGATCGCGACCGTCGGTCTGATCCTGATGATCGTGGGGATCATCGGCCTCGCCGTGTCGCTGATGTTCCTCGCGCAGGCCAGGCGCCCCGTCGTCGGCGATCGCGTGGTCGAGCGCGACCGCGTCGTCGAGCGCGACCCCTACCTGTAGGCCGCGGACGCCAAGGCCCTTCGGCCGGATCTCCTAGACGATCGGGCCCGGCTCCGCCGGGCCGTCGGGCTGCGCCGGGACCGCGTCGCCGGGAGCGTCCAGCAGCCGGTACCAGGCGACGATCTTGCCGTTGCGAACGCGGATCGCCGCCCGCGCGCGCTGCCCGGTGCCGCTGCCGCAGTCCTCGCCCGGGCGTTGCGTGAGCGTGAAGGTCGCGAGCGTGAAGCCGTGCGGTGCGTCCACCGCCGAGACGAGCTCCGAGCCGCAGGACAGCGAGTCGTTGAACAGGCGCACGGCGGCGGCCGACCGCAACGTCAGCTCGGGCGTGCCGTTCTGCACGATCGCCGGCGCCGCCCAGAACGAGGCGGCGCGGTCGACGTCGCTGCGCCGAAGGGCGTCCGACCACAGCCGGATGATCCGCGCCGCGCCCGGGTTGGCCGCCGCCGCGCCGGCCGCTCGCGGTGCGCGCTCGGCGGGCTCGCCGGAGTCGCCGCCGCCGCAGGCGGCGAGCAGCACGACACAGAGCAGCGCGAGCAGGACGGTGAGCGAGGCGCGCGGGGAGATGCGTTCAGGATCGCACGCCCCCGCCGGTCCCCGAAGCGGTGGCGCGCCGAATTGCGTGTTTGCCCCTGCGGGGCAATGGGGAGGGTCGCCGTTAGGGGAAATCCGATGGAAGGACGCGAATGACGACGCTCGACACACAGCGATTCGAGCTGTACCTCCCGCCCGCGCAGGCCGGCGGCGGCCTGGATCAGGACGAGGAGTGGTGTGAGATCGAGCGAAACGGCAGCCGCCAGCGGATCCGCCTGCACGACTACGCGGCGATCTTCAACGTGCCGGGACTCTACGAGCAGATCTTCGCCGAGAAGCTCGAGTGCGACTCGCCCGAGATCGTCTGCCGGCTGCTCGGCGCCGAGCTCATCGCCGCCGACATCGACCCGTCGACGCTCAAGGCGCTCGACTTCGGGGCGGGCAACGGGATGGTCGGCGAGCAGCTCGCCGCCGTCGGCGTCGACTCGATCGTCGGCCTGGACCTGCTGCCCGAGGCGCGCGACGCCGCGCAGCGCGACCGCCCCGGGCTCTACGAGGACTACTTCGCCGGCGATGTCACCGACCTCGATCCCGGCGATCGGTCTGAGCTCGAGGCGCACGGGTGCAACGCGATGACCTGCGTCGCCGCGCTCGGCTTCGGCGACATCCCGCCGGCGGCCTTCGCCGAGGCGTTCAACCTCGTCGACTCGCCGGGCTGGATCGCCTTCAACCTGCGCGACCGCTTCATCGAGGACCGCGACCCCGCCGGCTTCGGCGCCTTCATCGCGCGGATGTGCGACGAGGGCGTGCTGGAGGAGCAGGCGCGCGTGAGCTACACGCATCGCGTCTCGGTCGCCGGCGAGCCGCTGGAGTACCACGCGATCGCCGCGCGCAAGCGCGACGACGTGCCGTTGGACTGGGCGCGCTCGGTCTAGCTCTCAGCCCGGTAGGACCTCGGTCGGCAGGCCGCCGCTCGCGCCCGAGGCGATGAGCGCGCCGGCGAACGCCCCGAGCAGCATGCCGTGCAGCTCCTCACGGCTGAGGTCGTCGTGGGCGATCCAGTCGAGGATCGCGCCGTCGAGGAAGCCGAGCCAGCCGTGCACGGCGGCCCGGGTCGCGGGCCGCTGCCCGTCCGAGCCGAGGCCGGTGAGGATCCGCGACGCGGTCGTCGCGTGGACCTCCGCCACGATCTCGCGCACCTCGGCGGCGCCGCTCTGCAGCAGCGTCGCGTAGGCCGCCGGGCGTTCCTGCACCCAGAGCAGGAAGGCGTCGAGCGTCGTCGCGAGCTGCTCGGCGGGCGGCTTGTCGGGGTCGGGCTCGGTGCGTGCCCGCAGTTCCTCGGCACCCTCCTCCAGCGCCGCCTCGAACAGCCGGCGCTTGCTGGGGAAGTAGTGGTACAGCAGCGCCTTGGAGATCTCCGCCTCGCGCGCGAGCTGCGACATCGACAGCCCTTCGTAGCCGTGCTGGGCGAACAGCTCGGTCGCCCGTGCGAGCAGCAGCTCGCGACGCTCGTCGCGCTGCAGCCGGCGGTAGGCGCGCTCGGTCATGGAGGCAGAGTCTATCGCTCCTCTTGACCACTGGTCGACAAGCGGCTAGGCTCGTTGCTGACCGATGGTTGACAAAGGAGGTCGCGTGATGGGCCGCATCAGCGAGGAGCGAGTGCTCACCCTCGAGCGCAGGACGGCGGATCTGCAGGAGCGCCTGCGCGCGGTGGAGGCGCAGCTCGCCGAGACGCCCGCCACGCTGACGCGTTCGCGCGCCGCGCCGGCCGCCCCCGCCGCGCGCCCCGCGACCGACCCGGCCGCCGCCACGTGGCCCGCGCCGACCACCGTCCCGGTTTTCACCGCCGCGCCCACCCCGCCCGCCGCCGCACCACCCGCGCCACCCGCCGGCCCCGCCGCCGCCGCGCCGCGCGAGCGCCTCGACCTCGAGGAGCTGCTCGGCGGCCGCGTCCTGGCCTGGGCCGGCGGCGTCGCCGTCCTCGCCGGCATCGCCTTCCTGCTCGCGATCGCCGTCTCACGCGGCTGGATCGGCCCCACCGGACGCACGCTCGTCGCGGGCGCGCTGTCGAGCGCGCTGATCGGCGCCGGCGCCTGGCTCTACGAGCACCGCCGCCGCACCGACGCCGCCCTCGCGGCGCTGTCGGCCGGCATCGGCGGGCTGTTCGTCACGGTCACCGTCGGCGGCCCCGTCTACGGCGTCCTGCCCGCGATGGTCGCGCTCGTCCTGGCGCTCGGCACCGGCGCGCTGGCGACGGCGTTCGCCGTGCGCTGGCAGGCGCGCGGCATCGGCGCGCTGGGCATCGTCGGCGCGCTGCTGGCGCCGGTCCTCGCCGGGGCGCCGGCGAGCGCGACGACGCTCGCGCTGCTGTGGCTCGCCGCCGCCTCGGGCGCGGGCGTCGTCGTGTGGCAGCGCTGGAACTGGCTCGCGCTCGCCGTGTACGCCATCCCGCTCGCCCAGTGGCTGTGGTGGATCGGCGACGCCCAGCCCGCGGGCGGCGCCATCGTGCTCGTGCTCGCGCTGTTCGGCGCCGTCAACGTGGCCGCGGCGATCGGCTTCGAGCTGCGCGTGCCCGCCGCGCGACTGCGCGCGGCCTCGGCGCTGCTGCTGACGCTCAACGCGACGACGCTCGCGCTCGCCGGCTGGTACGCGCTCGACGAGGCCGGCGCGCCGAACGCCGGCCGGCTGTGGATCGGCGCCCTCGCCGCCGCGCACCTGGGCGTCGGGCTGGCGACCCGCGCGGGCGCCGTCAACCGCGACGTACGGATGCTGATGCTCCTGCTCGGCGTGGTGCTCGCCGACGTCACCGCCGGGCTCATGCTCGAGGGCGCGGTGCTCGCCGCCGCCTTCGCCGTGACGACCGCCGGCTTCGCGTGGCTCGCGCGGCGGGTACTGGCCGACCGCGCCCGCGCCGCGCACGCCGAGGGCCGCGACGAGCTGCTGCTCGGCCTCGGCCTCGGCGGGCACCTGCTGCTGACCACGATGCAGGCGCTCACGCAGGCCCCGCCCGACGCGCTGTCGGGCGGCGACCCCTTCGCCTTCGGCGGCTACGCCGCGATCGCGGCGACGGCGTGCGCGGCGTTCGTCGCCGGGCGCTTCGTCGACGACGTGCGCCGGGAGTGGCGCATGGCGCTCGACGTCGTCGCGATGACCAGCGCCGCCTACCTCACGGCCGCCGCGCTCGACGGCCCGCTGCTCGCCGCGGCGTTCGCCGCCGAGGCGTTCGCGCTGGCCACGATCGCGGTGCGCGGCCGCGACCTCGTCGCCGCCTGCGGCGGCGCGGCGCATCTCGCCCTCGCGCTCGGCCATGCGCTCGTGTTCGAGGCTCCACCGGACGCGCTCGTCAACGGCGTCGGCGACCTCCCCGGCGCCGCGCTGGCGCTCGGAGCGGCGGGCGCCGTGGCCCTGGCGGGCATGCACCGGCTCGGGCGGGCGAGGACGGGCGGCGCCGCGGCGACCGCGCGTGTCGCGCAGGCCCACGCCGCGCTCGGCGCGACCGGCGCGATCACGCTGCTGTACCTCGCCTCGATCGCGGTCGTGACGGGCGCCGGCCCCGGCGACGGCGCGCAGCTGCTGCTCAGCGCGCTGTGGGCGATCAGCGGCGTGGCGGCGCTCGTCACCGGGCTGCGGCGCGACGACCGCGCGCTGCGGATCGGGTCGCTCGCGCTGCTGCTCGTGACCGTCGGCAAGGTGTTTCTCTACGACCTCGCGGCGCTGACCTCGCTGTATCGCGTCGGGTCGTTCATCGGCCTCGGCCTGCTGCTGCTCGTCGCCGCCGGGATCTGGCAGCGCATGCGACCGCCCGCGCTGCCCGACCTGCGCGAGGTGCCGCCCGCCGTGCGCTGACGGCAAGCAGACGGAATGCAGCTCGGGTGCGGAGGGCTGTTCGGGTCTGTGCACTTCGTGCCCGCGTTCGCGCGAGCGTCTGCGAACGACCACGTCGCCACGACCCGCCGCAGCGCGAAGCGCACAAACCCACACGCCGGACAGCGCAGAGGCTGCGCACCTCGAGGCCGAAAACGGCGAGCGCTCGCTAGTCGACGTGCTTGCCGAACCAGGCGAGTGTCTGGTGCCAGGCCTCCTCGGCAGCGGGCGCGTTGAAGCGCATCCCCTCGTCGTTGAAGAACGCGTGGCCGGCCGCGGTGAACGTCTGGATGCGGTAGGTCAGACCGGCCGCCTCCAGCGCCGCGCGGGCAGCGTCGCGCGTCGCGTTGACGCGATCGTCCTGGCCGGCGTAGACGCCCAGCACGGCCGCGCGCGAGCGGCGCAGGTCGCCGCCCGCCGGGATCGGGCCGTAGAACGGCGCCGCTGCCTGCAGCCGGCGCTCCCCTGCGGCGAGCAGGCGCCAGATCATGCCGCCGCCGAAGCAGAAGCCGATCGCGGCGAGACCCGTGCGCGGTGCGAGCCGGCGCAGCTCGGTGACGGCGGCCTTCATGTCGGCGTCGAAGCGCTCCGGCGGCGCGGCCGCCAGCGCGGCGCTGACGGCCCCCTCGTCGGGGAACGACGCGGTCCCGCCCTCCTCGGAGAGCAGGTCGAGCGCGAGCGCCGAGTAGCCGCTGGCGGCAAAGCGCCCGGTGACGTTGCGGATGTGGTCGGTCAGGCCGCGGTTCTCGTGGATGACGAGGACGGCGCCGCGCCGCTTGCGGGCGGCCGGCGCCCAGGCGGCCATGAGCGTGCCGCGCGGACCGGCGAACGTGATCGGCGTCGTGGCGTGCGGTGCCCACTCGGCGACCGCCCCGTTGCGCCCGCGCGCCCGGCTGCGGCCACCGCTCTTCGCAGGCGCGCGCGACTTGGCCGCCGCCTCGGTGGCGGCGGCGCCGAGCAGGCCGATCGCCGCGCTCCCCGTCACCCCCAGCAGCCCCAGCCTCCTCACGGCCTCGCGCCGCGTGATGATGCCGTCGGCGTGGTCCTCCGCCACCTCTTCGGCCAGGTACTGCTGCAGCTCGGTCATCCGTCTCTCCTCCGTGGGAGCATGGGGTTCTGGCGAATGTCTACCCCGCGGCCCCGCCCCGGTGCGCCGGTTCTCGCAGTCCCGCGCGGGGTGTCGCGCGGTACCCTCGCGCCATGCCATCGATCTTCGATTCCAACCACCTCGAGGTCACGCCGGAGCAGACGCAGTCCGCGCTCTCCGACGACAGCGCCCAGGTCGTCGACGTGCGTGAGCCCAGAGAATGGGACGCCGGGCGCATCGAGGGTGCGCTCCACGTAGAGCTCAACGAGCTCGGCAACAACGCCGCCAAGATCGACACCGATCGCCCGGTGGTCTTCTACTGCCTCTCGGGGTCGCGCTCGGCGATGGCCGCCCAGGCGTTTCGCGGCGTGGGCGTCGACGCGTACTCGATGGCCGGCGGGATGGAGCGCTGGCAGGCGGAGCACCGGCCGATCGCCCCCGAGGGCGGAACGGTCGTCGGGCACTGACGGTCGTCCGGCGTCGGTTGCGCGCGGGGTCGGCGGGGTAGAGGGACCTCCACTGACCAAAGGAGCCCCATGTACATCGGTATCGGAACGCTGATCCTGATCATCATCCTTGTGATCCTCATCTTCTGAGCCTGAAAGGCCCGCTTCCGAGCGGGCCTTTCGCGTGGAGGGGTCGGCTCTCCTACGATCCCGCGGGCACCCTGTGAGCGAAGGAGACCGCGATGGCCGAGGACGAAGCACATGAGATCGTGACCGGCGAGGGCTACGCGGTCGGCAACATCGACGCGCTGGGCAGCGGCGGCGGCTTTCGCAAGATCCGCCCCGCGCTGAACGTGCAGTCGCTCGGGATCAACGCGATCGTCATGCCGGCGACGTTCGCGGGCCGCCGCCACTACCACTACGAGCAGGAGGAGACGTACTTCATCCACCAGGGCCACGCCGAACTCGAGTTCGGCGACGGCTCGGTGCACCGGCTCGGACCCGGCGGGATCGCGCGCATCGACGCCGCCACCGTGCGGCGGATCCGCAACGTCGGCGACGACGACCTCGTCTACGTCGCGGTCGGCGCCAAGGAGGGCTACGTCGAGAACGACGGACACCTGCTGCCCTCGGAGGAGACCGGCTGACGTGCGGCGCGATGGCGGCCTGTGGGTCGTGCTCGCGCTGCTCCTGGCGCTCGCGGCGCTCGGCGGCTGCGGCGACGAGGACGACGAGCCGGCCGCGCCCGCGACGACCTCCACACCGGTGACGCCCCCCACGACCTCCACGCCGGCAGACGGCATCGAGCTGTCGATCCGCTACGACGACGGCGCCGGCCGCGCGCAGAGCGCGACGCTCACCTGCCGCGGCGGCGTGCAGCGCGCCGGCGGCTTTCTCGAGCGCAAGACCACGGCGGGCGGGCTGTGCGCCGAGGCCCGGTCGCTCGCCGAGCTGCTGACGACCCAGCCCGACGAGGACCGGGTCTGCACCCAGCTCTACGGCGGGCCGGAGACCGCGCGCGTGACCGGCACGATCGACGGCAAGACCGTCGACCGCCGCTTCACGCGCACGAACGGCTGCGAGATCGCGGACTTCATGCGCGCGGCCGCACTGCTGCAGCCGTAGCCAGCGCGCTGCACAGCGCGCCGCCGGCGACGAGCGCGTCGGCGGCGCGACGGCGGCCCAGGCCCGCCGCGACGAGGCCGCCCGCGCGCAGCGGCGTGGCGGCGCGCGCGGCGTGCAGCACGCGGGCCTCGGGCGCCCGCGCGCGGCCGAGCCAGACCGCGGCGCTGTAGCCGACTCCCAGCGCGATCCGCGCCAGCTCGGCGCGAGCCGCGCTGCGGCCCAGCCAGCCCTGACGCACGGCGCCGCGCAGCGCGGCCGCCGCGAAGGCGACGTCGGCGAGGCCCTCGAGGTCGCGGCCGAGCCGCGTGGGCGCGGTGCGGCGGGCCAGCGCGCCGTCGAGCCCGTCGCTGGCCAGCGCCAGCGCGCAGATCCACGGCCGCGGCGCGCCGGCCGCCGCCGGCACGAGCCAGACGCGCAGCAGCGTGCAGGCGTCGGCCGGGCCGAGGTTGCGCGGCCTCCCGTCCTCGGTCTCGAGCATGCCGATGTGCCAGTCGAGCATGAGCCAGGTCAGCGCCCACCAGATCGCGAAGGCCCGCGTCCGGCCCGCGAAGGGCTGGGCGCGGGAGAGCGCCAGCGCGGCGTGGGCGGCCGCGCCGGCGGCGATCCAGGCGCGCATCCGCCGCGCGGTGGCGGGCCGGGCGGCGCGCTGCTCGCGCACGCGGGCCTGGCTGGCGGCGAGGAAGCGGGCCGTCGCGCGCGGCGAGTAGGCGCCGTCGCGCAGCAGGGCGAGCTGCTCGCGCGCCCACACCTCGCCGGCGGTCAGCGCGGACCGATCCGCGCCCGCGTTGATCTCCGCCGGACGCACAAACGCACGATACTCACGAGATGCCGATGATCGCCGCCGCCGACCGGATCTTTGGCACGCCGCAGTTTCCGGCGCGCCTGTGGATCTACACGAACTTCCACTGCAACCTCGCGTGCGACTACTGCGTCGTCGCGAGCTCGCCCCGTGCGCGCCGCCGCGAGCTCTCGGGCGAGCGCATTCGCGGGCTCGTCGACGAGGCGGTGCGGGAGGGCTTCGCCGAGATCTATCTCACGGGCGGGGAGCCCTTCGTCCATCCCGAGATCTTCTCGCTGATCGAGTACGCCGCCGATCGCCTGCCGACCGTCGTGCTCACCAACGCGATGCTGTTCACCGGCCGCCGTCGTGCCGAGCTCGCGCGGCTCGCCGGGCGGATTGGTCGCCCCGGCCTCGTACTGCAGTCGTCGATCGACGGCGCCTGCGCCGAGACCCACGACCGCTGGCGCGGCGCGGGCTCCTGGGAGCGGGCCATGGCGGGCCTGCGCTTCGCGGCCGGCCTCGGCCTGCCGCTGCGCGTGGCGCTGACCCAGACGCCCGACAACGCCGGCGAGATCGACGAGTTGCGCGACGTGCTCGCCGAGCTCGGCGTCGCCAACGAGGACTTCGCCGTACGCCCGCTCGTCGCGCGCGGCTTCGCGGCGGATGTGCCGGGCGGGCCCGCCGCGGCCGGGGCGATCAAGGTGTGCGACGCCGTCATGGCTCCCGAGCTGACGATCACCGCCGACGGTGCGCACTGGCATCCGGTCGGCGGCGACCTCGCGGCCAGCCCCGACTTCCTCGTCGCGCGCGGGGCTGACGTCACCCTCGCCGACGCGAAGCGGCTGATCGTCGAGCGCTACCGCGCGCTGCACCCGGCCGATGGCGCGCGGCCGGCGGCGTTTCGATGCGCGGTCTGACCCGTTCGCCAGACGAACGCGGCGCTCTCTGCGAGCTGGAGATCCCGCTCGTCGAGAGGGGTGTGTCGAGTGCCTCGCGGCCCGCGCGATCAATTCGACACACCCCACGTGTCTCGGTCCTCGTCCCCACCCTCGATGAGCAACACGAACTGCCGCGCCTGCTCGACCACCTCGCGGCGCTGCACGGCCACTGGGAGACGATCGTCGCCGACGGCGGCTCGCGCGACGCCACCCGCGAGCTCGCGCGTGCGCACCCGCTCCGGCCGCGCGTCGTCGAGCACACCGGCGGCCGCGCCGCCCAGCTCAACGCCGCCGCCCGCGCCGCGACCGGCGACGTGCTGCTGTTCCTGCACGCCGACAGCCGCCTGCCGCGCGACGCCTACGCCTCGCTCGCCGCCGCCTGGCGCAGCACGCCGCACGTCCAGGGCGGCAACTTCGCGCTGCGCTTCGGCGGCGACGACGGGCCGCCCGGCGCCTTCGAGCGGATCCTCGGCGCCGTCTACCGGCTGCAGCGCCGCCACGGCCTGTACTACGGCGACTCGTCGGTCTGGGTGCGCCGCGGCGCGTTCGCGAGCCTCGGCGGCTACCGCGAGATCCCGATCATGGACGACTACGACTTCGTCCGGCGCTTGGAGCGCAGCGGCGCGACGCGCTGCCTGCCCGGGCCGGCGACGACGTCGTCGCGCCGGTGGCGCCGCGCGGGCATCGCGCGGACGGTGCTCGCATGGGCGCTCATCCGCCGGCTCTACGTTGCCGGCGTCGCCCCCGAGCAGCTCGCCCGGCTGTACCGGGTCGTGCGTTAGCGTGCCGCCCATGAGCCGGCTCACGAGGCGGCTGCGCGCGATCGAGGTCGCGACGCGCCCCGAGCATCCCGACCTGACCGCCGCGCTCGCCGCGCGCTGGGCCGAGCTGCCCGCCCACGTCAAGCAGGCCAACCAGATGCTCGGGCGGCGGATGACCGGCTGCGAGGGAACGCACGGCGTCTTTCCGAAGTGCAACCTCGCCTGCACGCCCTGCTATCACGCCAAGCAGGCCAACCGCGTGCCGATCGACGGCGATCACACCGAGCGCGAGGTCGACCGCCAGATGGCGCTGCTGCGCGCGCTGCGCGGGCCCGGCCAGCACGCGCAGCTCATCGGCGGCGAGGTGACGCTGCTGGGGCCCGACGATCACGCCCGCGCGCTGCAGGCGATGCGGCGTCACGGCCGCAAGCCGATGTCGATGACGCACGGCGACTTCGACTACGCCTACCTCGAGCGGCTCGCGCTCGATCCGCGGACCGGCCGGCCGCGCTTTGCCCACCTCGCCTTCGCCGGGCACTTCGACTCGCTCATGTTCGGCCGCCGTGGCCTGCGGACCCCGCGCAGCGAGGCCGACCTGAACCCCCACCGCCAGCGCTTCTGCGACATGTTCGCCCGCCTGCGCGAGGAGCACGGCGTCACGAGCTACCTCGCGCACAACATGACCGTCACGCCGCGCAACATCGACGCGATCCCCGGCGTCCTGCGCGACGCTCGCGACATGGGCTTTCGGATGTTCTCCTTCCAGCCGGCCGCCTACATCGGCAACGAGGCGCGCTGGCGCGACGACCTGCGCGCCTTCTCCAGCGACGACGTCTGGCGGCGCATCGAGCAGGGCGCCGGCGCGCGGCTGCACTTCAACGCCGAGCAGGTCGGCGACGTGCGCTGCAACCGCACCGCCCACGGCCTGAACGTCGGCGCGCGCTACGCGACGCTGCTCGACGAGGACGACCCGCGCGACGCCCGCGCGCTGCAGGACTTCATCGCCGCCTTCGGCGGGATGGACTTCGAGGACGGCGGTCGCGGCCTGCGCGCGATCCGCACGAGCCGCGCGATCGCCCGCCACCCGGCGGTCCTGCGCAGCGGCGTGCCCTGGGCGCTGCGCCTGCTGGGGCGCGTCGGCGGCGTGCGCACGATCCGCCGAACCCCGCCACGAGCAGTCACCTACGTCATGCACGCCTTCATGGACGCACGCGACGTCAAGCCCGCCTGGGAGCTGCTGCAGCGTGGCGAGACGTCAGAGGACCCGAGGATCCGCGCCACGCAGGAGCGCCTGCAGGCCTGCTCGTACGCGATGGCACACCCCGACTCCGGCACGCTCGTCCCCGCCTGTGCCCAGCACGCCGTCCTCGACCCGGTCGAGAACCTGCGCCTTCAGTCGTTGTTGGCGCTCACGCGCTCCAGCTGAGAGAGGTACAGGTCGGCGAAGCGGCGGACCGCGTTCGGGCCGAAGAGGGCGTGCGGATAGCGGAACGTCAGGTACAGCCGACCCTCCAGCGTCACGGTTCCGACGCAGAGACAGCGTGGCGACCGGCTCGGCGGGGAGAACCACAACTCGGTCACCTCGCCCGCGTCGCCGCCGAAGTTGGGGGCGGCCGGAAACGACCCGAGGTCGCAGAGCATCGCGGCGTCGGCGCGGCGGTTGCCGGTCAGGGGCTGCAGCACGATGCTCGACTGCTTGGCCCAGAGCGCCAGCATGCCGGCGCGCTGCAGCGCCGCGATGAGCGAGATCCCGGTGCGGGTCGCCTCGTCGCGCTCGCTGTGCCACTTGATCGCCCGCAGGACCGTCGTCGGCGTGAGGCGCTCGCGCGGCGTCGTCGACAGGCGGGTGTTGACCGAGAGGTTGGCGACGACGTGCTCGGGCAGGTCGGGGGGCCGCAGGTCGACCGGCACGAGGACGCCGATCCGCCGCCCCGGCATCTCGTGCCGGCTGTTCCAGCGGTCGATCGTCAGATGCAGCGCGGCGACGAGCACAGCGCCCGTCGCGCCACCGCCGCCGCCGGTCGCGTCGCGCGTTCCCTGCGTCGACAGGCCGTGCAGGTGAAAGCCGTAGCCCGGCTCGTCGACGGCCTCGTCGTCGGCCAGCCGCGGGGGCCTGGACAGCGCGTCGCGCACGAGCTCGACGGCTTTCAGCGGCAGGCGCACGACCCGCGACGAGGTTGGCGGCGCCGGCTGGACGGGCAGGTCCGCGCAGGCCAGGAAGTCGAGCGCGGCGTCCGCGCCGGCGGTACCGGCGTAGGCGCGCGCGAGGCGATCGAGCACCCGCGCCGCCCCGAAGCCGTCGACCGCCGCGTGGTTGAGGTTGAGCATGAGCACGTCGCCGCCGGGGTGGTGTGCCAGCAGGGCGCGAAACGGCGGCAGGACCGTCAGCGGCGGCCCGGCCGTGTGCAGTTGCCGGCGCGCGGCGTCGAGCGCCTCGGGGCCAGGGCAATCGGCGACCTCGAGGCTCTTCTCGCCGGCCCCCTCCACACCGACGAGCGTGTCCAGCGCGCGTCGCAGCCGCGCCTCGTCGAGCCGGCCGGCGACCCGAGCGTCGAGCTGCACGCCCCACGCCGTGGTCTTCGGGTCCAGCAGCGGGACGACGCGCGGCGTCGCGCCGGTCTCGGGCGCGACCCACTCGCAGTCGAGCTTGCAGGCGTGGTCGCCCTGGCGGCCGCGCACGACGGTCAGGACGTCGTGGACCATCCCGACGAGGTTGTGCACGACCGTGCGCGGCAGCGAATAGCGCGATCCGCCCTCGCTCTCGACGAGCGGCGAGGCATGGTCGACATGGGCCTTGAGATTGTTGTCGTCGACCGACACGTGCAGGCTGTCGGTGGGCACGTTCTCGCGCAGCGAGACCATCCCCGCGTGGTAGATCCGGCCGGCGCGGCCGTCGCGGTGGAAGTGGCCGGTCGCGTCGAGGTGCGCCAGCAGCGCCGCCGGGTCGGCGATCGTCGGAGCACCCGCCAGGACGGCGCCGTCTGCGATCCCATTCTCCTCCGCCTCCAGCCGCGTCTGCAGCGTGGCGGATTCTTCGTCGGCGGCGGACACGCGAAAAGCATAGGTCCCTACACGGCGAGCGCGAGTGCCGCCGCTCCCGGAAACGCCTCGCCGGCGCCCGCGGCCGGCGGCACGACGTAGATCCCCGCGCCGTACACGCTCCGCAGCGCGGCGAGTTCGCTCAGCGCCGCGCGGCGGCGGCCTCGACCGCAACGAGCGCGGCCAGCCGCGCGGGCTCGACGTCGAGCCGGGCGAGGACGCGGGTGAGCGTCGGGCCCGGTGCGTGCAGGACGCCGAGCAGCACGTGCTCGGCCCCCAGCCGGCGCTGGTTGCGCGCCACCGCTTCGCGCAGCGACTGCTCGAGCGCGCTCTTGCCGTGGACGCCGAAGCCGGGGCGGTCGGCCCGCGGCGCGGCCGGCGTCGCGTCGACGACCGACGCCGGCACGCCGACGACCTCGAGCATCGCGACGAGATCGGCCTCGATCGCGGCGGCGATCGCGGCGCCGTCGATGCCCGCCTCGGCGATCGCCCGCGAGGCCGGCGTGTCGCCCTCGGCGAGACCCAGCAGCAGGTGCTCGGGCTCGACCTGCTCGGCGCCCAGGCGCTGCGCCGCGCCGAGCGCGGCGAGCACCACCTGCTTCGCATCGCGGGTGAACCGCTCAAACATCGCCCCTCCCCGTCTTCATCCCGAGCGCCTTCAGGCGCTTGGCGTGCTTCTTGTGGACCGCCTGGCGGCTGACGCCCAGCGACGCCGCGATGTCGCTCCAGGTCCAGCCCTCGACGACGGCCCGCTCGACCTGGCCGGCCTCGAGCCGGTCGGCGAGCTGGCGCAGGGCGAGAACCGCGGCGAAGCCCTCGGCCGGATCGCGCGGGACCGCCTCTTCCTCGGTGGGGACGAATGCCATGCGTCAACCGTAGTTGACAACGCGCCTGTTGTCAACCCAGGTTGCTGCAGCGACCCCATCGGGGCAATCCCCTACGGCCCTGAGGGACATCCCCTATGGCAGGCGCGACGGGTCGCGGCAAGGCTGGCGTGGTCCCGACATCCGCTGACGAAGGAGCCGCATTCCGTGCCCGCCACACGCCTCGCCCGCCTCGGATCCTGGTGCTACCGCCGGCGCCGGACCGTCCTCGCCACCTGGGTCGCCGCGCTCGCCGCGACGCTCCTGCTCGTCGCCCCGCTGGCCGGCGACTTCAACGCCGACTTCAACACGCCCGGCTCGGACTCCGCCGCCGCCGAATCGGTCCTCGGCGAGCGCTTCGGCGATCGTTCCACCGCGACGATCGACGTCGTCTGGCACGCGCGCGCCGGCGCCGAGTCGCCCGCCATCCGCGAGCGCGTCGACGGCCTGCTCGCCGACGCGCAGAAGCTCGAGGGCATCGGCCGCGCGCTGGCGCCCGAGGTCTCGCGCGACAAAACGACGGCGATCGCCCGCCTGCAGATCGACGCCGAGCGCCAGGGCGACGTCCCGATGAAGACCGGCGAGGAGCTCGTCGCGCTGGCGCGCCAGGCCTCCAACGACGGGCTGAAGGTCGCGATGTCCGGCTGGGCGATCTCCGACGCGCAGGGGAGCGAGGTCAGCCCCGAGGTCGTCGGCTTCGCGATCGCCGCGCTCGTCCTGCTGCTGACGTTCGGCTCGCTGCTCGCCGCCGGGCTGCCGCTGCTGACGGCGCTCTTCGGCCTCGGCATCGGCACGACGCTCGTCGGCACGCTGGCGGCCGTCACCGACGTCCCGGACTTCGCGCCCGCGGTCGCCGGCATGATGGCGATCGGCGTCGGCATCGACTACGCCCTGCTTGTCATCACGCGCTACCGCAGCGCGCTCGCGGCCGGGCGCACGCCGCATGAGGCCGTCGGCGAGGCGATCTCCACCGCCGGGCGCTCGGTGCTCGTCGCGGGGCTCGTCGTCGTCGTTGCGCTGCTGGGGCTGTTCGCGATGCGCCTGCCGTTCCTCTACGGCGTCGCGCTGTCCTCGAGCCTCGCGGTGGCGATCTCGGCGCTCGCCGCGGTCACGCTGCTGCCCGCGCTGCTCGGCTTCGCCGGACGTCGCATCGACGCGTTGCGCATAGGGCGGGCGTCGGCGGTGTCAAACGCCCGCGTGCGCGCCGGGCGCCAGTCGCACTGGATCGGCTACTCGCGCGTCATCCAGCGCCACCCATGGACGGCGGCGATCGCCGGCGTCCTCGTCATCGTCGCGCTGGCGCTGCCGGTCGCGGACTTCCGCCTCGGGTTCCCCGACACCGGCAACGACCCGGAGGGGACGATGACGCGCCAGGCCTACGACCTCGTCGCCGCGGGCTTCGGTCCGGGCGCCAGCGGCCCGCTCATGCTGACCGCGCAGCTGCCCGCCGGCGGCGGGGGCGATCCGCAGCGCGCGCTGACGCTCCTGCGCGAGCGGGTCGCCGCCCAGCCGCAGGTCGCGGCGACTGCGCCCGCGCAGCTCAACCGCGGCGGCGACGCCGCCATCCTCATGGTCACCCCGCGCAGCTCGCCGCAGGACGCCGCGACGCAGAGCCTCGTCGACGACCTGCGTGAGGACGTCGTGCCGCCGATCGAGCGCAGCACCGGGATGACCGTCAACGTCGGCGGCATGACGGCGGCCACCGTCGACCAGTCGGAGTACACGCTCGCGCGCCTGCCGCTGTTCATCGGCGCCGTCGTGTCGCTGTCGTTCCTGCTGCTGCTGGCGGCGTTTCGCTCGCTGCCCGTGGCGATCAAGGCCGGCGTGCTGAACCTGCTGTCGATCGGCGCCGCCTACGGGGTCGTCGCGCTCGTCGCCGGCGGCGGCTGGGCCGGGCAGCTCGTCGGCATCGACACGCCGACCCCGGTGCCGCCGTTCATCCCCGTGTTCATGTTCGCGATCCTGTTCGGGCTCTCGATGGACTACGAGGTGTTCCTGCTGTCGCGCATCCGCGAGGAGTATCTGCGCCACGGCGACAACACGCGCGCCGTGTCCGACGGCCTCGCCAGCACCGGCCGCGTGATCACGGCGGCGGCCGCGATCATGATCGCCGTCTTCAGCTCCTTCGCGCTGGCCGACGACGTGATCCTCAAGCTCATGGGGATCGGCCTGGCGACGGCGATCCTCGTCGACGCGACGATCGTCCGCATGGTCCTCGTGCCGGCCATCATGCAGCTGCTGGGCCGCGCCAACTGGTGGCTGCCCGGATGGATGGAGCGGCTGCTGCCCAAGAGCCCGATCGCCGATCCCGAGCCGGCGCCGAGCCCGGCCTGACGGCGGCGCATGCGGCCGCCCCGGCGCCCGTCGGCCGGGGCGGCGGCACGCGAGAGCAAAGAATCCCCAGCCCGGCCCGTCGCGGCTATACGCTGCCGCGCACATGCGCCAATCGTTGCTGGTCGCCCTGCTTGCCATCTGCTGTCTCCTGCCGGCGGCCACCGCCTCGGCAGACGCCACATCCGACGGTGACGATCGCATCATCGTCGTCGGCTCGACGCTCGTCGACCGCGACGAGACCGCCGGCGACGTCTGGGTCGGCGACGGCGACGTCACGATCCGCGGCACGGTGACCGGCGACGTGGTCGTCGTCGACGGCGACGTGACGATCCGCGGCACCGTCGAGGGCAACGTCGTCACGCTCGCCGGGCAGACCACGCTCGGCCGGGCGGGCCGGGTCCAGGGCGACCTCATCTACGCCGACGAGGAACCCGTCCTGACGCCGGGCTCGCAGGTCGGCGGGGACGTCGAGAAGTTCGACGTCGGCGACGCGGGGATCCTCGGCGCGATCGCGTGGCTCATCGGGATCACGGTCTCGCTGTTCCTGCTCGGCCTCGTCCTGCTGCTGCTCGCCCCGAGGGCGGCCGACGCCGTCGCCCGCACGGCCAAGGCCAAGTCGCTCGTCTCGTTCGGCGTCGGCTTCCTCGCGTTCTTCCTGATCCCGATCCTCGCCGTCGCCGCCTTCTTCACCGTCGTCGGCATCCCGCTCGGCATCGTCCTGTTGCTGCTCGTCATCCCGCTGTACGCGATCTCCTACGTGACGGCGGCGTTCGCGCTGGGCCGGCGGATCCTCAAGGGCGCGCGGATCCTCGCCTTCCTCGTCGGCCTCGTGATCCTCGGGCTGCTCTCGCTGATCCCGATCGCCGGCGCCGTCATCGGGCTGCTCGCCACGATGTACGGGCTCGGCCTGCTGCTCATGACGCTGTTTCGCGCCCGCAGCTGACGCACCTGCAAGTTCGCTTGCAGTTTGCAGGGCTTTAGGCGTCGATCGCGAGGTCGTTGCTAGCGTCGCGGTCCGCCCCGCGCATGACCTTCCGACGCCTAGCTCTCATCTGTGCTCTCGCCGCGTCCGTCGCGGTCGCCGGGACCGTTCTGGGCACGGCCGGGGCGGGTGGTCAGAGCCTTTCGGGAAAGATCGACTCCAAGGCCAACCGCGCCGAGTACCTGCGCTCGGTCGTCGCGGCCGAGACCGCGAAGATCCGCGCCTCGAGCGCGGGCCTCGCGCGGGCGCAGCGCCGGCTGGCCAAGCTGCAGGCCGATGCCGCCGCGCAGCGCGCCGAGCTGCAGGAGGTCCGCGCCCAGTTCGTCCGCGCGCGTGATCGCCTCACCCGGCTCGTCAACCTCCAGCGCAACGCCACCGCGGCGCTCGAGGCCAACCTCCAGGCCGCCTACCGCAACGGCGAGCCGGACATCGTCTCGGTCGTCATCACCGCAAAGGGCTTCACGGACCTGCTCGAGAAGGCCGAGTTCCTCAAGCGGATCGCCAAGCGCAACGCGACGATCATGGACGTGGCCCGCACGTCGCGCGCGCAGGTGACGCGCCAGACCGAGCGCCTGGCCGCGATGCAGAAGCGCCAGCAGGCGATCGCCCGCCGGCTGGACGCCCGGCGGGCGGAGGCGCAGGCCGTCGAGACGGCGCTGCTGCGCGAGCGCGAGAAGCACCTCGCGCGGTCGAACTTCCGGCGCGCCGAGCTGCGCGAGGTCCAGGGCCAGCTCGCCGCCCTGCGCGAGCGACTCGCGCGCACCGCGCGGGCGGGCATCGCGACGAACGCCGGCGGGCCGGTCCAGCCGCCGCCGGGCGCGCCGCCGGCCGTCGGCCTCGTGATGGCCGCGGGCAACGCGATCGCCGGCCTGCCCTATCTCTACGGCGGCGGCCACGGCGGCTTCAAGGACACCGCCTACGACTGCTCGGGATCGATCAGCTACGCGCTCGCCGCCGCGGGCCTGGTCACCTCGCCGATGTCCTCGGGCCCGTTCATGAGCTGGGGCGAGGCCGGCCCCGGCAAGTGGATCACGGTCTACGCCAACGCCGGCCACGCCTACATGGTCGTCGCGGGCTGGCGCTTCGACACCTCCGCGCTGCGCGGCGGCACCCGCTGGACGCGCGCGATGCGCCCGGCGGGCGGGTTCGTCGCACGCCATCCGCCGGGCCTGTAGGAGTTGCTCAGCCCAGCGGTGCGGTCGCCGCGGGCGATCGGCTGCTCCTCAGGCGCGCGACCGGACGAAGCGCCGGTAGCGCTGCGCCTTGGCGTAGCTCGCCTGCGCGGCGATCTGCTGGATCGCCAGCGCGATCGTCGGATACACGTGCACGACGCTCGCCAGGTCGCTGAGCGCCAGGCCGCGCTCGATCGCCAGGGTCAGCTCGCCGATCAGCTCGCCGGCGCCCGGGGCGAGCACGTGGGCGCCCACGATCCGCCCTTTCGCGGTGACGATCCGCAGCTCGCCGTTGGGCGCGGACTCGGCGCGGGCGCGGTCGGAGTGCGCGAGGTCCTGCTGCCACACCTGCACCGCCCCGTCGCCGTGGCGCCGGCGGGCCTGCTCCTCGGTCAGCCCGGCGTGCGCGAGCTCGGGATCGGTGAACGTGCACCACGGCACGAGGAACGCGCCGCGGGCGCGGCCCGGGAAGAACATGTTGCGCACCGCGCGCGCCGCCTCGTAGCCGGCGGCGTGGGTGAAGTGGTGGCGGCCGGCGACGTCGCCCGCGGCGTAGATCGTCTTGACGCTCGTGCGCTGCGCGTCGTCGACCTGCACGCCATCGCGCCCGAACTTCACGCCCGCGTCCTCGAGCCCGAGGCCGTCGACGTTCGCCGCGCGTCCGGCCCCGACGAAGATCTCCTCGGCCTGCCAGGAGCCCTCGCCGGCGTGGACGATCTTCATGCCCGTCGTCGCGTCGACCGAGACGCGCTCGGCCTCGACCTCGGTGACGATCTCGATCCGCTCGGCGCGCAGGACGGCGGTCAGCCGCTCGGCGAGGTCGGGCTCCTCGCGCGGCAGCAGGCGCGGCCCGCGCTGCAGGACCGTGACGCGCACGCCCAGGCGCGCGAGGGCCTGCGCGAGCTCCACGCAGATCGGGCCGCCGCCGATCATCACGATGCTCTTCGGTGCGCGATCGAGCGCGAAGATCGTCTCGCTCGTCAGCGGGACGGCATCGTCGAGACCGTCGATCGGCGGCAGCGACGGGCGGCTGCCGGTCGCCAGCAGGACGAAGCGCGTCGTGTGCGACTCCCCGACGCGAACGGTGGTCGGCGAGGTGAGCCGTGCGGCGCCTGTGAGGACGTCGACGCCCAGCGCCGCGAAGCGCTCCGGATTGTCGTCGGTGGCCGCGATCTGCGCCTGGATCGCCTTCATCCGCGCCCAGACCCGGCTCGTGTCGCCCATCGGCCCGACGGCCTCCAGACCGTAGGCGTCCGCGTGGCGGATCGCGTGCGCGGCCTTGGCCGACGCGAGCAGCGCCTTGGACGGCACGCAGCCGGTCCACAGGCAGTCGCCGCCCGGCCGGTCGCGCTCGGCGACGGCGACCTTCACGCCGAGGGTCGAGGCGAACTCGGCCGCCACCATGCCGGCGGAGCCCATGCCGATGATGAGGAGGTCGTATCCCATGGCGGCGCGAGAACCGTACAGGCTTGACATATTGATAATCGAGGATATCGTCTTTCGATAAGCACGATTATCGATATGGAGGTGTCCCTCGTGGAGCCCCACCGCCCGTTCTATGCCGCCGGCTTTGTCACAACCTCACGACGTTCCTGCTCATCCTCTCGGCCGTCTTTGCCGTCTACATCACGGTTCAGGGACTCAGAGGCGCGCAGCACGACGTCCTCGTCCAGGCCACCGCGCCGCTCGATGCGGACCGGCTGCCCACGGGGGTCTACGCCACCGGCGAGCAGCGCACGGACATCGTGATCCGGGACCCGACGGGCCGCGAGTCGCGCCTCGCCGCCATGCTCGACCTCCTGCCGCTGCTGCTCGGGGTCGCCGTTCTGTGGATGCTGCGCGGCATCACCGGCTCGGTGCGTGCCGGCGACCCCTTCATCGCCGCCAACGCGCGACGGCTGCGGGCGATCGGCGGTCTGCTGATCGTCGGCGGCCTCGCGGTCTACTTCGCTCAGGGTGCCTTGGAAGAGGAGTTGCTCGCCGGCTACGGCCGCGCGGCGGGCGCCCCCCGCGCTACGCCCGGTTTGCTACCGGCCGACCACGAGTGGCCCGACTATCCGCTACTGGGCGGCCTCTTCATCCTTGTCCTCGCGCAGGTCTTCGCGCACGGCACGCGGCTGCGCGAAGACGTCGCCGCGACGATCTGACGATGCCGCCCGAGCCCTCCGAGGACCGCATCGCCGTCCACGTCGACCGGCTGCTCGAGCGGCGCGGGATGACGCTCACGCAGCTCGCCGAGCGCGTCGGGGTGACGGTCGTGAACCTCTCGATCCTCAAGAACGGCCGCGCCCGCGCGATCCGCTTCTCGACGCTCGCCTGCGCTCGCAAGGGCTGTACAGGCCCGGCGAGGACGCCCGGTGCCGCCGCGCTACTCCGGCGGCGAGATCTCGCGCTTGAGGATCTTGCCCGTCGGCCCCTTGGGCAGCTCGTCGACGAACCAGATCCGGCGCGGGTACTTGTAGGCCGCGAGCTGGTCCTTGACGAAGTCGCGCAGCTCGTCAGCCTCGACGGACTCGCCGTCCTTCAGCGCCACCGCCGCGCCGATCTCCTCGCCGAGCTCGTCGTGCGCAACGCCGACGACCGCCGCCTCGCGCACGGCCGGATGCTCGTAGAGCACCTCCTCGACCTCACGCGGATAGACGTTGTAACCGCCGCGGATGATGAGCTCCTTCTTGCGATCGACGATGAAGAAGTAGCCGTCCTCGTCGACCTTCGCCATGTCGCCGGTGGCAAACCAGCCGTCCTTGATCGACTCCGCCGTCGCGTCCGGGTGGCGCCAGTAGCCCTTCATGACGTTGTCGCCCTTGATGAGGATCTCGCCGATCTCGCCCTGCGCGACCTCGTTGCGGTCGTCGTCGACGACCTTCATCTCACAGCCCTTGATCGGCGTCCCGATCGAGCCGGGCTTGCGGTCGCGATCGGGATGGTTGAACGACGCGATCGGCGACGTCTCGCTGAGCCCGTAGCCCTCGAGCACCTTGCAGCCGAAGGCCTCCTCGAAGCCGCGCAGGACCTCGACGGGCAGCGACGCGCCACCGGAGGCGCAGACGCGCAGCTTGGAGACGTCGTAGCTCTTGCAGTCGGGATGGTGCAGCAGCGCGCCGTACATCGTCGGCACGCCCTCGAAGACCGTGCACGCGTCGCGCTGGAGGATCTCCAGCGCCTTGCCGGGGTCGAAGCGCGGCAGCAGCGTGACGCAGGCGCCGCAGCAGATCGCGGCGTTCATCGTGCAGGTCTGACCGAAGGAGTGAAACAGCGGCAGGCCGCCGAAGATGACGTCGCCGACGCCCATGTCGAACAGGCCGACGGCGACCGCGACGTTGCTGCGCAGGTTGTCGTGCGTGAGCTCGGCGCCCTTCGGCTTGCCCGTGGTGCCCGACGTGTAGAGGATCACGGCGGTGTCATCGCCGGCCACCTCGGCAACCTCCTCGTCGGGCTCGTGGGCGAAGATCACGCCCTCGATCTCGCCGGGCTTGACCTCCACGACCTCCACGTCGCCGGCCTCCTTGGCCCCGGTCTCGGCCGCCTCCATGAAGCCATGCCAGGCGAACAGCAGCTTGGCGTTGGAGTCGGAGAGGTAGTAGGCGACCTCGCGGCCCTTGAGCAGCACGTTCATCGGCACGACGACGGCGCCGGCGCGCAGCACGCCGTAGTAGACGGCCGGAAAGTACGGGACGTTGGGCAGCATGATCCCGACGCTGTCGCCGGGGCCGATGCCCTTGCTCTTGAGCATCGTCGCGACGCGCGCGCTGGCGTTGTCGAGCAGGCCGTAGTTGAAGGCGGCGTCGTCGAGCTTGACCGCGATCTCGTCGGGATGCTCGGCGGCCGTGCGCGTGAGGTTGAGGGCGAGGTTGGCTGACATAGATGGGACCCTATTCGCACGATGCCCGATCTGCTGCCGGTCAATCCCCGCCTGTCGCTGCCGCTCGACGAGATCGTCGTGCGCGCCAGCCGCTCGTCGGGGCCGGGCGGCCAGCACGCGAACGTGACGTCCTCGCGGATCGAGACGAGCTTCGACGTGGCAGCCTCCAACACGCTCGACGAGGCGCAGAAGGCGCGCATCATGGCGCGCTGCGGGCCGGTCGTCCGCGCCGTCGCGCAGGACGCGCGCAGCCAGGCCCGCAACCGCGCGCTCGCGCTCGAGCGCCTCGCCGCGCGGATCGCCCGGGCGCTGGAGGTCCAGCGCCCGCGCCGCCCGACGAAGCCGACGCGCGCGTCGCGCACACGCCGGCTGGACGCCAAGCGGCGCGCGTCGGAGCGAAAGAGCGCGCGGCGGCGGCCGGCGGGGGATGACTGACCACCCGCCGGGTCCGCGAGCGTCTGCGTCGGTTGCGATGCGGCGCTTCGCGCCGAACTGCAGCTCTGACGGGGGTGAGTTGGTCTGACCGCACCGTCTGGGCCAGGGCCGACGGGCGGTTTCGTGGGCCGACCCGGGGCCCCCGCCAACACCCTGCGAAGCGCACCAACGCGACGGCGTAGCCGAAGCCGGCCCTGACCCCTACCCGCCGTGCGCACCCTCGTTGAGCGCGTCCGCGAAGCCGCGGTAGTCGTAGATCGGCCAGGCCTCGGTCTTCACCCCCGGCCCCATCTCGCGGATGATCGGCAGGCCGCCGAGCGCGGCGTCGAGGTCCTCGGCCGTCGGCAGGTCGACGACGCCGAGCACGACGCGCTGGCCGGCCACCTTCCACAGGTGCGGCACGGCGCCGGCGTCCATCGCGCCGATCGCGGCCTCGGCCTCGCGTCTCCACGTCTCGATGAGGTCCTGGTTGCTGACGTTGGCGGGCTGGGTGACGTCGAAGCGCACGAAGAACAGCATTGGCTCTCTCCTCCTGACGGACTCTGCGGTACGGATCGGATCCTGCCGGGACTCCTACCCTGAGCTCAGCGCCGCACGTCCTCGCAGTCGACGCTGACGACGTCGCCCGCCGAGGCGAACACCGTGTCCTTGCCCGAGCCGCACGTGACGACGTCGATGTCGCCGGCCACCACGTTGATGCGGTCGTCGCCCGCGCCGCCGTCGACGAAGTCCGCGTCGATGTTGCCGAAGATCTGGTCGTTGCCGTCCTCGCCGAAGATCCGGTCGCTGCCGCGGTCGCCCGTGATGCGGTCGTTGCCGGCCTCGCCGTGGATCTCGTCGTTGCCGTCGCGCCCGGCCATGATGTCGTTGCCCGGGCCGCCGCGCAGCTCGTCGTCGCCATCCTCGCCGTCGACGTAGTCGTCGCCGTCGCGACCGAAGAGGCGGTCGTCGCCGAGCTTGCCGAAGATCGAGTCGTCGTCGGCCGTGCCCTGCAGCACGTCGTCGTTGACGGTGCCCTGGATGATCGAGGGAAGCTCCGCGTCGTTGGCGCCCTCGGGCGGCGTGCGCACGACGAGCTCGCAATCGGTCAGGCGGTCGCGGTCGGGGGCGTCCTCCTCGACGTAGACCGTGTCGCTGCCGTCGCCGCACTCGACGATGTCGGCGCTGTCGTCGGCGGCGCGGATCGAGTCGTCGCCGGGGCCGCCGCGCAGCGTGTCGACGCCGGGTCCGCCGACGACCTCGTCGTTGTCCTCGCCGCCCTGCAGGTCGTCGCTGCCCGAGCTGCCGTCGAGGCGGTCCTGGCCCGGGCCGCCGTCGAGGCGATCGTTGCCGCGCCCGCCGCGCAGGATGTCCTGACCCTCGTCGCCGCGCATGTTGTCGCCGCCCGCGCCGCCGTCGACGGTGTCGTCGCCGCGCCCGCCGCTCATCGCCTCCGAGCCCGACTCGCCGAAGAGCTCGTCGTTGCCGTCGTCGCCGAGCATGCGACGGTCCGAGCCGCGGCCGCCGCGGATCGTGTCGTCGCCCGGGCCCCCGGACAGCAGCAGGTCGTTGCCGAAGCCCTGCTCGACGATCTCGTCGTCGCCCTCGCCGGCACGGATCGTGTCGTCGCCGTCGCCTCCGTCGAGGCGGTCGTCGCCGTCCTCGGCGTCGATCGTGTCGTTGCCGGTCCCGCCGTCGACGGCGTCGTCGCCCGCGCCGCCGTGGAGCGTGTCGTTGCCCGTGCCCGAGGTGAGGAAGTCGTTGCCCTCGCCGCCGGACATGCGATCGCTGAGCGCCCCGCCGGAGAGGCTGTCGTTGCCGGGCCCGCCCTCGAGCACGTCACGGTCGCGGCCGCCGCGCAGCAGGTCGTTGCCCTCCAGGCCCTCGATGCGGTCGCGCGACCGCGTGCCGACGAGCGTGTCGTCGCCGGGCGTCCCGCGGATGAGCGCCAGGCCCGGCTGCACGACGATCCCGCGCGGCGACGATCCGCCGCCGACGCGCACGGTGTCCAGCAGCCTGCGCGAGAACGGGCTGACGAGCGTCAGCGTCCCGCTCGCGCGGTTGGCGAAGAACAGCCGGTTGGCATCGGGCGTCCAGGCCGGGGTGCCCGGCCCGTTGCCGCCGGCCGCGAGGCGGCGCACGCGGCGGCTGCGCAGGACGACGAGCGCGCCGCTGCGCCCGCCGCGGCGCGGGCCGACCGCGAGCCGCGTGCGGCCCGGCGAGAGCGCAAGGTTGCCGCCGGCGCCGCGCGGCAGCCGGATGCGGCGCTCGCCGGCCCGGCGCGCGCCGCGCGGGATCGTGCGCAGGCTGCCGCGCGCCGAGACGATCGTCGCACCGTCGGGCACGACGGCGACGCCGGTGGCGCCGGGCACCGGCACGCGCCGGAGCAGGCGCCGCGCGCGCGCATCGACCATCGCGACGCGGCCGCGGTTGAGCACGACCGCGGCGAGGCGGTCGGCGCGCCCGAGTGCGACGGCCGAGCCACGGCCGCCGAGGCCGACCGAGCCGACGAGCTCGAGCGTGCTCGCCCGCAACACGCGAAGGCGGGTGCCCTGGACGGCGTACAGGCGGTCGCCGTCACGCGACAGCGCCATGCCGGTGATCGTGGCACTGCCGTGCGCGCGGCGCGTGATCTCCGTGCGCTCGTTGACGTCCAGCGAGACGATCGTCGCGCCGGCGGCGACAAAGCCACGTCTGCCGTCGCTGTCGACCGCCACCGCCATGCTGGGCGCCGGCAGCGCGATGCTCGACCACGACGCGGTCCGAGGAGACGTCGAGCAGCGCGAGCTCAGCCGTTCCGGTGGCGACGAGCGCGACCCGCGCCTGCGCGGCCGGCAGCGGCGCGAGGACGAACGCCAGCGCGGCGAGGAGAACGGCGTGCCGAAGGCTCACGAGCGTCGGGGACGCTACGTGAGAAGACCTGCACGGCGCGCCGCTCCGGCGCGCCGAGGGCCCCTCAGATCAGTAGCCGACCGGATGCACGACCGTGTAGCCCTTGCCGCTGCGCTCGCTGGCGGGCTGCCAGCGGGTGCCGCTGGACTTCGCGCCGCTCGTGTCGAAGCGCAGGCCGGCGACGACCATGTAGACGTGGCCACCGTGGGCGTAGATCGTGATCCACTGACCCGGTCCCCGCTCACCCCACCTCATGAAGCCGCCGGACGGCATCGAGGCGTCGAGCAGGCCGCCGCCGTGCAGGGCGTAGGAGACCGAGCCGGAGCAGTCGTAGCCATCGTCCTCCCACTTGCCGTGGCCGCCGCCGTAGATGTACGGCGTCTTGGCGATCCGGTTGCCGGCCTCGATGACCGCCTGGACGGCCGGCGGCGCGAGGGCGGGCGCGACGGCGAGCCCGTCGGGGCCGACGGTCGCCTCCATGCCGGGGCCGAGCACGAGCGGCGGCGGCGGCGCCGGCTTCGGGACGACCATCTTCACGTTCTTGGGCAGCGCCCCGCCGGTGATGGAGGCCGATGCGACGGCGCCGCCGTTGACGGCCACGTCCTTGATCACCTTCGCGTCGGTGCGGGTGACCTTGCCGTCGACCTTGCGGCGCTGCGCCTCCTCGAAGAGGCGGACACCGGCCTTCGTGCCGGGGCCGAACTGGCCGTCGGCGCTCATCTCGATGCCGACGCGGTTGAGGTACCTCTGGAGCGACTTGACGTCCTTGCCGGAGTGCCCCTGCTTCAGGGTCCGGTCACCAAACGACCAACTCTTCTTTTTGGCCGATGCCTGACCGGGTACGAGCAGAACTACGGCCAGCAGGCACATGGCGATTCGGAACAACGGCTTCACGCGGGCTTGACCCCTTCTCCTTCGGGTGCCTGCGGGGTTAGCTGACGGGCTCGCGCAGAAAGAGCTAGCGCTACGCCGTTTTCATAACGGCGATTCGCCCCCGGGACGCCTTCCTCAAAGCGACCCAATGGTTCCCCCGCCCCTCGCCGTTTGCACGGCGCGAGTTCGGCTGATCACTGACCGGCGGAACCCTAGCGCACGTTCACGACGAATGCACGTTTGGTGTTCATAACTTCTGGACGCATCGTGGACGCTGTGACCATCCGCACAAATGAATCCAGCACGCTGGGGAAAACCGCTTCGCCCGCGAGACCTGGCTGCGCAGCGGGGCTATGCGCTCAGAACGGCGGCGGCGAGGGCGAGCGCGACCTCGGCGCGTGAGCGCAGGGAGGCGGTCACGACGTATTCGTCGTGCGTGTGCGCGCCGCCGCCGCAGGGACCGAGCCCGTCTACGGTCACGGCGATGTGCGGCGCCATGTAGCTCGCGTCGCTCGCGCCCCCGCGCGAGACCGCGACGATCGCCCGCTCCAGGCGCGCCGCCGCCGCGGCCAGCAGCGGCTCGGTCTGCGCGCGCGAGTCCATGCTCGGCCAGCGGCGCAGCAGCCCGCCCTCCAGCCTGACGCCGTCGACGCTGTCCGGCAGCGAGCCGAGCACCACGTCGAACACGTTGACGTCGTCGGAGCGCAGGTCGCACAGCAACTCGCCCGTCCCCGGCACGACGTTGAAGGCCTCGCCGCAGTTGACGACCGTCGGGACGGCCGTCAGATGGTCGGGACCGCCGGGATCGTGGTGGCCGGCGACGGCCTGCGCGGCGCTGGCGAGCGCCAGCAGGGCGTTGGCGCCCTTGTCGGGTGCCGAGCCCGAGTGGGCCTTGCGGCCGTGGGCGAGGACCTGCAGCGTCCCGGCCGCCTTGCGTTGGACGACGACGGCCTCCTCGCCGTCGGCGGTCAGCTCACCGCCCTCGAAGCACAGGCAGGCGTCCCAGCCCGCAAACCGCGCCGCGTGCACGAAGTCCCCGGCGCGCCACTCCTCGTCGCACACGAGCAGCAGCGCGACCTCCTGGAACGTCTCCGGGCGCGCGGCCAGCTCGCGCAGCACCCCGAGCGCGAGCACGTCGCCCGCCTTCATGTCGACCGTGCCCGAGCCGACGAGCGTTTCGCCGTGGTCCTCGAGGGCGCGATGGTCCTCGTGCGAGTGGACGGTGTCGACGTGGCCGAGCAGCATGATGCGCCCGCTCGGGGCGCTGCCCTGCAGCGTCAGGATGAGGTCGTCGGCGTGATCGGCCGACGAGCACGGGGAACGTTCTGCGCGCGCGCTCGCGGGCGCGAGCGAGCATGCGACCGCGAACGCCTCCTCGGCGCCGACGGTGTCGCCGGAGGGCGACGAGACCGCGACGAGGCGCTCGAGCTCCTGCGGCGCCCGCGCGGCGATGCGCGCTGCGGCGTCGGCGATCCAGGTGTCCATCGCAGCGACGTTACGCGCCGAGCACGGCCTCCAGGCGCCGCTCGAGGGCGCCGGCGACGGCCTCGCGCACGAAGCCGGGCTGGAAGCGCTCGACCGTCGCCTCGAGGAAGCCCTCGATGACCAGGCGCTTGGCCTTGTCGAGCTCCAGCCCGCGCGAGCGCAGGTAGTACAGCTGCTCGGGGTCGATCTGGGCGATCGCCGCGGCGTGCGTGCAGCGCACGTCGTTGGCGAGGATCTCCAGGCCGGGGATCGAGTCGGCGTGCGCGGTCTTCGTCAGCAGCAGGTTGCGCGACTCCTGGAAGGCGTCGATCTGCTGCGCGCCCGGATCGACCTTGATCATCCCGGACCACACCGTGCTCGAGCGCCCGTCGAGGATCCCGCGGAAGGCGAGGTCCGACGTCGTGTTGGGCGCCGCGTGCTCCTGCGTCGTCGCGTAGTCGAGGTGCTGGCGGCCGTGCGTGGCGTAGGCGCCGGTGACCTTCGCGTCCGAGCCGGGGCCCGCGAGCTGCGTGTCCATGGCCACGCGGCCGTTGCCGGCGCCGAAGCCCAGCGCGATCCAGTCCAGCGCGCCGTCGCGCTCGACGACCGCGCGCTGCGCGCCGAAGATCCACGACTTCTCGCTGAGGCCCTGCGCGCAGACGTAGCGCAGCGCGCGTTCTGGCCGACGGAGAGCTCCGTGACCGTGCTGAACAGTGCTTTGTCACGGGCGCCGGAGGCCGTGGAGACGTACTGCTCCCAGACCTCGGCCTCGGCGCCCTCCTCGAGGACGACGAGCGTGCGCCAGTGCAGCGCGGTCTGCGCCTGCGACTGCACGACGGTCACCACGACCGGCACCTGCAGGGTCACGCCGCGCGGGACGTAGACGAACGCGCCGCCCTGCCAGCCGGCCTCGTTGCGTGCGACGAACGGGTCCTCGCTGGAGACGATCGAGCCGAAGTGCTGCTCGACGAGCTCGGGGTACTGCGCCACCGCGGCCGCCAGCGACATGACGATCGCACCGTCGGGCGCGGGCTCCAGCGGATCGGCGAAGACGTGGTCGACCTGCTCGAGCAGCAGGGCGCCGTCGGGCGGGTCGATGAGACCCAGCCCGGATGCGTCGACGTCGGTGGGCTCGGGAACGCCGTACTTCTCGAGCTCGACGTTCTTCAGCGACGTGAACTCCCAGCCGGGGTTGCCGCGAAACGACGGCAGCGGCAGGGACTCGGTCAGCTCGGCGGCGCGCTCGCGGCGCGCCGCCAGCCAAGCCGGTTCGGTCACCGCGGACGCTGTGGGGGAACTAGCCAATGGAGCCCTCCATCTGAAGCTCGATGAGGCGGTTCATCTCGACCGCGTACTCCATCGGGAGCTCCTTGACGATCGGCTCGATGAAGCCGTTGACGATGAGCTTGCCGGCCTCTTCCTCGCTCAGCCCGTGGGACATGAGGTAGAAGAGCTGCTCGTCACCGACCTTCGAGACGGTCGCCTCGTGGCCGACGTTGACGTCGTCCTCGCCGATGCGGATCGTCGGGTAGGTGTCCGAGCGCGACTTGTCGTCGAGCAGCAGGGCGTCGCACACGACCTTGGACTTCGAGCCGTGGGCGCCCTTGGCGACCTCGAGCAGGCCGCGGTAGGAGCCGCGCCCGCCGTCCTTGGAGATCGACTTGGCGAAGATGTTCGACGTCGTGTTCGGCGCGGCGTGGACGATCTTGCCGCCCGCGTCCTGGTGCTGACCGGCGCCGGCGAACGCGATCGAGAGGATCTCGCCGTGGGCGCGCTCACCGGTCAGGTAGACCGACGGGTACTTCATCGTCAGCTTCGAGCCGAGGTTGCAGTCGACCCACTCCACGGTCGCGTCGCGCTCGGCGATCGCCCGCTTCGTGACGAGGTTGAAGACGTTCGTCGACCAGTTCTGCACGGTCGTGTAGCGGATCCGCGCGCCCGGCTTGGCGATGAGCTCGACGACCGCCGAGTGCAGCGAGTCCGACGAGTACGTCGGCGCGGTGCAGCCCTCGACGTAGTGCACGTAGGAGCCCTCGTCGGCGATGATCAGCGTGCGCTCGAACTGGCCCATGTTCTCCGTGTTGATGCGGAAGTAGGCCTGCAGCGGCATCTCGATGTGCACGCCCGGCGGGACGTAGACGAACGAGCCGCCCGACCACACGGCGCTGTTGAGCGCGGCGAGCTTGTTGTCGTTGGCCGGGATGATCGTGGCGAAGTACTCGCGGACGAGGTCCTCGTGCTCACGCAGGCCCGTGTCCATGTCCATGAAGATGACGCCCTGCGCCTCGAGCTTCTCGTTGATCTGGTGGTAGACGACCTCGGACTCGTACTGGGCGCCGACGCCGGCGAGGAACTTGCGCTCGGCCTCCGGGATGCCGAGGCGGTCGAAGGTCTTCTTGACGTCCTCGGGGACGTCGTCCCAGGAGCGCTCGGCCTTCTCGGAGGCGCGCACGAAGTAGTGGATGTTGTCGAAGTCGACCTCGGCCAGATGCGGCGAGCCCCATGTCGGCATCGGCCGCGCGAGGAAGTACTCCAGCGCCTTGAGGCGGAAGTCGAGCATCCACTCCGGCTCGTCCTTGAACTCCGAGATCTTGCGTACGAGCTCCACTGACAAGCCCTTCGGGGCCTTGTAGAGATAGTTCTCAGCGTCGTGGAAGCCGTACTTCTCGGTGTAGTCGGAGTTGATCCCCTGCAGGCTTGCCTGCTCGGCGATGGTCTCGGGAGTTGCCATATCGGTTACTCAACCTCCAGCTTGATCATGTCGTCCTCGACGCGGACTGGGAACGTCTCTATGGGTACGTAGGCCGGCAGCGTGATCGGCTTGCCGGTATGCAGATCGAACAACGCGCCATGGCGCGGGCACTCGACGGTGCACTTCTCGGGGTCGAACTCGCCCTCGGCGAGGTTCCCGTTGTCGTGCGAGCAGCGGTCCTCGATCGCCAGCAGCTCGCCGTTGCAGTTGAAGATCCCGATCTCGAGGTCTTCCCATTCGACCAGGCGCGAGGCGCCGGGCGGAAGCTCGGAGAGGAGGCAGATGTCGAGGGTCTCGCTCATGGAAAACAGCCGGCGCGCCAATCCCGTCCTGGGCGCTCGGATTTGCTTCTGTGGAGTGTAGCCGCCTTGGCCGTGCGGCGGAAGGTCGCAGACGGTGCGCCGCGGCCGACCGCGGCCGCGCTGCGATCAGAGCTTGTCTGCGCCCGTGGGATGGCGCTCGATGCCGCCCTCGGCCTCGCTCGGCGGCGTCTCGGGCTCCCAGTCGACCGGCGCGCCCAACGCGGCGCCCTTGAGCACCTTCAGCGTCAGCAGCGCGCACTTCATCCGCGTCGCCGAGATCTGGATGCCGAGCAGGTCCAGGACGTACTGGCGATCGAGCTTGATGAGCTCGTCGATCGTCATGCCCTTGATCTCGTCGGAGGTCATCGACGCCGAGGCCTGGCTGATCGCGCAGCCGTGGCCGGAGAAGCGCAGGTCCTCGATCCGGCCGTCGTCGGTCGTGCGGATCTCGACCGTCAGCTCGTCGCCGCAGAGCGGATTTGAGTCCTTGAAGGTGAGGTCGTGCGGATCGAGGTGGCCCCAGTTGTGCGGGCGCTTGTAGTGCTCGAGGATCTCTTCGCGGTAGATGGAGTCCATGCTCACAGCGCTTCCTGGGTCGGGGCGGTCATCCGAAGATCCTGCGTACGTCGTTGAGGCCGTCGATGAGCGCGGTCGACGTCGGCGCGCGTGTTGTGCACCGCGAACGACGCGCGCGTCGTGGCGGCCACGCCGAAGCGCTGCATGAGCGGCTGGGCGCAGTGGTGGCCGGCCCGCACGCAGACGCCGCTGGATCCGAGGATCTCCGCGATGTCGTGCGGGTGGGCGATGTCCAGCGTGAAGGCGACGAGCGCGCCGCGCCTGTCGGCCTCCAGCGGGCCCATGACCGTGACGTCGGGCAGCTCGGCGAGGCGCTCCAGGGCGTAGGCGCAGAGGTCGCGCTCGTGCTCGCGGATGCTCTCCATGCCGATGCCGGACACGAAGTCGACGGCGGCGCCGAGGCCGATCGCCTCGGCGATGTTCGACGTGCCGGCCTCGAACTTCGCCGGCAGCTGGCCCCAGCGGATCTCGTCGACGGAGACCGACGCGATCATGTGGCCGCCGCCGAGGAACGGCGGCATGGCGTTGAGCAGCTCCTTGCGCCCGTGCAGGATGCCGATGCCGGTCGGGCCGTAGAGCTTGTGGCCGGTCCACGCGTAGAAGTCGGCACCGAGCTCGGTGACGTCGACGGGCATCTGCGGCACCGCCTGCGAGCCGTCGACGACGACGACCGCGCCGGCGGCGTGCGCGCGGCGGACGATCTCGCCCACCGGGGCGATCGTTCCGGCGGCGTTGGAGACGTGGGTGGTCGCGACGAGCTTGACCGTGCCGGTCGCGAGCTGCTCGTCGAGCGCGTCGAGGTCGAGCATGCACTCGTCGTCGACCTCGATCATCCGAAACTCGGCGCCGGTCTCGCGGCAGAGCATGTGCCAGGGCACGAAGTTGGAGTGATGCTCGAGCTGCGTGACGACGACGGTGTCTCCGGGGCCGATGTTGGCGCGTCCCCATGAGTACGCGACGAGGTTCAGCGCCTCGGTCGCGTTCTTCGTGAAGACCGTGCACTCCGCCGGCCAGTTCATGAACGCCGCGATCCGGTCGCGGGCGCCCTCGAAGAGCTCGGTGGCCTCCGCCGCCAGCGCGTAGACGCTGCGATGCACGGTGCCGCGATGGTTCTCGTAGTAGTCGGCCATCGCGTCGATCACCGGCCGCGGCGTCTGCGACGTCGCCGCGGCATCCATGTAGACGATCCCCTCGCGCTGCAGCGAGGGGAAGTCCGTGGCCAGCGGCGTGTCGGCCAGGGTGGTCATCCCTGCGTTGCGGCCAGACCGAACTCTTCGCGGATCCCCGCGTAGCCCTCGGCCTCGAGGCGGTCGACGAGCTCGGGGCCGCCCTCGGTGGCGATCCGGCCGTCGAACATGATCGAGACGCGCGTCGGCGTGACCATGTGCAGGATGCGCTGGTAGTGGGTGATGATGAGGATCCCCATGTCCTGGCCCGACGCGACCGTGTTGACGCCGTGGGCGACGACGTTCAGCGCGTCGATGTCCAGGCCCGAATCGGTCTCGTCGAGGACGGCGAGCTTGGGCATCTGCAGCGCGAGCTGGAGGATCTCCAGGCGCTTCTTCTCGCCGCCGGAGAAGCCCTCGTTGAGGTAGCGCGAGCTGAACTCGCGCGGCACGTCGACGAGCTCCATCGCGGCCTCGACGGTCTTGCGGAACTCCTTGAGCGAGATGTCGGCCTCGCCACGCGCCTCGCGGTGGGCGTTCATGACCATCCGCAGGTACTTCGTGATCGTCACGCCGGGGATGGCGACCGGGTACTGGAAGGCCATGAAGAGGCCCATCCGGGCGCGCTCGTCGGTGTCGGACTCGGTGATGTCCTCGCCGCCGAAGAGGATCTGGCCCTCGGTGACCTCCAGGCTCGGGTGACCCATGATCGCGTTGGCCAGCGTGGACTTGCCGGACCCGTTGGGGCCCATCAGGGCGTGGATCTCACCGGGCTTGACCGTGAGGTCGACGCCCTTGAGGATCTGCTTGTCCTCCGCCTGGACGTGGAGGTTGCGAATCTCAAGCTCGGGCATGGTTTCCTTGACTGCTCCTTCGTACCGGGTGGCCTGACGGATCAGGCGGGAGTTGGGGTTCTTTCGGCCGGCGCCGCACGCTCGCCGACGCGCGGCAGCTGGCGGGTCTGAAAATCGATGAGCTCGGCGAGCGAGGTCTGCGCGAGCGTGTTGCTGACGCCGACCTGCACGCGGGTCCACAGCAGCTTCGTGGCGCAGCCGCGGCCGGAGTCGTCGTGGTGTGAGCACAGCACGCGGCCGCTGCCGTCGTCGGCGCGGTCGTCGACGAAGCACTCCATCGGCGCGAGCGAGCCCTCGAGCGCGAGCACGACCGCGTCCATGCGGATGTCCTCGGGCTTGCGCGCCAGCACGTAGCCGCCGTGCGCGCCGCGCGTGCTCTGCACGAGGCCCGCGCGCTTGAGCAGCGCGACGATCCGCTCGAGGTAGGCGAGCGGCAGGTTCTCCGCGTCGGCGACCGCCTTCAGCGAGACGGGGTGGTCCTGACCCTGGCGCCCGACCTCGATGAGCAGGCGCACGCCGTACTCGGCCTTCGTCGTGAAGAACACGCGTAAAGCCTACCAGCGGGGTCGGGATAACGGTGGGGCGACCTGTGATGTCGCTCGCCGCACAATGTTGTCGGCCAAACCGCTAGAAGAAGGGCTACATGCCGGAGTTCAGGCCAGGCGACGTCTTCGTCGACTACCGCATCGAAGGCCTTGCCGGACGCGGCGGGATGGGCGTCGTCTACCGCGCGACGCAGCTCAGCCTCGAGCGCACCGTGGCGCTGAAGGTCATCGCGCCCGCGCTCGCCGACGACGAGGACTTCCGCAAGCGCTTCGTCGCCGAGTCCAAGGCCGCCGCCTCGGTCGAGCATCCCAACGTCATTCCGGTCTACTACGCGGGCGAGCGCGAGGGCGCCCTGTTCATCGTCATGCGCTACGTCGACGGGCCCGACCTGCGCGCGCTCGTCCGCGCCGAGGAGCAGCTCGAGCCCGAGCGCGCCGCGCACATCGTCGCGCAGCTCGGCGGCGCGCTGGACGCCGCCCACCGCCACGGGCTCGTGCATCGCGACGTCAAGCCGGCCAACGTCCTGCTCGGCGACGACGACCACGCCTATCTCACGGACTTCGGGCTGACCAAGAACGCCGCCACGACCGCCGGCGGCGGGCTCAGCCGCGCCGGCGGCTGGGTCGGGACGCTCGGCTACGTCGCGCCCGAGCAGATCCGCGGCGAGCGCGTCGACGCGCGCACCGACGTCTATGCGCTCGGCTGTGTGCTCGTCTACGCGCTCACGGGCAAGGCGCCCTACTCGGGCGACAGCGACGAGGCGACGCTCTGGGCGTGGCCTGGGCCGGCGGGGTGGGCGGCGCCTGGTGCGCGGCCGGGCTGGCGTCCATCAAGGCATTGGCCGGCGCGCCGACCGCGCCGGCCTGCACGGCCACGGGATCGGGTTGCGGCAGCATCGCGGCGAGCGCGTCGCGCGCCTCGGTGGCGGCCTTGACGGCGCCCTCGGCCTTGGCCAGCGCGGCGGCGATGTCGCCGCGCGGCGGCCGCGCCCTTGCCGCGGCCGGCGGCGGCCGCCGTGCCCGTGCGCCTGCTTGCCGGCGCCCAGGCCGGCCAGCAACGCGGCCTTGCCGTCGTCGTCCTTGCCGGCCTTGCCGGAGGCGGCCTTGCGCAGCGCGCCCAGCGGGTCGCGTGGCGAAGTCGTCGTGGTCGTCGCGCCGGCGCGTCTTGTCGGCCAGCGAGGTGGTGGCCGGCGCGACCGGCTGCTGGGCGGCCAGCAGCGCGTTCGGGTCGACCGGCAGCGGCGGCGTGGCGTCGGCGGTCTTCGTGTCCTTGTCGTCCTTGCCGTCCTTGCCGTCCTTGGCGTCGGCGCTGGCCTGGCCGTCCTTGTCCGTCGGTCGGCTTCTTCGCGGCCTCGGCCTTGGGCCTGGCGTCGGCGGCCGTGACGTCCTTGGCCGCCGCCGGCTGCGCCTTCAGCAGCTGGGCCGCGAAGCCGCCGCCCTCGCCTTCCTCGGCGCGTCAGGCTGGGCTTGGCCTTGCTCGGCGGCATGCGCCGCGTGCGCGTGCGACGCGTGCGAGCCGTGCGTGCTGGAGTGGACGCGGGGGTGGGAGCTGGGTTGGACGGCCATGGTGTCGCTCGCAAATGAATGGAAATCGGGTCAGGACAGCCCGGACTGGGCGCGCGCGGCGCTCAGGCGCTGGGCCATCTCGTCGAGGTTCTTCTGGTCGCGGCGGTCGGCCAGCTTGGCCAGCATGGCCTCGCGCCGCTTGATCAGGCGCTCGACGGTGGCCACGCGGATCTCGCGCTCGACCAGCCGCTGGCGCTGCGCCTCGACCATGCGCTGCGCGTGCTCGACGACGGACTGCTGCTGCGTGATCGCCTGGTCCAGGCGCGACAGGAAGCCGTGGTAGCTGCGCAGGATCTCCATCGCGCGGCCTGCTGGAACTGCGCCGCCCACTTCTGGCAGTACTCGGTGCGGTATCCGGTCAGGCCGTCGGCCTGCTGCTGCTGCGCCTCGGCGTTGGCCACGGCGTTGCGCACCTGCGCCATCTGCTCGTCGCGGCGCTTCTGCTCGCGTTCGAGCAGGGTTCGGAGCAGGCGAGGCGCTTCATGGCGGTCCGGTCAGTGCGACGACGGTCACAGCTGGATCGCCTTGTTCAGTTGGTGCTTGCTCTCGGCCATCGACGCGCGCTCGTGCATGTCCTGCTGCAGCAGCGCGGTCAGCTTGGGGCTCATCTTGACGGCGGCGTCGAGCTCCGGATCGGCGCCCGGCGTGTAGGCGCCGAGCTGGATCAGGTCGCGCGCCTTGGTCACCTTGGACAGCGCCTGGCGCGCGATGCGCGCGGCCGCCAGGTGGTCGCGCGGGGCGACGCTGGTCATCACGCGCGAGATCGACTTCTCGACGTCGATGGCCGGGAAGTGGCCCGACTCGGCCAGCTCGCGCGACAGCACGATGTGGCCGTCGAGGATGCCTCGCGCCGCGTCGGCGATCGGATCCTGCGGGTCGTCGCCTTCGGTCAGCACGGTGTAGAACGCGGTGATCGAGCCGCCGCCGGCGCCGGCGTTGCCGCGAGCGCTCGACCAGTTGCGGCAGCTTGGCGAAGCAGCTGCGGCGGGTAGCCCGGGTGGCCGGCGGCTCGCCGATGGCCAGCGCGATCTCGCGCTGCGCCATCGCGAAGCGGGTCAGCGAATCCATCAGCAGCAGCACGTGCTGGCCGCGGTCGCGGAAGTGCTCGGCCACCGCGGTGGCGTAGTTGGCGCCCTGCATGCGCACCAGCGGCGGCGCGTCGGCCGGCGCGGCCACGACCACCGAGCGCGCGCAGGCCCTCCTCGCCGAGGATGTCCTCGATGAATTCCTTGACTTCGCGGCCGCGTTCGCCGATCAGGCCGACGACGATCACGTCGGCCTGCGGTGTAGCGCGCCATCATGCCCAGCAGCACCGACTTGCCGACGCCGGTGCCGGCGAACAGGCCGATGCGCTGGCCGCGGCCGACGGTGAGCATCGAGTTGATCGCGCGCACGCCGGTGTCGAGCGGCTGTGCGCACCGGGTCGCGCTCCATCGCGTTGATCGAGCGGCGCACCATCGGTTCGTCGCGCACGTCGGTCAGCGCGCCCAGGCGGTCCAGCGGACGGCCGTGCGCGTCGACGACGCGGCCCAGCAGGCCCGCGCCCATCGGCAGGTGCAGGCCGCGATCCTCGCTGCGGCGCCACGGGTGGTTCTCGACGCCGAACTGCGGCGGCAGCTGCGGCACGGCGCGCGGCATCACGCGCGCGCCGCTGGCCAGGCCATGCAGTTCGCCGGTGGGCATCAGGAAGGCGCGGTCGCCGTCGAAGCCGACCACTTCGGCGGTGACCGGCGGCTCGTTGGGCGAGCCCGAGACGTCGCACACCGAGCCGACGGGCACGCGCACGCCGGCGGCCTCGAGCACGAGGCCGGTCACGCGCACCAGCGTGCCCTGCATCTCCAGCGGCTGCGGCACGATCGCGTAGTTCTCGATGTCGGCGAGGTAGCGCTGCCAGCGCGCGGCGCGTTCGGGGGCGGCGTGCCGGCCGTCGTCATTCGTCGATGCCTCCGACGATGATCTCGGGCGCGTCCCAGGTGTCGTCGCGGCCGAACACGGCGGCGGCGGCGGCCCAGCGGGTGCCGATGCGGGCGTCGACCTGGCCGCAGGTCGGACTCGACGATGCAGCCGCCGCGGCTCGATCGCCGGCGTCGGCGACGAGCGCGCGCGTCGCGCGCCTTGAGCGCCTCGCCGGCGCCCGCCAGCACGTGCGGTGGTCGGCCGGGTGGATGCGCACGCGCAGGTGGCGCGCCGACAGCACGATGGCGTTGACGGCCTCCTGCGCGACCTTGGCGACGATCTCGGGACGCGTGTCCAGCTCGTGGCGCACGACCTGGCGCGCCAGCTGCACGGCGGTGCGCGTGACGGCCAGCGCCATCTGCTGTTCCAGCCCGTTCCACTGGTCGTCGAGGTTGGCCAGCAGCGCGCCGAACTGGGCGGCCATCTGGCGGGCGAAGTTTTCCTTGAAGGCCTCGAGCGCGACCAGGCCGTCGCGGTACCCGTCCTGGTAGCCGCCTTCGCGCGCGTGCTGCACCTCGGCCAGCCACTCGGCCTCGGTCGGCGGCGGCGGCGGCGGCGGCGGCGCGGCATGCACCTTGTTCTCGGGGCGGTCGGCCGGATGCGGCGACGGCGGCCTCGGCGCCGCCGAACGAGCCCGGACGCCACGCGGCGAAGCCCTCGAGCTCCTCGCGCGGGATGAAGCGCGACTGCGGCGGCGCGGCCGTGCGGCACCGGCGACGGAATGCCGTGCAGGCGTTCCTTAGACGAAGTCATCGGCGCCTCCGCTGGCCAGCACGATCTGGCCTTCGTCGACCAGGCGACGCACGATCTTCAGCATTTCCTTCTGCTCGGACTCGACTTCGGAGACCCGCACCGGGCCGCGCGAATCGAGGTCCTCGCGCAGCGTCTCGGCGGCGCGGCGTGGACATGTTGCGGAACACCTTCTCGCGCAGCTCCGGCGCGGCGCCCTTGAGCGCGATGACCAGCGACTCGCTCTGCACTTCCTTGAGCAGCGACTGGAAGCCCTTGTCGTCGAGCTTGTTCAGGTCGTCGAACGTGAACATGTTGTCCATGATCTTCTGGGCCAGCTCGTTGTCCGCCTCGCGGATGTAGTCGAGCGCCGAGGTCTCCACCGACGAGCCCATCAGGTTGATGATCTCGGCCGCCGTCTTGACGCCGCCCAGCGACGCCTTCTTCAGCTTCTCGCCGCCGGCCAGCACCTTGCTCATCACCTCGTTGAGGTCCTTCAGCGCCGACGGCTGGATGCCGTCCAGCGTGGCGATGCGGATCAGCACCTCGTTGCGCTGGCGTTCGGTGAACGACTTGAGCACCGCCGAGGACTGGTCGAAGTCCAGGTGCACCAGGATGGCCGCGACGATCTGCGGGTGCTCGTTGCGCAGCAGCTCGGCCACCGAGGTGGCGTCCATCCACTTCAGGCTCTCGATGCCGGTGACGTCGCTGCCTTGCAGGATGCGGTCGATCAGCAGGTTGGCCTTGTCCTCGCCGAGCGCCTTGCGCAGCACGGCCTTGACGTATTCGTCGGTGTCGCTGCACCAGCACGTGCTGCGACTGCGCGATGGTGCCGAAGCGGTCCAGCACGCCGTCCATGCGCTCGCGCGTGATCGACTTCATGCGGGCGATGGTCTCGCCCAGCTTCTGGACTTCCTTCGGCGCGAGGTGCTTGAAGACCGCGGCGGCCTCTTCCTCGCCGAGCGACATCAGCAGGATCGCGGCGTCCTCGATGCTCTGGTCTTCCTTGTTGCTTTGGGCAGCGCCATGGTCTTGTTTCCGGCTCGAGGTGAGTCAGGCGGCGGCTTCGCCGTTGACCCAGTCGCGCACGATGTTGGCGACGGCGGTCGGGTTGTCCTTGGCGAGCTGGCGCGCGCTCTCGAGCTTGCTCGGCCATGTGCGGCGCCTCCAGCAGCTCGGGCAGCGCGTCCATCGACAGCTCCTGGGCGTCGTCGACGACGGCGTTCAGGCGTTCTTCCTTCTGCTCGACGACCGGCCGGCGCGAGCGCGGCCATCACCGCCGGGCGCACCAGGCCGAACAGCACGGCCAGCGCGACCAGCGTCAGGCCGGTCGGGACGGCGCCGGCGCGCAGCAGGTCGAGCAGCCACTGCTGCTTCCACAGCGGCAGTTCCTCGGCCTTCATCGCGGCCTCGGCCTTGAACGGCGCGTTGATCACCTTGACCGAGTCGCCGCGCGTCTTGTCGAAGCCGATGGCTTCCTGCACCAGCGCGGTCAGCTTGTCCATCTCGTCCTGCGTCAGCGGCGTGCTGGTGGTCTTGCCCTTGGCGTCGGTGTTGACCTTCTGGTTGACGACGACGGCCGCGTTCAGGTGGCGCACCAGGCCGGTGGCGTTGCGCGTGACGCGCACGGTGCGGTCGACCTCGTAGTTGGTGACCGTCTCGCGGTGGCCGTTGGCGCCGCACGCTGCCGCCCTGCGCGGCCTGCAGCGGGGCCGAGGCGCCGTTGATCGGCGCGGTGGCCGGCACCGGCGGCTGGTTGGTGGCGGCGCCGGGCACGCCGGACGGCACGTTGCCGGCGCTGCCGCCGGTGTCGCTGATCTGCTGGCTGCGCACGGTGGCGTCGGCCGGGTTGCCGTTGGGCTTGAACTGCTCGGAGGTGGCCTCGCTCTGCGAGAAGTCGATGTCGGCGGTGACCGAGGCGCGCAGGTTCTCGCGGCCGACCACCGGCTCCAGCAGTTCCTGGATGCGCTTGGTGTAGCTCGGCTCCATCTGCGTGCACGTACTGCAGCTGCTGGCGTCCAGGCCCGCGACGTTGCGGTCGCCGTTCTCGGTCAGCAGCGCGCCGGTCTGGTCGAGCACGCTGACGTCCTTGGTCTGCAGCTCGGGCACGCTGGAGGCGACCAGGTGCACGATGCCGGCCAGCTGCGAGCGGTCGAGCGTGCGGCCGCCGCGCAGCATCAGCACGCACCGAGGCGCTGGGCTTCTGCTGCTCGCGGAAGAAGCCGTTCTGGTTGGGCAGCGCCAGGTGCACGCGGGCCGATTCGACGGCGTCGATTCCGACCGCGGAGCGCGTTGATGCCCAGGAGGTAGGCCAGGGCGCCGTGGTGGACGGTGATGGTTTGGGCGACCTGCAGGAAATGGATCACCTCGAGGCCGATCAAGGCCTTGGGTGCGGGATTCGTCGCTGTGCACCTTTGGTAGTCGGGCGTACACGGCGGGGTCAGTCGGGATCGTGCCGTCGATGTGGGCGAATCGGAAGAAGCCGCGAACGCCGTGCATCATCGTGTTGATCGAGGAAGCCATCAGCCCGGCGTCACCCAGACTGCGGATATACAGCCGACGTGGCCCCGGCCGTCGAGAACGACGACGTCACACAAAACAGATCACCTAGAGGTCAGCGAAGAATTCGGCCAGGTCAAACGGACGTTCGTCGTCGCTGAACCCTTCCGGTTCTTGGTCGTCCTGTTGCCGACCGGCGTCCCATTCTTCGAACCGATCGCTTCGTCCGACGGGTCCGCGAGTGTTCCTCGAGTGACTCGGATACGGAGTAAAACGCTCCGGTGGGTCGGAGATTGGCGGTACTCCCACCTGTCCAAGAAGGACTCGGCCGCTGATAGCCATCTCAGTTCTTCGCCTTCCGAACCGTCTGGTTCTACTGGGATAAACCCGTCCTCGTCGTTGACAATTTCTTCGGTGGAGTCTAAGTCATTCAAACTCGCCGACCTTGCGTTCAAGGAGCGTACAAGTTTCGTCTCGAGTCCTTGAGGATGTCACCGTCAAGGTTGATCCGAACGAATCGCGGTTCGGAATTTCCAGCAGCCCCACCAGGTTGGGGAAGCGTCCCGCAACTCCAAGAGCAGTGACGTCGAGGTCCTGACTGATTGCAAGTGTCGAGTGACGTAACCGTGTCTTGCCACAGCCCGTCGAGTGTCGGGCGCTCGGCACGAACACGCCAACCGCATCGGAGAGGTCGTAGAAGGCACGCAAGCCTTCGAGCGTCGGCTTCTTTGCGTGATTGGCTGATCCGGCCACGACGGCCCGCAGGAACACCACCACCGACTCGTGAAGGTCTTGGCGCTGTTCATGGGAGATCCCGTCCGCGTTCAACGCCTCCCGCAAGGTCGTCGCTAGGGTCACCACCGCGTGCGGGGTCAACCCCGACCCGTGACGGACCAACGCTTCTCGCAAGAGCGCCCAAGCCCCCCGCCCGTCCTGAGCAACGGAAACACTCGACCGCCCTGCGCGCCACCGGCCAGCGACATCGACATCGACAAACCACTGACCGTTGCCGACTTGAGGAACGCCCCGCGATCCGACTCGTGGTCCATTAGGTATTCGATGACAGTGTCGCGGACGCTGGGGTGAATCCACTCGAGCTGACGAGTCACATGAACGCCGCCCGCAACTTGGCCGACTGCGTAAGAGTCACCAGCCGACCGGTCCTGCACCTTGATGAAGTGGTCGTCAATCATCTCCGCCAGCTTCTCGGTCGACGCCCTCGGGGCACCACCAAGGTAATCACTCGAAGCAGTTCAACTGCCTCGATAAGACCGACAGACCCCGGCGGGGCGTTCAGCATCGAGATCAACAACGCTCGGCTCTCGGGTTCCAGCACATTCAAAGAGGTCTTCATCGCCTTCGACGTTTCGGCAAGCGATTCCCGGACCGCATCCTCAACCGCCTTCTTGTCGAGTCCGCCGTCGGCGACCAAGTCAGGGAGACGATGCTCCACGAAGCGTTTGATCCGGTACGGGGTGAAGTGAGGACTCCGCACCACCATCGGCGCGACGGAACGCACCAGCGTTCTGGCCTCGTTGCTCAGGCCGGCCGCCCGAGCATGCCGGTAAAGGATTCGCGCCTTCTCTTCGAACGACAAGAAGCTAGCGTCGACCGTCACCTGGTGCGGGGCGGGAAACCGGTCATCCGCCCCATCGAAGTGGAGCCGTTCCAAACTGAGCGCCAGCGGCCCAGGCCGCGACGTCCACAACAACACATGATCGCGGTTGAGTGACGCGAGCACTTTCGAGAGCTGTGCGGCCCATTCGCTTGCGATCTCCGGTCGGTATTCAGTGCTCCCGAACGCGTCATCGGCAACGAAGACCTGCTTGACGTCATCGTCGTAGACCTGGAACAGGTCGCGAGGCGACCGGCAGTCGTGGATTTCCCATCCGCCGGACATACGAGCCAGGGCCACCATCCACGCAGTCGCGGTCTTCCCCATTTCCGGCGGACCCGTCAGCACCGCGAACCGGTAACGATCCAACAAGCCCAGGGTTCGCCGGTAAGCGCCTGTTGCTACGAACACAGGTGGAAGCGCGGACAGGCTCTCGACCGCAGCGGTCGACCGGTTCCACACATCTGCCGAGACGGCGTTCCGGATAAGGAGCTCGAGATCGCGAAGACCCAAAATCTGTGGGTAGGCGCGCCGTACCGCCGGCGAGGCATCCAACGCCGCGAAGAGATCGCCAGCACCCTGAAGAAGATCCGGGTGTCCGGAAACGCAGGATCGAGCAACTTGTGCAGTTCGCGACGCCTGAAGGACTTGAGTGGCGCGTTCGTCATCAACACATACACCGCTGGGTCCTCCCACTGACCCGCGTCCACCCGCTCCCCGATCCGCTTCAGCTCCGAGCTCACGGCCTTTTTCAACGCCGGCCACGAATCAGCACCCGCTGCGTTCGCGCCAGCCACGAACTTCGCTTGAAAAACAAACGGCCCGTCTGTTTCGACTTGAGGGTCAGGGAAATGCAACGGACCTTCGGAGTACGCGTCGCGACCGAAGTCCACTCCTCCACCCCATGACTCAAGCGACGCGCCGTGTTGAGCACGAAGTAGCGCCTGACACATACGCTCGAACTGGAACCAACCGAGGTCGTCCAGTCGGTAATCATCGGCCACAAGAGACCTCCAACCTTCAACCGAACGCCACCGTTACCCCACTCTACGGCGAAGTGCTCCTGAGCAGGGGCACTTCATACTCGAAGCGCGCCAACGCTGACACCGGCGCCAGAAGCGCGAACAGGACCTCACTCTGAAGACTCCCCTGAACCTAACGCGGCCCACTGTGCGGACCACGAGACCGGCCACGGGCATGGTGCTCCGCCGCCGCTAGCATCAATGGCGTCTCTTTCGCTTCTTGGGTTTCTTGGGGCGACGCGCCTTGTTCGGGTCAGGTGGCACGACCGCCGGAGAGCCCGCTCCGACCGTCGGAATGCGTCCGCTGTTCAGCATCTTGTGAAAGTAGAAAACTGCGGGTGGCGCCATCGGATGCGTCCATGCCTTCCCAAGTAGCGTGGGAAGCGGCTGTCCCGACGGGTGCACGGTGTACCCGTGGCGCTCGTAGAAGAGGCGCAGCTTGACGATGTCAAGATCGGACGTAGCGTTGCCGAAAAGCACGTCGATGCCCTTTGTGGAGAGACGGTCCTCGACGAATTCCAGCAACGCGGCGCCGATACCCGATCCACGCGCTTCGGGTCGGACGGCGAGCAGATCAAGCTCTCGGTGCTTGTCGATGACGGAGGCGTAACCGAACGGATCACCCATCATCATCGACTGGACCGCAATCTGGGCCCGGTTGGTCAAGGCGGCGCCTTGAAGAATCCCGTCGGCGTCCAGCGCTTGAACGACCATCACGTCGTAGGTCGAGTGACCTTCCGCCGTATAGGGCACGGCATCCGGAGCAATGTCATTGAAGGTCGCTGCGAACAACGTTCGGACTTTCTGGAGTTCGTCGTCTGACGTTGCGAGCGAGATGGTCACCGGGCTGACCCTACCGAGGCGGAGGGGGCCGAATAGTGCCACGACAGGCAGCGTCAAAGTGGGTGTGCAGCACCGAGGCAGCGTCAGCAACGGCGGCGCCAGTCTGTAGTTACCTCGTCTTTGTGCTGTCGAACCATCTCCTCGGCGAGGGCTTAGGCGCTAAACGACTTCTTGGCGGGCGGCGGAAGCACGCCACCTGCGGGCGTGAGGCATGGTGATCCCATGGGTATGACTGAGACTGCATTCTTGATCGAGTTGCGCCGGGGCCGTGAGGCGAGTGAGGCCATTCTCTTGGCGCAACGCGAGACGAACAGGCTGCTCTGGGCCATTGCCACGGGGCAGCACCCTGATTCGGTCGGCACCCCTCCGCAGGCAGCGGCGCCGGCGCCGCAGCTCCCTCCGCCAGCCGCATATCAACCACCAGGCAAGCGAGGGCCGTTCGGCAGGAAGCCCTAACACCCGAATGGTCCCTCTGTGGAGCACGACGAGGAGTGTCGGTGCGCCGGATTAGAGTCAAGCTGACCTAGACCGCATCGGAGTGACGGGAGGCGCCGTCATTCTTATGCGCGCATCGATAGATTGACGTTCTAAGAGGACTACGAATGGCAGAAGCTAGCGGCGCAGGATCGGGCCAGACGCCAAGATGCCGGCACTGCGGTCGCTGAGTCCTCAGTATCTGCCGGACGAGCACGGCGAAGCACACGTCCTCAATCTCAGCGGCCGAGCTGCAACGCAAAGGCCAAGACCAGCGCGCAACATCGCGCTCACGGGCCACTTCGGCAGCGGTAAGAGCAGTGTCCTGGATCGAAGGCAGCGGTCAGATGGCTGCGAACTCGAGGTCAAAGTCATCAACCTGTCACTGCCCAGCCTCGGAATCGGCGATGCCCGGCTGTCTGAGGACCCCGGCGACAAGACGACTCTCGACACGACGAACCTGATCCAGAAGGAGATCGTCAAGCAGCTGCTGTATCGGCGGAAGCCTTCTGACACGCCAGCCTCGCGCTACAACCGGCTCGATGCTTTGAACTCCGCACAGGGCGAATGAGCTGCCGGCGGCCTGCGGTGGGGTTATTACTTTGCTATTTTGGCACTCCATCGCTCTGCGTGCCTACGAAGGGTCAAAAGACTCGTTTCCGGATGTCGTTTCTGGGCCTTGGTTCAAGAACTATCTTGCGGGTGGGTTCTCGACTTCTCTCCCCATGCAGTGGCTCAGTCTGGCCTGTCGTCTTCGCGCTCTCGCGTTCGGCTGCACGGTGGTCTGCGTCGCAGCGTCTCTTCCATCAGCGTCTGCGGGTGACCGAGCTGGTGGCTCCGGTCCGGCCAAGGTGACGCCTGTCGGAAAACTCGACGTCCTTCTTCGATGAGTACCTCGACGAGATTGTCTACTTCTTCCAGAACTCCGGCACGACAGTGGTCGTGCTCTTCGAGGACCTCGATCGCTTCGAAGATCCGCACATCTTTGAGACGCTCCGTGAACTCAACCTGCTGCTCAACAACGCCGAGCAGACCGGTAACGAACCCAATCCGCTTTGGTCTATGCCACCAGAGACAGCATCTTCGAGAAGCTCGACGAGAACGACGACCTAGGCGACAGTGACTCCGTTGGAGGCCTCACCGCAGCGACGGGGGAGACGCGTCGTTTGATGTCGACGAACCGCACGAGTTTTTTTTCGACCTTGTGCGCCATGTGCTGTTCATCTCGCACCGCACTTCCCGTGAGTTGATCCGTGGCGAGCTGTCCACCGTCGGGGAGGACCAACGACCCAGCTCGGCGGTGATCGACCTGGTCAGCGTCGCCATCCGACCGATATGCGGCTAATCAAAGAACATCTGCAACGAGTACGACGTGTTCTGCTCCCGCATCCTCGGCGCCAGCGGCTTGGACGGACTGACTCCTGACCGTCTCTTCGCTTCGATTGTGTACAAGAACGTCTACATGGGTGATTACGAGAAGATCCGGAACGCCGAGAGCGTGCTGGACGATCTCTATAAGGCCTTCCGCGATTGGGTGTCGCAGCGGGCTGCTGCTGCACGCGAGGTGGAAGGGATCGCCCGGTTTCGTCTTGGCCGCGTATCGACGTCCGCTGTCAACGCACGCAGCCAACGGTTAGGCGAGCGTCTACAGGCTGTCCTGGCGGCCAAGGGACCGCATCCAGTCAACCCAAGTCAGATTCAGGTTGTAGTCGGTGGGACTAGCTATGCGTGGGCGCAGCTGCTGGATGCTGGCTTCTGGCGGGCATACGTTGCGGACGAACAGGACTTGGCAGCGATGGACCGTCCCGGCCACGGGGTCGAAGGCGGCTCTTGTCATTCGGTGCCGTGCAGACGCTCATGAACGAGCAGCTTTCAATATCGGACTGGAAGCGGCTGACCGCACTGAGCAGCGCAAAAAGATGGTGGCGGCCACGAAGGAGCAGCTTACGGTCGCGCAAGCGTCGCTGACCGATGCCCTAGGCGAGATCGAGATGGAGTTCCAGTACTACGGCGAGCAGGTGTCATTCGCGGAAGTCGCATCACGGCTTTTGGAGGGTGCTGACATGACCCGCGAGCTGCTCAACGCTGGCTACATCGATGAGAACTTCACGCTCTACGTGACGCAGTTCCCTGGGCAAGGCAGTGCCGCCGCGATGGTTCATCTCAAGGTCGTGCAGCCCAACACCATGGACATTGAGTACCAGTTCAGCGTTGACGATGAGAGGAACGCCGAGGACATCGAAGCAGTGCTTCAGTCAGAAGGGCCGCGGTTGCTGCAAGGGCAGAGCGTTTACAACATTGCGGCACCCTCAACGACCTGCTGGCGTCAGACCCTGAAAAGCTCGACGAGCCGATTCGACGTCTCGCCGCCAACGCCGAAGCAGACCTCAAGTTCATCGAGGCCTACCTAAGCACCGGGAAGAAGAAGACCGACTTCATTGAGCGGCTCAGCGCCAGCCTGGCCGGGAGTCTTGGAGTTCTTGATCGGAGACGATCCCGAAGCCCGAGGGTTGGAGCTGCTCGATGCAGCGATCCGTGGCGCTCGATCCGGGCGAGACATACGAGCTCGCGGAAGGTCAGCGCGAGGCCGTAGTCGCAGCACTTCCCCGCCTGGAAGTGGCCACGTGCACCCTGCCCAGTGAGACAGCGAAGTCGGTCGTCGCGAGTGTTTGAACAGCTCGACATCAGGGCTACGGACATCTCGAAGGTGGCTGAACCTCTGCGCAGCGAGATGGTCGCCCGAAACCTGTACAAGGTCTCGCGGACAACCTGACGACAATCCTCGGCGGAACCTGCCGACCAGCTGTCGCTCGACAACATCAAAGCGGGCCGCGACGAGGTGTATCAGTACATGCTCGACTACCTGCCGCAGTACCTTGCCGCAGTCAAAGAGCAGGATCCGCCGCTACGGTCGCTGACGCTGAGCAACTTCGGTGAGGTGTTGGCAGACGTCGCTGGTAATGACCCAGAGGCGTTAGACGATGTAGCGGCCGGCGCGGCCCATGGATGTCTCCTCGATGACCTGAGCGGCCTCGAGCCGAATGACTGGTCAGCCATCGCTCGTGCGCATCGACTGCGCCTTACAGTGCCGTTGGTAACTCAGTACGAGGCAGAGCTAGGGCTCGACAACGCGCTCGCGGACTACCTCACTGCGGCGCGAGCGTTCGAGAGCAGCGAGGATGAGCGTGGCCGAGGTCGAACTCGCGATGAAGGTCTTGAACTCGCGCGCCCTAGATGACGACACTAAGGTGGCGCTGCTTGGCAGCCTCCGTCTGACACGCGAGTCGGTCACCGCAGCCGCGCTGGAAGCGCACGCGCACTCCGTTGATTCCAGGGCTGGTCGGGGCGGTTCGATCGCCGACGACCAGGACGCTTTCCACGCTCTCGGCGAGAATGAGGGGCCGGTCAAGCTAGCACTTATTCGCGCGTCTAAAACGTTCATGGGCTACATGACGTCCCTGACGCTAACGGCGAACGACGTGCGAGATCTCGCCTCGCCGGCCACGCCAAACGAGGTGAAGGAGGTGCTGTTTCGGGAGTACGCCACCTTCGCACCCAATTCGGCAAGAATGGCACAAAGGCCCTTGCTACGTGGATCGCGACAAACGGGCACAAGCCGGAGCACTCAGGTACCTGGTCAGCCTCGCGACTAAGGGCAAGAGGCTCCAGCGGCAGCTCCGATCATCAAGCTTCTTGGGGCACAAGCAACCGCGATCGACCGGGATTCCCTCCTGGCAGCACTGAATGCGCTGGGCGAGCCGTACGACCAACTGACTAGCCCCGGCCGGGGCCGCCCCAAGGTGCCAAACCACCCAGGAATGGATGGCGGTGCTGGCCCGCCTGTAAGGGCGAGTACATCGTCAGTAAGTACAAAGAGAACGCCAAGAAGGCACGGTACGAGGTCACCAAGCGCTACTCGTGATGACGAGGATGCGTCGCTTGCCGAGATCAGAAGCCTCTTGCTGCCGCGTCAGTTGGCGGAGTGATGGTTACTGCGGCATCCGACTTCGACAGATCCGGATGTGTCAAGGCCGAGCGTGGCCGCGTCCTATCTGGGCGGTATGCAGCGACTGCACCGCTGTACGGATCGACGGGAGCACGACATCCCGACCTGCTCGCCTCGAACATGACGGCGGGGGTCAGCGGGACTCGGGCCCGTTGTTCGAGCCGCTGACCCTCATCTCGGGAGACCAGGTCCGCTGCCCATGGGTGGAGGCTGCCGCTCCTCCGGCCGAGGGGCGACCGAGGTGAAGGCCTGCGGGAGGTATTCCTGCTGGTTTGCGCGCTGGTCGGTGACGGCGATGTGCGCCGTCTCCTGGTGAGCGGCGTCGAGCAGTCGGTAGAGGCCGATCGCGTGTTTGCTGATCTCGCCGAGGTGGAGCCGGGCGGTGTCGATGGCCAGGTCGGGGTCCTCGGTCTCGGTCATGGCGTCCATCTCGAGCACATGGTCGTGCTTGGACTGCTCGAGGATGTCGCCGAGCTGGCTTGCGACCTGGGGTAGCGCGGCGGCAGCAGCGGCCAGGTGGGCCAGGACGACGTCGACCTCGGCCGGCGTCATGCTCGGTCGGGTCAGCGTGGCTCGGCACAGCTGCTGGATCGCGTTCTCGGCCGCGCGTGCGCGGTCGAGTACCTCGGCGGCCTCACCGGCCGGGTCGGTGTGTTCACTCATCGTCTGTCACCACCGGGCTGAGGGGATGCGGCGCAGTGCGGCCTCGAGCTCGTCGAGGCGGATGCGGATGGGGCGCCGGCCGCACTGGTAGGCCGGGATGGTGCCGTCGCTGATCCGGCGCCGGATCGTGCGAGTGGACAGCGACATCATCTCGGCCGCCTCTTCGAGGCTGACGTAGACGGGCAGTTCTCGCTTCCTAGCCACGGGAGGTCTCCTTGGCTCGGTGCGCTGCGGTGGCGCCGGGCTCGGCGGGCGTCGCCGACCGCAGGAAGCGGCGGGCTTCGGCAACGGTGATGTAGAGCCGTCCGCAGCCGTTAAGCCGTGCCCACCGTGGTCCTACGCCACGTTGGCGCCAGTCCCGCGCGGTGCGCTGCGGGATGCGGATGAGGGTGCAGAACTCCTCGAAGGTGATGAGTCCGTGGTCGTCCCACTCGGTGGGTATCTGGATGGGTTCCATGCGGTCACGTCCTGCCTGATTGGATTTGGTCTTCCTCTTCAGAAGCAACAGCGGACGAGGTAGATCGGACACTTTGTGGGTTGTTGTGTTCGCCGGTGACGTCGCCAGCTGTCTGTTGGGCACCTATGTCCGCGGACGGTCGCGGAGCGATCACATGTCGCCGACGAGGTGGACCTCGGTCAGCGGCCGATCCCGTGCGACGGCGGCCGCGTGGGGGCGTACGGGTGGTCGTTCGCGCGATGCTTCGAGCGGTCGAGCGCGGCCTCCCGGAGCGCCGCGGCTTGGAGCGCAATCGCGTAGTCCGGAGCCTTGGGTCCGTAGCGCTCGATGGCTTCCTCGGCGACCGTGGCGGCGTGGCCGGGGCCGAGGTCGGCGCGGTCTCGGCTGAAGACTTCGATCCAGTGCGAGCGGGCCTCCTCGAGGGTGTCGGCGACCAGGTGGGCGGTGTTGCTGTTGCGACCGCGGGTCATGCCGACGTACGCCGCGGCGGCGCCGGTGGTCTCGCCGAGGAGAAGGTGGGCGGTGGGGACGGTCTCGCCTTGGGCGCCGTGGACAGTGGTGGCGTAGGCGAGTTCGACGTGCTCGCGGACGTACGTCGCGGGCAGAGCGCGCTGTCCGGCGACGGCCGTGCACATGGAGGGTGTGGTCGGCGTCGATGCCGGTCACCGTCCAGCAGTCGCGGTTCGCGACACCGAGGTCGCGGTTGTTGCGGCGGGTGGCGATCCGGTCACCGATTCCGATCCGCTCGCCGGCTGCGGTGGTGAGCACGCTGGTGAGCGAGCCCTCCGCGGTGGAATCGCTGGTGGCGTGGCGGTGGTCTCGGATCGCGGCGTTGAGGGCGCTCACCTGATCGCGGGTGTCGGCGATGACCAGTCCTTCTGTGGTGGTGAGCGCTGCGGTGCGCTCGACCTCGGAGGGGTGGACGAGGATCTGACCCCGGCTCACCAGTGCGTCGAACACCTCACCGCTGCGCTCACCAGTGCGCATGAGCAGGCTCAGCTCGGCGTACTCGGGGTCGCTGAACCGGTGGACGGTCTCCAGCGCGAGCGACGCCTCGGGGCGTGCCCAGCGGACGGCGTGGTCGAGTACGCCGCCGCGGCCGACCGCAGGGAGCTGGTGCCGGTCACCGACGAACGCGACCCGGGCGTGGGATTGGTCGGCGATGGTGAGCAGGGCGCGGGCGGTGTCCTGGTCGAGCATGCCGGCCTCGTCGACGAGCAGGACGTCCCCGGGCAGCAGCCGGGCCCGTGGATCGGGTTGGGTGTCGAGGCGGGACCAGTGGCCGTCGTCGTCCCACCGGTAGCCGTGCTGGTGGATCAGCCAGGCGGCGGAGAACGCGTCGGTGCCGATCTGCTGTTCGGCGACGCGGGCGGCCTTCAAGGTCGGGGTGACGACCACCAGCCGACGCTGCTGCATCTCCAGCAGGTCCCGTGCCGCAGCCAGGGTCGTGGTCTTCCCGGCGCCGGCAGCGCCCTCGATGACCACCAGCTGGTGGTCGCCGGCCAGTGCGGCGACCACCGCGCGCTGGGCATGGTCGAGCTGGCGTCCGGCGACGACGTGGCCGACCCGGTCCGGAGCGCCGACCTTCTCGGCTCGTGCGACGAGTCGGGTGACGAGGTCGGCCTCCACGTCGAGCACCCGTTGCGAGGTGAGTGCGCGGACGTGTTCGGGGACGTCGCCGCGGTTCAGGAGCGGTACGCACTGTGCGACAGTTCGAGCGGTCAGGTCCTCGGCAAGCTCGCGCCGCACCGGGGTCGGGGAGACGATGTCGAGCGAGGCGACGACGCGTTCGACCTCGCCGCGGATGTCGGCGGCGTTCCAGGACGAGCGGCGCGCACCCAGCCGGGACAGGACGAGGTCGGCGACCGCGTCCCGATTGACCCTGCCGATCGCCGTACCGAACTTCTCGGGCGCCGCGGGCCTGGCTGGGGGAGTGAAGCCG